>DLNM01000070.1 GCA_002479485.1 Firmicutes bacterium UBA7510 | reverse complement strand
ATGTAATAAAATATTATAAAATTAATATGTCGAAATTTGACAATTAGGTATTGCATTATTATTAATGTAGTGATATTATAACTACGTCAACTAAATAAATATATAATATTTTGCTAGGGGAGCTTTATGGCTGAGATTTCACCCTTATAACTTGATCCGGTTAGTACCGGCGAAAGGAAGCGTGTGAGTTCTCTTTATGCAAAAAAATAAGGAGGATTTTTTTTATGGAAGAAATTTTACAAAACTTTTTTGGGTCAATAGGTGGTCAACTATTGACAATAGCAATAATTGTTATTTTAATGATACTTGTGGCAAAAACAGATAAGAAAAAAATGGATGTTAATGTTATGGTTAAAACAGCAATACTAATTGCTATTGCTTATGTTCTTAATCAGATAACTTTGTTTAGAATGCCACAGGGCGGTTCTGTAACCCCATTTAGTATGTTATTTGTTGTATTAGTAGGCTATTTATTTGGAGTAAAACAAGGTGTTATAGCTGGTGTTGTGTTTGGTTTATTAGATTTACTTATAAATCCATATGTAATACATCCAGTGCAATTAATTCTTGATTATCCGCTAGCCTTTGGAGCTTTAGGAATAGGTGCCTTGTTAAGAAACCAAAAAAATGGTTTAATTAAGACTTATCTAATAGGCATACTTGGAAGATTTATAGTATCTTCTTTATCAGGTATAATTTTCTTTTTAGATGTAACAAATGGAGTATGGGTAGGATTAATAACAGCTATTGGTTATAACTTTACGTATATAGCAGCTGAGGGTTTTGCAACAGTGCTAATCTTATTTATTCCACAGCTTAAAAATCTTTTTGATAAATATAAGATTAATCAATAGACAATATTGGAATACTGCACAATTTGACGCTGTGCAGTATTTTATTGCAATTATATATATTTTTTTATTAAAAATCTTTAATTAATATTCTTTTATAGAACAGGTCTTTTTTTGAATTAATCATTTACAATTTGTATATATAGAGATAAAATAAGGTGATAGAAGCTGTTACAACAGCCTCTTGAAAATAAATTTTGTGCAATAGAATTGCAAAGTTTAAAACACTATTTGAGACTCTGGAGATAAATATGGAAACTAATATAATAATTCACAAGGCGATAATTCACATACTAGATATGTCTATAACATCACCTGTTCTATCTGAGCTGCCATTAGAAATTGATGATGATACTTTCGAATACATAGCAAAACAAATTACAAAGATAGCATTTTTACCAACAAATAAAAAATATACATTATCTAATAATAGCGAAAATTGTGAACTTTTGATGACCTTTGATAAAAATAATTTTGAACAAATAACTCAAAGCTTAAGTAAAAATATATTTGAAATAATGAAAAGCTGTACAGACATTAATTCTTCGGATCTTATGTATTGTTTATATGAAACTGAGGGAGTAAAAAAGCTATGCATGTTAAAATTAGATTATAAGGATAGTTTTATACATAAAATTGATGAAATAGATGATAAAAGAATAGTTAGAGTTATAAAATACAAATCAACCTTGCCAAGCATTTCTCAAAAATCAGATGAAAGTTTTATATATGAAATAGACAATAATGTGCTGTTTATAAGTGAGAAAAAACATGAAATTGAGGAAGAAAAAACAGCAATATTCTCAAATTTTGTTTTTAATTTACCATTTACACTATCACCGAAGGATACTTATGATGCAATAGAAAAGGCATCTAAAAAAATGGTGAAAGAGTACTTTGATAATGATATTGAGAAGAAAATAAATGTCAAAAAAGAAATTGTTGAGTCCTTTAACTCAAAAGGAACAGTTGATATAAATAAAATAACAGATACAGTATTTGAAGCTGATTCAGTTGTTAAAGAAAGATATAATGAAGAGCTAAAAAATTCAGGAATCAAGGAAGATACGGTTAAGCTGGATTATAAGCTTGACAAAAAAATAAATAAAAAGCAAAGGATAAAAACAGAAGAAGGAATAGAGATACTTATACCAGTGGAATATTTAGATGATACTGATAAAATATCATTTAATACAAATGAAGATGGAACTGTTAATATTGTTATGAAATCATTAAATAACGTTAGCTAATTAGATATGATGGGTGAGAAGGAATATTAATAACGAGGTAATTATGAAAAAATCAATTAGAGATATGTTTTATGAGCTAGTATCAATACAAAGCGATACAGGTACAGAAATGGAATACAATATGGCTAAGCACATATTAGCTTTAATAGAAAATGATGATTATTTTATAAAAAATACTGATAATTACGGAGAATACATTGGGAGCGATCCATTGAAAAGACCAGTTATATGGGCTCTTAAAAAAGGAAAAACTAACAAAACTATAATTCTAACCGGACATTATGACTGTGTAGAAATTAATTGTTATGGAGATTTAAGAGAATTCGCTCTTAATCCTGATGAGTTAAAAATAAGACTAAAAAAGCTTAATTTGCCCAATGCAGTAAAGGCTGATTTAAACAGTGAGGACTGGGTCTTCGGCAGAGGTGTTAATGACATGAAGGCAGGTATAGCAATAAGTCTGTATACCTTGTTTAACAATAAAGACGAAAATGTCAATATACTTTTTTTAGGTGTGCATGATGAGGAAAATCTTTCATCAGGGATGAGACAAAGCGTTAATCTATTAGTTCAGCTAAAAGAAAAATACAATTTAGAATACAGCTTAATGGTTCTAACAGAGCCTCATGTTGGTGAGAAAAGTGAGAACTTTAAAGTTTCTACTGGAACAGTTGGTAAAATTATGCCAGCTATAGTTGTAAAAGGTCAGATCTCTCACGGAAGCGAAGTAATGTCAGGTTTAAACTCCTCCTACATTATGTCTAAGATTATAAAGAATATAGAATTAAATTATAATTTATGCTCACAGGATTTAAATGTTGCAACACAGCCACCTACAGTTTTATACAATAGAGATTTAAAGGAATTATATGATGTTTCAGTTCCGGAATACAGTGCCTCATACTTTAACTATCAGTTTTTAAAGGATACTAATACATCGGAAATACTGCAAAAGATTATTTCAATTTGTAATCGTTCGGTTAAAGAGGTATTAAAAAAATATGATGCAACATTTGATTATATGTATAAAAACGATTTAATAAAATTAGAGAAAAAAAGAGAATTTAATCCATTAGTTATAACCTATAAAGAGCTAGAAGAAATTGCCGCTGAAAATAATGAAAATTATGTTACTCTTAAAAAAGCTTTCCATAAGAACACCATACAGCTAATAAACAGTGGAAAGATAAACATTCAAGAAGCAGGTATAAGGACAATAAAAAAAATTATTGAGCTATCTAAGATAAGTGGTGTAGTAGTGGTTGTAGGATTTATACCTCCTTACTATCCAGCTGTAAAAAACCATGGAAATTTAGATGAGTATTTAAGCTGCCTAGATGAAGTCTTAGCAAATAAATATAAATTGAAGCTATATGTGGAACCATACTTTATGGGTATATGTGACATTAGCTATACTGCATGCACTGACATTAAAAACGAAAAAGAAATTATGTCAAATATGGTTGTCCAAAGCTCTACATATAATATAGATTTTAAACAAATACAAAAGTTAAATATACCATCAATAGTTTTAGGCCCTCTAGGCAAGGATTACCATACTATGTATGAACGAGTATATATAAAAGATGTGGTAGATACAGTTCCTAACCTAATAAATAGCCTTATATCACAAATGAGCAATGAAGAGGTATTAAATTGAATTCATCAAAGCCGAAAAAAATTAGCAGAAAATGTGCTGTAATAGTTTTAATACTTATAGCATTAGTTGTTAGTGTGCCATGTAGTTTATATGGGCTACCAATGGAGCCATTATTTTTCTTATCCTGGTTAATAATTATACCAGTATGTTTAAAACTAGGATATAAATATAAAGATATAGAAATTTCTGCAGTAGACTACTGTGGAAAAGCAATGAGTCCAATTTTTGTAATGTTCGCTGTTGGTGCTATGATGGGTGTTTGGATTGCTGCTGGTACTGTGCCAACCATCATATATTATGGACTGAAGATTATATCACCAAAATACTTTTTAGTATTGTCCTTTTTAATTTGTTCAGCAGTATCATTTATAACCGGCACATCATGGGGGACAGTAGGTACAGCGGGGCTTGCCATGTCAAGTATAGGACTAAGTCTGGGGATTTCGCCGGGATTAGTGGCTGGCGCCGTAGTCAGTGGATCTTTATTTGGAGATGGTACATCCATAATGTCTGCTAGCAATAATTTAGTTGCATCTGTTTCAGAAACAGAGCTTATGGATCATGTTAAGGAAACATTGAAAAGTATTATACCAATTTATAGCATAGCACTAATGATTTTCTTAATATTAGGATTTAAATATTCATCATCACAGATGGATTATACCTTTACTAACAATATGATGACTTTAATATCAGATAAATTTAAAATATCACTTGTGGCATTAATACCGCTTATAGCTTTATTGATTTTATTAGCGCTAAAAAAGCCTGCACTCGTGTCAATTATGATTGGAGTAGTTATAGGTGGCTTGATAGCAATATTTTATCAAGGATATTCATTTGAAGAAATAATAAATATTTCATGGAGTGGATATATTTCAAACTCTGGAGAAGCTTATTTAGATACCCTTCTTAATAGAGGTGGTATATCAAGTATGCTCAAACTTATGAGTACTTTTATTTTTACATTTGGGTTAATTGGAATGCTTAATAAAGCTGAGGTAATTGAGACAGTTTTAGAGCCCTTATTCAAAATAGTTAATAATAGATTTAAATTGATAGTTGCAACAGTTATAATGGGTATGATTGCAAATACAGTTGCAGGATCAATGAATGTTTCAATTGTTATGACGGCTACTGCTATGTTACCATTATATAAAAGACTTAATATATCCCTTTTAAAGCTATCTTCAATTGTATCTTTGGTATGTATTTTAGGTTCTGCATTAATACCTTGGAATACTAATGGAATTTTTATAACATCTGTGCTGGGAATAGATACATTTACATATGTTCCATATTCTTATCTCAATCTATTGGCGCCAATTGTTATAATAATTACGGCATTGTTTGGTTCTAAAAAAAGTAAAGAAAATACTAATATATAAAGAGTGAAAAAAGTGAAAGAGTGAAGAAAAAAACTCTTCACTCTTTCACTCTATGGAAGAATCAAAAAATGATTCTTCATTAAGGTTTGTGACGCCGTAAACGGTGCAATGGAGGTAATTATGAGTATAATTGATAGAGCAAAAGAATTAAGTAATGAAATGATTGAAAACAGGAGATATATACATAAATTTCCGGAAATAAATGATGACCTGCCAAGAACAACTAAATTTGTAATAGATAAATTAACAGAAATGGGCTACGAGCCAAAAGAAATATGTAAAAGTGGTATAGTTGCAACAGTTGGTAAAGGTGGAAAGACTATTATGCTGCGTGCAGATATGGATGCTTTACCAATGAAAGAGGAAAGTGGATTATCATTTAGTTCGGAAAATGATTATGCTCATACCTGCGGACACGATATACATACTTCTATGCTTTTAGGAGCAGCAAAACTTCTAAAAGAGGTAGAAAAAGATTTAAAGGGCACTGTAAAATTAATGTTTCAGCCGGCAGAGGAGTCAGTTGTAGGAGCTAAAGCTATGATTGAAGCCGGACTTATGGAAAACCCACATGTTGATGCTGCAATAGCTATGCACATAAATGCAGCGGATTTGCCTACTGGAGTAGTTGGTTATACCATAGGAGAAACTTTTGCTTCAGCAGACAAGTTCAGAATAACAGTAAATGGATTAGGCAGTCATGGAGCACAGCCTCACAATTCTGCAGACCCTATAAATGCAGCAGTACATATACATTTAGCATTACAAGAATTATTATCAAGAGAAGTAGGACCACTTGAAAATGCTGTAGTTACTATAGGATTATTCCAAGCAGGTACAGCCGGCAATGCGATACCAGAAAAAGCAGTTATGGAAGGTACAGTCAGAGCATATAAAAAGGATATAAGAGAATTTATCCTAAAACGTATAGAAGAAATCAGCACATTAACAGCTAAAGCATTTAGAACTGAATGTGAAGTTGATTTTTATGCTAGTGTACCGGCAATAATAAGTGATGAAAATATAACTAATGAATTTGTTGGATATATTAAAGGCATTATAGGGGATAGGGTTGTACCGTATAGAAAACAAATGCTTTCCGAGGACTTCTCCTTTGTATCAGATTTAGTTCCAAGCTCTTATCTTGCATTAGGTGCTGGAAGCAAGGAAGAAGGATATAAATATGGACTACACAATCCTCAAATTATATTCAATGAAGAAGCAATACATGTAGGTGCAGCAGTTTTTGTAGAATGTGCAATTAAATATTTAGAAAATAATTAATTATTAATAAGTAGGATAGATATGAAAAAAAATATAATAAATATTTTATTTTATGCATTTGGCGTGTTTTTTATTATTTATTACTTTACCCTTACTGCGGCTATGGGATCTATAACTTTTAGCAAATACCTTTTGCTAGGAGGGATTTTTTTATGTATATTTGGCTTTATAAACCAAACATTATATAAAAATGAAGTATATAAAAAAATAATTAAAGTAATAAAACCATTATTTATAGTAGGTCTTACTATATTTGTATTAACTGAGTTAGCAATCATAGGATTTTCATTTCAAAAAAACATAGATAAAGCCGATTACACCATAGTTTTAGGAGCTGGAATTCGTGGTGAAACTATGACTGTTACACTAAAACAAAGAGTTGATGCAGCTATAGAGTACGCAAACTTAAATGAAGATTATGGTTACATTGTAGTAACTGGAGGTCAAGGTCCAGGTGAAAGCATAACAGAGGCAGAAGCTATGAAAAGACACCTTGTCAAAAATGGAATAGAAGATGAGCGTGTTATAAAAGAAGATCATGCTACAGACACCTATGAAAATCTAGAATTTTCTAAAGAAATTATAGAAAAACACAGCGGAAAAAAAATAGATGAATTAAATATAAAGGTTATAACAAGCGGTTTTCATCTTTTAAGATCTAAAATGCTTTGCAATGAGCTAGGCTATAAAAAAGTAACCTATTGTGCAAGTCAGATTTGGGCAATATTTATACCAACCTACTACATAAGAGAGTTTATAGGTTTTTATAAAATGCTGGTATTTGACATATTTTTAAAATAAAAAACAAAGTACTTAATTCCATTTATATAATTAAGTACTTTTATTATACCAAAATTTCTTATCCCATATAAGTATCTGCTTATACATATTCCATCCTACGGATGAATAATATTCTAAAAAGCTATTAATTTTATTGGAGGTTTTTATGGAATATTATATTGAAGTTGAACCGGGAGTAAATATTTTTGTGAAGGATCTCAATCCAAGCGGAAGCAGGACAATTGTTTTTCTTCATGGATGGCCCGGAAGTCATGAATTGTTTGAGTATCAGTTTGATACGCTACCAGAAAAAGGATACAGATGTGTGGGAATAGATCAAAGAGGTTTTGGTAAATCAGACAAACCTTGGGGCGGATATAATTATAATAGGTTGTCAGATGATGTGAGAATTGTAATTGAAGCCATGAACCTGAATAATATTACACTGGCTGGGCATTCAACAGGAGGAGCAATAGCAATAAGATACATGACAAGACATAACAGCTACAGAGTATCGAAGTCGGTACTTATTGACGCTGCGGCGCCAAGTCTAATTAAACTTCCGAACTTCCCATATGGCGTAGATGTAGATAAGATATATAATATAATTGACGAAACCTACAAAGACCGACCGAATATGCTGAATAATTTCGGACAGATATTTTTCTTTCAATATATAACGCCATCATTCTCGCAATGGTTTTTTAATCTTGGTCTCGAAGCCTCTAGTTGGGCAACTGCTGCAGTGGCAAAAATGTGGATTCGAGAGCAACTATTTAATGATTTGCCAGCTATAACAGTACCCACATTAATTATTCACGGCATCCACGACAAAGTCGTTCCTTTCGAATTAGGAGAAATACAGCATGAAAATATTAAAAATTCTGTACTTTTACCTTTTCATTACAGTGGGCACGGATCATTTTACGATGAAAGAGATAGATTTAATGAGGAGCTTATGAAGTTTATAGAAAGCTAGCCTCAGAACCTTGTTGTCTATGCAATAAAAATAAAAGTACTTAATTCTATTTTAATAATTAAGTACTTTTATTATACCGAAATTTCCAATTAATTCTTACTCTTATCCAACTATGTAAATTTAACTATCTTTCATGTTGATTTTTCAAATTTAACTTTGTTTTGGACTCAATCCTTTCTAATGACTTTTATTTAATACTATAATCTAATTATGGTGCTAATTTAATATTTTGGTGGAATCATCTCCTATCTTTATTATTTATATTTATATAATACCCAAGGAAAACGTACCTAAACATAAAAATAAAAATAATTTTAAATATTTTTGATCTTATTTAAAAACTTTATTTTTTCACTTGTAAAAGATTTATTCATATAATAATCTTAAGAATTATTTAGGAGGTTTATATGGCAACTAAGGTATTAATATATAATAACGACAGTAATGAAATGGAGTCTCATTATTTAGAAGAAAGCGATACAATGCCTTATGCTACCGCCGGAACTATTACAGTTGGGGAATTTAGAGGTAGTTCTAATTCACCAACCATATGGACAAATAAAGCGGTAATGGATTGTTGGAATATTTTAAGAGAACAATGGGGAAGCCCAATAGGCGTAAGATATGCATTCAAAAGAATCTGGGAAGGAGGTCACGGAACTCAATCTCAACACTATGCAGGAACGGCAATGGATATGGCTCAAACTTTTTCAAACGAGGATAGAAACAAGTTAAGAGACTTAGCAGACCAAATAGGTTGTTGGGTGTATGTTGAGCCTGCCTATTTAACGCCTACATGGGTACATGTGGATAGAAGATTGACACCCCCTGCGTGCGCGGCTGGTTATATAGCAGTAAGTGAAGGAAGTATCAATACCTATGTACTTATATTGCAGGACTCATTAAATACACTTGGATTTACAGGTGCAGGACTAGATGGGATCTTTGGAGTAGGTACTAAAAATGCACTTATAAAATACCAAGAGGCAAGAGGCCTAACTCCTGATGGTAAAGTAGGCTGCGAAACTTGGACTTATATAACAAAAGAGGTTAAAGGTACTGGTAGTACAGATACAACTATATTATAATGAAAAAATAAGGAACTTAGTTTAAAAACTAAGTTTTTTATTGGAAAATTATACGTGTTGACTTATAGAAGGTATTGGCATATTATAACAGTATATATGAAAATTTTGTTAATTCATGTATATAAGATATATAATTAATAGAGAGATTGTTATGATTAAAGAGAATGTTTTAGTAGTGGATGATAGTATTTTGATATGCAATATTGTCGAAAAAAAGCTAACCAGTGACAATATTAATGTATTAAAAGCATATGATGGTATATCTGCACTAGAAATAATTAAAGAAGTTAAACCTAATTTAATACTTTTAGATTTACTGTTACCAGATATAGACGGCTATAGTATCTGTGAAAAAATAAAAAACAATCCTTCGACATCCGACATACCTATAATTTTTCTTACATCACAGGTTGATGAAGATAGCATTGTAAAGGCATTTAATGTTGGAGCAATTGATTATATCTCAAAACCATTTAGTGCAATAGAATTAAATGTACGTGTAAAAGCGCACTTAGAAAATAAAAGAACTAAAGATGCATTAAAACAAGCAAATATTGAATTAGAAAATGCCTTAATAGAAAATAGAAGATTAGCCTATACAGATAGACTTACAGGACTATATAACAGATATTATTTCCTTGAACATATAAATAAATTAATAGAAAAATCTAAATTAAATAATTTACCATTGTGGTTTATTTTATTTGATATAGATGATTTTAAAAAAATCAATGATACATATGGACATTATCAAGGGGATTGTGTTTTGAAAAATGTAGCTTCAATTATAGAAAAACATTGTTCACATGCAGGAATGTCCTGTAGATGGGGTGGTGAAGAGTTTATTTCGTCAGTTTATGGAATTAATGAGGAAGATTTAGAAATTAAAATACAAAGCATATGTAATGAAGTAGCAAATTATAATTTTAAATATAATGACATAGACATACATTGTACTCTAACAGTTGGTATTTCTAAATTCGATTATTCTCTAAACATTGATGAAAACATAATAATTGCTGACAAAGCTATGTATTACAGAAAAAGAAATGGTAAAAACGGATATTACTTTAATAGGTAAAAATAATAAAACATTTACAATCTGACAAAAAATGTTATAATATAATATATTATGCAATAACTTGGAGACCACATTATAACTAGAATAAATAAGGAGTGTGAATTTATGTTTAAAAACATGAAAATTGGTACAAGATTATTAATAGGATTTGTTTTTGTTTTGGTATTAGTTATAGGCTCAATGCTTGTAACAAGTGTAGGAACAAGTAAAATAGCACAAAATTTAGAAACATTTTATAACGAGTCCTATAATATAAGTAATTTAACATTCGAAATGAAATTAGCATTGGAAAAAGCAGAAAATAGCTTATTTAAATGTACGATGTACAGTGAAAAAACTATTGTAAATGAAAACATAGCAAAAGTCGAAGAAGAATTAAAAATACTAGATGAATTATATAAAGATATAGTTCAAAAATATCCAAATAATGAAGTTTTAAAAGAGTATAACGAGGTTATGGCTCAGACTCCTAGTATATTTGAAAGTATATTTTCAGATTTAAGAAATAATATGAAATCAAGAGCTATAAAATCTATAAATGAGAAACTTACCCCATTAACTGAGCAAGCAAATAACTTATTAGATAAATCTCATGAAAATTCCAATTCTAAAGCCGTAAATTTTGTTAAAAGTGCGTCTAGATTTGCCAAAAGTCAGTCAATAATAATTATCATATTAGTTATAATAAACATAGTATTTATTATAGGTATATGTTTAGTATTAACAAAGAGTATAGTTAAACCAATAGCGGAAATAAAATCTGCTATTAGTTCATTAGCTGTAGGAAAACTTGATTCAAATATTACATATGACGGTAAAAATGAACTTGGAGAGTTAGCAGATGATATGCGTAAAACATTACAAGAATTATCTGGATACATTACAAACATTTCTTATGTATTAGGTGAAATTTCTAAAAATGACTTGGATATTACAGTAGATATGGATTATATTGGAGACTTTTCTCCTATAAAACATTCAATGGAAGAAATAATCTATTCATTAAATAATACTGTAGAATTAATTGGTGAAAGTGCTGAGCAAGTAACAAACGGAGCTGAGCAAGTTTCAGGTGGTGCAATATTGCTGTCCCAAGGTGCTACAGAGCAAGCAAGTGCAATACAACAGCTATCTGCATCAATTGCTGAGGTATCAGATCAAGTTGTAAAAAATGCAGATAACGCAAAAAATGCTAGTGATATATCTGCTGTAGCTTCTAAAGAAGTGGAAAATGGAAATAAATTAATGAGACAAATGATGGATGCGATGCAGGAAATAGGTAGAGCATCTGGAGAAATTGAAAAGATTATTAAAACTATTGATGATATAGCTTTCCAAACTAACATTTTGGCTTTAAATGCTGCAGTTGAGGCGGCTCGTGCAGGTACCGCTGGTAAAGGATTTGCAGTTGTAGCTGATGAGGTAAGAAATCTAGCAGGAAAAAGTGCGGAGTCAGCAAAAAATACTACTGCTTTAATAGAAAATGCCATAAAAGCTGTTGAAAATGGAACAAAAATTGCTGAACAAACTGCAAGGTCGCTACAAATGATTGTCGAAGGTGCAAAACAATCAACTGCTTTAATAGATAAAATTGCTGAAGCATCAAAAGAACAGTCTTCATCTATAGAGCAAATATCGTTAGGTATTGAACAAATTTCTGCTGTTGTTCAAACAAACTCAGCTACTGCTCAAGAGAGCGCTGCTTCAAGTGAAGAATTATCAGGACAAGCACAGATATTGAAAGAACTTGTTTCTAGATTCACGCTTAAATACGGTGAAGCTACAGAAAAAAATGAAATTATATTTGATGAAATAGAAGAACAAGATGAATATGAAGGTAATATAATGTAGATTATATAAAAACAACTTTTAGCATTAGCTTTAAGTTGTTTTTTGTTAGTAGACAATTGTATAAATTACATGATATTATGGTAGTATATTTATATACAATTTGTTTATTATTCTTGAAATAACAAAAGAGGTGTTGCTGTTTGAATGAGATTGAAGTTAAGGTATTGAATATTAATAAAGAAGAAATTGAAAAAAAACTACTAGAAATTGGTGCTAAACTTATTAAAGATGAAGAGCAAATTAATATAAGATTTGATACTGAAGATAGGTATTTAAGAAATATATATCACGGTTACTTAAGAATAAGAATTACAAAAGATAACCTTACAGGTGAAACAACCAATACATTAACTATAAAAAGAAATATTGCAAGAGATGTAGTTAGAGTAAATGAAGAGATAGAAACAGAAATTTCTAATGTTGATGAAACTATTAGAATTCTTGATGCTCTTAAATATTATAAAAAGAAGCCAGGAAAAAAACATAGAAAATCATATATTTATGAAAATATATTGTTTGAAATAGATGAATGGGATAAAGAAATTTATCCGCATCCATATTTAGAAATAGAAGTAACAGGAAAAAATGACCTAGAAAAAGCTATTAAGCTTTTAAATATTGATAAACAAAATATTACGGCTAAATCTATAGATGAGTTAGTTAAAGGAAAATAAAAATGATTGAAATTGGAGTAAGTAATTTAGGAAAAAGCTTTGGAGTAGATAAAATATTTGAAAATATCACATTTGACATAAAAGATAAGGAAAGAGTTGGCCTCGTTGGAAAAAATGGTGTAGGAAAATCCACGCTAATGAAAATTATTTGTGGAGTTGAGGAGGCAACTTCTGGTCAGATAAACAAAAGAAAAGGTTCGAAAATAGGGTATTTAGAGCAAATGCATAGCTTTCATAATGGAATGCTTGTAGAAGATATTTTAAAACTTTCATTTTCTGATATATATAATATAGAAGCAGAAATGAATACCTTGCAAAAATCCTTTGATAATATAAAAGATGAAAAATTAGAGCAGGCTGTAAAAAAATTCAGTCTGCTTCATGATAGCTATGAGGCGTTGGGTGGATATAGAATTAAAGAGAAGTTAGATAAAATAACTATCGGACTAGACATTCCTGATAAAATGCAGCAAAACAAATTCTGTGAATTAAGCGGTGGAGAAAAAACCAGAGTTGTTCTGGGTAAAATTTTACTAGAAAATCCAGATGTTTTGCTACTTGATGAGCCATCAAATCACCTTGATATTAAATCTGTAGAGTGGTTAGAGGATTATTTAAATACATATGAAGGTACCGTAGTAATAATATCTCACGATAGATATTTTTTAGACAGAGTAGTTAATAGAATTATTGAACTGAGTTCAGATGGGGCTTATATATATAATGGTAACTATTCAAAATTTGTTGTTGAGAAAGAACTTAGGTTTTTACAAGAACTTAAAGAATATGAAAATCAACAAAGAAAAATCAAAAAAATGGAAGACCAAATACAACAATATAGAATTTGGGGGGCCATGCGTGACAGCGAAAAAATGTATAAACGAGCTAAAGAATTAGAAAAACGGCTAGAAAAAATAGATGAATTAAAACAACCAATAAAGGACAAGAAGGTAAAAAGTTTTGCATTAAATTCTTCAGAAAGGACAGGAAGAATCGTACTTGAGATAGATGAAGTTAGTAAATCCTTTGGTGAAAAAAACCTTTTAACAGATGCTAACCTATCTGTATATTATAAGGATAGCATTGCAATTTTAGGGGAAAATGGAACTGGAAAATCAACACTAATTAAAATGGTGCTAAATGAAACCCCATGTGATTCTGGGAAAATAAGATTAGGTTCCAAAGTTAATATTGGATATTTACCACAAGATGTTGTTTTTGAGGATGAAAATATGAAAGTTGTTGATTATTTTTCATATAAATATAGTATATCTATAAGTGAGGCTAGAAATGAATTAGCTAAAATTTTATTTACAGAGGATGATGTTTATAAAAAAATAAACAATCTATCTGGAGGTGAAAAAACTAGATTAAAGCTATTAACACTTATGTACGAAAAGTCAAATGTTTTAATTTTAGATGAGCCAACAAATCATTTAGATATTGATTCTAGAGAATCACTAGAAGAAGATCTAATAAATTATGAAGGTACAATAATATTTATATCTCATGATAGATACTTCATTGATAAGGTTGCAACTAGAGTAGCCGAAATAGAAAATAAAACAATAAATGTTTATGATTACGATTATGAGGGCTATAAATATGAAAAAAGTAAAATTCAGAACATGATGCTTGAACAAGAAAATTCTAATAGCGAATTAAAAGATGTAAAAATGATTAGTCAATCTAAGGAAGATTACCTTAGAAAAAAGGAAGACATAAAGAGAATAGAAAAGAAAAAAAGAGATTTAAAAAAATTAGAAGAAAAAATAATGCAATTAGAAGAAGATATAAAGGCTCAAGAGCAATTATTATACAGTGAGAATAATGATATTAATGTAAATAGTGAATATGAAAAGCATGTTAAATTAAAAGAAGAGCTTAATCATAGGTATAAAGAGCTTGATGAATTATATGAAGACGACGAAATAATTGAGTACTCAAATAATTAAAAATATTATTATATAAAATATTTAAATTAATTCACAAAGGAATAACTAATACATACATTAGTAATATAGTGTTGCTAGTATTTTAAATACAAACACTAATATTACAAAAGGATTTAGAGGTGATTAAATTGATAAATCCAGTAATACCATTATTAGTTATTCCTTTTTTGACTAATAATCTAAATCAGCAGAATAATCAAAACATAACAGCACCTAATATCCAAAGCATACAGGAAATAATGGATATACTTGAAAGAATAAATAGAGTATCAAACAATATGAACAAAAATAATAATAGAAATGGTGGTAGAAACAGTAGAATTAACAGAAGTTATGGGGGAAATGAGTCTTATGAAGAAGATATTATCAGTAAACTTAGAAATTTTCTTAATAAGTTAAATGGGGAATAGAGTAACACAATTATTATATATTGAATATTATAATGTATATTTAAAAATGGGGGTATTAAATTATGTTTAATAATTTACAAAACATGTTCGGATGTGGAGAAGGAATAGGAGACAATTTATTATTCTTTTTCTTAATATTAATAGCTATTAGTTGTTTTTGCAATTGCGGAGAAAATAACGGTTTATTAAACGCATTTGGTGGCTGTGAAGGGGATAGCCTATTGTTCTTTTTCTTAATATTAGTTGTATTATTCTGCACATGTGGCGGAAAAGAAGGCTGCGAGTGCTAAGAGTAACATTGTAAAATCTTCTATAAAGAAAATAAAACAGGTATAGATCTATATCTGTTTTATTTTTTTGAAAAGTAATTTTATGTAACTTATTGTTGACAAATGTAATTTGTTGTGTTAATATGACAAAGCTGTCATTTGACGACACTTAGTAAATAAAAAAAGCTAATAAAAATAAATTGAAAAAGTAGTTGACAAACAATAGTATTAGATGATATACTAAGTAAGCTGTCGAGAGATAGTGGAAAACAAATAAAATTAAAAAAATAAAAAAACTTCTTGACATCGGAAAGTCGGTGTGATAGAATAATCAAGCTGTCAAGAGATAGTGTGATAAAAAAACAAAGAAGTTAAAAAACGAACCTTAGACAATAAAACAGCATAAGAACAACCTTTAGTTTCAGCAAACTATAACGAAGTTATAGTTTGTAAGCGAAAAAACAGTTCTGTGAAAGTCAGAACATAAAACTAACAAAATTTTAATTTTGTTAGTATGCAAGCGTAAGGCTTGAGAATGAATGGCTATGTCATTCACCAGAGATAT
>DLNM01000037.1:6389-7094 GCA_002479485.1 Firmicutes bacterium UBA7510 | reverse complement strand
AAATTATAAAAAAGTAATTACAGGACGAAATAATATTCTTAAAGATATCACTAATAATTCTAATAGGGACGTTCTTTCTATATGGAATGATTATTTAATTGATATAGGTTCTGAAATTATTTTTTATAGAAAAGAATATATTAAAAATTTAAAGCATTATGCTGCATTAATATATGCTGATATTTCAGATAATAAAGAGAATTTTGAATTACTGTATAAATGTGATATAGGAAATGTAGAAAATTTATCAAAAAATGAAATAAAAGAAATTTTTAGGGAAAAAATAAATAAAAGTATAGAAAATGAAATTTTTAGAAAAAATTCCTTATATGGACCACATAAAGATGATATAATAATCAAAATAAATGATAAGGATTTTAAATATTTTGGCTCTCAAGGTCAACAAAGAAGTGCAGTTTTAGCTATAAAACTAGCGGAGATAGAAATAATTAAAAATGAAATAGGTGAATATCCTATACTTTTATTAGATGATGTTTTATCAGAACTTGATAATAAAAGGAAAAATTTTTTAATTAATTATATAAAAAATATACAAACTATTATCACTTCCACTGATGATAATGATTTAAAGGATTTAGTAAAAAATAATGATAAAAAAATCTTTCATATATGTGAAGGAAATATCGGAAATATTATAATATAGAGGTGTTAGTGTGAAAAAAATTTCACACTACGGAAGAATCA
>DLNM01000037.1:0-6223 GCA_002479485.1 Firmicutes bacterium UBA7510 | reverse complement strand
TCACACTACGGAAGAATCAAAAAACGATTCTTCATTAAATTTTTTGATGCCGTTTTACGGTATAATGGAGGTATATATGTCAGAATTAAATGATAGACATTATGGTGCGGAACAAATACAAGTGTTAGAGGGGCTAGAGCCTGTTAGAAAAAGACCTGGTATGTACATAGGTTCAACAGGAGAAAGCGGTCTTCATCACTTAGTATATGAAATAGTAGATAACAGTATAGATGAGGCTTTAGCTGGATGTTGTGATACTATAAATGTCGTAATAAATGAAGATAATTCAGTTAAGATAATTGATAATGGTAGCGGTATTCCAGTAGAAATGCATCCTAAAACAGGAAAATCTACATTAGAGACAGTTTTGACAGTATTGCATGCTGGTGGTAAATTTAATAATGATGCTTATAAGGTATCAGGTGGACTTCATGGTGTAGGAAGCTCTGTTGTAAATGCCTTGTCTACATGGTTAGTAGCCGAAGTAAGACGTGATGGAAAAATTTACAGACAAAAATATGAAAAGGGTGTACCAACTACTGAACTTGAAATTGTAGGTGAAGCAGTAAATACTGGCACAACTATTACATTTTTAGCAGATAATACAATTTTTGATGAAGTTAATTTTAATTATGATACTATCAAAAAAAGATTAAGAGAAATGGCATTTTTGAATAAAGGTATAAGAATAACTTTAGAAGATAAAAGGGATGACATTAAAGATGAGTTTCATTATGAAGGTGGAATTAGAGAGTTTGTACAATATTTAAATAACAAAAAGGATATACTTCATGAAGAAATAATATATGCAGAAGGATCAAAGGATAAAGTTATTGTTGAAATAGCAATACAATACACAGATGCATATAGCGAAAGTTTATATTCTTTTGTAAATAACATAAATACTATTGAAGGCGGTACTCATTTAGTTGGTTTTAAAACAGCTCTTACAAGAGTGATGAATGATTACGCTAAAAAATATAATTTGATAAAAGAAAATGATATAGCCATAACAGGGGAAGATATAAGAGAAGGAATAACAGCTATATTATCAATAAAAATACCAAATCCTCAATTTGAAGGACAAACAAAAACAAAGCTTGGTAACAGTGAAGTAAGAGGTATAGTAGACGGTATAACAGGTGAAGCAATATATTCTTATTGTGAAGAAAATCCAAAGATTGCTAGGTTAATTATAGAAAAAACATTAAAAGCAGCAAGAGCTAGAGAAGCGGCTAGAAAGGCAAGAGAATTAGCAAGAAGAAAAAATGTACTTGATAGTATGGCATTACCAGGAAAATTAGCAGATTGCTCTGAAAGAAACCCAGATTTATGTGAAATATACATAGTTGAGGGTAATTCGGCTGGGGGTTCTGCAAAAGGCGGAAGAGACAGAAGAACACAGGCTATATTACCTTTAAGAGGTAAAATTTTAAATGTTGAAAAATCAAGACTTGATAAAATATTAAGTTCAGAAGAGATACGAAATATGATTACTGCATTTGGATGTAGTATAGGTGATGAATTTAATTTAGATAAGCTAAGATACGGTAAAATAATAATTATGACCGATGCCGATGTTGACGGTGCTCACATAAGAACATTATTACTTACATTCTTCTACAGATATATGAGGCCTTTAATTGAGGAAGGTCATATTTATGCTGCACAGCCACCGCTTTATAAGGTTAAAAAAGGCAAGGTAGAAAGATATGTTTATAGTGATAAAGAGCTTAATACTGTTTTAGATGAATTTGGAAGAGACGGTAAATATGATATCCAAAGATACAAAGGTCTTGGAGAAATGAATCCAGAGCAATTATGGGAAACAACTATGAATCCTGAAAATAGAATACTTTTAAGAATAGAAATAGATGATGCAATACAGGCAGATGAAGTATTTACAACACTTATGGGAGATAAAGTAGCACCAAGAAGAGAATTTATAGAGAAAAATGCAAAGTATGTAAAAAATCTAGATATTTAGAGTTTTATCTAAATATTGTTAGTTGGAGGACTATAGATGAGTGATTTAGAAAACAAGAATGATGGTATATTGCAGATGCACATTGAAAAAGAAATGCAAAAGTCATATCTTGACTATGCTATGACAGTAATTGTAAGTCGTGCATTACCTGATGTTAGAGATGGTTTAAAGCCTGTACATAGAAGAATATTGTATGCAGCTAGCGAACTTGGACTAACACCTGATAAGCCACATAGAAAATGTGCTCGTATTGTAGGTGATGTACTTGGTAAGTACCATCCTCACGGTGATACAGCTGTATATGATGCAATGGTAAGACTTGCACAGGATTTCTCATTGAGATATCCTTTAATAGATGGACATGGTAACTTTGGTTCTGTTGATGGAGACCAGGCTGCTGCTATGCGTTATACAGAAGCAAGAATGTCAAAAATGGCAATTGAAATTTTAAGAGATTTAGGAAAAGAAACTGTAGATTATAGATTAAACTTTGATGAAACCTTGAAAGAACCTGTTGTTCTTCCGAGTAGATTTCCAAATCTTTTAGTTAACGGGTCATCTGGTATTGCTGTTGGTATGGCAAGTTCTATACCACCGCATAATCTAGGTGAGGTAATAAATGGTACTATTGCACTTATAGATAATCCTGATATTACTATACCAGAGCTTATGAAATATATAAAAGGACCAGATTTTCCAACTGGTGCAATAATTGTTGGAAAAGATAATATAAAAAATGCTTATATGACAGGTAGAGGTTTTGTTAAAGTAAAATCTAAGCTTGAAATAGAAGAAATGAAGAATGGAAAAAATAGAATAGTAGTAACTGAGATACCTTATGTTGTAAACAAAGCTAGATTAATTGAAAAAATAGCTGAGTTAGTTAAAGATAAGAGAATAGATGGAATTTCAGATCTTAGGGATGAAAGTGATAGAGAAGGTATGAGAATTGTAATTGAAATTAAAAAAGATTACAATGCAAATATTGTTCTTAACAACTTATATAAACATACTCAATTACAAGATAATTTTAGTATCATTATGATTGCTCTAGTTAATGGAGAACCAAAGGTTTTAAATTTAAAAGAGATGATCTACCATTATGTAGAACATCAAAGAGTAATTATTAGAAGAAGAACTGAGTATGATTTAAGCAAAGCGGAAGCTAGAGCCCATATACTAGAAGGATTAAGAATTGCTATAGACAATATCGATGAGGTTATAAAAATTATTAGATCTTCTTATGATAACGCTGAGCAAAACTTAATGGATAGATTTAATTTATCAGAAATTCAAGCTAAATCTATAGTAGATATGAGACTTAGAAGATTACAAGGTCTAGAAAGAGAAAAGTTAGAAGAAGAATATGAAGAATTAATTAAAATGATTAATAGATTTAGAGAAATTCTTGAAAATGCATATTTGATTGATGAAATAATAAAAACAGAGTTAACTGAAATTAAAAATAGTTATTATGATGAAAGAAGAACTCAAATAACTCACGATGAAGATGAAATAAATGTTGAGGATTTAATTGAGGAAGAAAATGTTGCTATTACAATAACTAATTTCGGTTATATAAAGAGATTACCTGAAGATACTTATAAAGCTCAAAAAAGAGGTGGAAAAGGTATAACAGGTTTAACTACTAGAGAAGAGGATTTTGTAAAAGATTTATTTATTACAAGTACTCATGATTATTTAATGTTCTTTACAAATAAAGGTAAAATGTATAGAATAAAAGCGTATGAAGTACCAGAAGCAAGAAGACAAGCAAAGGGTACTGCAGTAGTTAATCTAATTAATCTTGATGCTGGCGAGAAAGTTGCAGCTATAATACCAATGAGAGACTTTAGCAATGATGAAGAATATTTAATTTTATCAACTAAAAAAGGTATTATCAAAAAAACTAAGTTAAATGAGTTCGATACATCGAGAAAATCTGGATTATTGGCAATAAAAATAGCTGATGACGATGAGCTTATCAGTGTTAATAAAACAGACGGAACTAAAGATGTTTTAATTGTAACTAAAAAAGGTAAAGCAATAAGATTTAGTGAGGATGATGTAAGAGAAACAGGCAGAATTTCTATGGGAGTTAAGGCTATATCAACTTCTAAAGATGATGAGCTTGTGGCTATGCTCATACTTGATGGAGATAATCTACCAGAAATAACTGAAGAAGAAGAAATTAATGAAGAAGCTATACCAGAAACTCGTGAAAAGCTTATAACTTTGACTGAAAATGGCTTTGGCAAAATGACAAGTACAACTGCATATAGAAAACAAGCAAGAGCTGGTAAAGGTGTTAAAACTCATAACATTAATGAAAAAACAGGTGATATAGTTGGTGCAATGATTATAGAACCAGAAAATGATTTAATGATTATTAGTCAAGTTGGATCAATTATTAGAATGCATGCATCAGATATTTCTGTAACTGGCAGAGACACTCAAGGTGTAAAAGCTATGAGATTAAATGAGGGCGATAAAGTAGTGTCATTAGCAAAGTTAATTAGAGAAGATGTAGATGATTCTGAAGAAGAAGAAGTATAATATTAAAAAATGGAGGGTACTATGTCATTAATAATAAATACAAATAATAATGAAGATTTTATTGAAATTTTACCAATTGGAGAAATAGATATTTATACTTCTCCTATGTTTAAAAAAGAGGTTATAGATATTATTAATGCTGAAAATAAAAATATTGTTGTAAATTCAGAAAAATTAGATTATCTTGATAGTACAGGATTAGGTGTTTTTATGAGTATCCTTAAAACAATTAAAGAAAAAAATCTAAGTATTAAGTTAAAAAATGTTAAGCCTAATATATATAAACTATTTGATATAACAGGTCTTAATAAAATATTTAATATAGAAGAGTGTTAGTATGGAAAAAATAAAATTTGAAATACCTAAAAAATCTGAATTTATTAGTTGTATTAGGTTAACAACCTCCTCAATTTCTAATATTTATAACTTAAGTATAGATAAAATAGAAGATATGAAAGTTATAGTTTCTGAAATTTGCATATTTTTTATAAATAATATAAAGAAAAATAACAAACCTTTCTTGATAGAATATTATTTGGAAGATGATAAAATTAAGATAGAGGTAACTGATAAAAATGATGAAAAATTATCAGAAAATTCAATATTAAATAGTGAAATGTTTTCTTTAATAATTGATAGTTTAGCAGATAAGTACAATATAGATTATGACAATAATAGAATTGTTTTTGAAACAATAATAAATATAAGATAGGCGTTGATACTGTGATTAATATTAAACAAGGTTTGAAAAATTGTGATATATTTTTAGAATATAGTAAAACAAGAAATATTGAAACAAGAAATGAAATCTTTAATAAATATCAATATCTTGCAGACATTATATCTAAAAAGTATGTCAATAAAGGAATAGAACATGACGATATTTACCAAATTGCTAGCATAGGGTTAATTTACGCAATAGAAAGATTTGATATCAATAAAGGTTATGAATTTACAAGCTTTGCTACGCCTACAATTCTAGGAGAGATAAAAAAATATTTTAGAGATAAAGGCTGGGCTATAAAGGTTCCTAGACGCATACAGGAAGTTTCTAAAAAAATAAATGATGTTAGCAACGAGTTATCTTTTAAACTTAATAGAACACCAACTATTAAAGAATTATCTGAAAATCTTGGATATTCTGAGGAAGAAATTCTTGAAGCAATGGAAGCAGGTAAATTATTTACATCTCAATCTTTAAATATAAATCTTGATAAAGGTAATGAATCTAAAGAAATGGAGTTAGTAGATATTATTAGTGATGAAACTAATAGTTATGAAACTTTTGAAAATTATGAATTTTTAAAAAAATCATTAGAGCTATTAAATAAACTGGAAAAAGAAATAATAGTTGAAAGATTTTATAATAATACTACTCAAAGCGAGATTGCAAAAAAACTAAATATATCTCAAATGACAGTTTCAAGACTTGAAAAAAAAGCACTTGAAAAGATAAAAGTGTCTGTAGATAAATAATATTAAACGCAGAATACATATTATAATTATATTTATAATAGTAATTTTGCGTTTTTTGCTACCAATAAATATGTTTTTAAGTTCGAAACTTAAAAAAAACTTAATAATATTTTAATTGTAATGTTCATTTGTAAAAAACATAACATTATGATATTGATATATTGATATATAAATGTTAAAATATTTTTTAAATTCAATAAATAT
>DLNM01000066.1 GCA_002479485.1 Firmicutes bacterium UBA7510 | reverse complement strand
TATAATGTAGAAAATTATACTTATTTGTATAATTTTGTAATTTATTGTGTTATTCTGTTATCGTCTTAAAATTTAGTAAAATAAAACATTTTATTTGGTAAATAAATGTTAAGTAAAACAATTTATAGTACTTATTAACATTATAATTCAATTTATTATTTTGGAGGCAAAATATGATAGAAAAAAAGGCAAAAATGAAAAAAAGAATGGGTGGAATTAAAGGTAAAATCATGGTTATCATTGGAGGTACTGTAGCGATAACATTCTTAATAATAGGAATTTTAGTTTACAAATTTTCTGACAGTGCTTTTACTAAAAATCAAATAACTATACTACAAAACTCTGATAGCTATGTACAAAGTGAAGTTGAAAAATATTTCATACGATATATGACACTAGTTGAACAAATGGCAACAGATCAAAACGTAGTAAATATTATTTCAACACTAGATAAGGGTGATAAACCAACTAATAATGAATATTATAAAAGTGTAATAAAAATGCTAATTGCAAGTAGAGATTTAGACCCTAATTCAATAGTTTCAACATATATTGGTGATATAAATGCAAATATTGCTATGGATTGGGAAGGCTGGATATCAGATAAGGATTATGATGTTACAACACGAGAATGGTATAATGCTGCAAAAATTAATGGAACATATATATCGGAGCCTTATGAAGATTCAACGACTGGAAATCAAGTAATTACTATTTCAACTCCAGTATATGATGCAAACAAAAAAATAATTGGAATAACAGCTGCAGATATCGAAATAACTACATTAAATAATATGGTTATGGAACAAAAACTAGGTGAAACAGGATACTACATTATGGCATCTAAAGGCAATATTGTTCTTGCACATAATGATGAAAGTAAATTATTATCCACTATAGATAATATAGGATTGAGCAATGAAATATTAAACTCTATAAATAATATTAATATATCTAAAGTACAATACAATAACGATGGCAAGAAAGCTTATGGCGGATATCTACCTATTGAAGACACAGGATGGAAGCTTATATCGTACATTCCTTTAAACGAGTTTCATCGTAATGCAAACCAAGTTACGGCAATATTAGTAACAATATTTTTAGTTGGCATTACACTCACAATTATTTCAATATTGATTATAGCAGAAATAATAACTCGTCCACTAAAAAAATTAACTAATGTAACACAAGATATAGCAGATGGAAAACTAGATGTACAAATAGATGTTAATACAAACGATGAAGTAGGGCTTCTTGCTAATTCACTAAATGCTTTAACTGCAAGATTAAAAGAATATATAGCATACATAAACGAAATAACTCAAGCGCTGGATAACATTTCCAACGGAGAATTGAAGGTAGAGTTAGTACAATCATATGACGGAGATTTTAGTAAAATAAAGTATTCTTTATTACAGCTTTCAGATATATTAAAAAAAATAATTGGGGAAATAGCTATTGCTGCTGATGAAGTGAGTTCAAGTTCTACACAGGTAGCACAAGGTTCACAAACTTTAGCAATTGGAGCCACAAGTCAAGCAACAGCAATAGAACAAATTTCAAATTCTATTACAAATGTTTCAGAAAAAATCGAAGAAAACGCAAAAAATAGTAACGATGCTATGGACTTCTTCAATAATGTAACTGATGAAATTAAAAACTGTAATGGAAATATGAACATAATGCTAACGGCTATGAATGAAATAAATACTTCCTCAGAAAATATTGCTAAAATAATAAAAGTTATTGAAGATATAGCTTTCCAAACTAATATACTTGCTTTAAATGCTGCAGTTGAGGCTGCTAGAGCTGGACAAGCTGGTAAAGGTTTTGCAGTTGTAGCTGATGAAGTTAGAAATCTTGCCTCTAAAAGTGCCGAGGCTGCTAAAGATACAACTAAACTAATTGAAAGCTCTGTACAAAGTGTAGTAGCAGGAGTAGATATTAGCAAAAACATAGCTCATGCTCTCGATGATGTCGTTAAAAAGACAATTGAAGTAAATGATTTAATAAAAAATATCTCAAATGCTTCTAATGAACAATCATCGTTTATTAAATCTACTGTAACACAAATTGAACAAGTTACAGAAGTAATACAAAGCAACTCAGCTACTTCTGAAGAAATTGCTGCTTCTAGTGAAGAGCTATCATCACATGCTACTTCAATGAACGAGATGGTTAAAATATTTAAAATATAACATAGATATAATAAAAAAATGGTGTATTGTGAAATACACCATTTTTATCTATTTACCTATACCCTGCTCTCTAGCGTAATAAAACAAATATTGCTGAGCATATCCAGATATATGTCCAAATTTATCCTCTGCAAATTTTCTTATTTCTTTATCGCTAGTTGTTTTTGGTACATATAATTCCTGCATAACTCTTCTAACCCAAACATCAACAGGAAATGTTGAAAATTGCTTCATTGAAAATAGCAGTACACAATTAGCAACCTTGTTACCTATTCCGTTATAGGTCATCAGATATTCTAATGCCTCATCATAGCTTTTACTTTTTAGATTGTAAACAATATCTTTTTCATCTATTATTCGTGTAGCAGCTTCCTTTATTCTTTCAGAACGAAAGCCTGCCTTACAATCTCTAATTACATCAATTGGAGCTTTAGCTAATTGCTCCATTGTAGGAAATGCATAATATTCTTTACCGTTATATTCACCAATCTTATCCCCAAAATTTGTACTTAGATTCTCAATTACCTTTTTAATCATAGGGATTCTATTATTGGCGGAAATTATAAACGATATTATAGTTTCAAATTCATCCTGATTTAATATTCTAATACCATGTCCAAACTCTATTGCTTTTTTCATAATATAATCATTATTTAGCTTTGATGTAATATCATTATAATCAGTATTTAAATCAAAATAACCCTGCCATATATTATAAAAATCTTCTTCAGTAACATTGTTAATGATTATATTATCATTTTCCTTTGCTACATTAATAACTTTTCCATTAGCTACTACAGTATAGCTATTATCTTTTTCTTTTTCCCACCTAAAAGCTTGTCCACATTCAAATATATGACAAGGCTCAAAATTAGGCTGTTCAGTTATTATAATTTTATTTTTTTCTTCTCTAATTTTCATATTTATTTCCTTATTGACCTTGCTTTATAAGTTCAAACTCTGGTGTACCATCTTTGCCATTGTATGAATATATATAATCTACATTAATTCCTTCCCCTTCTAATGTTATTATAAGTGGAATTCCTTCCGGTCTTTCATTTTTAAATAAGAATCCATATTTTTCTTTATTTTTCGTTTCGTAAAGAAGCTCATCCTTTATAAGCTTATCACCATCAATATTTGATGTGTACACAGATATTTTCATATTATTGTATTTTGGTATTATTAACGCTGATTCATAACTGCTATCACCATATTCCTCAATGTTTATGCTTTTTTTATAATTACTTATTTTATCATTATCTAAATTATTAAGAATTACAGCAATTACTTCTTCTTCACTAAAATACGACTTCCCAACTTGATTTATAGCTTCATTTTCTTTATTTTCTTCTTTAACCTCATCTACTTTAGCACAAGAGCTTAAGCTAAATATCAAAATTATCATTGATATGATTAAAATATATTTTCTTTTCATAATTAATATTAACTCCTTTTAATTTACTTAGTTATATTGTATTGCTATTTAGGACGATTTGTCAATTAATAAATTTTATATTAATTAGATAAAGATAGTTGAATTTAAAAGAAAATATACCTGCAATTAATGAAATTCAATTACAGGTATATTTGTTAAAATTTGTTTGTTTTTACTTACAGCTGAACATACTGATTAAAATCTCCCATCAATATATTGTTTTAGTAGCGAGTGTTGTCTCAAATAAAAACATTGTATCATTATGAGACTTTATTTGTATCACAATGATACAAATAACTAGTTTTTCGCTATTTCAGCAAGATATTTTTTGGCACAAAAATTGCTTTCTATGTTATTAATGATATTGATTATAGAAAAGTGTAAAAAAAGCGCTTCACAATGGAGGTAATTATGAATATTAAAGAAAACATATTATATATACTTAATAACGAAGTTAAGCCAGCTATAGGATGTACTGAACCTGTTGCTATAGCACTTTGTGCAGCGGCAGCATCATCTTGCATAAAAGGTACTAAGTTTGACTCCGTAGATGTATATTTAAGTCCTAATATATATAAAAACGGTATGAATGTTGGTATTCCAAATTCAAAAGAAATTGGACTTGACGTAGCGGCTGCATTAGGTGTTGCTAAGCAAAGCTATGAAAAAGGTCTTGAAATTTTAGGTGAAATAGATGATAATTGCAGAAGTGTTGCAAGAGAGCTTATATATAACAATAAAGTTTTGGTTAGAATTGCAGATACAGATAAAAAAGTTTATGTCAAGGTCATAGTAAAGTCAGATAATAATGTTTCAGAAGCAATAATCGAAGACAAGCATGATAACATAGTAGATATTTCTTTAAATAATAGTACTGTTTTTACAAAAAAAACTAACTCAAACATTAATTCTAATTGTGAAGTTGATAACAGTTTCTTTGACGCTTCAATAATGGATATTATAAAAACAATTGAAAGTTTAAACTTTGAAGATACTAAATTTATGCTAAAAGGTATAGAGATGAATATGTCTGCCGCAAAGCTTGGTATGAATCAAAGACTTGGAATAGGTACTGGTTATGCAATTAAGCAGAATATGGATAAAGGTATAATCGGGACTGATTTAGCCAATACTGCCATGATGCTTACATCAGCAGCTTCCGATGCTAGAATGTCAGGACTTACTGTTCCAGTTATGAGCTCCAATGGAAGCGGAAATAACGGTTTAACAGCTATTCTTCCTATTGCAGCATATAATGAAGTACATCCAACCAATGAGGTAGATTTATCAAAAGCACTGGCTATAAGCCATGTTATAACTGCTTATGTTAAGCATTATATTGGCAGACTATCTCCCCTTTGTGGTTGTTCTATAGCAGCTTCAACAGGCTCTGCTTGTGCGATTACTTGGCTAATGGGTGGAAGCTACGCTCAAATTCAAGGAACTGTAAAAAACATTTTAGCTAATCAATCAGGTGTTATATGTGACGGAGCAAAACCCGGATGCGCTCTTAAACTAGGTACAGCTGCTGCATCAGGAGTTCAATCTTCACTTTTAGCTATGGAAGGCTACTATGCATGTAAAAATAACGGCATTGTAACTGGAACAGCAGAACAAAGTATAAAAAATCTTAAAACCTTAAGTGATAAAGGCATGTCTAATGTCGATAGAACAATAATTAATATAATGGTAGATGCTAATTAACTTAATAAGTATAGTGTTGTTTCTTCGATATACTTTTGTTGTGAATTTAAAGTTAGCAATAAATATAAAAAAAGTTTCTGTCTCCGCAACGAGATTTACCTTGATTTTTGTAAGGATGGTAAATCTCGCTGAAGTCGCATAAACTTTTTTATATTTATTGCCTCCATAGCACCGAAAATCAAAGAAAAATAAAGCATTTTCCTTTGATTTTCTACTACCTTGGAGTGTTCTTCTATTAAGCTTTCACGCATACATAATTACCTGAAAAATCTGATAAATGTTTAGCGGAGTGATAATCTAAGTATATTTATTTAATTTTTATACGACTTCTACGCGTAAACTACTTCGACCTTTTACTGTGTTAGCGCGTTTTCACGACCCGCGACCAACTAACACACTTAGTAGACAAACCTGCCAAAAACATAGATAATCAAAGAAAAATCCTTTTATTTTTCTTTGATTATCTATTGTTATGAATAGCGAAGCAGATAAAAAATGTTTATGTGACTTAATGAGGCTTTCCCTTCCTTATCAATATCTAGGGAAACCGAATTACGGAAACAGAAACATTTTTTATCTGCTTTGCTTCCCATAGATTCATGACAAAAGTAAATCGAAGTAATAATTTATCTACTAAGCCTACAACCGACCTTAGTTGGTAATTTAAATTCTTATTTTTTATAATATTCTTCCTTTAAAATAGAAAAAATCATTTGTTCTAGATAACCTCTTTCGCTTTTATATGACTGTCTAAGTGTTCCATCATGATGCATTCCTACACTTTTATACAAGTTAATGCCTTTTTCATTATCTGGATATACATCTAGCCAAAATCTATTGCATTTAACAACTTCAAAGCAATACTTAATTATTCCAAGCAATGTTTCTCTGCCATAACCTTTACCTTTATCTGAAATTACTATACGTCTTAGCTCAAAAACATCACTTTTAAAATTAATATGTGACAATGAATATCCGATAATTTCATTATTATCTTTACGCTTAAAAACTACTAGCATTGAATTTTTATCATTTATTTCCGACAAATGCTCTTCATATGTGCCTTGCCATACATAATTTCTATTATCTTTGTGATTTTCAAGTTCTAGTATAAAATCAATATCTTTTTCAGTTGCATTAAAGATGTTTAATCTTTCTGTACTAAACAATATATCCATAAATTTCCTCCATAATTATATAGATGCACCATAGTTTACAAAATGTTTCTCTTCTTTTTTTTAAATTAATTATATATTTTAAAATATTTTTTTGCAACTTTAATAGCATATCATTACATATTACCTTGATATTTCAACAACTCAATCAGCACTTGAGTTTTAAAAAATACCTACTCAACTACTACTTGCTTCTAAAGTTTTGTTACAAATGATATTCTTACACCATAAAGAACAAGAATTATATTATATCAAAATTTAAATAGAAAGGATGATAAGAATGAAAAAGTCAGAAAATAAAATAAACAAAATATTTACATTAGTAAATGCTCTACATTTATCCTCTCATGAAATTTCTGATATTATCGGAGATTATAATAAAGAAGATTTTTGTATAGGCAAAAAATATTACAGTAATTTTAACTCACTAAACTACTTTACATTAACTATAGTTTAGAATGCAAATGCTATAGAAACATAATTAATATTAACAGCTATTCAAGATTACAGATATGTGATAAGCTATTTTTATTAAACTTAGAAAATTATGTTATACGTAAATAAATAAATGTTTTACTAATTAAAATATATTTATATTTAAGAAAGGATGATTCTTATGTTTCAAACAAAAAATACTGGAAAAAAAATATCGCAATTAAGAAAAGAAAAAAATATTACTCAAATGGAACTTGCTGATTTAATGGGGGTAAGCTACCAAGCAGTTAGCAATTGGGAAAGAGGAAACTCTATGCCCGATATATCTAAATTGCCTGAATTAGCTGAAATTTTAGAGGTAAGCATAGATGATTTATTAAATGATGGAAAGCCACTGGAGTTAGTAAAGAATGTTATTAACGGAACTGAAGATGAATTTATAGTAGAAGAAAAAATATCTATAGATACTGTTGCAGAAGTTGCTCCTTTATTAAAACCAACTCAAACAGAAAAAATTGTAGATAAAGTAATTAAAGAAAACGAAGAATGTATTAACTTTGAAGATATAATACAAATTGCCCCATTTTTAAGCGAAGAAAAGGTAGATATGCTTGCGTTGAATTTATCTTCGAACAATATGCTATCAGAGCTTGTTTGCTTAGCTCCATTTATGAGTAGAAATGCCTTAGATGATTTAGCGTTAAAATCAACTTCAAATGGTAAATTATCAGACATTATAGGTTTAGCACCATTTTTAAGCAGAGAAACCTTAGATAAATTAGCAACTGCGTCTTTTGATAACGAGAACTTAAACCAACTTGTAGCTTTAGCACCTTTTTTAAGCAGAAGTGCTTTAAATGAACTAGCGCTAAAGGCTACAAATAAAAATGATAAAAAAGCACTAATGGGTTTAGCACCATTTTTAGGACGTGAAACATTAAATAAAATAGTTGATGACTATGTTAAAAATTTTGGACTAAAAGACATAAAAAATATTATTCCATTTCTATAAAAAATATAATCAGTTAGGAGTTATAGTGTGAAAAAAACACTTCACACTTATATTTTAAAATGCCACTACGTGGCGTAATGTGAGGTTAAAATGTTTGAGACTAAAAGCATAGGAAAGAAAATCGTTAATCTAAGAAAGATAAATAATATAACTCAAATGGAGCTTGCTGATTTGATGGGAGTTAGCTATCAAGCAGTTAGCAGTTGGGAAAGAGGTAATTCTATGCCTGATATATCTAAACTACCGGAATTAGCAAAAATTTTAAATATAAGCATAGATGATTTATTATCTGAAGAAAAATCCCTTAATTTAATAAAAAATGTTATTGACGGCAAAGAAGACAGTTACCTAAAAGAAGAGAACATATCAATAAAAGAGGTTGCTGAAATTGCTCCAATATTAAAACCAGTACAAACTGAAACAATAATTGATAAGGTCGTAGATAATAATAAAGGTAAAATAACAATTAAAGAAATAGCACAAATTGCTAGCTCTATTGATGAGGACTTTCTATATAAACTAATTAAGCAAGTAAATGAGAAATTTACCATAGATGATTTATCTGAACTTGCTCCATACTTAGATGAAAGTCACTTATATAAATTAGCATTAGAAGCAATAGAATTTAATGGAATCGATGGTTTAGAAAATCTTGCTCCTTACATGGATGAAGATGATCTTGATAAAATAGTTAGAAAAGCTGATAACATTGAGGATATTACTAATTTAATTTCATATCTTAGCGAAGACACTATTAACTATATAGCAGTGAAAACGCTAGAAAAAGGTAGATCAGATGATATAGTAACATTAGCTCCTTATATGGATGAAGATGACCTTGGCGAATTAACAATTAAGGCTGCAAAATCAGATAACATCGATCTAGTAAATAAGCTTGCACCATATATAGATGAAGACACCCTACATGATATTGCGGATATACTTGTTAAAAAACATGGTATTAGCGGTATAAAAGGTATTGCATCTTATCTATAAAATAAATTAAGGACTGATGCAATTTATTTTGCGGCAGTCCTTTCATGTCTTTTTTCAGACCTTCATGGACTTTTTAACAAAAGCTAAGAGCAATAGATACATTATAAATAAAAGCGTAACTAGATTGCGGACCCTTCGAAATCCGCTTTTCTGTTTTTTCTACTTTTACAACAGCTCCATTTTTCAATTACAATCTAAAAATTGTCTAAATGCTTCGTACTGTTAGAAAATATCACTACTCTTTTTTCATTATCAGCATACCATTTATGTATACCCGTATCTCCAGTTTGAAAATATATGTTTGAACTGTTAGGTAGATTCAAAAAGCTTCTATAAAGCATGTTTATTATTCCACCATGTGCTACTATAGCAATAGTGCTATTACTGTCATTCTCATTAATTATTTTAGATAATACCGATTCAGCTCTAAATCTGAATTCTAAATCACTTTCCATTTCATATATTTTTGTGTGAAGGTATCTAAATTCTGGCTTTGGATATTTTTTATCAGCCTCTTCTCTCGACAAGCCTTCAATTAGTCCATTCTGAAATTCCATTAAATCCTCGTTATATTCCACTGGCACTCCTGTAGCATCAGATAAATAACCTGCTGTTTGCTTTGCCCTTTTTAATGGACTAGCCATAATTTTATCTATCTTATAGTTTTTCTTAACCCATTCAGCCAATGCCATTGCTTGCTCTTTACCATGCTCAGTAAGTTCAAAATCAGCTCTGCCTTCTATAACATTTAGTATATCAGCTTCTGATTCACCATGTCTAATAACTAATAAATTCATTTTTCACCTCGTTTAGCTATTTTATCCTAATTATAGCATATAAATTTTATAAAAAATATACAATTATATATTGACATAATGTCAATAGTGTATATAATGAATATATACACTATATTATGTTATGTACATTTGTAATAAAAAAACAATTAATTGTTTCCATGGAGAAAAGTATGAATATATTTATAAGTAATTCTAGTGGACAGCCGATATATGAGCAAATTGTCACACAAATCAAAGGTTTAATAATTTCAGGAGAATTAAATGAAGGTGATGCCTTACCTTCTATGCGTGTTTTAGCTAAAGAGCTTCGTATAAGTGTTATAACTACTAAACGTGCGTATGAAGAGTTAGAAAAAGAAGGTTTTATTGCTTCCATGACTGGAAAAGGGAGCTTTGTAGCTAGCAAGAATACTAATCTTATAAAGGAAGAAAATCTAAGAAAAATCGAAGCAAGTATGGCTCATATTGTAGAAATAGCCAATCAGTGTGGCTTACAGCTAGATGAGTTAATTGAAATGTTTACAATAATTTATGAAGGAGAGTAAAAATGGAGAATGCATTTAAAATAACTAATTTATCTAAAAATTATAAAGATTTTAAACTCGATAATATAAATATAGAACTACCAAAAGGTTGTATAATGGGTTTTATTGGAGAAAATGGTGCAGGTAAAAGCACAACAATTAAATTGATTTTAGATTTAATTCATAGAGATAGCGGAAATATAACTGTTTTAGGAAAAGATAATAAAAAAGAATTAAATTTAATAAAAGAAAATATCGGTGTTGTAATGGATGAATGTTTTTTTCCAGAAAACATTAATGCTGCAAATATAAATTTAATCATGAAAAACATATACAAAACATGGGACGAAAAGAAATTTAACAATCTTTTAAGTGGCTTTTCTTTACCAGATAAAAAGATTATAAAAGATTATTCTAGAGGAATGAAAATGAAGCTTTCTATAGCTGTAGCTTTATCGCATGATTCTAAGTTATTAATATTAGACGAAGCTACAAGTGGTCTTGATCCTATTGTTAGAGATGAAATACTAGATGTTTTCTTAGAATTTATACAAAATGAAGAACACTCAATATTTATTTCTTCTCATATTATTAGTGATCTTGAAAAAATTTGTGATTATGTAACCTTTATTCATAAGGGGAAAATAATATTTAGCGAACCTAAGGATAGTTTGATAGAGGATTACGGGATACTTAAATGTTCTTCAGAAAACTTTAAAAACATAGATAAATCAATTATCAAAGGTTATAGAAAAAACTCATTTGGAGTAGAAGCACTTGTTTTAAAAAACAACTTCAAAGGAAACTATGTCATAGATAAGGCAAGCATTGAAGATATAATGCTATTTTATGTAAAGGAGAACATCAAATGAAAGGTCTTATTTTAAAGGATTTTATAAACTTAAAAAAACAATCTAAGGCAATAGGAGTACTTGTAGTATTTTATTTGCTTTTAGCAATAGCGACTAAAAACATCAGCATGTTTGGAGCTATAATTCTTATATTATTTGCAATGATGCCTATAACTGCATTATCATATGATGAAAGAGCAAATTGGGATAAATACGGACTTACAATGCCAGTTTCAAGAGCTGAAATGGTTTTGTCTAAGTATATTTTAGGGCTTATTTTATCATTATTTGCACTTATATTAAATTTCATAGTACAGATACTAATGGGTACTGAAATGAATACGGAAAATATAACAATAAACTTTGTAATATTTGGGGCATCAATAATATTTATTTCACTTTTACTGCCTATAATGTTTAAGTTTGGTGTTGAAAAAGGAAGAATATTGATGATTTTAATTTTAATGTTACCTACAATAACAATAACGCTTCTTCCACAAATTGTTAAAACACCACCGTCTGAAGAAATGATAACCAAGGCATTATATGCATTACCATTTATTATAGTAATAATATACGTATTATCAATACTTATATCTATAAACATATATAGTAAAAAAGAATTTTAAAAAAAGAGGCTTCAAAGCCTCTTTTTTTATGGTTAGAATTCCTCTATTTACTAACCCTAAATCAAGTTTAATCAAAACAATGTATATATTTTTAATTAGATATTTATAAAATCATATTGACAATTATTATTTTTACATATATAATTTGTTTGTAGTTAAAAAGTGGAAGGAGGTCTTTACATGATATTACATGATTTAAGAGAGCTGTTACCGGATTACAGGATAAAAGCGATAACAAAGGATGATTATGACAATTTATACAATTTAGAATTATTAAATATAGATTACTACATGTGTACTCATGGACGTGCTGTAACTTATGAAGAGTCAATAAAGGATACAATAGACTTACCACCAAACACAACATATGATCAAAAGTTTTATATAGGCTTTTTTAGTAATGATAAATTAGTGGCGGTGATGGATTACATTGAGCATTATCCAACAAAAGATATTATTTGGATAGGCTTTTTTATGATTGATGTAAATTTAAAAAGAAAAAAAATAGGAACTAAAATTATTACTGAATTTATCAATGCTTTAGAAAAAAATAACATGCAAAAGTTACAATTAGGTTGTGTCGATTCAAACAATGTGGCGTTACGTTTTTGGAAATCATTTGGTATGAATGAAATTAGAAGAGTTGTCACAAAAGATGATAGTAGACCTGACTGGAATGTAATAGTATTTGAAAAAAATATACTTAGGGAGAATATAGTAATGAAAAACATAGATATACTTATAAAAGAATATACAAATTTACTAAATGACAAAAAAGAAAAGTGTAAGACAAAATGTAATGAACTTACCAATGATAACCGTAAAGACGAAGCAGATTTAGAAAAAATAAAGCTAAACATATATGATGTATTTACTACATTAGTTGGAGCAACAAAAAAACAAATATTAGCTAAAAAAGACATTGATGAGTCTCTAAAATACGAAACATTTTGCCATGCATACCTTCAAACCTTTGATAAAATTCCGCAAAGCTGGATAGTTAAGTTAGAAAAGGCAAAAGAGAATAATGCAGTTATTGACATAGTTATAGAAGAATCAAAATTATCAGTAGCTTCAGAATTAAAAAGCATATTCACTAATTTGATGTAGGAGGATAATATGACTGAAATAGAAGCAATAAAGCTATTTAAATGTTTATCAGATAAATCAAGGCTTTTAATATTAAAAAGCCTTATAAAAGAACCAATGTATGTTGAGTTGCTAGCAGAAAGACTTCAGCTAACTCCTCCCACTATATCCTTTCATCTCAAAAAATTAGAGGATGCTAATGTTGTAAGATCAAGCAAAGAACAATACTATACAATTTATTCAATAAATGAGGATATATTAAAATCCAGAATTTTAGATATTGTAAAAGAGGAGTCTTCTGAACAGGATATTCAAAATGAAAGAGAAGCACAATACAGGAAAAAAGTCATAGAAAACTTTTTTGAGTATGGCAAACTAAAATCTATACCTGTTCAAAGAAAGAAAAGAGTTATTGTTTTAGAAGAAATGCTAAAAGCCTTTGAACCTGGAATGGAATACACAGAGCGAGAAGTTAATATTATTATCGCTGACTTTAATGATGATTTCTGCACACTAAGACGAGAATTTATTATAGAAAAAATGCTTACAAGACAAGATGGAATTTATAAAACAACAAAGGAGAATTAAAATGAATACTTTTAACAGAGAGACAATTAAAAAAATATTAAAAGCCATTGGCATAGAAAATGGTGAGCTTGTGCTTTTACAGTTTTGGGGAGATGATAAAGACAGAGATACTCTTCATAATTTCAGTTATGAAGTAGCAGCACTTGGAGCTGCCTCTATTGAATTGCAGCAGTCTAGAGAAATAAATTGTGAAATTTTCAATATATCTAATAACACTTGCTTTAATGAAAAATATTTTTCATTATTTGATAATATTGACATAATTATTGATATTTGTATGTATAGAGCAGTAGTACCTTCTGAAAATTTACAAAAGGATAAATTTGAACTATATAGAAAATATATGGGACAACTATTCTCTACTTTATCAAAAAAGAAAAAGTTTGTTCAAGTAAGAATACCGACTGAAGAAAACGCCTTAGAATCAGGCTTAGAGCCATCTACTTTTATAGAAAAAATGAACGAAGCATACAATATAGATTATGAGGATTTAAAAAACAGATGTGAAGAAAAGGTTACGGAGTTAGAAGGAAAAAACTTAGTCTTAATAAAAACAGGGGAAAACTGTGAGCTAACACTAAGTTTAGAGGAAAGAAAGTGGTTTATTGATGCTGGTGATGGGGATTTGCCTTGTGGTGAAGTAAGCATTGCACCAATTGAAAATAAAACAAATGGCTCAGTATATTTTGAAAAAATCTTCGTAGATATAGGTGAAGTTGCAAAAAATGTTATACTTACAATTGAAAATGGTAAAATTATAAAATCTAATTCAGATACATTTAATGAATTTTTATCTGAATTACCTCCAAATGGAGATATCATATGCGAATTAGGTATTGGAATGAATAACAACGTAAAGGAACTATCAGGATACTTAGTAATTGATGAAAAAATGATAAATACATTTCACTTAGGAATTGGTATGAACACATTATTTGGAGGAACTAATGAGTGCCAAATGCATACTGATTTTGTTGGTACTGGAGAACTAATATTTAAGTAAAAAAACAAATCGTTGATTTTCAACGATTTGTTTTTTATCTGTTTTAACCATATTTTATACATTGGATAAGATATATTCACAGGCAGCAAGTGCAGCAACGGCTCCATCTGATGCAGCTGTTGCTAATTGTCTGATTTTCTTTGTACGACAATCGCCGGCCACAAAGATGCCATCTATATTTGTTTTACATTCTTCTCCTGCTACAATATACCCTGCCTTATCTAAATTAATCAATGGTGAAAATATTTCATTTTCTGGCATTTGCCCTATAGCAACGAATATGCCACTTACAATTAAATCCTGCTTATCATTTGTCTTAATATTTTCAATAGTTATTGCTTCTAAATTTAAAGAACCCTTAAGATCAATTACCTTAGAATCTAATATAAATTTTAAATTAGGCTTCTGTTTTAGAGCATCTACTAATTTTTTCTCGCCTCTAAAACTATCTCTTCGATGTATTAAATAAACCATTTTGCAGTATTCTGTTAAAAAGATTGCATCCTCTAATGCAGTATTACCACCGCCTACAATAGCTACAGTTTTATCTTTAAAAAAAGGTCCATCACATGTTGCACAATATGAAACACCTCTGCCTGTAAGTTCATTTTCCCTATCAAGCCCCAAAGGTTTATTTTTAGCTCCTGTTGCTAAAATAATGGTTTTGCAATCATACTCTTTATTATCAGATATAACTACTTTATGTTCACCCTTATCCAGTATACCTGTTACATTTGACATTTCTACCTTAGCACCAAGCTCTACCGCCTGTTCGTATAAATTCTTTGCAAATTCAGCACCTGAAATCATTTTAATGCCGGGATAGTTCTCAACCTCAGGAGAATTTGCTATTTGTCCTCCATATATTAGCCCCTCAAAAACTAATACACTCTTTCCTGCTCTAACACCATATATTGCAGCCGATAGTCCTGCCGTACCTGCGCCTACCACAATTATGTCATACATATACTAACCTCCCATTTTTATTAACAATATTAAAATAATATTATTAAATCAAATATAACTTTATATTTTGAACTATTTTTTGTAGTTAAAATATTTATATTCATAATTTTATATTTTAATATTTTTTAAAAGTATTATTTTAAATTTTTTAATTATGATGCTAATATTAATCTAGATTAGTATATACTAATGTAAACAAATATAATAATTAAAAAGCCTTATAAACAGATATTATAAGGCTTTTATATAATTTTACGCGTATGTAACAGTTTTTAAATCCTCTAAAACTATATCAACTGCTTTCTTAACGGTTCCCTCTTCAAATGGGTTACTTAAATTCGCTAACTTAAGTAATTCAAAGTATCCTTTACTTCCACCAGCTTTGCATAGTCTATAGTAATCTTCCCAAGCAGTATTTTTGTCTTCTTTCATTCTTCCGTATAATTCAAATACACAAATTTGTGCTAAATTATAATCTATGTAGTAGAATGGATAAAGGAAAACATGTTGTTTTTGCATCCAGAATCCGCCTTCACCAAAAAAGGCATTTCCATCATAACTGCGCCAAGGCATATATTTTTTCTCTAAATTATGCCATACATTGCGACGCTCTTTGGCTGACATTTTTGGATTTTCAAAAACCTTATGCTGAAATTCATCTACACAGCACCTATATGGTATAGCCATTAAGCTTTCAGCCATATGTGAATAGTGATATTTATTAACATTTTCACCAAAAAAGTCTTCCATCCACGGATATGTAAAGTATTCCATAGCCATTGAATGTATTTCATTTACTTCACTTGTTGAAGATATATATTCAAATAATGGTTGCTCTCTCATAGCAGTATAGGCTTCAAAGGCATGACCTGCCTCATGAGTTAAAACATCAACATCAGCACTTGTTCTATTAAAGTTTGAGAAAATAAATGGTGCTTTAAATTTCGGTAAACCAGTGCAGTATCCCCCTAAATGCTTATTGGGCTTTGTCTCTAAGTCAAACAATTCATATCTTACCATAAAGTCAAAAAAATCAGAAGTTTCTTTTGATAACTCACGATACATCTTTTGTGCTGTATTTACAATATAATCTTTATCACCAATAGGTACAGCATTGCCATCTCCAAACATTATATCTTCATCATAGTACTCTAATTTGTCCAATCCAAGTCTTTTTGCCTGCTCTTGATACAATTGCATACAAACTGGTACTATGTAATTAATTACATGATTACGAAACGCTTCCACATCCTTCGGACCATAGTCTAATCTTCCTCTATTTAGATAAATGTAGTCTATATAATTTTGAAACTTTAATTTTTTTGCTATTTTCGCACGTACTTCAACAAGTTTATCATATATTTCATCAAGCTCTTGAGAAACTTCCTCATACATATATGCAAATGAATTAAATGCTTCTTTACGTTCTTCTCTATCTATACTCTGCATGTGCTTTAATAAGCCATAGAAATTACATTCTTCACCTCTAAATATAGTTTTACAAGAGGCTACCTTTTTTGAATAAGCAGTTTTTAAATTATTTTCCTTTGTAAGGTTTAGAACTACTTTAAGATTCATAGTTTTTTGTGCCGCTTTTATTGTATCCGTATAATGTTTACCAAATTCTTTATCAAAGTCTAATATAAATTTAGATTTTAAAACTGATTCTTGACCTTTTTTTACCATCAACATCATCTTTGGTAATTCATCATTAAAAAATTTCATTTCATCTTCATAAAACTCATCAGAAGTGTTTATTGTATTGCGTATGCTGGCTATTATATAGTTTGTGGCTACTTCCATAATAAGATTCTGCAATAAAAGATAAATTTGTTTAGCTTTCTCATAACTCTCGGCTTTTTTAAAATCCTTTATAAGTAATTTAAACTCTCTTTTCACTTCCTTAACATTAGGTCGGATATAAACTAATTGTTTAAATTTGTTCATAAATACCTCCATGCGATTATTTGCACAAAATGTAATTATTCAAATTAGCAAAATATATATTTTTTTCTATTTTATTCATATATACTAATTGTAACTTTTATACTGCCTAATGTCAACATTGATTTATTTTATTAAGATAAAGATGATAGTAGCAATAAAAATCAAGAGAATAAATAAACCTATATAAATTAACAACCTTCTTTTTCTTCTGACTTTTTTTTCATATAAATAATCGTGTTTGTTAATATTATTCAAATCATACAGCATGTCACCTATTGTTTCGTATCTACTTTCAATATCTTTATTCATGGCCTTGCTTATTATTTGCTTTAAGCTATGACCAATTTTTATGTTGTAGCTATCAAGCGGAATAATATCGATGTTTGAATTTTCAGGTCTTTCTCCAGAAATCAAATGATACAAAGTAGCTCCTAAACTATATATATCAGACCTAATATCAATTTTACATTTTGTTTGTTTTATATTGCTTCTTGGTCTGCCACTATTTAATTCTAAAAAAACTGTATCTGAATTTTTATCTGCTGTTTTTCTGGGTACAGTCATTCTATCTATAACATTAAAAATAGAAACTTGCTCAGGCGGAGAATAACCTTCGCTAAAGCCTACAACATTTACATCATTACTAAATAGCAATGATACATTAAAATCAATTAAACATATATTGTCTTCAGGAGTTAGCATTATATTATCAGGCTTTATATCGCTATGTATTATAGGTGTAGATCTACTATGTAAATAAGAAAGTGCCTCACATAATTGTATACCCCACTTAATGACTTTTTTTTGAGAAAATCTTCTTCTTTTTTTTAGCTCCTCTAAAAGACTCAAGCCTGGAATATAGTCCATAACTGTATAAATATCATCATCATCTGTTATGAAATCATATACCTGCGGTAAATACGTATGCTTTAAATTTTTAAGAATATCAACCTCACTACGTTCATTAATTTTACCTCTTAGCTCACTTTTTATCTGCTTTATAACTACATTCTTTTTCAATCTTGTGTGATAGGCTTTATATATAATTCCACTACCGCCAGAGCCTATTCGCTCTTCTATCACATAAGTATTATCAAGTAAATCACCAATTTTAATCATAAAATCCTCTCATTTTACCGATTTTAATACAATTTAAATATAAACAATTCATTTGATAACTTAATTTCATAGTTATGCTCTAACTTAACAGCCTGTCCATCACATACCATATTGTCGTTGACATATGTATAATTTTTTGAATTATTATCTTGGATATAGTAATCCTTATTTATTTTAATTATATCTGCGTGTGCTCTGCTAATTGTATTATTATCCTTAATTGCATAATCAACATAATCTATTTCCTTTCCTATCCTAAATAAATCACTGGTAATATTTATTTTTTCACCGTTCTTTTTTCTAATTAAATATGGAAAGCTTGGATATAATCCGCTATTTAGAGCATTAAGTAGTGACGTTTGTTCATTAGCATTTGGTCTTTTTATTAATACTGTATGACTGTAGGTTGCACTTTCATCATTTTCGTCGTTAATTTTTATCTCCTGTATTTTATCTAGCTTATTTTCTTTAACTACAGACTTTTTGTCCTGTTTTGATATTTTAAAAAATTTTTTCAAATCTATTTTATTATCTTTTTTCTTTATCTTAACCTTCTCTTCCTGTCCAGGAACTAAAAAGTCAAAATTTTCAACTTTTTTTTCCTTTATAATCTTGTCATCATTTAATTTTTTAATGTTCCTTTTTTGAGTATTATTTAGGATATCACATGCTATTTCTATCTTTTTTTCTTCCTTATCAATTTTATTAATTTTTTCTTGCTTAATAAAATTTTTGTTGTTATCAAGATTTTTTAAAACACTTAAAATTTCCTTGATATCAAATGAGTCATCTTTATTTAAAACATCCTTTAATAAATAAATTAAATTTTTATTTTCAAAATCTTCGATGCTTAAATAGCCAATGATATTATTTATAAAACTCTTTAAATTATATCTATTAATAATATTTTCATTATTATCATTAATAGGCAAGCATACGAAATGCAAACTAATGTCCGATACATTAACAAAAATATAATTTTCATCCAGTATAATATGCTCTTTTAAAATCATAAAATCCTCAACTTCAATAAAAACGTCAAGTGAATTTAATAATATTTTGAATATCTTATCCGTATCATTACAGCCACTAAGATATCTTTTCAGTGGAATTTTTGAAGATATATCATACTTGTAAAAATATCTATCATCAATGCTGCTATAACTTATGTTTAATAGCCCCTCTATTATATTATTTGTTATCATATTATGCTCTACTTTATCAATTTCTTTTATGTCTTTAATAATATATACTAAATAATTTCGATTGCAGCTATTTTCAAAGCTAAAGATAGTATCTAGCATTTAATTTACCCCTTTTTCATAATATTTTAATTGTAACAATTGCCATTCAGATTTTAGAACTGCTGCTATACCAGAACTATTAAAGGATTTTGCCATATTAAACTGCGGACTTATAACTAAATTTTCATTTATATCTATATATCCCCATTTATCTTCAATTAAGACAGGCGCTAATCCACATGAAAATGAAAATGCATTATTATATTTTGGCTCTATTACAATATTACCTTTATAGTCTATAAATCCCCATTTGCCATTAATTTTTACAGCTGCAAATTCATTAAGTGTTATGAAAAAATCAACATCTTCAAATATTGGCTCAGTAATTCTATTTCCATTTACGTCTATCATCATATATTTATCATTTTGTCTAGCAAAAATAATATTAGATCGTACTGCACAGCCTAAATCATCTACCTTAATTTCATCATATTGGTCACTATTTATTTTTTCTAAGCTTTCATTTATTAAAAACCACTTTTCATTAATTTTTATAGCTGCTACATTGTTATCATAAAAGGTACTAGCATAATCATATTTACCATCTAATTCATTAAATTCTTTATCGAGGTACCCATAAAAATTATCTTTTTTAAAGACGGCTAACCCATTATTAGAAAAACTACCTAAGTAATCATAATTTATATCAGCAACTAAACGCCTATTACCTTCTAAATCTATATAGAAATATTCATCTTCAAGTAATACTGGTGCTAATTTCAAAGAGTCAATTCTACTATAGACTCCAGCATTATCATAAATAGCTTTAACTATCACGTCCCCATTATTGTCCATAATACCATACTTATTAGCCTTTTTAAAAATAGCATATCCATTATGGAATGTTGAGATATCTGTATAGTTATTATAATTAATATTGAATGCAGATTTTAGTTCGTTTAATTTTTCTGCGATTACATTTTCATCCTTATATTCTGATAAGTATGATTTATAAAGGGATATAGCCTTTTCTTCTTTCCCAACTTCAACATAATAATCACCAAGTATGCTTATTATTTCTACATTGTCTTTGTATTCTTCGGTCAATTCTATACAGTAGCTTTCGAATGAGCTATAAAATTTTACTTCTTTGTAGATATTAGCAAGATGTAATTTATTTTTAAAAATATTAGGATAAATTTCTATTGCTTTTTTATAACATTCAATTGCATCAACATATATTTTTTTATCTAGATACTTATTAGCATCACTTATATATTTATTGTAATCTTCATGCTTTTGACTTCCATTCGCTATTACAAAATACCATGAGCCAGCTAATAAAAAAATCATTGCTATAAGAATTATTTTTTTCATATTTTTCACTCCATTACACAGTTTTATGGCACCATAAAATTTGAAGAATCATTTTTTTGATTCTTCCATAGAGTGAAGAGTGTTTTTTCTTCACTCTATCACCTATAATTTAAATAATAAAGTCAACACAGTTCCAAGCGCTAAAAAAGGAGCAAAAGGTATAAAGTCCTTACTGGTAATTTTTTTAGTTATTATTAGAATACATCCAACTATTAAAGATATAATAAGAGAAAAAAGCATGCAACTAAATAAATCTGATATACCAACATAAAAGCCAATGACTCCCATTAGTTTAATATCCCCCATTCCTAGTGAATTTCTTATAATAAATGATGCTATGAGAAAAACTCCACTACCTGTTATCAATCCTAAAAATGCTGATAAAACAATGGAATTAATCAAGTCTTTATATAATAAGCACTCAATAGCTATAAAAGCTATCCTTATACCAAGCATTATGAGCAAGATTTTATTTGGTATTATTCTTTTTTTATAATCAATGTAAGCAAGTGTTATTAGCATATTTATTAAGAATAAATATCTTAAAATTCTTATAATTGGATAATCATAATTTATTAAGATAAAAAAGCATACAATTGAAAAAACAACACAAATCATACTATAAAAAACAATAGTTTTGTTTCTTTCCATTTCCATTAATCACCTACCTGAATTAATCCATCGCTAAAGTAAAACTCAATTTCTAAATTATCTTCTTTCAACTCTTTTTTAATTTCCAAAATTATTTCGTTAAGCTCATTAGAACTGCCAACAGCACTTTCTTTTAATACCATAATAATTTTTATATTTTGACTGTTTTTAATACTAGATGAATCATAAACCACTCCATCCTCCATAGTGACTTTTTCTGTTCTTTTTGTATCCTTAATAGCATCCTTAGCATAGAATTTAATTTTGCTCTTTATATGTGACAAATTTAACTTTTCATCATTTGAATAAGACTTAAGTTCAGTGTTCATAGAATGTACATAAGTATAAGTATTATTAGTATTATCGTAAAAATCAAGAGAAAGCGGAGTTCTCACAGCTAAAACATTTCGCTCCTTCATCAAGATTTTTGTAAATTCATCTGTTGTTCTAGCTCCACCATAATCCCAAATGTTTATATAATCTTGATTATTATCATTTTCTTTCTCGTCATAAAACAATTTTGATTGCCAACCAATAGTAGAAGCATTAATTCTAAAGCACAATGTTTTTTTCGGAAATAGCGGTATGTTTAGTGACATGTTATATATTAATGTAATATTTATATTGCTTCCATCTTTAAAAATTGTTGATGTATCAAAATTAAGTCCATCTAATCCATTATCCACCCCAAGCCTTCTTAAGTACATATCAGCACTTTGAGAACCAGTTGGAAGATATTTTTGAATGAGAAGCTTACTCATAGGTGCTGCTATATATTTAGATACAGCAAAATCTGCTATTTCATTCTTTGCAATTGCTACAAATCCGTTTAACAGCGCCTTTGGATCCTTCAAATATTCCTTAGCATTGCCAATTAGTGACTCTGTAGCTTCCTCTATATTTTCATATGAATCTTTTATTGTATTTCCTGCTTCATCATACTTTTTATATGTTTTAATGGCATCATAATAATCATCGATGACTATATCGTTTCTGTTTATATCTAAATCTTCAATCCTCACCTTTTCTGTATTTACAACATTTATTAAATTAACTACCTCAGAAATCATCTTATCTGTGTCTTCAATTGTTTTATTCCCTTCAGTCTTATCATTTTTTAATCCTAATTTATTTGTTATGTAACTATATTGTGAAATTTCCTTAGCAGTTTGATTTACAGCATGCTGCAAAACAACCTGCGCTTTAGCAAATTTACATAGATATAAAATTGATAAAAATGCAAATATAAATATTATCATCGATAAAGAAGCCTCAACTGTTAATGAACCTTTATTTTCCTTTAACATTACTCGTTTACCTCGCTTCCTTAATACCCATAAATAGTTGAATAATTTATATAGCATTTATTTTCATTCCAAGGATTTGTAAATAATTTATGTTTCATAAATGTAGTTCTTACGCTAGCCTGAGTATCTATTTTTAGCATTGTATAAGAGTTTTTTAATGTAAAATCTGACATCGGCGCACTAGTAGAGCATACTAAATTTAATTTAATAAGGTCACACATCCTTGATATGTAAATATTATCTTTGCCAGCTAACATTCCCGAAAACAAAAATATCTTAATATACTCTTTATAGCTAATAGTTAAATTTGTAGTTATACCTGTCCTAAAAGAAGTATTGTTTGTAGCTATATCTCCAACTGTTACCTTATTTACAAAATTATCTATCACTTCATTTGCATTTTGTTTAACATCATCAGTTAAGTTCTTGAAGCTTTTTTTAGCTTCATCTTTTAGCTTTTCATAACCATTCTCAAATATTATTGCTTTGGCTTCATTGGTAAGGTCTGCAATAGAATTTTTTATATATCCCTCAACCTTTAGCTTTAATGCCTCTATATCATTGTTAAGCGTTATTAGTGCATTATTTATTTCACTTTTTAACTGCTCAAGCTTTTTTTCTAAGAATAAATCAAAAACAATAAGCTTTATATTTTTTGCAAAGCTTTCAGGTTCTTTAGCTATTTCCCCTCTCAGACTTTTATAAATACTATCAATTGAATCATTTAAACTTTCAACTTTTGTTAAAGTATTGGTTTCTATCCATACTGTTAATTCTGTCTGTATAGGAGTTAAAACTAAATTTGAAACTGATATAGCTAAATCATTAGCTAGACTTTCTGAATATTCATCAAAAGCCGTTTCTAGCTTATATACATTTTCATCTGTTGTACTTTCAGCTAGCTCTATAATTTTATTGGACATTTTATCTAAAGCTTCTTCAGTGGCCGTTTTCAAGGTATAGCTGATAGCCTCTCTTGAGATGCCGGAGGGTTTTAAAACCCAAGTTGTATAGGTTTTATACAATACTACATTTTGACCTTTTAGTAGCTTTGAAATATCTAGTGCTGATTCGCCCATAGCTAATGCAAGAATAAGTATATTTTGTACAAGAGGAACTCCAAATCCAGTAAAACCCGCTAAGGATATTGCGGCGGCTAGTGTAAATGTCTTTATTTCCATATCTGTATAAGCATATATAGTGTTTAAAACGAAACGTAATCCAAAAATGCTTGAAGTAGTATATAGGTTATTTTTATTAGTGTTTTCCCCTTTTTGTCCCCATAAAATATATTCCATTTCAGAGCCAAACAGATAATTATTATCCTTACTAATTTCTATTCCACTTAGTGTTTTTTCTATTGAGTTATCTATATTAGTTGTGTGACAGCTAAACATTTCTGTCATATATTCAGTAACAAATAAATAGTCCCTAGCTCCTTCAGCTAGATTTCCAGTAAAATTACCTAAACCTTCTATTATCCCAACTGAATTTTTCATAGTTTTAGTTTGGTTATTAGCTATTTTTTTGTTTGCGGCTAAATTCTCATTTGAAGACAGCCTATCAACATTTTCACTACTTTCCTCTAAGCTAACATTGATTAATGTGGTTGCCAGATCTTCGTATATTTCTCCGTCTATAGGTACTAAGTTTATGGCATCCTTATTATTAGTTTCTTTTTCATATGTATTAATTGTAGTGTTAACTAAATCAAATAAGTTTTCTTTTTTTACTTCTGCATCTTCTTTATAGATGTTAGTACTGCTGTTTTCATCTATTAAGCCTCTATATACCTTATTAAGATATTGATAAAAAGAGGATTCATTAAAAATTTTAGTAGCTAGCCCACTTAAACTACTTGAATTTGGAGCATAAAAATTATTTAGAAACATATCATCAGCTTCTTTCAAAGCTAAATCATAATTTATACTGTTAAAAGAAATAGACTTTGATAAATTGTTTACCGATATATCTAATTTTTCTTTTATAAACAATTTATTTAAATACTTCACATTATCTAGATTAGCTTGATATTTTTCATAGAAATTTTTATTGTTATTCATTATATCTTTAAGTTTTTTTATTTCTTCTTTATCTAAAGATTTTGAAATTTCTTCATATTGCAGCTTTAAAGAGTTTTTTACATCACCTTCTGATAAAGAATTTAGCTTTTTTTCCCAAGCTTTGTTTTTCGACTCAACTTCTGGTATAATATCCTTTAATAGAATATTTAATTTTTCACTTGCAATATTAGCTTGATTTTTTATTTCCTTTATAAGCAAGTATTTTTTATTAAAATCTGAATTTAATTTTTCTAGCTCATTTTCAACCAAATTGCTAATGTAATCTTTTCTATTTCCTAAGTCATTGTAGTATATATTTATTGTAGACATTTGAATATTAAGTTCATTCATAAGATCAGAGTATTCATTTTCTGCTTCTATTAGTGCTGTATTTTCACTTGGGACAAATGGTACATTATTTTTTTTAGCCGCTTCTCTAGCTATCCTTTCTTCACGTTCAAATTCTCTAATCAACTCACTTCTATAGCTAGCAAATTTATCTGGTAAAACATTATAATACTTTGTAATTTTTACTATATCATTAGAGTTTTCATTTATATTAAAGAAATATTTTATTGTTTCATCTACACTATTTTTATCATCTAATTTCCCAATACTATTTATTAAATTTTGACCAATTTGTGAATTTAAATAGGAATATACATCATGGTATGACAATCCACTTGTATTAACTATAATTTTTGATGGATTTTCAATAAAAGCATTATTTGAGTAAACAGAAATTAATAATCTATTTATATCCTTCAACCCTAAATATGTACTAGTTCCTTTTGTTGAATCCGTATAAAAGTTATCTAATGAGTAATTATTAAGTTCATTTTTCAAATTATTATATTTAGTAATTGCAATATAAATTTCCTTGCAAGCGGAGTCTATATCACTAAGTGAATTTTCATATTCAACCTTAGTTTCAATAACCTCTTGTTGCTTTGGTACTTCCTTAAACATATTTGCCTTGTCTAAAAAATTACTTCCTAAGCTGACTACTCCCCTATACTTCATATATTCTACAATTTGCCTTTTCACCGTTTCAGGATAATATAGCTGCGTTCCATCTACACCCTTAGCAACAAAATTCACTGTTTCCATATCAATTAGATTATTAAATTCTAATTTTTCTGGAGAGCTTATCATATTTTTTATATCCTGAATTATTGCTTTAGTATACGAATCCTCTTCATTAAGCTCTAGTCCCATTGAATTTATAGTATTTTCAAAATATTTTATTAAATTATTAGTCAATTCATTTTCATCTGCGGATATTGATAATATTCCATAAACGTCTTTTAAAACTTGGTCGTAGCTTGCTAAGCCTGTGTTCATCGCAAGCTCTGCTGAGCCTGATACAATTGCCTTCGCTCCATAAATTCTAATAGCATCTACGGCAATTCCAGCTAATATTAAAATAGGCACAAGAATTAAAGATAAAAAGACAGTAATTGCACCATTATTTCTATAAAATATTCCCATTGTTTAACCCCTAATTAGAATAATATTTCATAACTAATCTCAAGTTAAAAACTTTCTAAAGTTTTCAATCATTGATCAGTTTAACCTGTTTTATCTTTTTATAAAATGTGTTTATCTTGTCTTCCAAATGATATTTTTTAAGAAAATAATCAAATAAGTCAAAGGCTAAATCAGTATTTCTAATAAAATCAACTGTATCATTTGCATATGCAACAGACCTTGTTGAAATTAAAATACTAGAATCTATGCCTAATATACGTACAAATTTAGGTAAATTAAAGTTGTAATTAATTAAGACAGTAACAGCAGTTGACAAATTACTAAAATCTGTATCAATATCTACACTTATCTCTCCACCATTAAAATATATTGATTTTCGTACTATTTTATTTAATTCTTCTTCATAGATATTATGTTTATTTAGATAAACTCCTCCTAAATATCTGTATGGATCATGCTTTTTATATACTAAATCTAATATATTAAATGAGGGTTCATATGCACTAGGCAAGTCCAAATAGCTAGCAGAATAGTCAGTATTATATGCCTCCTCATAAAACTTTTCATATCCTGGAAAAGTTGATATATTGCATATTTTTTGAGCCATTCTCTGCGCCTGCATATACATGACTCCCTGCTGTATTTGGATTAGCGCCATATATACTAAAATGAAAATTACTACAATTACTATGGGTAAAACAAAAGCAGCTTCTACTACAATTGCTCCCTTTTGGGACTTGATAAAATCATCCTTTTTCACCTTTCCTCCAAAAAATCTTAAGGAGCTTTTGCTCCTTAAGTTATTACAAATCTGTCTTTACATCATTTGATATTCTTGAAAACAATTCATCTAATAAAGCTGACAACTTATCTTTAAAAATTACTACAATAGCAATCAAAATAATAATAATCAACAATATAGCTACTATTTCTGTTCCACCCTTTTCTTCATGAAAAAATCTGTAAATACTATTTTTAATTTTTAATTCGGCTAACGCTAAGCCTTGTCCAATTTTTTTCAACATATTTTTCTCCCTTTTGCATATTATTTAATATTTGCTATAGAGCAAATGAATTAAAGACTTGAAAATATAGGCACTATAATCATAATCATTATGGCTACAAGCATTATACCAACTGGAAGCATAAGCTTCGAGCTTGCTAATTCACCCTTGATTTTTACATTGTACTTTTTTTGCTGCCAGCTATCATCTGCCATTTCTTTGATTAAATTTGTAATCTCTTTATTGCCTTTTTGAATATTCTGAATTAAAGTTGATGCAAACTTTCTTATTTCTTTAACATTGCATCTATCAGTAAAGTCTCTATATGCCTCAACTTCAGTTACACCATTAGATATTTCATCACTGGTCAATTTCATTTCTTCGTACAAATTTCCTTCACCACTATTTGATACATTATTCCATGCGGCTCTTAAGGTTACTCCCGCATTTAAAAGTAGAGCCAGTTTTGACAAAACTTTAGGAAAATCATTTAAAAGTCTGTCTCTTTTTTTTGAAACGGCACTGTCTATTTCAAAGTCTAAATAATAAACTAAAACTCCGATAGTAATTACTGCCATTAGAAAAATGAAAGTATCATTAGTTAGAGCGCCAGCGAAAAAAGATATTGGAAGCAAAGTTACTATATATGTAAATTTTCCACCAGTAATTATATAATAGTAATAATCCGCATATAAACTTCCTTTTATTTCTGCAATTTTCTTAGTGGCTTTCTTAGCCCTCGATGATTTTAAGTTGTAATTTATAAGCCTCATTACTCCAAAACCTATAAAAAAAATGTCAGACATAAATAACTCATTTTTACCAATTGGTTTAATTAAACTATCAAATTCCTTGTTGTATTTAATATATATAATTATCCACGTTACAGTTATAACAGAACCAACTATAAGCATTAAAATCTGCATTAGACTAACCCCTACAAACATAAATGTTCGCATAAATATACCCATGCCTCTATTACACAAAACGCCATGAAAGATTTGTGCATGGGCTCGGTGCATACTTTCTTATTATTTTTCATTTCTTTCAACCTTACCTCCTAAGTACTTATATCAGTAATTTTTTTGCCAATAAAAAATGCTATCAAAATAATAAATAAAACCAACACTCTTATAATCATATTAACTGGATTTAATGTAGAAAATGTGCTATCTCCAAGCCCATTAAGAGCTAAAATTATAATAAATGGCATAGCTAGCATAATATAAAGCTCTGTTTTTTTCTCTATTATAGTTGCTCTTATTTCCATTTCAATTTCAATTTTATCGCTTATAATTTCCTTAGTATCACAAATAATTGTCTTCATGTTGCTTCCAATTCTATTTCCTGATTCAAAAATATTTGCAAAGCTTTTTATATCATCAATACCACTTCTATAAGCAAAATTATTTAGTAGCTCCTCGATATTAAATCCGTTTTCTATTCCCACACCTATGATTTCTAACTCTTTTGATATATAAGATTTATCAGTGTGAAGCTCTCGCATATCTGCATGAGCATCATTAAAAGCATTTTGAGTATTTTTTCCTGCCGAATAGGATGCTGCTAAGGACTCTAAAAAATCTTTAAATTGAAGTAAAAGTTTTTTCTTTCTTTTAATTATCAAGTATTTCCTATATGGATTAATAGCTATAAAACCAAAAATAGCACTAACTATAAGACTAAAAAGAGATCTTTCAAAAAATATCTGATTTGCTATAAAGCTAAGAGAAAAACCGACTACATATCCAGTCAAATAGTCTAATATTTTCATATCATAGGTATGATAGTCCATTCCATTACCTATGATACTTTTCTTAATTTCATATTTAAGTTTGTTTTTTTTCAAAATCTTAACCCCCATTTTGCAGCTTAACAGCGTTTTCAAAATTTGATGAAGAATTGTCTTTTAATTCTTCCATAGAGTGAAGAGTATTTTTTCTTCACTCTTATCCCCTTATACTTTAATATTAAAACCAGCAGCCATAAGTTTTGAATAATTTCTAAAAGCATTCTCAGTTCGCTTTAATTCCCCTTTTACATTATCTAATGTACTATCCTCATTTTCTACAAATTCATATAAAGTATTTAGCTTTATTTCACCGTTTTCCACACCACATACTTCGCTTATCTCAACAGTTCTACGTGTTTTATCCCTCATTCTTGACAAATGTATAATAATATCTATAGCAGAAGCAATTTGCTGCCTAACCGCAATTAATGGTAACCCTTCTGAACCTGTTAGCACCATAGTTTCAAGCCTACTAAGCATGTCTATTGTCGAGTTAGCATGTCCTGTTGATAGGGAGCCATCATGACCTGTATTCATAGCTTGCAACATGTCTAGAGCCTCCTTGCCCCTTACTTCACCTACAACAATCCTTTCAGGTCTCATACGAAGTGCAGATTTAATTAAGTCTCTAATAGTTAATTCGCCTACACCTGTTGTATTAGCATTTCTTGTCTCTAGCCTAACTAAGTTTTCTATTCCAACAATTTGTAGTTCTGCTGAATCTTCAATGGTTATAACTCTTTCATCTTTAGGAATAAAATTAGACAATGCATTTAAGAAAGTTGTTTTACCAGAACCGGTACCACCACTTATAAAAATATTATATTTAGCTTCTACAAGATACTTTAATACATCAGCAATTTCTTTTGTTATAGAATTGTACTCAATTAATCTTTCCATTGTCATCGGTGTTTTAGAAAATTTTCTTATTGTTACTGTAGCACCATCTAATGAAATTGGTGGTAGTACTACATTAACTCTCGACCCATCTGGAAGTCTTGTATCAACTATGGGATTTGCTTGATTAACTTCTCTTCCTGCCTTACCAACTATTCTTTGAATAATATCATTCAATTTTTCTTCACTATCAAATCTATCATCAAGCTTTAGCAGTTTGCCATTTTTCTCAATAAAAATATTATTGTATCCATTAATCATTACTTCAGTTACATTTTCGTCACTCATGATGCTGTCTAGAATTCCAAATCCTCTTATTGAATTAAATGTTCTGTTAGCTATATTGATACGTTCATTTATTGATAAGTACCTTGAGGCTATTTCACTTTCCTTTTGCACTAAATCTTCTATGCAATTTAAAAGCTCTTTGTCAGTAAGGGAATTTGTAGCTAGGATTGTATCAATCTTTTCTTTTATTGATAGAAAAAAATCATTATATATCAAGCTCATTTTCATCTCCTTTAAGAATCAATTTATCAAGCATAGATGTTTCAGATATTTCTTTTACTATGCTCATAATATCAGCTTCACTAAATTTAGGTATATAACAAGAAACTTTAATGTCATCATTTTGGTATAGTCTACCTTTTCCATTAATAAATTTGTTATATATAAAATTAATTTTATCAGTATATATCTCGTTATTTTTTTTGCTGATTAATTCAATTGATTTAATTATGCCAGACAACTTTAATTGATTTTCTTCCGTAGTATTTATAACAAAAAAAACTCTATTTGAATGTTTTAATAGATTTAGGCAAGTTTCATTTACTAAAAAGTCAATGTCAATAATTATATATTCATAGTCACCAAATTCCCTTAAAGTATTTAATAGCTTTATAAGGTCATCAGCTGTTATCTCATTTCTTTCAAGTGGATTTTTACATGGATCATAAAAAAATACTCCAGATTTGTCTATTTTTATAGCACTTTCTAGTCTAGTTGCTATATCTATTTTATTACTTTTAATAGCAAATATAATTTCACTCATAGAAAATTTGCCTTCTGCATTAAAAATAGAGTTAATTGTTGCAAAAGACTGCAAATCTAAAAATAAAGTTTTTATACCTTTTCTAGCAAGATTTAATGCAAGTGCAGAGGCTAGAGTAGATGTACCAGAACCTGTACCAGAAGACATAAATGATATGATATATGTGGAGAAGTTTTTGTCATTTAACATTAAACCCTTATAATTTTGAGAATAAGCGTTTAATATTTCCTTATAGATTAGGCTAATTTTTTGATATTTTAATACTGAATTTGATTGATTTTCTATGCTGTTTTTTTCTACAAGCTTTAAGACTACAATTTTATGGTCTAACTCAATATTTAATTTTATTTCTTCATTTATTAATAAAATCTCTATTTTATTGCTCTTCAAAAAATTTATCAGTGAATTCTCACTGGTAAATGCATGTATTTCAATTTTATTGCTATAATTTTTATTTAAGATATCAAAAAATCTACTTACATAGGTTTTATCCCCATCAAGTATAGCCGCTCTAATTTTCATATTAAATTATCCCCCTAAAAATTTA
>DLNM01000026.1 GCA_002479485.1 Firmicutes bacterium UBA7510 | reverse complement strand
ATAAGAACAAATACTAACATTAATCTTATAGCTTTAGTTACAAATTCATTTGTTTCATTTTCATTTTTTCTATATAGTTCTTCCATATCCTAAGTATTTACCTTTTTTATTAATCTTTAAATTCATTATATTGAAATTATAACCCCTAATAGCTTAGCTAAGTCTGATGCTTGAATTGAATTAACAATTGCACCCTTTAATTCTGAAAAATTATTTGACATAGATATTCCACCTATTTGACTTTTGGTAAAGTCTATACCTTTTAATGCTGTTTTAAAAAAATTAGCATTTATAAACTCAACCTCTTCAAATTCCACATCCTTCAAAACACTTTCAGATATATTTGCATTGTTTAAAGTTGTGTTTGAAAATCTGATATACCGCAAATTAGTTTTATCTAAAATAGCAAAGTTAAAATTACTTTCATCTACAATAAAATTTTTTATACTGCTGTTAGCTAAATTAGCCCCCATCCATTTAGATGAAATAATCTCACAGCAGCTAAAATATGAGTTGTCAAAGTTACTGTTTGAAAAGTCACATTTTTCAAATATAACATTTGAAAAGCTTGATTTTTCAAATATACAATCAATAAATTCACAGTTTTTAAACTCTACCTGACTAAATGTTATGGATGATATATCTTCATTTGATAAACATATACCATTTATGCACACATTTTCTATCTCATCGTCTTCTAACCTTGCATTTTCAACTAATGTCATAAAATCTTCAGTTATAACATTAATATTATCTAAAATTAATGGTCCTTTTATTTTTAACATAAAATACCCTCCATTAAATTGTTTAAAGTCTGTTATATCTTTATTTCTGAAACTATTTATAATTATATCAACAAATAAAAATATTGCAAATAAAAACGGTATTATATGTTAACAAAATTATTTTAATATTGTTAACATATAATACCGCTAAACCCCATAATGGATTTATTTAGCTACAGTAATATTATCTATAACTTCACTAACTGATTTTTCATTTTCTGGAGTATATGTAGTTGTGAATACGATCATTCTATTGTCTAATTTAAAACAATACATATTTTGAATAACAACACCACCATAACCAGACAAAGTATAATAATAGAATTCTTTATCTGCAATTACCTTTGTACCTTCATCTAAAATTTCATATCCTAATTCTTTATTAGCTAAAACAGGCTCTAATGCTACATCAAGATATTCTTTCTCAGTATATTTTGTTCCACCAACACTTAATGCAAGATTTTCATAGAACAATTGATAGTTTGTTGTATTATCAGGGCTTGAAATTAGAAAATCATAAGCTAATTTCAAATCAGCCGCTTTGCTTAATGCCTCTTCCATTTTTTCATCATCAGAATATAACATTGAATTACCTTGTTTCATAATTTCATTGATTTCATCCTGTGATGCAACGACACTATCCTCTGGGAATGTAAACTTCATATTTGCCCATTCGTTAGTAAATACCATACCGTCAAAACTTCCAGTTTCAAAAGTTGGGGTGGTTGATTTTGAATCACATGCTACAAAAAATAACATGGATAACATTATTAATACTACTATACTTTTTTTAAAATTTTTTGTCATAACTTCTCCCTCATATCATTATTTTGCAAGTAGATTTTTTCGCAACATTAAGATTATATATCTATCTGGAAAGATTTTCAACTAAAGATTTTTTTATTTAATTAATTCTATTCTTTAACTGCTACCCTACGTGTTATAAAATACGTTAATAGTGATAGAATAGTATATATTATAACACATGATATTATCGGATATAAAATATTTACGTTATTACTACCATTTACTCCTAGCATACTTAATATAATATTCTCCAATTCTGCCTCAATATCTATATTTAAGAAATATCCGATAATAGGAAGAACAATAAGTACAAATACAGGTACTCCCACAGAAACTATTATTTTCATAGCTTTATTCATAGCATAATATAATGTAGTAATGAAATAGCCTAGCATTAAAAACGAGCCATATATAGCTGTGAGAAATAATATGGAACTTAATATATATATCAACCCATATCCATGTACCGAACTTGTATATAAAGTATTAAACATAGATTCATAGCCAATTAGATTATGCATAATAACACTTACAAATGAGTCTATAATAGCAAAAACAATGACAATAGGCGTACTAGCTACAAATCCAATAAAGTTAGCTTTTCTTGTTACTCCGTTTTGAATTAAAAAGAGAAATTGACTCTTAAAAAGATTTAAACCCAAGACAAATATAAATATAATAGTTGCTAACTCTATACCTGTACTATATACCTTGCCATCACTTAATTTATATATAATATATGTTGCTATGCATCCTTGAAGCATAATAAAATAAAAGGTTAGGATAGAATTTTTAAGTTCATATAAATAGTATTTCATAATTGATTTAGTTTTCATATTTTCCTCCATTAAGAATTGGTCAACTGAATAAATAATTTTTGTAAATCTAGTTTGCTAACTTCAAGTCCTGATGGTATGTTATTTTTATCAATATTGCCGAGCATATATATGGACTTATAATTTCCTAAAGTATCTGAACCTATTATATTTTTATCTTTTGCAAATTCATTTACCAAAGCTTCTGCACCAGTTACAGTTAATCCCATATTTAATAATTCCTCACAGGATTGCTGCTTTATAAGCTTACCATCTTTAATTATAACAACATCCTCAACTATTGTCGAAATTTCTTCAATAAGATGTGTTGAAATTATAATTGTTCTAGGATTTTTATCATAATTTTCAATCAAAAGCTTATAAAATAAATCTCTATGACTAGCATCCAATCCTAAAATAGGTTCATCAAATATCAAATATTTAACATTTGTCGCAAGTGCTACTATAATTTTAAATATTGATTTATAGCCAGTTGAAAGACCCTTAGTTTTTTTGTTTGTTTTTAACCCAAACTGTTCAGATAATCTATTAGCATAATCAACATCAAAATCATCATAAAATTCTTTAGTTAATCTAAAAGCATCCTTTATCTTCATACTTTCTGGATATAGCATTGCTTCACTCATAAGAAAAATTTCACCCTGTGCTCTGTCATTTTCAACAGCATTTTCTCCATCTATCAAAACTTCTCCGCTATTTGCAAAAATTCTGTTGGAAATAATGTTTAAAAGAGTTGATTTACCAGCACCGTTTCTTCCAAATAATCCATATATCTTGTTTTCTTTAAATTCAAGGCTTATGTCATCTAAAGCTTTAATGTTGCCAAAAGATTTAGAAACATTTTTTATCTCAATACTCATTATTTAAATCCCCTCTCAATAAGTTTTAAAATATCATCTTTTGTCAGTCCTAGCTTTTTTGCTTCGTTTATTAAACTTTCAATATAATTTTGAAAAAAGTTGTTTTGCCTTTTTTCTTTAACAGCTTCTAGTGCTCCTTCACAAACAAACATACCAACACCTCTTTTTTTGTAAATAATTTTTTCGTCTACAAGTATATTCATTCCCTTTAGAACTGTTGCTGGATTGACTTTATAGGTCATTGAAATTTCAGTTGTTGAAGGTATTTGCGTTTCTCCAGCATATATACCTGTAAAAATAGCATCTTCTATCTGCTCTGCAATTTGAAGATAAATTGGTTTGTCACTATCAAAATCTAATTTCATATGCAGCTCCTTTGTTTATTGGTTAACTACTTGTGTAACTAACTATATATGTTTTTGTTTTTCTTGTCAATAGTTATTTTTGTGTTTTAAATTTTTATATTAAATAATAAAAACCCCCTCCTTTAAATAGATTGTACTATTCAAGGAAGGGGTGCTTATTATAATTAATTTATATCACCAAGCAAATAGCTTGTCATGGAAATCGAACCTAGAACACAAGAATCATTAAAGACAGAAACATTATCATCCTCATAAGCAGCACCTAAAACATATAGTAATGGCGCAAAATGGTCTATAGAGGTAAAAGCTAATTCTGCCGATGAGCCAGCTTGTTTATAGTTAATTACTTTTTCATCATCTCTTTTTAAAATACTATTCTTAATATAGTCGTCAAAATCCTCTGCCCACGGATATCCTCCATCCAAGTTCCAATTGATTCTGCCAAGATTATGGACTACATTACCACTACCCATAATCAAAACTCCTTGTTCACGAAGTTCCCTTAGTTCTCTCCCAATCTGATAATGCTCTTTTGCAGATGCATTCTTGTCTACACTAAGCTGAAATACTGGTATATCAGCTTCTGGGTATGTTCGGCAAAGTACAGACCATGTACCATGATCAATACCCCATGTATTATCTATTTTAGTATCTTTTTTTATAAGATTTTTAGCAGTATGAGCAAATTGCGGATGTCCAGCTGGCTTATAAATTACATCATAGAGTTCCTTTGGAAATCCATACATATCATAAATCGTTTCAGGGGAAGACGAATCCATAACTCTTGTACCGTCTGTAAACCAATGAGCAGAGATAGACAAAATAGCTTGTGGTCTTGGAATCTTCTTGCCTAAAACTCTCCATTCAGCTGAATATTTGTTTTCCTCAATAGCGTTCATTGGTGAACCGTGACCAACAAATAAAATTGGCATTCTTTTCATACAATCAACCTCACTTTCATTCTACTTGACAAATTGTGCCACCACCAACTACAATTTCTCCATCATAAAACACTGCAGCTTGACCAGAAGTAATTGCACGTTGTGGATCATCAAATATAACTTTTACAGTTTTTTCATCGTGCGGATAGATTGTTGCAGGCTGCTCAATTTGTCTATATCTAACCTTAGCCTTAACTTTTATAGGCTGTGTTAAATTGTCAAATGCAATCCAATTTAAACTATCAACATAAAATGTTGTTGAATATAATCCGTTTTCTTCACTTAAAGTGACTGTATTTTTAGGTATATTTTTGCTTTTTACATATAGAGGTTTTTCATGTGCAATTCCAAGACCTTTTCGTTGCCCTGTTGTGTAGCTTATCAACCCCTTGTGTTCACCCAGTACATTGCCATTTTCATCTATAAAATCACCAGGAGGATAAACCTTATTTGTGTAATTTTCTATAAATTTTTTATAGTCACCATCAACAACAAAGCATATATCCTGACTTTCATGTTTATTAGCATTTCTAAGTTCTTGTTCCTGTGCAATTTGTCTAACCTCAGATTTTGTCATACCACCAAGCGGAAATAATGTGTGTGCCAGCTGATCCTGTGTCATAGAATATAAAACATAACTTTGATCTTTAGTTTCATCTACTCCTTTTTTTAATAAATATCTATTGGTAGAATTATCTTTTTCAATTCTTACATAATGTCCCGTTGCTATGTAGTCAAATTCAATTTGTTTAGATCTTAAATATAATTTCTCAAATTTAATATAACGGTTACAATCAATACAAGGATTTGGAGTTAGTCCATTTTCATATGCATTTATAAATCGTTTAATTACCTTTTCATCAAAATCATCTTTGAAATTAAATACATAATAAGGCATGTTAAGCTTAAAGGCTACACTTCTGGCATCCTCAACATCTTCTAAAGAGCAACAAGCTTTTTCCTTACTTACACCAACATCGTCATTATTAAATAATTTCATTGTTACTCCAATGCAATTATAGTTTTGTTTTGTCAATAGATAGGCAGCAACTGAGCTATCAACCCCGCCACTCATTGCTACCAAAACTTTTTTATTCATTTAATTCCTCCAAATTTAGTTACTGTAATTATTTATAGTTTAATCATATTATAAACAAATACTCCGGAAAGATAAACAATTTTGTTAACAATATTGTTTCAATTTTGTTAGTAAAAAAAAGAGACAGACTATTCCGCCTCTAATTTTAACTATAAATTATTTTTCTTATAGTTTCAACTGATAAATTATATTCATCAGATAGTAAATCTATAGAACTGCCCTCGTAATATTTTTTACGTATTTCTCCGTTTCGCTCCGAATAAAATGTTCTAGCACCAGATTCTGAGCCCCACCTTTTACGTTCTTTGTGAGAAGGTATATAAATAGCTTCACCAGATGTGTACTTTTGAATTTCTTTAATCAGCTCATCAGGCAAAACATCTGATGCATTTCTGTATTTCATAAATTATACACCTCACACTACTAGTTTTTTTTCAAAAAATCATCTATTGTATCATATTTACTAATTTTAACGCCATTTTTTTCTATTTGCTCTATTACAAACATTTCAAGCTCTTCAGCTCTTTTACGTATATATGTTAAATCTTCAGCATTAAAATATCCTAATAAATCTACCTTATCTATTTCGATTCCATATTCATCTTTTACTAATATCAACTCATTTTGTAAATAACAAGCATCATCAAATGCTTGCTCTGCATTATTTGTATCACAGTAAAATCTAAGTCTTCTCCAGGTTAAAGAAAGTTCTTGATACCAATTAGCAAAACCTTGATAATCTACATCCATTTCTTGAGATTTTATATCTGGTTTATGATTTGAGATGAATTTTCTTGTAACATCTATCAACAAAAATGATAAGGTTTTGATTTCATCAATTGTTTTAGCCTTTATAATTGCTGCATAATATTCTATAAAATTATGTGGCAAGTATTTTAATTTCTGCAACTCAGTTATATGACCATTTCTCCAGTCCTTAAAATAAGTTTTGTTAAGATAAAAAACAATATCAGAAAGATAATCTGCTATATAACCAGCTGCAGTTCTAATCCTGTACATTTTACTTTCGAAAACCATTGTTTGATATAATTTCATTGCATTATCAAGTTTTTCTAGTACTCTTTTATACATAAATTCACTGTTATTAAGATTTTCTGACAAAAGCTTCTTTAGCTCTAAAAACCTATTTTTATCATCTTCATTTCGATAATATAATATTTTTGCATTATCCAAACAAACTGTACATGGGTCGATTAAATTAGCTGTTTTTTCTGTCCTTTCCCATGATCTAGGATATAAATCATGCCCTACACCTTCTACTATAAATGTTTGAGATAATTCAAACCCTCTATCAGTAGCAGGAATATAATAATCAAAGCATTCTCCATGTCCATCATTATTAACAGAGTGATTTTCTGTAGCTATGAGCAGCGCAATATCATCCTTATACTCTGTTTTAATTTTATTTATAGCCCATTCACTGAGCTTTTGAGTTATATTGTTCATACAAACTCCACCTTTCAAAATTATATTAAGCGTCGGCCATCACTTATATCATAACTATACTAATATCTACCAGACAAAACAATACATACTTTTATTATAAATAAACTATACACAGGTTTTGCTCTTACTCTCTATAAAGAAAATTTTATTTTTTATTACCATTTTTTACAAATTATTTAATAAAGCTATTGTATAATGAAGTCTATATTATGAAAGGGGGGATAAGAATGTTATTTGTAGTTGAAGAAAAAAAAGTTGAAGAATCAACAGAAAATGCATGGCCAGCAGGTTTTTGCACAGAAGGCTGTGATGCTTAATTTATCTATTAATTAATTAGCTATTTATATAAGAAATTGGTGTTTTTCTTAATTAATCTTTTAATAATATTACATAGAGATTTTTTATTAATAATACCAATTTCTATATAATTTAGCCTATATATCTAAATCATTAATTTGGAGGTTAATATGAAATTAACATGGGATATTACCAATAAATGCAATTTAAGATGTAAACATTGTGGTGCTATTTCATTAATTAAACAAGATACACCCGAAAATAAAAATTGGAAAAAAGTTATTGATTATGTAAATGGTTTTGTTGATTACATAACTTTACTAGGTGGTGAACCTCTTTTATTTCCTGAAATTGAAGAGTTAATAGAATATGCTCATTCATTAGGAATAAAAATTTCAGTCATCACAAATGGACAAGCTGATACAAAGATATTAGAAGCTATCATGAAATACAACATTGAATCTATATTAGTAAGTTTTGAAGGTCTAGAAGAAACACATGATAAAGTAAGAGGTAACGGAACTTGGGAAAAAGCAATGAATACTTTAAACCTTCTACTAGATTTAAACAAAAATAAAATGCCTAAAACTAAAATTGGTATAAATATTGTTGCTAATAAACTTAACAGATATGAAATCATTAAATTTATAGAGACAAATAAGGATAAAAATATAATGTTTCAGGTATCATCTCTTTGTTTAAAAGGAAATGCTGAAACTAACAAAGATATGCTTGAAATAAGTACCGGCGAAATTTTAGATCTTTTTGAAGAAATTACTGCATATCACATTCTTAATCCAAATGTAAAGATAAATATTTTAAATAATTATCCGGTACTTAAAAATTACTTAAACAAAAAGTTTGGAACAAATTATAAAGTAAAAGGATTCACCTGCGATGCATTAACGGGTTCAATATATGCTGATCCTTATGGTAATATAAGTACTTGTCAAAATCATGGTGAAATTAAAATAAATCTTGATGATAATAATAAAAACGATTGGAATAAAGATGTCTCAGCATTTGAACCCTTTTTTAAGCTATTACATATAAAAAATACAAATAATACATGTAATATATGTAATTATAAAGATATATGTATTCCTTGTCCGTACAATGCAAATCCTAAAATCCCTGAACTTTGTTCTGAATCAATGGCACGTTTAAATAACTTGACATTGCCATTAGAAACAAAATTTATTCTAAACAAACCATATGTTATTGTAGAATCTGAAAATAGATATGAAGTGTTTTATCCAAATTTAGGTTTAAGTACAGAATACACAATTGAGGGAATAAATATTTTAAAAGCGATTGAAGATTTTAAATCATTAAAAGACATTTCAAATGATGTTTCATTTTCACCTGAAATTGTCTATGAGTTTCTAGAACAAGAAAAAAAATCGTCTAAAGTAATAGAATTTAGAGCATAATTGTATTTACGGGGACAGTACTCAGTCCCCAAAAATTACTTTATTTACTTGTAAATCTTTTTGCTTCTACTAATCTTTCATTGAACTGCAAATAAAAATCAATATCAGCGTCATATGGATTAATATAAAAATTGTTAAGATTGCTCATATTGATACTCTTGATTAAACTGTCATCTTGTGTTTGCTTTACAATGTTTTGTATATCTTTAAGATAATAATGCCAATCTATTATAAACTGTTCATTTTTCTTCAAATCAGTTGCATCAATCCATTTTTTAACCTTAATTTTCGCCCTTTCCTTATTTTTACAACCGTTAATGTGTAAAAAATATTTAAATGAATTTTCCTCATAATATCTTCCTAGTGGAAATATCCTACAAATCCCAGGTCTAAAAGCGTGAATACTACATCTTCCATCATTATTAAGAAAAGCACATTTTTCAAAATCTCCTACCATTTTAATGTTTGGCAGAATAATACCATCAATGACATTCAATTGAATTTTATCAGATAATAATTCCTGAAATGTAATATTAAGATTTATTAATAGTCTATGTATATCTAAAGGATCTAAAATAACTGAATTACCCATTCCTTGACAGCAAGCATGGCAGCCCTTACAATCATCGCTATTTAGCTTCACTAAATCATTTAGCTCGTACAGCTTTCCATCTGAAATTTCACTGATGTCACATTTTAACTCCATTATGTATTCCTCCGTATTTTTGTAACTAATATTATCATAATTTCATTCTATCATGAATTAAAATGAAAACCTAATAAAATTTAAAATTCTGTCTATTATTAAATTATTTCTAATTATTGGTAATTTGAAGTTGATTATATTATCTTTTTTTTATATAATTAAAACGTTAATTTATTATATAATTAAATAATATTATTTTTTCAGAAAGGGAACATATGGAATTAGATAGAATTGATATAAAAAATTTAGCTATTGTATTAAATAAAAATACAACAATGAGTAGGTATTCTGAATTGATAGAAAACAAAGAGGACATAATTAAAGCCTTAATCATGTCAAATATTAACACTTCTGATGATTTTTTTGAGCAATATAGAAATAATTCAGAAATACTTGCAGCTAATACAATGATAGAACAGTCCGTACTTGACATGCTGGCATTATTTTTATCTTTCCACAGATATAGAAATAGAAAAATTAAGGAATTTACCTCAATTGGAATTGATAATATATCTATATTAAATAATTATGGAATTACAACAACAAAAGATTTGATAGATTTATGTAATACTGAAAAAAAACGTAAACTGGTTGCAGATGAAACTAAAATTTCAGCGCATGTAATTAAAAAAGCTGTTTGCCTGGCAGATATTGCGCGCTTGCCTGGCATAAAGGATATTCGTTCAAGCTTGTATTACGACTGCGGGTTTATTTCAATAAAAAATATTGCATCACAAAAACCAACTGAGTTTATAGAAAAAACATCTCAATTTATTGAAGCAAATAATATTGATAAAAAACCACCACTATTCAAAGAAATCACTACACAAATAGCATGGGCAAAGGTATATCCAGATGTAATACAATTATAAAAGTATCTGGTATACCCTAGTCTATTGAAAACACATACTCTTTATTATAGTCTTCATAATGATAAAACTTAATCTTTTTATCACTTTGATTAAAAACAATTGACCATTGGCTAATCCAACCAGGATCAAAACTTTTACTCTGACAAACTGAAATTAGTGCAGATTTTATATCATCCTCTTCTAAAACACCATTATTTTGATTGTAAATATCGGATAATATATTAAAACGAATTTTTGATGACTCACTTCCAAAACCGTAGTTTTTACCATCTGTTAAAAAGAAATTAGTAACAAACTGTGTTGGAGTTACATACATTTCATTATCTATATATTCTACAACGACTGAATTACCATAACTGTCGGCAATAGCCAAATGGTGCATTGCTCCATTGGAAGAATGCATATCATACTGCTCTAACAAATTAATTGCTTCTTCGACTGTTGCAGCGTTATCAAGGATTAAACGTATAGCAGTGGTAGTAGTTAAATCAATTTTTTCTGTATTTTGATGAGTTTCACCTGCATCTTCAATGATTAAATCCGCTATGCATAACCCCATTTCATTCATCCCATCAAGCGGTACAAATGGAGCGCCAAGGGCAAGAAATGAGTTAATAATACCACTAGGCTGATAGTCCTTATTGTATCCTAGAAAATCTAAATTTACCGTAGAAATAGATGCATAACCTTTCTCAGGTTTAGTCTTTACTATCATACTAGTACAATCAATCCAATCAAAATTTCGTCCAAACATAAACTTACCTTCTGAATTGACAGCAGCAATAGTGCTACAACCATTTTTTGTACCCTTAATATCATATGTATAATAACCTTTAGAAATATATCTAGATAGGAATTTTGCAACCTCATTGTCAGAAGAAGCCCCACCAGCTTCAAGAAATGCTTCAAATCCATAGTCCCCATTATATTCCATAGTATATAAATTTTTATCATCTGATATTTTCTTTATTGTTTTTATAGCGTTCAATTCATTTCTAAACATAGAAAAAATAACTATAATAAATACTACTAACACTGCTAGTATAACAGCAAATACAATTGAAAAAAATTTTTTCTTCTTCACCGGCCACCTCATTAATTTACATACAATTCTCATTGATTATACTAAATTTTATATATTAACTCAATATATGCTAATAAATAATTTTTTATCTAGAATCTTAGCATATATGTTATTATATCGCCAAATCCTCTAAATCATTGTATGAAATATTAATTCACATATAATTTTGTGTATGATATAATTGGATAAACAAAAAAATTTCATCTGAACAGGAGTAATATTTGTTAGTATTTAATGAAATCAAAGGAATTATTGATAATATGACTATAGATAAACAACGATTTGATGATGCCTGTGATACCATTATCGGAAAAAATCGTGAAAAGTGTGGAATAGGAACACTTGGTGAAAAAACTCTCCATGCTGTTCTGAAACAATATTTTGAGCCGCAAACTGAAAAACATGAGATAAAAATTGGACGATATGTTGCAGACATAGTATCCGAAAATGAAATTATCGAAATTCAAACTCAAGGATTTAATAATCTTCGCAAAAAGCTTGAATCATTTCTTGACTGTATGGAAGTCACAGTTGTATATCCCATACCTAAAACTAAGTGGCTATGTTGGATTGACGAGAAAACTGGCGAAATTACTAAAAAACGAAAAAGTCCAAAAGTTGGTACAATATATAATGCGTTTTATGAGCTTTATAAAATAAAACACTTGTTAACAAATCCTAATTTACATTTTTGTTTTGTTATGCTTGAACTTACAGAGTACCGTTTTCTGAATGGCTGGAGCACTGATAAAAAGAGAGGTTCCTCTCGTTACGACAGGGTACCTAATAATATTATTGAAGAAATTTACATATACAGTACAGACGATTATATTAAATTTCTGCCAGAAAATTTACCACCTAGATTCACTACAAAAGACTACGCAAAAGCAACAAAGTTAAATATTAAGTCCTCACAAACAGCATTAAATGTTTTACATTATATTGGCATAGTAAAACGTGTAGGAAAAACAGGTCATATGCATTTATATGAAAAAAGTTAAAATTAATGGCAAAGGCATCACCCTTGGATGCCTTTGCCTTAAATCCTCTTTGCCCAGCACCTTAATATATTAAGTCTTGCACCCTTTGGCTTGTCGCAGTGTTCGGAATCTCCACAAGAATACTCATGAAGCTTTTCACAAGGCATTTGAGAACATTCTCCACAATGCTCGTACCCTTTTTCTTGGCAGCATACTGCTATCGAGCACTCTCCATAAAATGGATGTCCCTTTGTTTCAATACATCCTTCACATCCATGAGTTTTTTTATATTCACATCTATCACATAGAAGTCCGCATGCTGATTGAATATGCAACACTTCATCTATGGTAAATTCGGAACATTCACGATCAATCCACAATGATACTCGCTTTGTGGTAAATTTTATAATACAATATGTAGGGTCGTCCTTTCCAAGAGGAAAGTGATTAATAAACCAATCCTGCCAAAGAGCATGTTTTATATCCTTATCAGTAAGAATTTGTGCTTCCCCAACTAAAGTTACATTATCTCCTTCTATGTTATAGCATAAACTTACCTTGTTATTTTTCAAAATTCTCTTTGCTTTATTTGCATCTATTCCTGTCGAAAAATAACCTTCAAAAATCCCGTCTGTTTTTATTGATGAAATAGTTGATGCTGACGGATAATTATTTTCATCAATGACAGCCATATACGCTGTGTCAGATGAGTTCACCAATATATTCGCTTTCTCAATAATATTTGAATTCATATAGTACCTCCGCAATTTTTTTATTCTACTTAAACATAATTATTAATTTTATATACTGCAAAATACCTTGAGTAATTATATCTTACTCCTCCTTAGAAAAGCTTCGAATTATAATTATATGACCATCAGGATCTTTAAATCGAAATGACTTCGCACCCCACGGCCATAATTGTGGTTTTGTAGGCTCACATATACCAAGAGCTACAATTCTTTCATACTCAATTTCAGCCTCATCACAGTTAAAGCCTATTGTACTTAACCCTGTTCCTGCACTGATAAAATCAAACTCCATGTCATTTATAGCAGCGCTTTTATTGTAAATAGCAAGACTAAGGCCCTTAAGATTCATGCTGGAATGTATTTTATCTCCCTCAGCTTTTACATCAAAAAGTGTTTCATAAAATCTTACAAGTTTTATAACGTCATTTGTAATTAAACATATATCAGCAAATTTTACACTCATACATTGTCACCATCCTTTTTTCAATAATACCACATCAAACACGACAACTATATGTCATGTTTAAGAATACTTATCAAAAATATTTTTAGCGATTTTTTTTATTTCGTCTTTAAAGTCCTGCGGTTCAAGTACAGTTACTTTATCGCCAAAGCCAAGTATCCAGCTTATAATATAATCACGATTGGTATAATTAAGCTTTAAATACAATCCCTCATCAGTTTCTGTATAGCAATTCAATCCGTAATCCTCAATCAAACGAAAACGCACGGATTTATCGAACAAAAAACTTGCCTCGTAAGGCTCAGAAAACTCCATATCTTTGTTGGCATCATCAACTGAAATTGGACGTGCTAAAAAATACTCGTCTGTAAGCTGCAATTGCCACAGACGATTAAGCTTAAATAATCTAAAATTCTCACGTTCACAGCACCATCCAAACACATACCATGAAGTCCATTTAAACTGCATAAAATATGGTTCAATTTTACGACTTACTTTACCCTTAGCATAATAATAATCAAACTCAATCAGCCTTCTCTCAGTTATTGCTTGTTTAATCAATTTGATTTTTTCTGAAAGGCTATCCTTATAGTATGATGAAAGATCTATAAATATATGGTCATGCAACGATACAATAGCATCACCACGTGGTGACATCTTTTGTATCAACTGTTCAATATTGGATGTTTTTGAAACACTACCAAGACCTTTTAAACCAATAATAATATTTTGAAGCTCGTCGATAGTTAACACGCTTTTATCTAGCTTATAACCGCTCATAATTGAAATACCGCCATTGTTTCCCTGTGTGGTTACAATTGGTATTCCAGCAAGTGTAAGTGAATCAATATCACGCAAAATAGTCCTATGTGACACTTCAAATCGTCGTGCAAGTTCTTGTGCAGTAGACTTATCGTTTTGTAAAAGAAAGGTAAGTATACCAATAAGTCGGTCTATTTTCAAACTATTTTCCTCCTAATAATATTATTTTATAATCTGCATTAATATCTTTTAAACCCTATAGGCTTTGTTCTAATGCAAATTAGTTCTTTTACATCATTTAGTATCTCAGGAGTTTTTACATCAATCATAAGCCAACGTCCACCGTTAAACGGCTTTGCCTGTTTATATATTTCATTAATATATGGATTGCAACTTGCTAACTTAAGCTCCGTCTCCATAGCTTCCTTGCTACCAATTACTAATAAACAAGTAAAATCACCTTTATCTGGGTATAGAGTACATATAGCCCTGCTACTTTTTTTATATTTTACGTTCCATCCAGGTTTCATGGAGCATTTACTGTATTCAATCTGTGGTGGCACAGAAAAGGTCTCTTCTACAAAGTCACATAGATTATTCCATAAAGGATTACTTACATAGTCTGCAATTTCTTCCATTGATGGACTTTCACAATTTAAGCATATATCATTTTTATCCATAAAAACACCTCGCTCACAAATTTATTTATTACCCATGCAATATAGTATTATCGCTTGTTGTACGCAAAGAAGCGATTTTTTAAATTCATAACCTACAAAATATTTACTGTCAATAACATGCTCTGAAACTGTCTCACCTCTATAAAAAGGTGGACATGGATTTAAAATAGCATCTTTATTTGCCTTTTCCATTAACGAAGTTGTGATTAAATAATTTGAAAACTTATCTAAAAATTCTTTTGGTAATGAATCAGACAGTATAATATCTTTATCAAAAACTGCCTTTTCAATGTCATATTCAACTTCTAAACCTTCGATTTCAAATCCATTTGGACAACATTGAGTTAATTCAAATCCCAATAGCTTACTAGCTTCCTTCCATGCATAACCTATATTTGCATTCTCTCCAACAAACAAATACTTATCATTAAGATAATTAGATCTAATTTTTGATAATGCATATAAATCAGATAGAATTTCGCAAGGATGATTAATACTAGTCATAGCATTAATTATTGGTACATCGCTGTATTTTGCCATATTTTCTATCAATTCTATACTGCTATGTCTTACAACAATACAATCTGCAAAGTTATTTAAATATCCTATTACGTCTTTAATTTCCTCTTTCTTATCCAATGTTTCAGTCGGAAAAAGAATAGGTTGGCCACCCAATAAATAAATCCCTTTTTCAAATGATACTCTAGTTCTTATGCTATTATTAGGGAAAAACAAAACAACAGTTTTACCACTAAGATAATCTTTGTATCGATTTATCTCATCTGCTATTTTAAAAATGTTTTCTACATCCTTAACATTAAGATCGGTTAACCTTATAAAATTTTTCATTACTACCCCCCAAAAATATTATTTTTTATTAACCATTTCTCCATTAAATAACTTGTAAATTCCAATTTATTACAACAACTATATCATAATTAAATAAATTACACAATCAAAATATCCTCTACATTCACCTAAATTCAAAGCCTTTAACATATAAAATATATTGACATATTAAAAATAAAATGATATATTATGAATGAAAATAAAAATATTCATTCATGGAGATACTGCAAGTGGAAGATAAAAAAATACTGATATACAACTTTGCAAAAGAAGTATTCAGCGATAAAGGATTTAAAGATACAAATATTTCTGAGATAACTAAAAAGGCTGGAGTGGCTGTAGGGACATTTTACAACTACTATCCTTCCAAAGAAAAGCTATTTATGGATATTTTTTTGGAAGAGAATGAAAAGCTAAAAGTACGTTGCCTGAAGTCCCTTGATTTAAGTCAAAGTCCGTTAGAGATTATAAGACATATGCTGACACTTAACATTGAGGGCATGAAAGAAAACCCTATTCTTAAGGAATGGTACAACAAAAGTGTCTTTGAAAAAATTGAACAGACTTACCGAGAAGAAAATGGGCTTCAAACAGTAAATTTCTTATATGATAGTTTCCTCGATCTTGTAAATCAGTGGCAAACTCAAGGAAAAATGCGAAAAGATATTGATAGTAAAACTATTATGATGATATTTGCAGCAATCATCAATGTAGATACACACAAAGAAGAAATTGGGCTTGAATATTTTCCTGAACTTTTAGAGCATATGACAGAATTGATTATGCAAAGCCTAATAAACTGCCCCGAATAGAGAAAAAGGCAGTTTTTTAAAAAATCTATTTGAATGAATATAAAATTATTCATTCATGTATGTGTTATATGAAAGGAGCATTTTTATGAATAATACTAAAAGGAAAAAGTGGAAAACCATATCAATAATTATTGTTGGTATGATTACGCTCATATTAGTAGGAGGAATTCTCGCTAGTGCACCTGGTAGACGTGAAATTCAGAATCTTGTAATTAATTCTGTTAATTTTAATAATCTTCGTGACGGTACTTATGTAGGAGAATATAAAGGAACAAAAGATAGCTTTAGAAATACACAGGTTGAAGTAACTATATTAGGAGGTAAAATCTCCAATATTAAAATACTAAAGGGTGCCTTAGATAAAGATGAATTACCTATAGAATTAGCTGATGGCCTTACTATAGAAGATTTATTTGGCAAGGTAGTAAAGTCTCAATCACTTCAGGTAGATGCCATAAGCGGTGCTACTTTGACTTCCAAGACACACCTAAAGGCATTGGAAAACGCACTTAAACAGTCAGAGATAGATTAAATATATTTTGGAGGTATATTATGAACATAGCATTTTTTTCTTACTCATACACAGGTAACAACAAGCAATAGCGGACAGTGTTGCTAAAAAAATGTCCGCAGAACATGTTCAAATTAATGAACAAAAGCAAAGAACTATGGGAACGATTATTCTTGACATGTTATTCAACCGAACACCAGATGTATATCCAGCACCGGATATCATGGAAAAATATGATATAATTATCTTTTTCGGACCGATTTGGATGGGACTTGTAGCTTCGCCAATCCGACCATACCTTAATTATCTAAAAGAGCACCCACAAAAGTATGGTTTTGTTTCTATAAGCGGTGGAGCGGATGGTAGCAATCCAAAGCTTGAAGACGAGTTAAAAAAGCTAACAGGAGTAGAACCGATAACATTAATTGATTTGCATATTGCCAATCTGTTACCTTCTAATCCTAAGCCTAGTCGAAAAGTTACCTCTGCCTACTGCTTAAATGATAAAGATGTAGAAGCTTTGTCAAATAAAATTACACAAACACTAGAAGGTCGAATTGAATAAAATCTCACCAAAAGATATAATTCTTTCAACAAATATATAGAAAAATGACAAACCTATCTAAAAAATAGGTTTGTCACTTATTTAAACCCTCGTTGTTAAGAGTCTGTTATTTTGTTGTTATAATCCTAAATAAATCTCTTAAATTTTTATAACAAATTTTTTCTAAATCTTGATTACTATAACCTCTAGCTTGTAAGGCTTTTATAATATTTGGTATTTCAGTAGCACTATTTATACCTGGTGTAATTACAGTATCCCCGGTTTTAAAGCTTGAAACAGCAGTATCTTCCAAGAAATCCGTGAAATCAAACCCAAACGCTACATGATTTACTCCTGCTAAATTAACTAAATAATCAATGTGATCTACTAATTTACTAAGACTTGGATTTTCTTTATCAACAAATTCAGGCCAAGAATTTACACCTACAATTCCACCAGAATTTGCAATAGCCTTAACTTGATCATCCTTTAAATTTCTGTTCACTGGACATAAATTATATGCATTAGAATGGGAAGCAATTATTGGCACACTTGTCACATCCACTATATCCCAAAATGTTTTCTCATCTGCATGTGAAACATCTATTATGATACCAAGCTCCTCCATAATTTTAACTGCTCTTTTTCCAGCCGATGTTAGTCCTTTATTTTCTCTATTCGCTCTTACCCCTGTAGCAAAGCTATTAGCCTCATTCCATGTTAAGGATGCATGTCTTAATCCAAGCTCATATAAAAAGTATAATCCTTCCGGATCATCCTCCAATCCAGATAATCCTTCCATACCAAGTATAATGCCAATTTTATTATTTTCTATTGCTAAATCTAGCTCATTAGCATTTTTTATGGGAAATACAACGTCATTTAAAGGATATAGCTCAGCATACCCATTTTTTATAATTTCCATCATTCTTGCTGGTGGATTAGAATCATATGGCGGATCAATCCAAACTACAGCTATAACTGCATTGACACCTCCTTTTATTAATTTATGATAGTGTCTTGTTTGAAAAATATTTTTCTCGCCATTAATTCGTCTTGACGTTATATCTGTAAGCAAGTCCGAATGACCGTCAAAAACAAACATATATACCTCCATGTATTTATTTGTACAAGAATATCAACCCTTTTAACATTATTTTGATATATATACTGACCTTCCTGCTGATTGCCATTTAACTTGATAACCAAGTGCTTCAAAAACAACTCGAGTAGGAATATAAGTACGATTATTTATCAGCACTGCTTTTGTATCCATTTCAACCGGAGTGTTATTAATATAAACAGTTGAGCTGTTAATAGATAAAACAATTGTGTTTTCATCCTTTTTTATGGTGATAACCTGCCCTTTAGGTTGATAATCAATACTTCCTCCAATATATTCTATTGATTTACGAAGTGGAATGATTGTACGTCCGTTTTCATCAATATGCGGAATTCCTAAATCCTCTTCAAATGAAAATTCAAGTGGATGATTATTTATATACACCCAAGCTAAACTTTCAAAATAATTTTGAGATACCTTTTTTCGTGTATGCAGAAGTCTGTCTACCATAGATAAAGCACTATATTCATCTTCAGTATCTTCATTTATGTCAAAAAACATTATTCCTCCTGCTTTCTTATGTATTGCCATAACAGTTTTATCATGTAGAAGTGGAAGCCCGTTATAGCTTGAGTCTAATTTAGATACTATACCTGCTTCAACAAAGTTTTGAAAAGCATATTCAGGATTTGCTTCTACTAAATGGCGATACTGCACCCAGCTTGGACGTGCATAAAGTGGCATTCCAAGTATAATTTTTTCTGAAGGAACACCTTGTTTTATCCAGTATGCAATTGATTGCTGCGAATACCAAAGTGGGCTATGCTCCTTTAATGGTAAATCATATGCCATAATTTGAATAAAATCAAGAGCTTTATGTGCCTTTTCGCTGATCATACGTGAGGTCTCAGGTCTATCATATATAGAAACAGCTCCTGCTACTGCAGCTGACAGTTCCTTACCTTTAGCATGAAGAGCTTCTGACAGACTAACAATCAAGGCTTCATAAGTATCTCCTGTGTCCTTTTGAGGATATTCCCAGTCAATTTCTGCACCATCTAAATTATAAGTGGTAACAAATTCAACTACATTGTCAACAAATTTCTGTCTTGCCTCTTCATTTTCTGACATTGCTGCAAAAGTGGTTGCTAACGGAACATTTTGATAACTCCAGCCACCAATTGCTATAAACACCTTAACATTCTTTTGATGTGCCAACTCAACAAGTTCCTTAAGTTTTTCTGTTTTGTCTACTGGTATCAAATCTCCGTCTTTAGTAGGCCTTGCAAAGCCATACATTACATGGGTTAATTTATCTAGTTGCAACCTTTCTAATGGCTCGTCAAATGAAGTCGCTGTATAATATGCAATTACCTTAAAATCATTTTGCTTTACCTTATCATTATCCTCAATTGCATAAATTGATGTATTTGTGAAGATTAATAAGATTAACAGCTGCATAAATATAAACTTACTTATTTTAGAACTCATATAATTTTTTCCTCCTCAATATACGAAGTAAGATAATTTATTACTATTTAACAATATCAATTATATCATTAATAGATATATTTCACAATTGAAAACCATTTTTGTGTATATATCTATTAAAATATATATGTTCCTGACAAATTATACATTTTAGTTTGTACTAATTATGTAACACTTATCATATTATTATAAAAGAAAACAATGAGAAAGAAGGTAAAGTTAGTTGAAAAAAGTTAAAGTTTCTTTGAGACCCATTGTTACTAAAATAAACTTACCCACTGTATTGAAAACAGCTATACTTCCCGGCGAATCAATAGAAAGATTATTTATTGCAACCCAGGTTGGAGAAATTTTTTACGTAGGAAACGGAGCTATTGGGACTTTTTTAGATATTAGTCAGCAAATTTTAACACTAGATGGATATGATGAACGGGGATTGCTAGGTCTAGCGTTTCATCCTGAATTTTATTATAACGGTCTATTCTATCTTTATTATTCAGTTGCTGGAACACAAGGACCAGGTGCTCTTACTCAACCTTTTAATCCTAATCCTTGCGACCCAAGAACTTTAAATTTGAAGTGGATAAATAGAGAAACTCAATATGATCATATTGATACATTAGAAGAATGGATTTTGCAACGTAACGGTATAATTAAAAAACAACGAACATTGCTTAATTTAAGAAGACCATTTTCAAATCATAATGGTGTGAATACCTTAAATTTCTCACCTGAGTCTGGAAAGCTTATTTTGACAACTGGTGATGGTGGCTCAGGTTATGATCCATTTAATTTAAGCCAAGATGATATAGAAATTGCTGGAAAAATAATTGAAATTGATGTTACTATGAATAAATCTATAAATAATCCACCTGTAGTTACACGTTTCGATGAACTTCCCATACCTATACAAGAGGCACTTACGGTAATTGCTAAGGGAGTTCGCAATATTCCAGGAATTTCGTTTCATAGGTATTTCAATCAGTACATCAAATACGTTGGAAATGTCGGACAGGATTTAGTAGAGTCGATTTTTTCATTTGTTAATTACAATACAATTCAAGTCGATCAGATAGTCCAATCTTATCTAACGGGTTCCGAAATTGATCAAGAAGGTTTTATTAATCTTGGATGGCGAGGGTGGGAAGGTGTTTTTCCTACTTCAATTATAAGGAACTGTTCTGCAAATCCAACTTTAGATGAAAAAATAATTGCTTATTATGATGAGGTAGTAAAAATATCAGTTTTGCGCATTCGTCCTCTAACTTGTTATTTTCATGAAGAAACTAGACCTGATAAGTTTGGAGCAACTGCACTTACAGGAGTTCAACCATATATGGGAAATGATTTCCCTGATTTATTTGGAAGCGTTGTGTTTACAGATTTAGCACGTGATGAAGGATCGCAAACTCCAGCTAGAGGAGTCTTAGGTTATTCAAGGGAAGGAGCCGAATGTAAACTATATGATTATGGTGTTATTGAAACTGATTATAATTTTGGAACTCAATCATCTTACTATGTTAGCTTAGGAGCTAATCTAGATAAAACTAAACTATATTTAGGTGTTTATGGTTCTATGAGTGTATCTGATTATAATAAAGGTACTATTTTTGAGATTATTCCATAATTCTCAAATATTTTAAAAAATAAAACAAGACTAATGTGTTCAAATAAACCACGTAGTCTTGTTTTTAAGCTGTTTTTATTCAAGAACTTGTTGGTTATAATTATTCGGAGGCTTTTCTTAACAAACTTTGAATTTTAGAACTTATTGATAGCATTTTTTCTTTTTTCACCTTACACACTTTTCTATCATATGTATACAACCCATTAGTTTCATCCTCTACATCACTTAACTGTGTATAGACACACCCACAAAGACCTTCCGATATAGCTGGTAAAATCATTTTCTCATACATTTGAACAATGTTATCTGTTAATTCTTCTATATTGTTATAGCTTCCATATCCATAATGATTATATTTACTATAAACATGACCAGAAACTTCATAGCTATAACCACCACACTCTGATACTATCAATGGACGCTTTGTTTTAGGTAATGCAATTGTCTTAAAATAAATGTGAAGGCTATCAACATCACTTTTTTCCTGAGTAAACCATCCTGAAGTAGAATCTACAAATCGTGTATCATCTAATTTTTTGACTAATTCATACATATTATCACTATCAAACTGTCCCCATCCTTCGTTAAAAATAGTGTATCCAATAATGCAAGGATGATTGTATAAGTGCCTAATCGTTTCTTCTGTATGCTTTATAAAAATTTCTTTTTGAATTCTTCTTCCTTTTTTATTATCCTTCATATGAAGCATACCTATTGTAGGTAGAGCTGTATCTCTCAAAAAAGAGTATGATCCGTTATTGACCATATCTTGAATCACTAACATCCCGTGTTTATCACAAAAATAATAAAAATATTCTGATTCTACTTTAATGTGCTTTCGTAGCATATTAAAACCTAAATCTTTCATTCTTAGAATATCTCTCTCATATTCCTTTTCTGTTGCAGGTAGATAAATTCCATCACAAAAATATCCCTGATCAAGAACTCCATGCAAGAACACTGGTTTTTCATTAAGACATATACGTTCTACACCATCTACGTTTTGGATGGATACAGTTCGCAATGCAAAATACGATTCCACCACATCATCTCCTGCCTGTATCTTCATCTGATATAAATACGGATTATCTGTAGTCCATAATACTGGCTCATATTTTGTTCCATCTGTAAGTTTTATATTTTTTAAATCTACTCTGATTTTTTTCTCCTTTGAAGATAATGTGTGAACATAATCTCCAAGCAATATATTTACAACATATTCTGAAGCATTGGTATCTGCCTCAAGTGTAATACCCTCCATATCAGGAGTTACTTTTATGCTTTTGATAAATACATTTGGAACACTTTCCATCCATATTGTCTGCCAAATTCCAGAGACTTGAGTATACCACATTCCTCCACGCTTTTTTCGCTGTTTTCCGTAAGGATATTTTTTAGATAAGGTATCTGTAACCTTTACTATAAGTTCATTTTCTTTATCCTTGTATAATACGTCTGTAACATCTATTGAAAAAGGCAGATAACCACCTTCGTGACGAATTAAATTTTTTTGGTTTAATAAAACTTCTGCAACCTGATCAACTGCACCAAAATGTAATAGCACCCTGTCTTTAATAAAATCCTTAGGTAAGGTAAAGTGTTTTACATATGTTAAATGATCTCCAACACGTTTTTTATATCCAGACAATGTAGACTGTGGTGGAAATGGCACTAATATTTCGGACTGATTAAGTTTCCAAGTTCCGTTTAAGTTAAAATAAGAATCCCTTTTCATATGTGGTCTTGGGTAGCGTGACCAATCACTTTTTTCATCTGTCGACAGGTTCCAATGTCCATTCCTTATCATTTTAAAAATAAAATACAATATTAAAAGTAGAACACATGCTATTAAAAATGCAGCCAAATAGATTCTCCTGTCTGGAATAAAAGATGTTGTTCCATCACTGTTTATTATTGTTTTAGCATTACGAAGTACCGCAGCACCAATTGCAGGTCCTATAATTCCAGGTATCAATACCTGTCCTACAATACGTAATCCTTGAAATAATCCTGCTTTATCCTCTGGAATATTGTCTCTTATCTTTGCGCCAAAGCATGCCATACCTGTCAAAAAACCTGTCATCATTAAAAAAGATCCAATAAAGACTAAGCTAGTAGTCGTAAAGAAAAATAAAAATATATAGCCTAACATAAGCAGTGTAACCGATGGTATGACAGCTTGCTTAAATCCTAGCATATCATAAATTTTACCGTAAAATGCTGTAATTATTGCCGCCAAAACAATTGCTGGCGCCATAATCAGTACATAATTTGCCATTCCTAATGTTTTCTCGTAATACAGAATCAAATATGGCATAAAGGTCTGTATTGATATGCCAAAAACAGCAAAAGCACCAACAACTGCATACAAAAGTCTATTCTGTTTTATAACAGTTATACGAAAACTGTATAATACATTTGCTAAGTAGTGTTTATTTTCCTGCGAGGTTATTTTTTCCTCCTCTATCAAAATAAAACCTAATATACCAATTGCTATTACAACACAACCTATTATCAGATAGATGGTACTCCAACTGGATGCTAAATCTAGATTAAAAGTCATGAACCCGCCAAACACAACCAAAATAGATAACAATGGCATCATGGAATTGATTCCTTCTATACGTCCTCTATTACTGTCATTTCCACAATCTGTTATCCAAGCATTGAAGCATGCATCATTTGCTGAAGAACCAAAGAAAGTCATAATGCAATCCATAATTATTACAAGGGATATTCCAAGAGAAGCTGCCGCCGTGGTCGTCCCAACAATAGGTGTTAAAAAATCAACACGAATAAGTGAAAATACTAATATGGAAATTCCCCATAAAATATACCCACCGCAAATAAATAATTTTCTCTTACCAACTCTATCAGACAATGCTCCTATTAAAAGAGTTGTCAATGTTGCAGTTACTGCGCTAGCACCTACCATTAGTGAAATTTGAGAAGCAGATGCATGGAACATCTTATATATAAATACGTTAAAATACATGTTCTCAACAACCCATGCAACCTGTCCCACAAGACTAAAGATTACAAGAGTTATCCAGAATTTCTTACCTATTTTATTCTTCATTTTAATGCTCCTTACTTATTTTAATTAGTCCATATAAATTATATAATGTTTGGATAATTTTAACAAGTATAGTAGATATAAAATATTTGACAAATTGATAGCAAGAAAGGCTTTGTATTATGTGAAATGGTCTGAACTGTGTAAAGACTATTTTGTGAACTATATTTTTCCTATATCACGTAAAGTGTATGCATAAGCAATAAATCGTGGTGTTTTGTTGTCAATATCCTCTTTTGTGACACCTTGGAATAAAAATAATTCATCTGCTAATTCCCTACTTGCATTGTCTATACATATATAGTTAGTTGTTATCTCTAATTTTACTATAATTTCTTTATCATCATCTGCCGGAAGTTTATATGCCTTCATTATAAGACCCAATTTTTCAGCAGGATAGTTTTTTGCTTGTTCAAATGTAGTATCGTTCTTTACATATTTTATAAGTTGTTTTTTCGTGGGATTTTTTCTAAGAGGGATTGGTAAATCTAAAACCTCACGAAAATGATTCAATATAACATTTGCTTTTAATAATTGCAATTGCTTTTCCGAAAGTGCGTATGGAACAGCACCATATTTTTTAATAATATAATCTTTAATTTCAGTAAAGGGACGATAATTTTCCTTTATCTGTGTTGCTGCATAATCTAAAAACTTATCATCATTTAAATTTGTTTGTTCGTTCTTTAGACTATTTGACATTCCAATAATACCAATTGAACATGACATATTATTTTTCTTACAAAATAATTTTTTGAACAAATTCATAACTTCACCTTCTTATTTAGATTTATATAATCACAAAAATTTTGTTCTTGAATTAAACCCATAAAAATGTACTACATTCATGTCCTCTACCATATCAAGCCCGTGAGAGCCACAATTGCCGTCAATATCATGACATCCATGGTCTGGCGAAAAGCCGTAAAAAGTATTGTGGTTACTCCAACATTTTTTAATTTTATCTACTATTTTTTGATAAAAATCAATATTATTCTTCAACGCTTCTAGAGAAGCTTCTGCCTGAGTTCCATGCTTATGCATAGTAGTATCGTAGTTGCCGTTGTATATTACTATTACATCGTGCTCGTCTTTTTCTATAAGCTCAATAGCTTTACTATTTACTTCTTCTACAGAGTCATAAATAAAATAATCCATCTGTCTTTCCAAAAAAATCATAGAAATACTGTCATTGGTCGTAGAAACCAAAGCAACTCTTTTTTGCGCCTTTAAAAGTGTATCAAAAACTGTATTTACTCTCAAAACTGGTTTTATATATGTATTTATTCCATGAATTTGTGGTAATACTCCAGAATACATGGAAGCAAAGCAAACTGGGGTTACAGATGGCATAACAGACAACATAGGTAAAGACACATCAGAACAGCAAATAGCCTTCTCAAACATATGTGTATATTTTTGATAAAGCCACATAGCCACTGCATCAGGGTTATAAATCACAACTCTATCTGCCTTTTCTTTATTTAATTTATAATCACTTAACTTTGCCAAAATATCTATAGGACTATCCATGCTCTCGGGAATATCCAACCCCATTATATTAAGAATACTTGATGCAACCTTTGTAATACAAATAGAATTATATTGCTCTAACATAAAATACCTCCAAATAATTATTAAAATTATCGTACATACCATTTAGCTTGAGATTCTAATAAATAAAAATACTTTCCTTTTAAATCAATTAACTCTTGATTAGTACCTTCCTCCACTATTCTACCATTTTCCATTACTATAATTTTATCAGCAATTTGAGTAGATCCCAATCTATGAGTAACGAAAATGCTAGTTTTATTGTCACTTAATTTCTTAAAGGTACTAAAAACATTAGCCTCTTCAATAGGGTCAATAGCAGCAGTAGGCTCATCCAATACAATTAAATCATGTGGTCGATATAGACCACGTGCAATTGCAATACGTTGCCATTCCCCTCCAGAAAGCTCTTGTCCACCAAATTCTCTTGATAAAATAGTTTCATTATTAATTTTTAAATCATCAAAGCTTAGATTAATTTTTGAAGAAGAATTTTCAATTGAGTCCTGTGACGAAATATTGCTAATTCTTATGTTATCTTCAGCAGATAATTTATACTTTATAAAATTTTGGAACACTGCACTAATATTGCTAAATTTGAACGTGTTTGTGTATTTAGCAATGTTTTCACTTCCATACTGTACAACTCCTTCTGTTGGATTATACAGTCCCATAATTATTTTTGTTAATGTGCTCTTTCCAGAGCCATTTTCACCAACGATTGCTAATGATGTACCAGCTTTTATCGTTAAGTTTATATTTGACAAGGACTTTTCCTTTGAATTAGGATATTTAAAGGAAATATCTCTTAATTCAATATCACTTATCTTAGATAGATTTTCTTCTTTTCCAATTTCCTTTTCTTCATTTAAGAATCTAACAAGAAAGGATGTAGTTGAAATTCCCTCCAATGCTTCACCAATCATTGCAATGAGGTTCTTTAGCATACTGGTAATTTTCTCTATGGAATAGTAAATAGCTGCGAATTGACCTACTGAAATAGAACCATTATATAAATAATAAACTAGTAACGTCAGTACGAAAATGTACCCTAAGGTATTTATAACTCGCATAACTATAGCAAATTTTAGAATCTTGCTTTTAACATCAACAAATGCCTTGCTAAATTTTTTGTTAGAATCTACAAAAAGATTGAAAAAGTAGTTAAAAGAGCCATTTATTAAGGTTTCTTTGAAATCCTCTTTTGACACTATACAGTTTTCAAAGTATTCAGTCCTTCTTCTCCTATTGGCAATTTTATCTACAAAATTATAATTTTTGTTAATACTAATTATCTCAGAAATTAAAACAGGAATAAATATTAGTACTATAGCAAATACCAGCATAGGCTTTATATTAATCAGGTATAATGATGTAATAAATATAAATGGTATGTATAAAAACAATATTTGGACAATAACACGAATTCCATTTGGTGCCTCTTCATTTCCCATGCTTGCCTTTTTAATGTTATCAAAATTTTCTACATCTTCATAATCAATTAAATCTAATTTATTGATACGTTCATGATATAGTGAATACATATACCCATTACCGCGTCTCCAAAAGTAGCCTTGTGCTAAATACTCTAACCATTCGGCGACTGGATTAAAAATTAAAATAGCTAGTATAGCTATAATGGGTGTTAGCATAATATCATAGGGGGCACCGTTAATAATATTCAATGTATTTGAAAATAGTGATTCTAACACTACTATCTCTAAGTAACGCAAAACACTAAATAGCAGCGATGCAATTATTAGTGCCAAAAAAGTAAGAGGGCTTGCAAGCCATGTATATTTAATTAATTTTAGTAACACCTTACTATTAGACATTTTTCTTCCTTTATTCATAATACAGCTCTCTTTGTTTGTTAAATAATTTAGCATATATATTATCTTTCTTCATCAGTTCTTCATGAGAACCTTGCTCAGCGATTTTACCGCTATTAAGAACAATTATTTCATCTGATATTTTTGTTGAACCTAATCTATGGCTAATCATCAATAAAGTTTTATCATTAGCTATTTTTGAAAAGTTGCTATAAATTTTGCTTTCAGCTGTTGGACTCAAGCTCGATGTTGGCTCATCTAAAATGACAAATGGTGCATTTTTATAAAGAGCTCGAGCTATAGCAATTCTTTGCCACTGTCCTCCTGAAATATCTACTCCATTATCATACATTTTACCTAAGTAGCTATTTTCTCCGTCTGGCAAATTGCGAATCAAATCGTTTAAATCAAGCTTTTCTATAACTGAACTAATATCAGCTCCGCGATTTCCAAAGGCAATATTGTCCTTTAAGGAAACATAGTATTTGGCATAGTCTTGAGATACAACAGAAAACATACTTCGCAGCTGAGCGAAAGAATAAAGCTTTATATCCTTGCCATTAATTAAAATTTCACCTTCAAAATCTCTATATAAGCCAATTAATATTTTTATTAAGGTTGTTTTCCCTGCACCATTTAAGCCTACTAAAGAGTAAGATTTACCTTTTTCTAGATACAAATTTATACCTTTAATTATATAGTCTTTAGAGTCCGTATATTTAAAGTATAAATTTTTAATATGTAAGCTTTCAAACTTCAAGTTCTCATAAGCATTATCAAATACTTCTTCATTTTCTTCTAGTTCCATAAACACCTTAAAATCCTTAACATATTCGTTATGTGAAGAAAATTGGAAGAAAAGCTCTGATAATTGAACTGAAATGACCTTTGTTAAATTTATCATACTACCTACTATTGATGTAAACAAACCAACGCTTAGCATGTTATTGTATACTTGTCTCGAAAAGGTAATGATTATTATAATAGTAAATATATTTATAGCTATATTACATACTTTAATTCTTAATGTTTCACGAGCGATTGTCTTTGTATTAAAATTAGATCTATAAAGATGGGCATCTTTAAATCTTTTATTTAACCCATGCGAATAATTAAATAGTGTTCTTTCAGCACTTGCTTCCCTATTTGACAATACATCAGATAGATAATACATTTGTCTTGTTATAAAACCAACCTTCTTCTCAGACTCATAGATTGCCTTACCACCTTTAAAGGTTAAAAAGATTATTGGGATTATAATGAAAATAAAAATAAAAACTATGAGCCAATTGTATTTATACAGCGTAAATAAAATACCAATTACTTGTATAGAAATGGTGATAATCGAATTGCTTGATTTAAGAATTTGAACGAATTTCTTTTCTATGTTTTTAGTAACTCTTAATATCAAATCTTGTGTATGTGTTGATTCAAACAATAAATAATCTATAGAAAATTGCTTTTTTATAATATCTGGCTTTAATTTATTTCTCAACACATCCTCAAACAATTCATATAAGTACAGTTTTAATTCTTGGCTAAGCTGAGTATAGAAATAACCAAGACCCATATATATAGCATTTTTTATCATTATATAAGTTTGTGGATTCTCAGAGGTTAACGTCATAGCAGAATCAATAAAATTTGCAACAACAATCAACATCAAAGGAACTAGCAAACCATCCATCACAGTCAAAATAAGGTTCATAATAAATAGCATTGGTGAATATCTGGCACATAATTTAATTAAACTGAATATGGATATCTTTTTTCCTGCTAAATCTAACATTATTTCTACCTACCATTTTATATTTTATACAGCCATCTAATGTATAGATATTCTTATTATATAGTATGTAGATAATTTTAACAATAATGGTATTAGCAATAATAAAGTAAAAAATAGCTCTGTAAAGTTTATTATTTTGTTTTAGTTAAACAGGTACATTGACAATTAAATATTGATAATTGGTAAAAAAGCATTATAATGGATAGTATAATATCTATTATTTATATAATTTAAGGGGAAAGTTTATGAGAACAATAATCAAAAATGCTACAATTTTTAAACCGAATTGCTCAACCGAGAAATTAAATATTTTAATTGAAGATAATATTATTAAAGAGCTTAGCTCAAATGAAATTAGTGTTCCAGCTCAAGAATACGATTTAAGCGGTTATACCTTAATGCCTGGGTTTATAAATACTCATGTACATATATTCGATTTTTTCGATGGTTTCAATGAAGATAATTTAAAAAAATGGTTAAATGCAGGCTTCACTTATTTAAGGGATCAAGGAGTTTTATCAAAACATAATGCTGAAGATGTAGTTTTGTGGAAGAACAGAATAAATAAAATTGGAGTCTGCTCAAAAATTTCTGTATGTGGTAACTTTATATCTACTCCAAATGGCTATGGTGGCATTAAACCTCTAGGTGTGTCAAGTGAGTTTGAAGCTCGTGAAGCTGTAAAAAAACAAATTGACCAAGGTGTTGATCATATAAAAACCACTTTGGACGAAGGTTATGATTCTTACACAGCTAGCCTTGATTTATTGTCTGAGAATATTTTATACGCAATTTGTGATGAAGCACACAAAAATAAGAAAAAAGTTTCTGCTCATGTTAATAGAGCGGATAAATTAGAAATATTGGTAAATGCAGGGATAGATGAAGCTGCACACACTTGTTTTGACGAAATTTCAGAAGAATTACTTGATAAAATGATAAGAAACAATGTGCATATGACTCCAACACTGAGTATTTATGGTGAGATAACTGCAAACTGGGGTGCTCCTTTTATTTATACTGCTATGAGTAATGTAAAAAGATTTGTGGATAAGGGCGGAATCATTGGTTTTGGAAATGACCATATAGAAAAGAAAGAAATATGGGCTCCAATAGGAATGCCATATATGGAAATTGAACTTCTGAGAAAAGCTGGACTTACAATGGAACAGATTTTATCTTCTCTAACATATGGTGGAGCTAAAATATTAGGAAATGAAAAAGTAGGAAAAATTGAGAAAGGTTGCATAGCAGATTTAGTTGGAGTTAAAGGAAATCCTATAGAATTTCCTTACTTACTGACAGATATTCAATTTGTCATGAAGGATGGTATGGTAGTTAAGAATTATTAAAATAGATAAATTAATAAATTCAAAGTTATAAAATATTACTGTAATTGAATATTCACATATTAAATAGCTATCAATTGTCACATTAAATTGATAGCCTTTTTATATTAAAATTTAAGAAAGTTAATTAGAAAACTAATAAATAAAAATCAAGAAAATAAATGATACCTGTATAGATGATAGAAATTATGCTGCTGAAGATAATAAATTGTTCAGCTAAACTAAAAAAAAGTTGATATTTTTAAAAGTATAATAATAATTCCAAAGGCAATAAAAATCCATTGAAAAATACTTCTAAAAAATTTTATAATTTCTTCTCTTTCTTCAAAACGATGATATTCTATATAATTTTGATAACACTCAGTCTTTGGAAAGTAGATCATAGACAATCCTAGTAATATAAAAATAATTCCATTTAATACAGCCATTTAATTGCACTCCATCTTTAAGAATCTTTAGTAAATATTACTACTAAATTATATATTAAGTATAATAGAAAAATGCTGAAAATGCAATAAGAATGTTCATATAAATTAATTGATTAAGTGATTTAACGAAAATTTAGTTTACTTACAATATATTTTCGAAAAAAGAGCATTAATAGACAAGCGAACACATCCTAGCATATGCTATCATTTGAAAAAAGGAGGTAAATTACTATGCACGCATGGGAACAAATTCAGTTAACTTTAGATTACATTGAAGAACATCTTGACGAAAAGCTCGAAATTGAAAATCTCGCTAAAATTGCAGCACTCTCACCGTTTTACTATCAACGTCTTTTCAGCCGTTTGGTAAAGAAACCCGTTGTAGAGTATATTAAATTACGACGAATGGCGAAAGCCACAGAGGTCTTACTACAAAAAGATAGACGGATTTTAGACATTGCTTTGGAGTTAGGTTTTTCTTCGCACGAACACTTTACACGTACTTTTAAGGACACCTTTGATATGACACCGGAGGAGTACCGTAATTCTCCAAAGTCACTCAACCGTATGACTAAGCCTCAGCTTCTATTAAAATATACCCTAGTCGATGAGGATACACCATTGATTGCCGATGATATTATTCTCGAAATCACTAGACGCCAGATTGCAGAACCAGAGTTTTACATCGGATTAGAGAAAAAGATGCCAGTACAATTCGTTGAAGGACTTGGAATCGAGTCAGGAGTAGATCCTCTTGATACTCTCTGGAATACTTTTCATGAGCAAAAGTCAACAATTTCCGTTCTGACTGTTGGTGGCGATGAGCTTGGAGTATCATACCCTTGTTCTGAGGAAGGATACTTTAACTATTTTGCTGGCGCAAAAGCAGAATGTACCTTAGCGCCTGACGGTTATAAGATTTGGGAGCTACCACAGGGAGATTATATTGTCTGCTATTTTGAAGCTGAAAATTTTGAAGCGTTGGTCATGGATGCTCTTTATAAGGCACAGCAGTATATTTATAATATATGGCTTTCAAACCATCAATTGTGCACAGAAGCATTTTGTGTGGAACGCTATGCAAGCCATAATCCAGAAACCACAAGTATGGAAATCTGGCTGAAGCTTCTTAAATAGGTTGCCATTTTTTTAGATACTAAAGCATAAAAATAGCACAGGGTTGCTAACAGTGCCCTGTGCTTTTAATAATTCCTTGATTGGTGCTGGTTAAAATAATATTTACCATTTAAATCACCCTATTTTCTGTACTCTTACCCTTATTAATTTTATATGCAATATTTCTATTTAATTTTTTGCTAGTAATTCTTGTGAGAAAAGTAATTATTTTATTTTGAATACCTGTTACACAAATTACTTTTCCTTTCATTAATGCTTTATATCCTTCTTCCGCTACCATTTGTGACGTATCTACTTTAAGTTTATTAAACATAAAAGATTTCTTCATTCCTGCACTTTGTTCAAAATTAGTTTTGGTTGGACCAGGACACAACACCGTTACTGTAACCCCAGTGTTTTCAAATTCTTTAGCTAAAGCTTGTGAAAAAGATAATACAAAAGCTTTTGATGAATAATACATCGCCATAAATGGTCCAGGTTGAAAAGCTGCTATTGATGCCATATTTAGTATTCTTCCTTTCCTCCTTTTTACCATGTCTTTACCAAAAAAATATGACAATTCCATTAAAGCAATTATATTTACACCTGCCAAATCTTTTTGCTTTTGATATTCTAAATCAATATAATTTCCATATGTAGCAAATCCAGCATTATTAATTAGAATATCAATATTTATGCTTTGTTTTTTTATCTCATCATAAACTTCTTTCCCAGCATTTTCTTGACATAAATCCTTAGATATTATTATCACATTTATTTTATACTTTTCTTCCAAGAATTCCTTTATTTTTTCTAAATCGTTTTTCGTCCTTGACACAATTATTAAATTATTTTTCTCTTTAGCAAATATTTCAGCAAGTGCTAGTCCTATTCCACTAGTTCCTCCTGTTATTAATACATTCATTCTAATTAACTCCTTTATTGCATTATAAATTTTATTATAACTAAATTATAAAAAATAATTTATTAAATATTAAAAATAAAAAAATGTTCTTTCACTTAAAATGCAAAAAAACATTTTTTAAATTCTTATTTATCGATATCCTTAAGCTTTCTCGTTATTCTTTTTAACCTTACAAGAATAGTTATATAGCCATGCTGCAAGGAGTACAAATATTCCTAGACTTACTAAGTTTTTTAAAGATTCATTCGGTATAACACTAGCAAGGAAATTTGTTTTAATATTTAAGGCAGCAAATATTCCTATCAATATACCTGTAAGGGCATCTCCTGCAACAAGTCCTGAAGCAATTAAGGTACCTCTTTCAACTGCTGTATCTAAACTAGCTTCATCCTTTTTAAATCTCATTTCTACAAATTTACGTATAAGCCCACCAAAGAAAATTGCACTATTTAATGATATTGGCAAATAAATACCTAAGGCTACTGGTAAAATAGGAAGACCTGCAAAAGCACAAAATAATGCTATTATAGCCCCTACAATTACTAGTGTCCAAGGAAGCTGTCCTGTCATAATACCCTCTACAATCAACTTCATGAGTGTTGCCTGAGGAGCTGTAACTTGTTCAGAGCCGATTCCATAAGCACTGTGTAAAAGTAATACAGTAGCTCCACCCATAAATGAAGCTATAGATAAAGCTAAAAACATACCATGTTGAACCTTTTTAGGGCTACCACCTAGAACATAAGTAGCCTTTAGAGACTGAGCTACTCCTCCTCCAACTGCTATTGCAACACATACTATACCAGCAGCTAGTAGAACAACTCGCATACCGTCTGCTCCAGTAGCTCCCATAGCTTTAAATACTGAAGCTATAACAAGAAGTGTTGCTATAGTCATCCCTGATACAGGGTTGTTACTCGCTCCAATTACACCAACCATTCTGGCTGAAACAACTGAAAAGAAAAATGAAAATAGTACTGCAAGAATTCCGCCTACCGGACCGGCTTTTATTGAAGGAACAATCCAAGTTAGAAGAAATCCAAATATAGCTGCTGCTAGTACCCATGCAATTGATGGTTCTTCATTTATTCTATCATAAGATTTTTCACCTTTTCCAAGACCACCCATAGCCTCTTTGAATGAAGTGATAATAGTAGGTAGAGATCTAGCTAATGAAATAAAACCTCCCATTGCTACAGCACCTGCTCCTATATATTTAATATAGTTAGACCAAATTTCTGTAGCTGTCATTTCAGCAATTAGCGTAGTAGATGGGAATATAGGTGTAGATGCATAGACTCCAAAAAACTTTATTAGTGGAATAAACCCAAGCCATGCTACAACAGAACCTGCAAACATAAGTATTGAAGTGCCTGTTCCAACAATAAATCCAACTCCTAAAAGAGATGCTAATGTATCCATACCTATCATAGTTCTCTGATAAGCTACTATTATATATGAAGCTGTTTCATTCCATAGTCCAAGACCACCTGATAATATCTTATATCCAAGACCTACTCCAAGACCTTTTAATACAGATTTAAATCCTTGACCACCTTGATTAGCATTTACTAAAACCTCAGCTTGAGCCATGGATTCAGGATAAATTAATGTTCCATGCTCTTGAACTATTAGATATTTACGGACAGGAATTATAAAATACACACCCATAATTCCACCAATAACAGTAACAATAGCAACTGTAATAAGTGAAAGGTTAAAACCTATTAATATAATAGCAGGTAAAACAAATATGATTCCCCCGGCAATTGATTCTCCAACAGCTGATAGTGATGCTACATAGTTTGCTTCCAATATGCTATTTCTTTTAAATATTGACTTTAACAATCCTGTCGCAAGAATTGCTCCTGGAATACCTGCAGAAATAGTAAGTCCTACCTTAAGTCCTAGATAGGTGTTTGCCGCAGCAAAAATTATTGCAAATATAATACCCATAATGATTGAGTAACCTGTTGCTTCAGGCATAGCTTCAGTTGTAGGAACAAATGGAGTATATTCCTCTCCTTTTACTCCGCCATATGCTTGCTTAGGTAATCTTTTCGTATCATTTGGCATTTAAACTCCTCCTTTTATTTTAACTCTTCAAGTAATTTAACAAGAAATTTCCATACTCTTTGTACGGAAGAAATACTTAAGTGCTCTTTTTCAGTATGAACATCATATAGATTTGGACCAAAACTTATCATATCAGTATTCGGTAAAATTTCCTTTAAAAGACCACATTCAAGTCCTGCATGTATAGCACTTACTTCTGGCTTTTTACCAAATAACTCTTCATATACTATAACTGCTTTTTCTCGAATTTTAGAATCATTATCAAATTGCCAAGCAGGATATGCATTTCTTTCTTCTGTATTTGCATTAGTTCTCTTTGCAATAACAGAGAGAATATTTAAAATTTCCCTTAAAGAGCTAAGAGAGGCTGAACGTACAGAAGTAGTTATCTGAATAAAATTATCTTTTTCTTCTAAAATAGCATTATTTAAGCTAGTTTGTACTAATCCTTCAATATCCTTAGACATATACTGAACTCCATCGGGAACCATCATAATGTAATCAATTAAATCATTACTTAATTTTTCAGTATATATTTCTTCTACCTTAACTTCGTTTACAACTATATTTAAGTCACTATCTTCTACACGATATTCTTCTTTAAAATCCTTTGTAAGATTTTCTATAATCTTCTTTGCATTATCTATGTCCTCAGCTGAAATAACCGCCATTGCATCACTTGGTATAGCATTGTGTTTGGTACCACCACTAATTTTAGATAATCTTATTTTAACATTCTCATTGCATTGTTCTAAAATTCTTCCAAGTAGTTTAATAGCATTTGCCCTTTGTTTAATTATCTCCATGCCAGAGTGGCCACCTTTAAGCCCTGATATCTTAATTTCTAATCCATTTCCACTTTTCTTTTCTTTTTCAAGCTTAAATGTGGTAATTTTATTAGCTCCACCTGCACAGCTTACTAAGAAAACACCCTCTTCCTCAGAATCTATGTTTAGAAGAATTTTGCCTGATAGGTGCTCATTAGTCAGTGCATGGGCTCCGTCCATACCGGTTTCTTCACTGGTGGTAATTAACAGTTCAATGAGTGGATGTTTTAAATCATCAGAGTCAAGTATGGCAAGACCATAGGCAATTGCAATACCATCATCACCACCTAAAGTTGTATTATTTGCTCTCATGATATCATCTTGTACTATCATTTCAATAGGGTCTTTTGTAAAGTCATGTCTTGAGCCTTCTCCCTTTATACAGACCATGTCCATATGTCCCTGAATGATTACAGAATCTGAATTTTCATATCTTTCTGATGCTGGCTTCTTTATTATGACATTGTACATTTCATCTTGATAAACCTCTAGATTTCTTTCTTTTGCAAAGTTTACAAGAAAATCACTGACCCTCTTTTCATCTCCAGAGCATCTTGGAATTTGATTTAACTTATAAAACCAGAAAAATACTTTTTGGGGTTCTATATTTTGCATATTTGACATCCTATTCCTCCTTTAATGTTTATAGAAATTCTAATATAATATCTTAATTCTTAATTTTTACTAATTAAGAATTTTAAAAAAAATATTATAAAATAAAATACTATTATCAAATAATAGAATTTTGTAATAGTAATTCCCTATAACGTATTTTTTATACTTTTTTACTGCTTCTTTCTTAGTTATAAGATACAAACAAAAAAATTCCCTTAAACTTATAGTTTAAGGGAAAGACACACTTCTATTTCTTTTTAATAATATTCACAATTTAAACTGCTTCATTTACTAGTGACTGCTGTCTTCTCTTTGAATTTTCAGTAATATTTAATACCGGTTTATCAGTATCTACTAAAATTTTAATGTTTGGATTTTGATATATTGAAAGATCCTTTACTTTTATGTGAGCTCCTGCTCTCATTTTTTCAAGATCGATTACAATTTTCTCTACCAAATCAGATGGTAAAGCTCTATAAGGAATCTCTTTCAATAATTTTTGCACCATAATCGGCATTTTATTTTGATTTTTTAATACAATTTGTGCAACACTTTCAACTTTTTTATTCTCTACTAAATTTTGAAAAGAGAGGTTCTCAATTTGTGTACTAACTGGGTTACAGTCAATTTCCTTTAATAGAACATTAAATTTTTTACCCTCACATTCCAATAATACATTTCCACCTTCTAACTTATATTTCAGCAACTTTCGTGCTTCTCCTTCTGGAATTTGAACATGTAAAGTTTCCTCAAGATTTCCACCATATACACATCCAGGCACCATGCCAGCCTTTTTTAATTTTTTTGCTTTTATCATTTCATCTCGCTTCTCAACATTCAAAACGTACATGATTATATCCTCCAAATTCTTTTTCATTTTTTATATAGATAAATTGTTTCTTAATTTCAGGACTCTACAGTCCTAAAACATCCATATAAATCACCTCCCAATTTATAAAAAAAAAGGCTTTTAAATATCACTCCCATATGGGAGAATACCAAAAGCCTTTCTTTTTTAGACGGTTCTTTTATTATAATATCTCTAATTATTAGAAACAAATCGTTTAAAATACTTTTCCTTTATTGATTTAAAGCTTTACTTATAGGTGATTCATTTGGCAGAAATACTGATAAAAATCCAGTATTATTTCCTTTTCACTTATCTCAGATGCAGAACTAATCATATCCTCTAATATCTTTTTTATAAGCGTAATAGAAATATATTTCATGTTTGAACTTCCCCATTTATTCAATTTCGCATCATCTGAAAAATAATCCCAAAATAATAATTCTTCATGTTCTGATTCCCATATAATTCGGTACTTTTCATGTGCTGGTACAATTCCCGTAGTGCAGTTTTCTCCAATAAACTCATTAGGAGTCATGAAAACACCTAAAATAATACGGTCTTTTTCTGTGCTACCTTCAGGCTTCATAGTTAAAAGACAAGCTGAATTCATATTTAAATTTTTAGGTATACGAGGTTTTCCCTTGTTATTTCCCGATAAATGTATCCCAGTTGAAATACTCCATGTATCCAAAAAACTTTTCCAATCACTGTGGTTCATTTCAAACACAGCTTGCGAGTTAACTTTAACCTTAAATTTGCTTTTGAACATTCTAAACTTTTCTTCTTTTTCTTTTTGTTCCTGCTCTATACTTTTTAGCCTATTAATTTCAATTAATTTTCCGTCGATATACTTTTTTGCTCTCTTATCTTCTATTGAAAAAAACTTCTCAAAAGATTCTGGATAAATAAAAGTCTTTGTGTCAGATTCAAAATCTACTTGCATCTTATTTTCATTTATTTCAAGTATAGTCCCTAGCCCGTATTTTACATGTGTTACTTCTTTTCCAACAATATTCATCTGTTTCACCTCCAATTATAAAAAAAAGAAGAGCTTTCCATAACATGCCTTACAGCATGATACCAAAAGCCCTTCTTTCACAAGACGGTTCTTTTATTTTCTATTATGTCTAGTTTAACATGGAAAGCAGTATGTGTCAAGGGTGAGAAATTTTATCTTCTTGCAATCGTCATCCTATTTGATATAATACAATTATCATGAAGCAATTAAAACGAATGAAAGGAGAACGACATGAAACTAATGTGCAATTCCTGTAGTAAATTTTGTACCTCAAAAATCCCCATTTTTGAGCCCCTCTCTTTAGAAGAACAGAAAGAACTTATATCAAAGGCTCAGCATTTGGATTACAAAAGAGGAGAAAATATTTTTCATGAATATGACCCTGTGGACAAAATAATTATCATTCGTTACGGAAAGGTTAAGATCAACCGCTATTCCATGGAAGGAAAGGAATACGTTCTTGATATATTGACAGAAGGTGATATATACGGAGAGCAGAACATATTTAGCGGAAAGGTCTTTGAGACAAATGCTGTTGCTTTGGGAGAATGCGGTCTATGTCTCATTTCCCTAACAGATATTCAGCAACTGATATTAAGAAAACCTGAAATTGGGATTAAGATATTAAGCATGGTAGGACAGAAACTGTCGACGGCAAATGAACTGGTTCAGTTATTATCTATCAATGATGCCAAAGCCAGAGTTGCTGGATTTCTTTTATTCAGAAGCAATCGGATCAAAGAGCAAACTATTGAACTGACCAGAGATGATATATCAGCTTATATAAATGTCAGAAGAGAGACTATCAGTAGAAAACTGAGTGAACTCTGCAAAGAAGGCGCTATCAAACTGGAAGGAAACCGTAAAATCCAAATCTTAAACAGGGATATTTTAAGGGATATATTTGAAAACGAAATGTAAAAATAAAAAAATTCTGTAAATAATGATTTAAATCACATTTTTAATTCTTTTTTCTGATTATACTAAGCTTACAAATAAAATAACTGTTGCCAAAAGCAAAGAATTCAAAAATAGGAGGAAAATTATGATTACAGGTAAAATGAAAATAACTGATGTTGTTAAGGCCTATCCGAAAGCAATTGAAATTTTTAATGATTTCCATATTGACTATTGCTGTGGAGGAAACGATGCCTTGGAGGATGCTGTGAAAGAACTGGGAATTGAATCCAACAGTTTTATCGAACTACTAAATAAAAAACTTGCAAATCAAGCACATAAATCAAACAAAGAACAGGTACTCGCTATGGAGAGACTGATGGAAATGTCAATCCCGGACCTGATTGACTATATTATTGATACCCACCATTTAAAAGAAAGAGGTCTTCTGGCAGAAATTGATGAGCTGATAAATAAGGTTTTTTTAGTTCATTATGAACATCATCAAGAGCAGCTGATTCCATTGCATTCACTTTTTTCCGATTTGCGAAAAGAGCTTCAACAGCATTTCGTAAAGGAGGAAAAGCTTATTTTCCCATACATGCAGAAAAACTTTAACGGAGATAAAGGTATCAATTATGTGAAGTCCTTAGAGTATGAGCATGAGGCTGCTGGCAATCTGATAAAAGAGATTACAGCTTGCACCAATGATTTTACAGCACCGGAAGACGGATGCACTTCCTATCGTGTACTCTTTCAGAAGCTCCAAGAACTAGTTAAGGATGTGTACATTCATATATTTATAGAAAATTCATTACTATTTCAAAAATATGAAGGAGAAATTTAATTATGAAAAAACTTGTGAAAAATAATGTCTACTGGGTAGGCTTTATGGACTGGGAACTAGAGTCCTTCCACGGAGCGGATTATTCCATAAACCACGGTTCAAGCCAGAATGCCTATTTAATTAAGGAAGAAAAAACAGTCCTCATCGATACGGTCTGGAAGCCTCATTCCACAGAATTTATCGATAATCTGGAAAAAGAGATTGATTTAAATGAAATTGATTTTATTGTTGCTAATCACGGTGAAATTGACCACAGCGGCTCTCTTCCTGCGCTAATGGAGATAATACCTAATACTCCTATTTACTGCACGGCAAACGGAGTAAAATCGCTGGTAGGACAGTATCATCATCCTGAATGGAATTTTCAGGTAGTGAAAACAGGAGATTCTATTGACATCGGCAACGGAAAGAAGCTTATCTTTGTGGAAATGACAATGCTTCATTGGCCAGACAGCATGGCTACCTATTTGACAGGAGATAATATTCTTTTTTCCAATGATGCTTTTGGACAGCATTTCGCTGTAGAGGAATTATTTAATGACAAAGCTGATCAATGCAAGCTTTGGGAAGAAGCGATAAAATACTATGCCAATATTTTAACCCCATTTTCTCCTCTTGTGAAAAAGAAAATTGAACAAATACAAGCGCTAAATATTCCAATCGATATCATCGCTACTAGTCACGGTTCAATTTGGAGAGATAATCCATTACAGATCGTAGAGAAATATTATGAATGGTCTCAAAATTATCAAGAGGATCAGATTACTATCGTTTATGATACCATGTGGGATGGAACAAAACAGCTGGCTCATAAGATTAGCGCCGAAATTGCGCAAATTTCACCTGATACACGAGTAAAAATTTATAATATCTCTAAAATAAACAAGAATGATATTATGACAGAGGTATTTAAATCAAAAGCAATCGCACTGGGTTCTCCAACCGTAGGGGGCAATATCCTTTCTTCTGTAGGAGGGTGGCTTGATTTTCTGAAAGAATTGAAGTTTAAAGGTAAAAAGGCGGCTGTATTCGGATGTTACGGATGGAGCGGCGAGGGAACAAATGTCCTTAGAGAACGTCTGACAAATGCCGGATTCTCCGTAGTGGAAACAGAAGTTAAATGCAATTGGAACCCGAAAGAAGAGGATTTGCGCAATGCTGCAGAAGTTGCCAGAGCCCTTTGCCAGTAGAAATGAAAGCTTCGTGCCATAACTGACTTTTCAGTTATGGCACGAAGCTTTCTTATTCTAAATGTTATTAAACAATTCCATATTCTTTCAATACTTTTTCAATGTCTGTCCCTGCTATTTGTTTTAAAATTTTACGTTTAGCTATTGGTGATAGATTAATTTCGGGTTTTTCTCCATCTAACAAACATTTACCTGCATTTAATAAATAACGTATATCATATCTAGAAGCATATACCTCAGGAACTCCTTTTTCAACTCCGGTTAAAACATATACTGCTTCCATGGCTGTACGTCCTGAATATTCTATTGTAAATACTGTATCACGTCCCGGATCATCCAATGTTTCGGCAAATTGTCCAAGGAAAGCAAAGTTTACTGCATTCTTTGGTACAACATATGGACGATCTCCAAATTCACGAGCCATAAATTGAGATGTAATAAATGGCATCATAACAGGAATTGCAGTACATGATCCTGCTAATTCTTCTATTTCCGCTGTAGGAACTCCTATATGATATAACCATTCTTTTGTGATTTCCTTACCGGTACAATCTCTCATAGGTTTTTTAATGTAGTCTCCAGGAACATCAGAAAACAAACCATATACCCAAACAACCACGTCTTTTTCAGGCTGTCCATAATATTGTTCTTGACGGTTTATTGTCCAGCTCATCAACCATGAAGAGTCAATAGCTGTAACTATACCACCTGTTACAGTGCGACCACCGTATGGTGAACGTTTTGTGATTTTTTCAATGTACTTAGGAACACGTTCATCATGGCAGGTTACTGTACAAGACTCCCAACTAGATTTTTCCGGGTCTGTACAGAACTTATCAGGGTTTCCAAATTCATCTGATTGAGCTGCTATATTTCTCCACAACTTCCAACAACCTTTCGGCTCTTTATTAAATGGAGCAGGCGTATTATCATCACCATATCCTGAACCTTCAGTCATAGAACCATTAGTGATAAATACTAAATCATTTTCTGTTAACTCAATAGAATTATCTTTCCCATTTCTATCTTTTGCAACTATTCTATTTGCAACTTTTTTATCATCTGAAATTGAGAACTCAACATTATCAACTGTGACTCCATATTCAAATTTAGCACCATTGTCTTCCAAATATTTAACCATTGGCTTTACAAATGAAGTGTATTGATCATGTCTTGAAAATTGTAAAGCTGAAAGATCTGGTAAACCCCCAACATGATGGATAAAGCGATTCATATATAATTTCATCTCTAAGGCACTATGCCAATTTTCAAAGGCAAACATGGTTCTCCAATATGTCCAGAAATCACTATTTAATAGTTCCTCAGAAAAAATATCTTCGATTGATTTATTTTGAAGTTCTTCATCTGAAATATTTACAAAGGCAGCTAATTCTTTTGCCAAGTCTTGACCCAAATTAAATTTTCCATTGTCATATCGCTCACCTTGATTTTTAGTAATACGGCAATTACTAGAGTTTGGATCATCGTAGTTTGTATAATAAAAATGATCTAATACAGTCATATTAGGATCTTCTGTAGATGGCAACGAACTGAACAAGTTCCATAAAACTTCAAAATAATGTCCCATTTCACGTCCGCCACGTGCAACATAACCAACATTCTGACGAACTGCACCATCCAAAGATCCTCCGGGAATGTCTAATTGTTCTAAAAACGTAATCTTGCTGCCATCCATATGAGCATCACGAATCAAAAAACACCCAGCAGCCAAAGCACCAATTCCGGTACCAATTAAATAAGCTTTTTTCTCTTCAATTCCTTTAGGCTTTCTTGCATTTACTAAAGCATGATAAGTTCCGTTTGTAAGTTTAAGTCTGTCATCATATGTCTTTAATTTCATTGTATCTCCTTCTTTCCTAATCTTTTAATATTCTTATAAATCCTACTATTATATTTAGTACTTCCCTGTTCACTTTATTAACATACCAATATGGCTCGATGACGTCGAGACTATGGTGTAACAAATAATAGGCTTTACTTTTCGAATACTTATATACATGTGATTTGTATAAATCTATAATATAGCTTTTTTATGTTTTTTTCATTAGATAAATAAACTGCAGTGTTCGAAGTTGGAACACTGCAGTTTATATGTCTAATTTTTAGGCATCAAAGTTAAAATGTCTGATAAAAAACAAATCTCCTATTGCCTTTTACTATACATTATTTAAATCAGCACTTCGTTTAAGAGATAACTCAATATTTCCATCAAAGAGCTGTCCAATTCGCCTAATGATAGTATCAGGGTCTTCCTTCATTCCGGAAGAAATCCAGCGTAGTACCATTTCAGTAAGGGCACACTGATAAAAGGAAGAAATTAGTTTTTTATCTGCTGAAGAAGCTGGGATACCATTGCTTACTTTTTCAACATACCGCATCATTACATTTCCTGATACATTGTGTATATAGTTTACTAATTCTTCTCTCTGCATTGAATTATATACATGATATATGGCTGTTCTGTTTTCTAAAGCAAATCTAGCGGCCACAATAAAGCTCTCTTCCCATGAGAGTGTATCATTATATTCATCAATTACTGTCTGAAGTTCTGTTTGAAATATTTCTGATAGAAGTACATATACATCCGTATAGTAGTAATAAAAAGTATTTCTATTGATTTCACATGCTGTAGCAATATCTTTAACTGTAATTTTGTTAAGTGGATGTTCATTTAGCATCTTTATAAATGCCTCACGAATCATTTTTTTGGTATATTGCTGTGCCAAGTTACTACCTCCTTAACCCCTTTATATGTATTTAAAATTATAACACATAGTAAGTTATTTGCAAATAATCCATAATCATATGATTTATTATACTTCCCAATTCATATTTTCCTAAACATAAAAAGAGGAGTTGCTATGTTTACGATATATTGGCACCTGATTTTTACAAATCACATTTTCTTTGGCTTGCCTCCTCTAATAATATAGTATAATAATGCATCTAATGAATAAATATCAGATAATGGTGTTGAATATTTCAAATTCTTAATTTATATTTATCTGCAAAAAATAAAAAACAGATAATAAGAATAATTGTAAGGTAGATTAGCATCTTTAAAATTTGAGCACATGATGATTATAAGCTAATGTAGAGCACTTTATTATACGAGAATATATCCTATTCAATTCCCATACGATGTCAAAAACAATATTTTAAGACCTAAACATAGATTCTATCTCACCAATAATCAGTTAATTAATCTGATGGATTGTGGACTGTTCATGAAGCTAAAGCATATGTAATGCTTAATCATAATATATTGTGGGAGGTTTGTAAATGAGTAAACCAAGATGCTTTGCTACTATCAACATGCGAGAAATTAATTGCAAATTTAAATATGATAACATTGAAATACTGACACTTAATATTAAATATCCAATAGTAAATACTTATAATAATCCTTGTGCAGAAGAAATGATAAATAATCAGATTAGTATGCAAGTTGATGAATACTTCGAATATGCTGCAAACACACTTTATAATCAAGCAATGAATACCTATACGGATTCACTGAAAAATAATTTTCCTTTTCATGGCTATGATGCTTATATGGAATATACAATAACCTATAATGACAACTGTTTTTTAAGCCTTTATACCGACAAATATGAATTCACGGGAGGGACACACGGAAACACTACAAGAACTTCAAACACCTGGGAATTATGCACCGGAGAAAATATTTATCTTTATTGTTTCTTTAAGCATTATACAGATTACACCCATATGATTACACAGGAAATGATAGCACAAGCCGAAGAAAACTTAAAAGAAAATCCTCTGATTTACTTTGATGACTACAGAGATCTAATTATAAAAAATTTTAATCCCAACAGTTTTTATATGTCACCTAACGGTATAACCATTTACTATCAGCAATATGATATAGCACCATACTCGACAGGTATTGTTGAATCCACAATTCCATATGCAAAAATAGGATGGTTCCCATCCTGTTAGCTATGCACTAACTGATATTGGCCTAGTAGTGATACTAAACCAAATCTTTTTAATCTTTCATTCGTTATCGCTTTACATAATAAAAATGACCTTGCAATTCTATTTCTACTCGCCTGACTGGTTGTTCCCTCCATCTATCTTCCACATTTACAACTTATAATTGTTAAAGTAGTTATTGTACTTCAGTTTGTGATGCAACTTTATCCATTATGAACTGACTTCACTTTCTTTCTGTAACAGAATAAAAGTGCTTGATTCAATCAATTAATCTTGTTTATCTCCTTCATTGAGCCTCTTTTCAATCCTTTGCTGCCCTTTCATATTGAAACAGTATAGAATAACGAATACAACTGAAATAAAAATAGCTGCAGAGATAAAAGTAACCACTAACACTGAAATAAAGAATCCGTCTAATATTCCGGTATACTTATCGCCATATAGAGAATAGTTTCTTATTCCGTTTATAATGCTTATAGCAAGACTTGAAACTAAAATAGTCGATACTGTTGATACCTTTCCACTTTTAAAATTGTTCATAAAATCGTATCCGACTAACATACTCCTTACCGCAATGTAAGCTATTGAAAAAATAATAATACCAAGCTCAACTGCATACTGTGAGAACGACATATCCATCACATAGGACTTAATAAAAACAGAAACAACCGCAAGGAATAGCACTATAAGATAGGCTTCACTTTGAATTTTGTTGTTTAATTGTAAGACACGTTCATCTTTGATTTTTTTATTTTTCATTATGGTTCCTCCCAAAATAAGTCATTTAATGTTTTGTTAAGAGCTTTGCATATTGCAATACAAAGTTTCAATGTTGGATTATAATTTCCGGACTCTATCAAACCAATTGTTTGCCGTGTGACGCCAACAATATCAGCTAAGTCCTCTTGGCTCATATCGCATTCAATTCTGGCAATTTTGAGTTTTTTATTTTTCACCAAATTCCTCCTTTTTCTACTTTGATAATTAAATTATACATCATATATTCCACAATGTCAATTATATATTGCATAAAGAAATTTATAATTGCTTTTATACATAATTATCATAATTATATGAATGTGTAATCATATCCCAATGAAAGGATGAACAGTAGAATGTAGTAGGGTGAACTATTATGAAGCGAAAAAACGGCAAGGAAAGCAAAGGAATTATCGAGAAATCAAGTAGCAGATCAGTAGAACAATTCTTTTTTCCAAATCAAGAAATAGACGTTTGTTAAAGCATAAAAAAAAGCTGTCTACCCTTCTCAGAGCAAACAACTTTTGTTTTCATATTTAGTTGTTAAATTACTTGAAAATGTTTTAAGGTATTGCAGTTACCTTTTCCAGTGTCGGATACTTTTACGTTGATATGTGTGTCTGCTTTTTTGTGGAAAAAAAGTACAACCGTCTCTACGTGTGTTGTTGCTGTAATTCTGATGACCGTCGAGCCTGGCACCCCCTTGGCGTCAAAGTATGTCCCATTACTTCTGACTCTTAAGCTTATTTTTTTATAAATTAGCTATATTAATTATACCCTGACAGGTCACAGTTCATCATCTTACCATTATCGAACAACACATGATAATTATATACTATTTTAAATTTTACTACAATATTATAGTACCGTTTTTTAAAATCTCCAACAAAAAAGACCTTACACTCTCATGTAAAGTCTTTTTCTATTTCCCTTATTCCCGATTGCAAATACTCTCATAAAAGAAAGAATTTTTCAGTATACTTATAAATAAAGTCGTAATTTAAACATGATAGGAAATTTAAAAATCCAACCAACGTTCCTAAAAATTACCAATAACTACTTTAGTTGCAGAATAATGATTTAATGCTAATAGATTCTTGCACGAGTTGAAATAGTGATTCTGCAATTAGAAAAAAATTATAACGAAAGTGAAAAGAGGGGTAACACCGTCCATCATTGCCAAATTAAAACAATCCACAAAACAAGATGCCTTTCTATTATTTTGCTCATAATGAAATAGGATGTCGCTCCACCACTTATTTTAGTGATTTTGTGAAATCCCCGTCAACATAGTATTACTGCTTACAATAACATAATTTTACATAATTTTACATAATTTAAAATCTGCTAATCAAGCCATTATGCTAAATTATAGTATCCATCATTACTTTTTTCTCGTGCTTGAATAATTCTATTAAATCTTATTCGTCACCTAGAGCTGCCATTATTGTTTTAAAACTTTCTAATCCAGCTTCAATATTTTCAATAATCTCATTTGCTAAAATGTCTGGATCTGGAAGGTTATCGAGGTCTGCCAAACTTTCGTCTTTCAACCAGAATATATCCAGACTCGTCTTGTCTCTTTCTAATATGTCTTCATAAGTAAATTTACGCCATCTACCATCAGGATTATTCTCCGACCACGTTTCTTTTCGCTCATTCCGATTTAATGGATTATAGCATTTAATAAAATCGTCAAGATCTTCAAAGGTCATTGTTTTCTTTTTTAAGGTATGATGTATATTCGTTCTGTAATCATAAAACCAAATTTCTTTTGTCCATGGATCTCTTGCACCTGGTTTATTATCAAAAAACAATACATTTGCCTTAACTCCAGGGCGATAAAAAATACCAGTTGGTAATCTTAGTATTGTATGAAGCTCTGTTGATTTCATCAATTCTTTTCGAACTGTTTCTCCTGCGCCGCCTTCAAACAAGACATTGTCCGGTAGTACAACTGCTGCCTCACCTGTTTCCTTCAATAATGTACGGATATGCTGTAAAAAGTTCAATTGTTTGTTTGATGTCGTTACCCAAAAGTCCTGACGGTTATATACAAGATCTTCTTTTTCTTGCTCACCTTCTTCGTTAGTTATGGTCAAGCTAGATTTTTTTCCGAAAGGTGGATTTGCCAACACATAATCATAACGCTTCCCTTCATCAGCAACGAGAGCATCCGCTGATGATATAAATGTTTCGCCATCAATTTCTCCGATGTTATGAAGGAACATATTCATCAGACACATTCTGCGAGTATTAGCAACAATCTCATTGCCATAAAATGTTTTTGTCTTGAGAAATTCTTTTTGCTCCCTATCCAACTCATACTGTCTTGTAATATAATCATATGATGCTAAGAAAAATCCTCCGGTACCACAGGCTGGGTCAATAATTGTTTTTTTAGGTGCAGGTTGAACGCAAACGACCATCGCTTGAATCAAGGCTCTTGGAGTAAAATACTGCCCTGCTCCACTCTTTGTATCTTCAGCATTCTTTTCAAGCAATCCTTCATATATTTTCCCCTTTAAGTCAGAGCCCATCATACTCCATTTTTCTTTATCAACCATTTCAATGACTTTAAATAGTTTTGCTGGATCTTGGATTTTATTTTGAGACTTTGTAAATATTTGACCCAACGTACCTTTCGCTTTTGCCAATTCTTTAAGTATTTTGTTATATCTATCTTCTAAGGCAGCCCCACGCTCTTTTTTAAGGGTCTCCCAGTCACAACCTTCTGGAACACTGATTTTTCGGCTATATGGTGGTTTAGCAAATTCATCAACCATCTTTAGGAATAGTAAATATGTCAGTTGTTCTAAATAGTCTCCGTATCCCACTCCATCATCACGAAGAATATTGGCAAAGCCCCATACTTTTGATACTACATTTTCTCCATTGCTCATTTTACTGCCCTCGATTCATTCTTAATCTTTTCGAGTAATTTTTCTGCTGGTTCCCAATCGGGTTCTTTTTTACAAGCTTCGATTTCTGCTTCACTTAATAGCTTACCTTCAAAAGCTCTTTCCAGAATACTCTGTCGTAGTACATTAGCTTTATTAAGCCCCTGATTTATACACATTTCAATATTATCGCAAATTGACAACCGAGCCTCAATCTCCTGAACAATCCTAGTTTGTTCTTTTACTGAGCATAAGTTTATGTGTATACTTCTTATTGATATTTTATCTATCGTAGGATTTCCGACACCTTTAACATATGATAAAATTTCTTTTTCTTGGTAGAAATTCTTTAACTGATAATACAAAAACTTACTTAAAATATTTTTCTGGTCAACCCTTATTGCAAACAAATTCATTGCTAACGATGCTTTCCTTTTTAAATCGGGCATTAGATATATTTTTCCTGCATTCCCGATTTTGCCCACCAGTATTTCTCCACCATACAATTTGGTTTTTGAAAGAAAATTATATGCATGTTCATTGATATATTTCAAATCTTTTGAAAAGTCTTTCTTCTCAAAATTGGTAGCTCTAATCATGACTGCATAATCTTCTTGATCAAATAATGTTACGTTTTCTTTTAAAATTTCATAGCTACCATTGGCATGATAATCAGTCAAACCAAATAATACATCAGCTAATTGGCACTTAATCCATTCGCTTGGAGTATAAAAATCTATCACATAGTCGTCAAAAGCAGATACATCTATTCTAGACGGTTTTTTAGGCTTTATACCAATTTTGCCATCAGCTTCCCATTGTTTTAAATTTTCTGTCCATTCATCAATCTGACTTTTATAATTTATATCTCTGTATTCTTTTATTTTCGTTAACGTATCTTCTCCTGTAACCAAATCATTTCGATTTATGCGCCACTCTTTAGTCAATTCACCATCAAAAGCCTTTTTCAAAACAGCTTGTCGATAAATCTCCAACTTTTCTTTTGCTCTTAATAAATTGGCTACACCATTATCAAGTTCACTGAAAAGTCCTTCGATTTTTGTAGCGATTGCACGTTGTTCAGGCAATGGAGCTAGTTTAATATTTAATTTTGAATAAATTGATATCCAATATCTTTTATGCGTATCCGAATTATGTCTTATTGTTTGCATATAATAGTAAACATATTTTAAATTCACTAAAGAAGATTTTGGTGCAAGTATTTTCATCGCTGAAGATTTCACTTTAAATCTAAAATTGACAAATTGAGTTGCAGTTGTAAAATCATCAAATATTATTACTGGCAAATCTGAAAAAATATTATGCTCTTCGTTAGTATAGCCTAATATAAAAGACTTACCAGCTGTTAATACAGGCGTTTTGTAAATATTGTTGTATTCTGTTGAATCAACAATAAAATTTGTTGGTTGAATGTAATCTAATAAATCTTCCAATGCTGTTTCTATCCAATATTCTCTCATTAAGCCACCAATACCTCATTCAATTCATTGATTATTTCATCCATTGTATCTCCGAAAAGCTGATACATCTTCCCTCTGCCACCTTGAGAATCGAAAGGAGTATAATCCAAGTCATCGATTTCAACATGAAAACTAGTAGCTATATGATCTTTAATCATTCTGAGCCAGTTCATTTGTTCTTCTGTAAATTTAAGCGAACCTGCCTGCTTTCCAAAAACCCATGTTTGAAAGTTCTTATCTACCGTTTTGTTGTACGGAGTTAACTGTTCGTCAATGCCTATCACTCTTCGAATTAGCGATATTAATGCCACCAATTCACTTTTGGGGTTATTTCCCTTCACATCTTCAAGCTGCGAATATGCTTCCCAAACATAATGGGGAGCTAACAATGGTTTTTCTAATTTCAATTTCTCTAAAACTTCCTTCATCATTTTATACGTTACTTCTCTTCTACGGTTCGGTTGATTATAAAAAATACTCAAAGCCATAATTTCATTTTTGTGGGCTTCTATGTATTCCTTAAAGTTTTTAACAACTTCCTCTGCTTTTTCAATGGTAAAACTATCCCACTCTGCTTTCAATACTTTATCTTGATTGACAATATCAATAATCTGCTCATGTACTTTTCGGACATTATCAATATAATCATTTAGTTCACCAGTAAATATACTTGCGGCATGATTAGCAAGTTCTTCTTGAACCTGTTTTCTACAAGCATCTTCTTTAGCAGGAGATCTGTCAAAAATAGGAATTTCATTAATTAAGATTTGTGCCTGTTCTTCGATAATATCTATATCATAGGCATCGAGTAGATCTTTTACAGCTTTGTTTAAACTTTTACCTCCACTCATTTCTTGAAACTTTGACTTTTCATCCTCTGTAAGCTGTTTTTCCAATCGAATCAAACGATTCGCAAGAGAAGTAAACAAATCTTCATCCTGCACACCCATGGCAACGGCTCCTAGAAGGTCTTTCAACGGTATGGTTGGTTTTCTTTCTAAAGGTCTACTATCTGTTTTCTTGGACTTTGTCGCCCCAACTGCATCGATAATTACAAAATGTGTTTTTGTATATTTAGCGGTTCTAGTAACACGCTTTAAATCATCAAATCCAATAGTTCGCGTACCCCTACCTTTCATCTGCTCAAAATAGTTAATGCTTTTAACATCTCTCATAAACAAAAGAACTTCCAATGGTTTTACATCTGTTCCTGTTGCAATCATATCCACTGTTACGGCAATTCTAGGAGCCCATGAATTTCTGAATCGATTAAGAACTGACTTGGGCTCCTCTTCAATTTTATAAGTAACTTTTTTACAGAAATCATTGCTCTCATTAAATTCTTCCCGAATAATCTGAATAATATCCTCGGCATGACTATCTGTCTTTGCAAAGACCAATGTTTTCGGTACTTCAAAAATACCGTTTTCATCAAAACGATCTGGAAAAATCTGAGGTAATGCTTCTTTGTAAGCTTTAATCACATGGCGAATTTGACTTGGATTGACGACATCTTTATCCAGCTTATTCGATGTGTATATATAGTCATCATCCAGCCTTTCCCATCTTTTTTTACGTGTTAGCTTTTCTCTCTTATCCACATACTCTTTAGCTTTTATCTTTGCACCAGCTTTAGTGATTTCCGTTTCAATGGTAAACACATCATACGGAACATTAACACCATCTGCTACAGAGTCTTCATAGGTATACTCACTAACGACATTCTCATTGAAGAAGCCAAATGTCCTTTTATCTGGCGTCGCAGTCAAGCCAATCAGGAATGCATCATAGTAATCCAACACTTGCTTCCACAGGTTATAAATCGAACGATGACATTCATCAACAATTATAAAGTCAAATTGTTCAATTGGATTATTTACCGAATATTCTACAGGCATTGGCTCTTTTTTCTGCCATTGCCAGCTTGACTCATTTGGATTCTCTTGCTCTGCAGATTCTTCTAATTCTTCACCCTTCAAAATTGAATATAGCCTTTGAATCGTTGATATGCACACCTGACTATCAGTTGAAATATAGCTTGAATTTAGCCTTTGAACATTATAAAGCTCCGTAAATTTTCTATTATCATCTGTTGGCTGATATTTTAAAAACTCTTGTTCAGCCTGCTCTCCTAAGTTCTTCGTATCAACAACAAAAATAATTCTTTTTGCTTTGGCAAATTTCAATAAGCGATATACAAAGGTACATGCTGTGAAAGTTTTTCCAGCTCCTGTTGCCATTTGAATTAGAGCTTTAGGACGATTATTCTTAAATGATAACTCTAACTTTTCAATTGCCTTTATTTGGGCAGGACGAAGTCTAGATTTGTCCAATTGCGGAAATTTTGTCAGTCTTTCTCTAAGAGTTTCAGACTGTTTATACCACTCAAGCAAAGTGGATGGTTGATGGAAATGAAACACTTCCCTAGACCGTGGCTTTGGATCTCTATAATCAGTGAATCGTGTAATCACTCCAGTACTCTCATAAACAAATGGAAGTGGTTCTTTATTTAGATTATACTTTAATGTTGCTGAAGCATACCCAAATGATTGATCCTCTGCAACTATCAATCTCTGCCCTTCATCTTCCTTTTTTGCTTCAATTACACCAACAGGCTTTCTTTCAACAAAAAGTACATAATCTGCTGGGCCAACATCTGTTTGATATTCACGAACCGCTACACCCACAGCTGCATTCAGATTTACTTTGTTTTTAGACTGCACTTGCCATCCAGCTTGTATCAACATTGCATCTATTTTATCGCGAGCAATCTGCTCTGGATTTTGATTTATCATCTCTTCTACCCCCATTCTTATACAGGTAAACAACTCTTACCTGTGACTTTTTCTCGTTTTTTCTTATCAACAATTTTTCAACACTGAGAATAATTACATTAAACTCTATGCTAATAAGCAAAATCGCTCTTACACTCAAAGTTTATTACTCATTTTCAATCATTCATGATCTTGACGTTGCAACAGGACTACAACTTCTGTATGCGTGCTATGACAAAACATATCCACCGGCTGTACTTTTTCTATATCAAACCCATAGTCTTGCAAAATTTCCAAATCCCTACCCAGAGTTGCAGGATTACAAGATACATAAACAACTCTTTTAGGGCTTATGTTTTTTATAGCCTCTAACACTTCCTTTTCACAGCCTTTTCTCGGTGGGTCTATGATTATTACATCAGCCTTGATACCTTTTTTGTATAGCTTTGGCAGTACCTCTTCCACCTTTCCCGTATAGAACTTAGTGTTTTCTATATTATTTACTTTTGCATTTCTTTCAGCATCCTTTATTGACTGCTCTACTATTTCAACACCATAAACCTTCTTTGCATTTCTAGCAGCCATAAGGGATATTGTTCCTATACCGCAGTATAGGTCAAAGCAAGTATATTCTTTTGTTAATTGTGCATACTCTATGGCTTTTTCATATAGTTTTTCTGTTTGTACGCTGTTTACTTGAAAGAAGGTATGTGGTGATATAACAAATTGAAGATTGTCTATATAGTCAATTATTGTACCACTTCCGTATAGAGTTTTATTTTTATAGCCTAGAATTACACTGGTGTTTTTGTTGTTGATATTTTGAACTATGGTTTTAATTTTAGGCTCAGCTTTTATTAGTTCTTCTACTATTTTGTTGGCATTTGGAAGTTCTTCTGTGTTTGTTACTATTATTAGCATTACTTCCTTGTCTTTGTTTGTTCTTATGACTATGTGCCTTATTGTACCGTTCTTTGTTCTTTTGCCGTATGGATTGATTTTATATTTTTCTAATATGTTTTTTGTATTTTTTAGTATATTGTCAGCTACCTCATCTTGTAGTAGGCATGTATCTAAATCTACTAGCTGATGTGAGCTTTGTTCGTAGGTTCCTATTTGTATTTTGCCGTTATTTTTTCCTACTGAAAATGCGGTTTTGTTTCTATATCTGTATGGATTATCCATACCAATTGTATCATATATGGTTATACCATCCATATCTAAGGATGATTTTTTCAGGCTGTTTATTACGCTGTTTTTCTTGTATTTTAGTTGTTCTTCATAGGATAGAGTAAGTGTTTGACATCCTCCACAGGCTCCAAAGTTTTCGCATGGTGAATCAACTCTATGTGGAGAGCTTTCTAAAATTTCTATTGTTTTCCCAAGTGCGAAACTTTTTTTGATTTCAGTTATTTTAGCTTTTACTAGGTCACCTGTCACTGCTTTGTCTACAAAAACGACAAAATCCGACAATTTTCCTACTCCTTGTCCTAAATGATTTATATCTATTATATTAATTTCTACAATATCATTAACGTTAATCATGTTTTTCCTTTCAAATTTTAAGCATAATTTAATACTCATATATTATACTATAGTTTACTATAATTTAACAATATTTTTAATTTTGTGTTTATTTTTTTTCATTTTTAGTATATACTAAACTAAATAGAATATTTTCGTGGGGTAATTTTTTATGAAGACTTTGTACAATATTGCTTTGATTTTTTTAATTGGATTTTTCTCGTCCACTTTTCTGTTTGTGTTATCACCCATAAATTATAAGGATACAATAGTAATTGAAGAACCTGAGGAAAAAAATAAGCTTACAATATCCTTAGAGGGTGAAAATACACTTACTAATCCGAAAAATATTGTAATTCAACATTTGTCAAATTTAGAAATGGAGATATCTAATTTGCCGAAAGATGTTTTTACGGCAGATGTATATCGTGGTGATGAGTTAGTAAAATCAAACATAACTAACTTAGAGAATACTACTATTTCAATTAAGGATAGCAGCTATGTTATAAATGCAGATAATCCATTAAAAACTACTCTTGACATTAGTCAAGAAAAGCTAGATTTAAAGGATGGTAAATATAAAATAGTATTAAAATCTAATATTATAAGTGAATCTAATTTAAATTCAGTTGATGTATTTGTTGAGTATGATTCTGGTTTCAATTATTATGAGGCTACAAATACTGTGCCTAATAGAGAGTTGATGGGTCTTACATTGTATTTTAGTGACAGTGAAGCTAACGTATTGATACCGGTTTCAAGATTTGTAGTTAAGGAAATGTCTTTGAATAAACAGGTTATACATGAATTGCAGAAAGGTCCTGTAAATACTTCTTTAAATAAAACAATTGATGAAGTAAATTATTGTATATACAAGGATAATACTATATTAATAGACTTGGCTGCTGGAAATGAATTTTACAATAGTGGTAGTGCCGCTGGAACAATGGCATACAACTCATTTGTAAAATCGATGTTTTCTATAAATAAATATTTGCAAGTTGATAAAATTAAATTTACTGTAGATAAACGTGCTTCTGAGGATTATTTCCATGGCATGTCAGTGAAGGAGCCTGTAGTTAGAAGTAACAATCCTATATTGTATTGTGGATATAAGGTAGACGACAGAGTTTATTTATATGAGCATGAAGTTTTAGATATAGATGTAAATGCAAATATTAAAACTATATCTGAACAGATGATTGAATATTACAAATCAAAGCTTCCAACAAACACTAAAAGTCCAATACCAAATGACTTAACTTTAAAAAATGCCACAATGGAAAATGGCACATTAGTTTTAGATTTTAATGAAGTATTTAAAACGGCTTTTGATGGCGACCAAGCTAAGAGAAAATTTATGATAGATTCATTAGTTTATTCATTTACTAGTATTAATGGAGTAAAAAGTGTAAGGTTTACAGCGGATGGTAATCCAGTTGAAAACTTCATTGATGGAAAAGATATAACTGGGGCTTTAACTGCTCCGTCATTTATAAACCCAGAGGTAGTTCAATAAACTATAAAAGGATGTCAATTGACATCCTTTTTAGTTTAAATTTTATTCTTCTTCATCTAATGATGATAATAATTCTGATAACTCAACTATAGCGTTATCTTCATCAAGACCTTTTGCAAGAATAGTTATTTCATCTCCTTGATGAGCACCTAAAGCCATAATACCTATGATACTTTTGCCGTTTGCTTCCTGCATATCTTTCTTAAGAATTATTTCACTTTCAAATTCTCTAGATTTCTTAACAAACATTGCTGCTGGTCTTGCATGTAATCCTACTCTGTTTTTTATTTGTACGGTTTGAGATCTCATTATTAAATCTTACCCTCCCTTATTAATATTTCTTCTGCAATTTTTTCAATTTTTTTCAATCTATGATTGACCCCAGATTTTCCTAATGGTGGAATTAACATTTCTCCTAGTTCTTTCAGACTAGCATCTTCATTGTCCAATCTTAGGTATGCTAATTCTCTGAGTCCTTCTGGTAATTTATTGATAACATTGTACTTTTGTAGTATCATTATGCTATTTTTCTGTCGTATTGATGTATCTACAATTTTACCAAGGTTAGCGGTTTCACAATTTACAACTCTATTGACATTATTTCTTGTTTCTTTTATAGCTCTTATGTTCTCTATACTTAATAGTGAATTATAAGCACCCATTACATTTAAAAGATCAACAATTTTTTCACTATCTTTTAGATAAGTTATGTATAGTTCTTTTCTTGCAATGCTTTTTGCTCCTAAATCATACTTATTAATCAAAGCCTCCAAATCATAGCAGTGTTTTTGCCTATTGCTTACAAATTCTACATGATATGATTTTTCAGGATCACTTATTGAGCCGCATCCTAAAAATGCTCCTCTTATATATGCTCGTATACAGCAGCTATCCTTAACTAAGGATTTTGGAATTCCGTAATTAAATTTTAGTATATTTATGTTAGAATCTTTACTTAACTTTGTATCTATTAATAATTTTTTTACATCTTCCTCATTTACTTTTACACTATAATTATTGTGTTTTTTTAGCCTATTAGTTTTCTTAACAGTAATTTCACTATTTGTATTATATAAATATTTAATCATTTTAAAAATTCTTCTAGCAACAGCTGCATTTTCCATGACAAATTCAATCTCAAATTTATTATATCCTTTTATAGATATATAACCAGTTGTCCTTATCAAAGCTGATAATTCTGCTATTGTACAACATCTTTTTTCCAAGTTAAGCCTTGATATTTCATTTTTACATTTCGAAGAAAAAGTCATATTAAAACACCTCCATGTGTATAAAACTCTTCACAGTGTGAAATGATTTATGAACACTGTGAAATGTTTTCTTCACACTACCTAGTCTTATCTAATTGATAGAATTTCATTTCATCTATAGCTCCAAATATGATGTTTCTTTCATCATCATATTTCGCTAATTCATATGCCTTTTTTATTGGAACATAGCTCGCTACATTAAAGCCTTCTTTTTTTTGTGCAGCACATTGAATACTTCTTGATATCATTAAATACCAATATACTTCTTTTTGTATATGTACTCTTCCTGACACAGATGTTCTATTAAAATCATATTTAATTTTTCCCAAATATTTAACTAATTCAGCCTTTACCTTACTTTCCTCGTAAACTTCTCTAAGTGCTGTCTGTTCAAGTAATTCTTCACCCTCGACTCTTCCTTTGGGAAGTACCCAATCACCATTGTATTTTCTTAGCATAAGGATGTTATCCCTAAAAAAAACAACTCCTCCTGCACTTATCTCTTTTATCATAATACAACTCCTATATAGCACATAGAAATTATTATATCATATTGACACAATAAATAAAAGTATATTTTCCTTACTTAAAATACCATTTTATTTTAATATTAAAATATTAATAGTTATTCTGGTCTTTTACCAAAATACTGATAATATTCAACCTTAACATCTCCATTAAATAGTTTTCTTTTTTTATCAGCTTTTTTTCCATAATCTTTTTCAAATTCTTCATTCGAAGTAATAATATAATTAGACCATGTTTCATTTTTACCAAATATTCTGCCAATTGTTCTGTGTATTTCCTTTATTTCATCTTCACTGCCTATTCTCTCACCATAAGGCGGATTTGTTATCATTATACCATAATCAAAAGGTGTTTTGCCAAATGAATTGATATCTCTAGCTTCAAACTCTATACAGTCTTCTACGCCAGCTTCAATAGCATTTTGTTTAGCGATTGCTATTGCTTTTTTACTTATATCATAGGCATATATTTTTATATCTGTATCTAAATCAATTTTTTTACGAGCTTCTATTTTGGCATTTTTGAAATATTCAGGCTTAACTTTTTTCCAGCCTTCTGAAGCAAAGCTTCTGTTAAGTCCTGGTGCTATATTTCTTCCTATCAATGCTGCCTCTATAGGAATAGTTCCTGAACCACACATTGGATCAAGTAAAATTCTATTTTTGTTCCAATAGCTTAGCTGTATTAATGCTGCTGCCATTGTTTCTTTTAATGGTGCTATTGTTGATTTCTCTCTATATCCACGCTTAAACAGGCCTTCTCTAGAGCCAGTAGTATCCATTGATATAGTTGCTATATCTTTATGAATTGAAACAAGTATAGTAAATTCTGCTCCACTTTCAGAAAACCATTCAACATCATATTTTTCTGCTAATTTTTTAACAACTGCTTTTTTTACTATAGATTGGCAGTCAGGCACGCTAAATAGTTTGGATTTAACCGATTTACCCTTTACGGTAAATTTGCCGTCAACACTTATCCACTCGTCCCACGGTAATTCATATGTTTTATTAAAAAGTTCTTCAAAGCTAAGTGCTTTAAATTGCCCTAATATAAGCATAATTCTTTCTGCACTTCTTAGATTAATGTTTGTTTTTGCAATATCCTCTACTTCTGCATCAAAGTATACCCAACCATTATCAGTTTCTAAATTGTCATATCCTAAATCTTGTAATTCTCTTTTTACTACAGCTTCTAAACCAAAGGTACACACCGCAGCAAGCTTTATCTTCTCCATATTATCCTCTCATTTGCCACGTAGTGGCATCATTTATAAAGTGTGAAATGCATTTCACGCTATCCTTTTCGTAAAACCTTAATTATTGTATAAATCTTCATCCATAATTTTTCCGGTAGCTACAATATTAGTATCTCCAATTAAATATATATTTTCTATAATATTTTTATCAGATTTATCAACCTGAACAGTTAATTCTCCACCCTCAAATAATAGCTTAATGCTTTTGTATGGAAGTTCATTTTTTAGTGATATAACAGTTCCTGTTGCACCAGCAGCAGTACCACATGCCAATGTGAAATTTTCTACTCCACGTTCATATGTTCTAATAACTATATTATCATTATCTATTATATCATAAAAAGATACATTACTACCCTTAATAAATTTTTTATTTTGTCTTATTTTTCTTGCTAACTCTAATATATCACAATTATTATCAATATTGCCAATATTATTTAATCCTTTGTATCTAATAATTACATGTGGAATCCCTGGATTACCAAGCTCTATATAAGAATAATCATATTCAACATTGTCTATATCAATCTTATTTACCAAATCAATGAAAGATGGATTATTTAATTTAACCTTGTATGTTCTTTTATCAATTCTCCAAACAGATATATTCCCAGCCATTGTTTCTATAATCATATTTTCCCATGCAATTCTGTTTTCATATGCATATCTCGCAACACATCTTGCTCCGTTACCACACATTTCAGCCACACTTCCATCAGAATTAAAAAAGTTCATTTTAAAATCAGCATTACTCTTTGCATGTTCTATTACTATTAGACCATCAGCGCCAATTGAATATTTTCTTTTGCATATACGCTTTGCAAGATTTGATTGTTTGCTTTCGGACAAACCTATCTTTGTATTATTTATAATTATAAAATCATTACCAGCACCTTGAATTTTAGTAAATTCCATTATCAATTCCCCCTATTGGCATCTAATAACGCTAAGATACTTTTAACTTGAACAAGAACTCCTGTTTTTATACAATTTTCATCGACATCAAAGCTATCGCTGTGAAGTGGTGATGTAATTCCTTTTTCCTTATTTCCACAACCTAAATGATAAAAAGCACCTTTCACATTGTCATCCATAAAATATGAAAAATCCTCACCACCCATGCTAGGCATTTCTTTAAACTGTATATTTTCTTCCCCTATAATTTCCTTGGCTGTATTATAAATAATATCAACTACTTCATCACTATTTATTAAATACCTATACCCATCTTTTATCTCTATTAAACAATTACCACCATAAGCGTCGCATATATTTGTAGTTATTTCTTGAATTCTTTTTATAGCATAGGCTCTTGTTTCACTATCTAGGGTTCTTAATATGCCCTTTATTTCAACACTATCACAAATAATATTATTTTTTGTTCCGCCATTTATTTGACCAAGAGATAATACTACGCTGTTAAGTGGAGAAATATTTCTGCTAACTAGGGTTTGTAGAGCAGTTATAACATTTGCTGCAATTACTATGGCATCTATGCTAGTATCTGGATAGGCTCCATGACCAGACTTGCCTAGTATTGTTATTTTTAGCTCATCTGTCTGAGCATTTAATTTACCATACTTAAGCTCAATTTTCCCAGCATCTATATATGATTGTACATGTAACCCTACTACATAGTCAACATCTGGATTTTTAAGACATCCTTCTTGAACCATTCTTTTTGCTCCTCCAACAGTTTCTTCAGCTGGTTGAAAGAAAAGCTTTACGTTACCTTCAAATTCTGATTCAAGTTCTTTTAATATTTTAGCTACACCAATTAAAACTGTAGTATGGATATCGTGCCCGCATGCATGCATAACTCCACAGTTTTTCGACTTATACGGAACGTCATTTTTTTCAACTATTGGCAATGCATCAATGTCAGCTCTTGCTGCTACAGTTTTACCACCTTTTTTTCCTCGTATTATACCAACTATGCCAGTTTCAGCAACATTTTTCGTATACTCTATGTTTAAATTCTTTAAAATTTCACATATTTTATCTGATGTTCTAAATTCTTTTTCACTTAACTCTGGATTAGCGTGAAAATCTCTCCTAATCTCAACTAGTTCACTAAAAATCTCATTTATTCTTTTTTCTATGTCCATTTTAGTCCCCCAAATAAAATTATATATATTTATATATTATCTACTACATCATTTATAATTAAATCATCAAAGCTTTGTCTTCTTACAATTAGTTCACTTTTGCCATTATTTACAATAACTACTGCTGGCAATAGATTTTTATTATAGTTACTTGCCATTGAAAAGCAATAAGCGCCAGTAGAAAACATTGCAAAAACATCACCTGTTTCCGGACCTGGTAATTTAATATCCTTTATGAGTATATCTCCTGACTCGCAGCACTTTCCGCAAATTGTAAATTTATCTTTCTTACTATTATTCGCTTTATTTGCAATTATTCCTTCATAGTTAGCATTATAAAGTGCTGGTCTTATATTGTCAGTCATTCCACCATCTACTGACACATAGCTTCTAACGCCTTTTATAGCCTTTATACTGCCAACAGTGTAAAGAGTAATACCGGCTTCTCCTACTATGCTTCTTCCTGGTTCAATTACTATTATAGGTCTAGGGATATCTACTTCATTAAAAAATTCTTCAATTCTTTTCATAAGAGGATCAATAAAATACGAAAATGGTCTTCTATTATCAGCCTCTACATAGTGTATACCAAATCCACCACCTAGGTTTAGTTCAGTTACATTAAAATTGTACCTTTCCTTTATTTCTTTAACTAGCTTAAGTGATGTTTCAAGAGCAATTAAATATGGTTTATTATCATGAAGCTGTGAACCAATATGAAAATGAAACCCTAAAAAATTTACATACTCAGAATTTATTGCTCTTTCAACATATGGAAATATAACGTCCTCATCTAATGGTATTCCAAATTTCGAGTCTTTTTTCCCAGTTGCAATATAATCGTGAGATTTAATATTAACTCCAGGCGTAATTCTAAATAGAATACTGATTTTTTTATTTTTAATTTTACATATTTTCTCAATTATGTCAAGCTCATTTAAGCTATCGACAATAATTCTTCCTATATTATTATCGATTGCCATTTCTATTTCACTGACTAGCTTATTATTTCCATTAAGTTCTATTCTGTCTGCTGGAAATTTTGCCTTTAAAGCCACATATAACTCTCCACCTGACACTACATCAAGACAAAATCCCTCTCTCTCAATAATTTTACACATATATAAAGATAAAAAAGCTTTAGAAGCATATGCTACCCTTACATCATTAAATTTGTTAATAAAACAATTTTTTAATTCATTACACTTGTCTATAATATCATTTTCCGAATATACATATAGTGGTGTTCCGTACTTATTTGCTAACTCTACAGTATTACATCCATCAAAATAAAATACATTGTTTTTAACTTCTTTAATCATATTTACCTCTCATTATGCCATAGTCTCGTCTACATCGAGACATTGAAGTGGCAATAAAATAGCGTGAAATGCCTTTTTTACGCTAATATCTCTTTTTCCATATTACATATGTAAATTATTATTATCATTTTAGCACTATTTATTAGAGTCTGTAAATATCATAGTTAATATTTAAGACACGGAATAAAATAATTTATGTAATTATGCAGTAAAGAAGTAAATACAAAAAATAATTTTAAAATTTATCATGTGATAATTAATATATTCATAAAATATATATTATTGACAAGAGTTTTCAATATAAATTATAAATAATATTAAAATAAGGTGGTATTTATGAATTTTCCTAAAAAAATTTTAGCAGGAAACACTATAGGTTTGGTGTCACCTTCTTCCCCTACAAGTCTAGAGAATATATTAAAATGTAAACAACTATTACAAGACCTTGGCTATAATACAAAAGATGGTAAGAGTATATACTTAAGTTATAATGGCTATTTGTCTGGAAATGATATGATTCGCGCCGAAGATATTAATAACATGTTTTTGGATGAGGATGTTGATGCTATATTTTGCGTTAGAGGTGGGTATGGTTGTAGTAGGATTCTAAAATATATAGATTTTAGCATACCAAAATCTTATCCTAAAATATTTGTTGGATACAGTGATATCACAAGCCTTCATATATGCCTGAATCAGTTATCAAATTTAGTAACCTTTCATGGCCCAATGGTTTATTCAAACATGCTAAATAACTATGATGAGTTTACTAAAAATAGCTTTGAACATACCATAAATATGGATAGAATTTTACATTTAATAAATCCTAATCTTGAAAGGTTCAAAAAAATTGCAGAAGGAAAAGCAGCAGGACAAATAATCGGAGGAAATTTATCAATCATCGTCTCTAGCATAGGGACGAAATATGAAATAGATACAAAAAATAAAATTCTTTTTCTAGAAGACATAGATGAAAGCGTACCTAAGATAGATAGAATGCTTCAACAACTTATTTATTCTAAAAAAATACAAGACTGTAGCGGAATAATATTAGGAGATTTTACAAATTGTGATAACAAATATGATGAGAGTTATACATATGAAAAATTACTTATTGATACGTTTTCTAATTTGAATAAACCAGTAATGTATAATATAAAATCAGGTCACTGCTTCCCAATGATAACAATCCCATTAGGCGCTTACTGTGTTATGGATACGTATAGAGATATGATTACTTTTATATAAAAAAAAGATATCTGGCGATGTCTTACTTTCCCGGGCAGTCTCCCACCAAGTATCATCAGCGCTAAAGAGCTTAACTTCTGTGTTCGGGATGGGAACAGGTGTGTCCTCTTTGCTATTATCACCAGATATCAT
>DLNM01000008.1 GCA_002479485.1 Firmicutes bacterium UBA7510 | reverse complement strand
AAAATATTAGTTAAAAACAATTATATCTATTAGTTATTAAATATTACATAATTAATAAATATTATGCATTAATAATTAAAATTTCTGTTAAAAATATAAAACAATTAGGAGGAAAATTTGATGAAAAAAATATTGTCATATTTACTTATTTTTTCAATGCTTTTATCATTAAGTGCATGTACTAATAACGGGGGAAATAATACTGCGACTGAAAACCCAACTACATTGGTTGTAGGTGTTACGGAGATGTCTGGTAACTTTAGTCCATTATACTATTCATCTACTTATGATGGATATGTTATTGATTTGGTTCATGAAGCGTTATTAAAAAGAAACTATAATGGAGAACTTGTTCCGAGTTTAGCTAAGGACTACACTTATTCTGAAGATGGTAAAAGTATAACTTTCACATTAAGAGAAGATGCAAAATATTCAGATGGAACTAATGTTACAGCAAACGATATTGCGTTTTCATATATGATACTTTCAGATAAATCATATACAGGTAGATTTAGTTCAATGGCGCAGGATTTAGTTGGATATTCAGAATATCGTTCTGGTTCAACTGACAAATTAACAGGTGTAGAAGTTGTTAACGATTATACAATTACCTTTCATTTTAAGGATGCATACAGAACTAATTTAGAAAATTGTTTAATGCAAGCTATACCAAAACATTTATATCCTAATTACAAACAAGGAGATACATCAAGTATAGAAGCTAATGTTAATAATCCTGTAGGCTCTGGTCCATACATGCTTAAGGAATTTAAGGGTAAAGAATATGCTTCACTTACTAAAAATCCAAATTATTCAGGCACAGGCTATGAAATACAAAATGTTATAATGAAATTCGTTGATGCAACTACAGAGATTACTGCATTGACAACAGGAGAAATAAGTATGCTTTTAGGTGTAGTAGAGCCTGAAAAAGTTGCAACGGCAAGAGCTGATGCAAACTTAACCTACAACGAATATCAAAGAAGTGGATATGGATATATAAGATTTAACTGTGAGGCTGGTGCAACTTCTGATAAGGCCGTGAGGCAAGCATTATATCGTTCATTTAATATAGAAGAATTTGTAAAGAGTTATTTTTATGATAAAGCTTCAGATACATTAATTGCGACTACACAATATCATCCTTTTTCACAGGTAAGCTGGGTTATAGATGATAAGCTATTAAGTGAACTTCCTGACTTTTCTTTTAATATGGAGGAAGCTAAAAAGATGTTAGATAATGCAGGTTGGGTTGTTGGACCTAGTGGATTCAGAGAAAAAAATGGTCAAATATTGGAGCTTAAAATAGCAGCAATTCCAGACCATGATATTTTACAAACCTTAATTCCTATGTGGCAAAGAGATTGGGGTCAATCATTAAAGTGTAAGCTTAGCATAGCGTATTTAGAATTTAATACATTATCAGATTATGTAATTTATAACAGTGATGCCAATGTTAATAATTGGAGCATGTATTTTATGGCTACATCTATTGCATCTCCAGATCCTGATGCTTTATACACTACCTATCATTCATCAATGATTGGAAGTGGAAAAGATAATACTATGAGATATAAAAATCCTACAGTTGATAAGATGTTAGACAAAGGAAAGAGTATTATGGATATTAATGAAGCAAAAGCATACTACAGAGATTTAGTTAAAATAATAACTGAAGATGCTGCAATGATTCCTGTATATACAAATACTTACTTCGATTTATATAGCAAGAAAGTTACTGATTTTAAAACAAATTCATTTTATCCTTGGACCTCAGCTTTACAGGATACCAAAATAGTAAAATAATATAAAAAAATTATGGAGACAGTCCTTCGTAGCTGTCTCCATTTCTAAAATAATATAGTCAGTAGTAAAAAAATTGCATGGAGGTATATATGTTTAAGTTTATTATACGAAGGTTAATTGGATTAATTCCTGTAGTATTAATTATTTCAATTATCTTATTTGGTCTAGTTCAATTAATGCCAGGTGATCCTGTAAGTGCATATTTGGGAGTTGGATCTAAAGTGACTCCAGAGCAGCAAGCGCAGATACGTGCAAAGCTAGGTTTAGACAAACCATGGTATGTTCAGTATTCAAAATGGTTGCAAAGAACATTACTAGAAGGTGATTTAGGAATATCTTTGAAATATAGAAAACCCGTTACAGAGCTTATGGGAGAGTATATTTGGAACACTTTCATAATTAATTTAATAGCAACTGTTATTGCTTTTGGTATTGCAATACCAATAGGTATAAAATCAGCTGTCAAGAAATATGGTGCTTTTGATAATTTCTGGACAGTATTTTCGCTGATTGGAGTATCAATGCCTTCTTTTTTCTTTGCGCTAATTTTAGTATTTTTTATAGCTATACCGTTCCCAGTTATTCCTCTTAATGGTATGAGAACCTCGCTTTTGGCAGCAATGGGTTATCCAAGCAAGCTAGCTGAAATTAAAGATGTGCTTCTACATATGATATTGCCAGTTACAGTTTTATCCTTAACAAGCTTAGCTGGTTTAATAAAGTATGTTAGAAATAGTGTAATTGACGTTATAAATCAAGATTATATAAGAACAGCTCGTTCTAAAGGATTAAAAGAGAAGTCTGTCATATATAAACATGCATTTAGAAATGCATTAATTCCATTAGTTACACTAGCTGGTATGTATATACCTTCATTATTTGCCGGTGCTATGATATTGGAAACAGTATTCTTGTGGCCGGGAATTGGCAATATACTTTATACTTCAATATTAGATAGAGATTACAGTGTAGTAATAGCAACAAATATATTTTATTCACTATTAATGGTGATTGGAAACTTACTTTCAGATGTTAGCTATGCATTAGTTGATCCAAGAGTAAAAGTAGATTAGGGGATAAAAGAGTGAAGAAAAAATACTATTCACTCTATGGAAGAATTAAAAAACAATTCTTCATCAATTTTTGTGACGCTGTGAAGCGGCGTAATGGAGAGGTAATAATGAATAATACTGAAAAGAAAGAAAAAATAGAAATTCAAACACCTGGGAAAGTAGCATGGAAAAGATTCAAAAAAAATAAACTATCTTTCATTGGCGCTATATTGTTTGTAAGCATTGTTGTGCTTTGTATTGTAGTTCCGATGATTTCTCCATATAAGCTAAATGATTTTGAATTAACAAATAAAAAAATGCCACCATCTGCCAGTCACTGGCTAGGAACTGATGAACAAGGTAGAGATGTATTCACAAGAGTGTTTATGGGTGGAAGAATGTCATTGGCTGTTGGTCTAATGGCAGCAAGTGTAACTGTTATTTTAGGTTCTTTAGTTGGTGGAATAGCTGGATTTTATGGAGGAAAGATTGATTACTATTTAATGAGATTTGCAGAAATTATTAGTTCATTACCTTTTACTCCAATAGTAATAACAATATCTGCGTCACTTATGTGGGTTGCGAGTCAATATAAAATGTTTATAGTTATGGTTTTAATTGGAATTTTAAGCTGGCCTGGTCTTGCTCGTATGGTTAGAGGTCAAATACTATCATTAAGAGAACAAGAATTTATGCAAGCTGCAGAAGCTTTAGGTATACCAGATAGAGATAAAATATTAAAGCATTTAATACCTAATACATTTGCTTACATTATTGTAAACGCAACATTAGGAATGGCTAGCGCAATTTTAACTGAAGCAGGGTTATCATATTTGGGACTAGGTGTTACACCACCTACACCTACTTGGGGAAATATGATAGAAAGAGCTAGAACAACTTTTGTTTTCACCAATTTACCTTGGCTGTGGCTACCACCTGGCATATTAATGATACTAACTGTTGTAAGTATTAATCTTTTGGGTGAGGGCTTAAGAGATGCATTTGATCCAAAAGAAATAAGGTAGGTGGAGAGGTTAAAAGAAATGAAAAACAATGAAAGGATAAGCACCGAGCCCATGCACAAATATTTAATGGGTTTTAGTGGAATAGGTGCATGGGCATAAAATTGGCAGATTTACTAAGAGTTAAAGATTTAAAAACATATTTTTTTACAGAAAAGGGAGTAATAAAATCAGTTGACGGTGTCAGCTTTAATATAAAAAAAGGTGAGACACTTTGTGTGGTAGGAGAATCAGGATGTGGCAAGAGTATAACTGCTATGTCAATTCTAAGGCTCATTGAAAAACCGGGAAAAATCATAGAAGGAATTATTGAGTATAATGGTAAGGATATACTATCCTTAAATGAAGCACAGATAAGAGATATTAGAGGTAAAGAAATTTCTATGATATTTCAAGAACCTATGACTTCTTTAAATCCCGTATTTAAAATCGGAGAACAAATATCTGAAACAATTCTACTACATGAGAAAGTTTCAAAGCAAGAGGCAAGAAAAAGATCTATTGATATGCTTAAATTAGTTGGAATACCAAGAGCTGAAACTGTTGTTGACGATTATCCTCATCAGTTAAGTGGAGGTATGAGACAAAGAGTTATGATAGCTATGGCACTATCCTGCAATCCTAATCTTTTAATTGCTGACGAACCTACAACAGCGCTTGACGTTACGATTCAAGCACAAATATTATCACTTATGAATGGATTAAAGAAAAAAACAAATACCGCTATAATGATGATAACTCACGATTTAGGTGTTGTTGCACAAATGGCTGATTTTGTAATTGTTATGTATTCAGGTAGAGTAGTTGAATCAGCACCTGTCATAGAATTGTTTAAAAATCCAAAACACCCATATACACAAGGGCTACTTGAAGCGATACCTAGTTTAGAAGAGGATAAGAAAAGACTTAATACAATTGAAGGAACTGTTCCAAATCCCACAGAATTACCAGAGGGCTGTTACTTTGCTCCAAGATGTAAGCATTGCATGGAAATATGCTTAAAAGAACATCCTAAATTATATGAACTGCCTAATAATCATAAATCAAGATGTCATTTGTGTATAAATGAGGAGGTGAAGAGTTGAAGAAGGTAATATTAGAAGCAAAAGAAATCAAAAAATATTTCCCTATTAAAGGTGGCTTTTTTAGAAAAACTATAGCTAATGTAAAAGCTGTAGACAATGTCTCTTTTAACTTGTATGAAGGAGAGACCTTTGGTCTTGTTGGAGAGTCGGGATGTGGCAAATCAACTCTTGGTAGAACATTGATTAAATTATATCAGCCATCTAGTGGAGAAATAATATATAAAGGAGAAAATATTACTGACTTTTCAAGAGCTAAGATGAAACCGCTAAGACAGGATATACAAATAATATTTCAAGATCCATACAGCTCTTTAAACCCAAGAATGAACGTAAGTTCTATTATTAGTGAACCTTTGCTTGCTCATGGTCTTTATAAAAAGGGAAATGAATTAACACAAAGAGTTATTGAGATTTTGGAAATATGCGGACTTTCGTCTTATCATATGTATAGGTATCCTCATCAATTCTCTGGCGGACAACGACAGCGTATAGGTATTGCCAGAGCATTGGCACTTAATCCAAGCTTTATAGTATGTGATGAGCCTGTATCAGCCCTAGATGTATCTATACAATCACAAATTATTAATCTTATGATGGATTTACAAGAGAAGATGGGATTATCATATTTATTTATATCCCACAATTTAAGTGTTGTTAAGCATATAAGTCAAAGAGTAGGTGTAATGTATTTAGGGTCATTAGTAGAACTTGCAGATAAGGATGATTTATATAAAAAACCATCTCATCCTTATACAAGAGTATTGTTGGCAGCAATACCTATACCAAATCCTGAGCATATAAAGGATTTAAACACAATAGGCGGAGAATTGCCAAGTAATGTTAATACTCCAGTAGGATGTAAATTTCATACTAGGTGCCCTCATGCTCAACCTATGTGCGTTGAACAGGAACCAGCTATGATTGAAATAGAAAAAAACCATTTTGTTAGGTGTCATTTTGCTGGAGAAATATAGGAAGGTAGCGTGAAAAAAAGGAGCTTCGCGCTTGAGGATATTATGTTATTAAAAAATACAAAGGATTTATTTATTGAAAGAAATTTAGATGACGATAAGAAAGATTTAAATTTAGAAAAAGGCGATTTTACAGCAATGATAATAGCTGCATTTATAACGCTTATGCCTGCACTACTACTAGTATTCGGCTTGTTCGCCTTAGTAATTTTTTTAATGTTTGGGAGATAAAACTGTTGAGTGAACAGTTAAAAGTGAAAAAAATTTGTGCAAAAACAAATTTTTCTCACTTTCACTGTTCATTTTTCATTAATCATTAAGACTCATATGTTTGATTTATAGTACTTAGTCTATTTATTTACCTTCTCTATCATCTAAAATTCTTTTTAATTCGTCCATGAAGGTATTTATATCTTTAAATTTTCTGTATACTGATGCAAATCTAACATATGCTACATCATCAACATACTTTAATTCATTCATAACAATTTCACCAATTAATTCTGTTGAAACCTCAGTTTGGAAATTATTATACAGCTGCTTTTCTACATTTTCTGCTATATTTTCTATTTGATTAAGTGTAACAGAACGCTTCTCACATGCTCTAATCAATCCGTTAATTATCTTATCTCTATTGTAGCCTTGTCTAGTACCGTCTCTTTTAACTACAACTAATTGCATTTCTTCTACTTTTTCGTATGTAGTAAACCTTTGTCCACATGATATGCATTCTCTTCTTCTTCTAATTTTAAATCCATCGTCGGTTTGTCTAGTGTCAATAACCTTAGTTTCATAATAATTACATTTTGGGCAACGCATAAAATCCCTCCTTAAATTGATTTTACTAAAATATTTACATTATGTAAATGATTTTATTGTTATTATGTAAATAATTCTTTTGTAAAAACCGCAATTTTTATTTATAATATAGTTATAAGTGTTAAAAGATAATTCTCATAACTTTTATAAAGGAGCAAAAAATAATGAGTTTTAAACAAAAAGCATTTCTAGATAACTCGTATCTAGATAATTATAAAACAAATGTCATCAGCTGTACTTTAAACAATGAAAACATGTATGAAGTTATATTGGAAAAAACAATTTTTTATCCTCATTTATCAGGTGGTCAGCCTAAGGATGATGGTACTATTAGTGGAATTGAAGTTTTAAATGTATATGAGCAAGAAGATAATATAATACATGTTTTATCTGAAGAAGTTTCTGACGAGGTTGATTTACATATTAATTTTGAAAAAAGATTTGATCATATGCAACAACATTCTGGTCAACACATATTATCCTGTGCTTTTAGTAATTTATATAATGCAAAAACAATAGGTTTTCACTTAAGTGGAGATTACACTACAATAGATTTAGATGCAGCTAATTTTTCAACTGATATGATTAAGAAAGTTGAAGTTTACAGTAATAAGATTATTTATGATAATATTAAAATAGAGACAGAAATTTTGTCTCATGATGATGCAATAAAAACTGGACTAAGAAAAAAACCAGTAGATGATGAGACAATTAGAATAGTAAAAATTGCTGACAAAGATAATGTTGCATGCTGTGGAACGCATGTTAATTACACCGGAGAAATCGGTATTGTAAAGATTATAAAATTTGAAAAATATAAATCTGGTACAAGAGTCGAATTTTTATGTGGAAAAAGAGCATTGTTAGATTATATCAATAAAAATAATGATATCCAAACTTTATCAAATAGTTTTTCATGCCACACGTCTATAGTTGCTGAAAATATAGAAAAATACAAGCAAGATAATGGGTTGCTTATCAAAAAAATTAGTACGCTACAAGATAAGATAAATGAATTTGAAGCCAAAAGCTTTATAGATAATGCAATTTGCTTTAAAGATATAAATTATTCATTATGCATAATAAAAGATAGAGATATAAAGGATTTGAGATTTATAGTTTCTAAAATTATAGAAAATGATAATTTTGTTTGCGGTTATGTAATTGATAATAGCGATAGCTGTAGTATAATCATTGGACAGTCATCAAATTTAAATTTAGATATAAAAGATGTGTATAGTAAATGTTCTGAAATTCTAGAAGCTAAAGGTGGCGGAAATAATAAAATTATACAAGGAACAGGAAAAAGGGTGGATAGAGTTAATGAGTGTTTTAATAAACTTAACAGTTGCTTAAACATGTAAAAAATCTTTAAAATTAAATAAATTTAAAGAAGGTGCAAGAATTATTTCAAAAGTGTAGGATGTCCTTAAATGTTATGAAGGAAATCTTGCATTTTTTTATTTTGTGAAAAGTTCATCAATATTATAATGTGATAAAAAAGATACTTTTCTAATTATAATTAATTTTATTTTGAATAATTATATTTTTTACTTGCAAATTGTCAAAAGGTATTGACTTTACTTTAAAAATTATATATTTTATAATAGGTTAATAAAAATTTTTTGTAACAGGAGGTAAATAAATTGTCTAATGATAAACTTAATGAATTAATAGAAAGAAGAAAGAAAGTAGAATTAGGCGGCGGAGAAAGCGCAATAGCTAAACAACACGAAAGTGGAAAATTAACAGCTAGAGAAAGAATATTAAAGTTGTTAGATGCTAATAGTTTTGTTGAAATGGATGCATTTGTTGAGCATAGATGTGTAAACTTCGGTATGGAAAAGAAAACTGCACCAGGTGAAGGTGTTATAACAGGCTATGGTACAATTGATGGAAGATTAGTATATGTATTTGCTCAAGATTTCACTGTTATAGGTGGTTCTTTAGGAGAAATGCATGCTGCTAAAATAGTTAAGGCACAAGAGGCTGCATTAAAAGTTGGAGCTCCTATAATTGGTATTAACGATTCTGGTGGAGCTAGAATACAAGAAGGTGTTGACGCTTTAGCTGGATACGGTAGAATATTCTACAACAATACTATAGCTTCAGGTGTTATACCTCAGATTTCAGTAATTTTAGGACCATGTGCAGGTGGAGCTGTTTATTCTCCAGCATTAACTGATTTTATATTCATGGTTGAAAATACAAGTAAAATGTTCATAACTGGCCCACAAGTTATTGAAACTGTTACTGGTGAAAAAGTTTCAGCTGAACAATTAGGTGGAGCTATGACACATAACAGTGTAAGCGGTGTTGCTCACTTCTTAGACAGTGATGAAGATGCTTGTATAGCTAAGATTAAACATTTATTAAGCTTTTTACCACAAAACAACTTAGAAAATGCTCCTGCATTTGATACACAGGATGATTTAAATAGAATTGATACAGTTTTAAATGAAATAATTCCTGAGAATCCAAATAAAGCATACGATATGAAGCAAGTAATATCTACTCTTGCTGATAGAGGTGAATTCTTAGAATATCAACCATACTTTGCTGAAAATATCATAACAGGATTTATGAGAATAAATGGTAAGAGTGTTGGAGTTATAGCTAACCAACCAAATAAATTAGCAGGATGCTTAGATATTAATGCATCAGATAAGTCATCAAAATTTATTAGAACATGTGACGCATTTAATGTTCCAATATTAACATTAGTTGACGTTCCAGGTTTCTTACCAGGCACAAACCAAGAATATGGTGGAATTATAAGACATGGTGCTAAGATGCTTTATGCTTATAGTGAAGCTACTGTACCAAAAGTAACTGTTATAACTAGAAAAGCTTATGGTGGTTCATATTTAGCAATGTGTTCAAGAGATTTAGGAGCGGACGTTGTATTAGCATGGCCAACAGCAGAAATAGCAGTTATGGGTCCAGATGGAGCTGCTAATATTATATTTAGAAAAGATATAGATTCTGCAGAAGATAAAAACGAAAAGAGAAAAGAAAAAATAGCGGAGTATAGAAATACTGTAGCAAATCCATATATTGCAGCAGCTAGAGGGTACATAGATGATGTTATTGAACCAGCTAATACAAGACAAAGAATTATTTCTGCTTTTGATATGCTAGCTGGCAAGAGAGAACAAAAACCTTCTAAAAAACATGGAAATATTCCATTGTAGGATGAGGTGATTATATGTTTGGAGATAAAATAACATTGCTAGATGCTGGAGTTATAACTTTATTTAGTATGGTTGTTGTTTTTATATCATTGTTAGTTATTTCTTATTTAATAGATTTAATGAGAGTAACTTTTAACAAAAAAGATAATAAAGCAGTTGAAAAAACAATACAACAATCACCACAACCTGTAGTAAATACAGTTGTTGAGGAAGATGATACTGAATTAGTTGCAGTTATTACAGCAGCTATAGCAGCAATGACAGGAACTAATACAAGTGGATTAGTTGTAAGAAATATAAAAAGACTACCTGATTTAGATACAACATGGTCAAAAACAGGTAAAATTGAACTTATGAGATAATAGTGTGAAAAAGGAACTTCACACTACAAAAAACGATTTTTCATTATTATTTACGATGCCACATCGTGGCATAATAAGAGGTTAAGAATAGGAGGAATATGAAATGAAAAAATACAATATAAATGTAAATGGAAAAATGTATCAAGTAGAAGTAGAAGAAGTTGGTGGTTTTAGCGCACCTTCATTTGCACCAGCACCAGCTGCTCAAGCGGCACCAGCTCCAGTAGCACCAGCACCGGTAGCACAACCAGCGCCAAGCGCACCAGCTGCTGCACCAGCATCATCTGCGCCAGTTGCGGGAGCAATGTCAGCACCAATGCCTGGAACAATTTTAGATATTAAAGTTACAGAAGGTCAAGCTGTAAAGGCAGGAGACATTTTAGTAATATTAGAAGCAATGAAAATGGAAAATGAAATAGTAGCGCCATCAGATGGAAAAATAGTAAAAATTCATACAAGTAAGGGAGCAGCCGTTAGTACAGGTGATGCATTGGTTACAATAGGATAATTATAGAGAGGGAGGTATCATTTTAATGGAGTTATTGATAAAATTCTGGGAAAGTACTGGATTCTCTGAATTAATTAAATGTAATACTGAACTTTTCGGTGTTAATTTGCCTGGAGAGTTAATTATGATAGGTATTGCTTGCTTATTCTTATATTTAGCTATTAAAAAAGGGTACGAGCCATACTTATTAATACCGATAGCTTTTGGTATGTTATTGGTAAACCTTCCATTGGCAGGTCTTATGAGTCATCCTGAGGCTGGACAAAATGGAGGGCTTTTATACTATTTGTATCAGGGTACTGATTTAGGTATTTATCCACCATTGATTTTCCTATGTATAGGAGCTGGAACTGATTTTGGTCCATTAATAGCTAATCCTAGAAGTTTACTTTTAGGAGCAGCTGCACAATTTGGTATTTTCTTTACATTTGTAGGTGCAATTTTATTAGGATTTACTGGACCAGAAGCAGCATCAATAGGTATTATAGGTGGAGCAGACGGACCTACAGCTTTATATTTAACATCAAAGCTAGCTAAGGATTTATTACCGTCAATTGCAATAGCAGCATATTCATATATGGCATTGGTTCCAATTATTCAACCACCAATTATGAAGTTATTAACTACTGAAAAAGAAAGAGCAATAAAGATGGAGCAATTAAGACATGTTAGTAAAACTGAAAAAATATTGTTCCCAATAATAGTAACAATAATTACAGTATTATTATTACCATCAGCAGGAGCTTTAATCGGTATGTTAATGCTTGGAAACCTTATAAAAGAATCAGGCATGGTTCCAAAACTAGCAGATACAATTCAGAATTCTTTGATGTACATAGTTTCAATATTATTAGGACTTACAGTAGGAGCTAAAGCAAGTGCAGAGATGTTTTTAAGAGTAGAAACACTTAAAATTATTGCTTTAGGACTTGTAGCATTTTGTATTGGTACAGCGGCAGGGGTTATATTTGGTAAAATTATGTGTAAAGCTACCAAAGGAAAAATTAATCCACTTATTGGAGCAGCAGGAGTATCAGCAGTTCCAATGGCAGCGAGAGTTGTTCAAAAAGAAGGACAAAAATACAATCCAGCAAACTTCCTACTTATGCATGCAATGGGACCAAACGTTGCAGGTGTTATAGGATCAGCAGTAGCAGCTGGTGTATTATTAATGTTCTTTAGTTAAAAATATAAATAAATTTCCTTTATAGCGTTGTCTAATAGGGAAGTGTAGGTGAGGGATTTCTGTCCCTTGCCTTTTTATTTATTAAGAATTTTAGTGTGAATTTTATTTTCCTCAAGTATAGAGTAATGTATATGATGTTAAAAAATTAATATCACATGTTATGAAATAATGGGTATTTTATAAGGTTATGCATATTATATTTTGATTATTTATGCTGGGATTTTAATATTTATTATTCTGGTTTAGAATGCCATAATTTAACTATTAAAAAATATTAAAAAAAGTATTGACATAAGACACTAAATTACGTATAATAAGTTTTGTCGTTACGAGATAAACATATTAGTTGTGCGGGTATGGCGGAATTGGCAGACGCACTAGACTTAGGATCTAGCGGGTGACCGTGGGGGTTCAAGTCCCTCTACCCGTACCATTAAAATTTAATATTGTAACAACATATTTTGCGGGTATGGCGGAATTGGCAGACGCACTAGACTTAGGATCTAGCGGGTGACCGTGGGGGTTCAAGTCCCTCTACCCGTACCACTTATAAGAGGTTGCATGTAGACATTAAATCTATGTGTGACTTCTTTTTTTATGTAATAATAATTAACTGTTTGGAAAAGATAAATATAAAACTTATTAAAAAGAGGATAATTATGTTTCCAGATAGAATTTATTATGAGCCACAAACTATAACTTATGAACTTGGAAAGTATCTAAAAGAAAAATATAAAAACATTCCATGGATTGAAATTGATAACCATAATAAAATAGATGAACTTAGAACAAATTCCAATAAAGAATTCGCTAAAATGAAGCAACATCTAATAGTTGGCGTTAGAAAAACACATAAATACGTAGAAAATCACAAGGTTTCTGATTATCTTGTACCATATACATCTTCAGGATGCAGTGCTATGTGTTTATATTGCTATTTGATGTGCAATTATAATAAGTGCTCATATTTAAGGTTGTTTGTAAATAGAGAGCAGATGCTTGATAAGATAACTAGGACTGCCAATAAAGCAGAAAGAGACTTAACATTTGAAATTGGTAGTAATAGTGATTTGATTTTAGAAAATACAATAACAGATAATCTTGTATGGACAATTGAACATTTTAGAAATAGTAAAAAAGGTTTATTAACTTTTCCTACAAAATTTGATATGGTTGATCCATTATTACCTTTAAATCATAATGGAAAAATAATTGTAAGAGTAAGTGTTAATCCAGAATTTATTATAAAAAAAGTAGAATTTGGCACTTCGACATTAAAAAATAGAATTATAGCTATTAATAAGCTATGTGATGCAGGTTATAAAGTAGGAATACTAATTGCACCAGTTATACTTTTAGATGATTGGAAATTCCTATATTCTAAATTGATAGAACAGTTGGTAGATGAGTTATCAGAAAAGGTAAAAAAAGAAGCCTTTTTAGAAATAATATTTATGACTTATAGCTTCATTCATAATGCAATTAATCAAGAGGCTTTCCCAAATGCTATTAATTTATTAGATAAAACAACTATGAAAGGTAGAGGTATGGGCAAATATTGTTATAAAACTGAGCTTCGTGTTGATGGCGAACAGTTTTTAAGAGACGAACTTAATAAAAAATTACCTCAGATGCGCATACTTTATATTGTTTAAATATTCTTGTGTATATTTATCATTAAATATTAGACTTAAAATGTCAAAATTCGATAAATAACATAATATATAACTAAGTATTATTAAAGACAAAAAAGAAAGTAGGTTATATATTGTGAATGAAAGAGTAATAACAAATAGACTAATATTTAGAGAATTTAATCTAAATGATATAGATGATTATTATAACTTAGAAAGAAATCCTATGGTTAGAAAGTATATACCTAATATGCGTAATTCTTCATTTTACGAATGTAAAGAAAGTCTTAGAAAGCATATAGATAAGTATAAAGATGGAACTGGTATTGATACTTGGGCAGTTGTTTTACGAGAAAATGGAAAATTTATTGGAATCACAGGATTTAGATATTTGGAAGAATTAGATAAAGTAGAGATAGGAATTAGATTAATGCCAGAGTATTGGGGAAATGGATATGCTACGGAAACTGGCAAGGCATTAATACAATACGCATTTAAAAGGTTAGGTTTAGACGAAATTGTAGCAATGGCTATACCTGAAAATGAAAAATCTATGAAGTCCTTAGAAAACATAGGTCTTGATTTTGATGGTTATGGCTATTTTAGTGGCTCTAGAGTTGCATTTTATAAAGCGACGAGTAGTTACAGTATTATTAAGAATATATTTAAATATTAATACATTTAGTAATATTCCTTTTAAAAAAAAGGTAAATTTATGGATTGACAAAAGGCAAAAGATATGGTAAATTAAATAAGTCGCTAGTACAATAGGTTACACTGCAATTGACATTGTTAGATATTAATTGATAAAAAAATTGTTTTATTGGTTGACATATTAAATTAGCTGTGGTAAGATAGTCAAGCTGTCTGAGAAAGACAGTAAAGAACAAAAGAAAAAAGTTTTAAAAAAGATATAAAAAACTACTTGACAGACAAGCTTCGACATGATAAGATAGTCAAGCTGTCAAGAGACAGTTAAACAAAAGAGACAGAAAAAATAAAGTAAAAAAAATTAAAAAACTTCTTGACATCGAAAAACCGATGTGATAGAATAATCAAGCTGTCAAGAGACAGTGTGAATAAAAAAAATAAAAGAAGTTAAAAACGAACCTTAGACAATAAAACAGCATAAGAACAACCTTTAGTTTCAGCAGTCGAAAGACTGCAAAGCGAAAAAACAGTTCTGTGAAAGTC
>DLNM01000068.1 GCA_002479485.1 Firmicutes bacterium UBA7510 | reverse complement strand
AATTTTATTATACTATAAACATAGAGTAATGTAAATATATGTAAACACTCAAATAAAATATTAAATTTTTAAATTATTGGAACATTTTATGAATTTTTCTGTCTATAAAAATATAGATTACTAAATTTTAACATTTTATTATACAGATTATAGTAAAAATGTTGTTAAAATCAATTATATGGGAGGATATTATGAAAAAAATATCTAAAAGATTAATAATTATAGTAGTTATAATTGTAATGACGTTGAATTTAGTTAGCTGTTCTGTTTCTGAAAATGCAACTGATTCTATGATGAATGCAAATGCTACAAAATCTGATTCTTCGATGTTACAAGAATACGAAGGATTTGAAGTAGAACATAATACAGAAGAATATAATTCTATTACCGAAAATGCTTATAAATCTGTTGCTGATTATCCTTTATCAACATTTTCAATTGATGTTGATACTGCCTCTTATAGCAATGTCAGAAGATTAATAAATGATGGACAGATTGTTGATACTGGAGCTGTTAGGATAGAAGAAATGATAAATTATTTTAAATATGATTATCCTACCCCTAAAGAAAATAAGCCTTTTTCAGTAACAACAGAACTATCTGAATGTCCTTGGAATAAAGATGCTAAATTAATGTTAATAGGCTTAAAAACTAAAGATATTGACTTTTCAGAAAGTCCAAACTCAAATTTAGTATTTTTACTTGATGTATCTGGATCTATGCAGGATTATGATAAACTACCGTTAATGCAAAAGGCATTTAAAATGCTTACATCTGAGCTAACAGAAAAAGATAAAATATCTATAGTTACATACGCATCAAACGATAGAATAGTTATTGAAGGTATTAATGGAAATGATAGTGAAACTATAAATGAAGCATTAGATAGCCTTGAAGCTGGTGGAAGTACACATGGTAGCAAGGGTATTGAAACAGCATATGAACTAGCTGAGAAATATTTTATAAAGAATGGAAATAATAGAGTTATTTTAGCAACAGACGGAGATTTAAACGTTGGTTTAACTAGCGAAAATGAACTTGAAAAGCTTATAACAGAGAAAAAAGAAAGTGGTGTATTTTTATCTGTTTTAGGCTTTGGAACTGGAAACATAAAGGATAATAAGATGGAAGTTTTAGCAGACAAAGGAAATGGAAATTATTCTTATATTGATTCCATTTACGAAGCTAAAAAAGTTTTGGTTGATGAAATGGGAGCAACTTTGGTAACAGTTGCAAAAGATGTTAAGCTACAAGTAGAATTTAATCCAGCCAATGTAAAAGGATATAGATTAATAGGCTATGAAAATAGATTACTATCATCAGAGGACTTTAATGATGATAAAAAAGATGCTGGTGAAATAGGAGCAGGCCACAGTGTTACAGCACTTTATGAAGTAATTATGAATGATTCTAAAATGGAGATACCATCAACTGCTTTAAAATATCAATCAAATGAAAATACAAACAAAGATAATGTTGATGAGTTACTTACTGTAAATATAAGGTATAAAAAGCCAGACAGTAACACTAGTGATCTTATGACAATGGTAGTTAATAAAAATGACTATAAAGAAGAACTACCAAATAATCTTAAATTTGCTGCTGCAGTTGCTGAATTTGGTATGATCTTAAGAGAAAGCAAATATATAGGAGATTCTAATTTCAACAATGTTTTAGAGCTATTGGATAAAGAAGTAGTTAATGATGACAATTATAAATTAGAGTTTATTGAATTAGTGAAAAAAGCGGCTGAGATTTATGACATTTATATTAATGAAACATTTTCTGAAGATAATATGATTAATGACATTTCATGACTATTTTTTAGAAAAATATGGATATCAATTAGTTGATATGTTAAAATATATTTATATATCAAAGGGATTCATGAACAAAATACTAAAGTGTAATTGATACATAATAAAACAATGATGTCTGAAAAATGGATAGATTGAAATTTAATAACGAAAGAACAATACATGCTCAAAACAATAAAGTAATGTACACTTTAGCGAACCTTTGGTTGATTAAAGTGGTAGTTAGATGAAACGTCAATATAATATCAGAGAATGGTAATTGGGTCGAATTGAAAGTGGGTAATTATGATTTGAGAGATGTTAGCTTATTAAAGTTATAAAAAGCGAGGTATTATAAATGAATATAATAATTAAGGAGTTAGATTTAGAATTGATAAATGATTATCTCGATTTTTTTGATAATCGTGCATTTACAGATGGAAATCCAAATGGACCTTGTTATTGTACATCCTCAAATATGGATAGAGAAACTGAAAGAAAAATGATAAGTGAGTTTGGTAATGATATTAAAGGAACTATAAGAAAATATGCGGTAGAAATGCTGAGTAAAGGAAAAATTAGAGGATATTTAGCATTTGATGGAGATGAGTCTATTGGATGGTGCAATGCTGCTGATATAGAAAGTTACTCTTCCTTTATTCCTGAAATTGCGAGAAAAAACACATGTGGAAAAACATATTCAATAGTATGTTTTGAAATTGCACCGAAGTATAGAGGAATTGGAATAGCAACTAAATTTATTAATCGTATATGCAATGATGCAAAAGAAAAAGGTTATAAAGCAGTTGAAGGATATTCAAAGATAGAAAAAGATTATACATTATTTGATTACAATGGACCAATTAGTTTATATGAAAAAGCTGGATTTAGTGAAGTGTTGAGAAGTGAAAAACAAATTATAATGAGAAAAATATTATAGCTTTATAAATAAGTATATATAGATTGAATACAGTAAGTCAAGAAGCTTATATTGACGCAACATCTAACAACATGTTCACGCAAGGGTCTTAGAGGAACGTCTTGTGGGCAAGTCAGACCATATCACTTCACCGGGTGTGACCACCGCCAAGACGGAAAGTCAGGTAGGTCCGGTTCAGCGACATCGTGAACACAGAACCGTTATGTGACATGAGAAGAATGTAATTAAATCTTGG
>DLNM01000028.1:12662-16017 GCA_002479485.1 Firmicutes bacterium UBA7510 | reverse complement strand
CATCTTTTACATAGTATACTTTGATAACTCCATCATTTGCTATTGTAGCCGGTACTTCTGATGGATCTGTATGGTCAAATTTATATCCTACATACTTATCATCACTTGTATCTACCTTATCCACAGCTAATGTATCAGATGCGTTTACCCATACTATTTCTTTATCTGTATCAGTTTCAACTAACGCTCCATCTTTATAGTACTCTATTGTATAGCTTAGCTCTTTTGTTTGGCTTTCATCTATCACATAGTATACTTTTATTACTCCACCATTTGCTATACTTGAAGGTAATTGACTTGGGTCTGTATGGTCGAACTTATATCCTACATATCTATCATCACTTGTATCTACCTTATCTACTGCTAATGTATCAGGTGCATTTATCCATACTATTTCTTTATCTGTATCAGTTTCAACTAACGCTCCATCTTTATAGTACTCTATTGTATAGCTTAACTCTTTTGTTTGGCTTTCATCTATTGACCACATTGCTACATAAGTGTGATTAGATGTTACTGTTGTTGGGAATGTTGTTATCTTTGTTTCATCCTCATACCATCCATCAAATTTATATCCAATATCAGCTATTACTTCAGGCCCAAAAGGATGATTTGAACCTTCTATTATATTTTCATAAACCAAATTACCTTCTGAATTTATAGTCATATTTATAGGAGGAGTTATGCTTCCGTTTAGACCATTATCAAACGTAATAACATAACTGTTTTCAACCTCTTTATACCCAAAATACACTGTATCACTTGGATTATCATAGGTTAATGATATATTAGCTGGAGAATTTGTTCCACCATTATCACTTGATAATGAAATGTATTGATATCTCTTACCATTTACTAATATTTCATTGTCAGCAGTAACAGTATATGAATTTCCTAAAGCTAAGTTAGTTGAACCGTTATATGAATATAAACTAGTATCAAGCTTCGTAATTTGAGTGAAATCATTAATTATAGTACCTTCATTATTAATTGGCTTACCATTATCATTAACTAAATACTTAATAATAGTAATTTGTCCTGATTGTAAAGGTATAGGATCTGCATTAATTGGTTTTTGAATATTTGGCACATCATTATAATTTTTATAATCAATTAATGCTGACTCATTAGTATAATAAGAACCAAGTACATTTAAAAATTCTGGTTTTAATATAACATATATTGTTAAAGTTTCTTTTTGACTAGTTATATTACCTAAATTCCAAACTATTGTTTTATTGTCTGCATTTATTTGCACTGTTCCTCTACTAGCTACTATAGCTTTTGAATTATCTAAGTCAAAATGCATAGTATTTATTACATCAGTTATTATAGCATTGGTTCCTGCAATTTTTATATTATTTGCAATATTATTAAAAACTGTAGTTAAATTACTTCCATCATTTGCATCATAATATAATTTAATTGTTGGATTATCTGCATTGCTAGATGCTATGTTTTTTAATCTGTCAATGTCACTTGTATTTGTAAGAGCTAATCCAATTGAATAAATCGTGACACCATTACCTTTTAGTGTGTTCGAGATACTTATGCCATCTGTACTACTATTATTAGGATCTGGACGTCCATCTGTAATAAAAACTATATAAGCTGGTCTAGTTTTATCAGTTCTTTCATCGATTAATTGTTTTGCAGCTGTAAGCGCATTTGTATAATTAGTACCGCCATTATGTGTGAGATTATTAATTTTATTAATTAACGCACTCTCTGCATCTGTATTGTCTACTGTATCATTAACACTAGATATAGGTACGTCTTTACTAGCAGTATTATTAAAAGAAACTAACCCAATTCTATTAGATGATACTGTTCCATCGGCATTTGGAATAAACATAGTATTTACAAACTCATTAGCAGCTTCCTTTAACAAATCTAATCTATCTATAGTTGAAATTACTGCTGTACATGTTTGTGGATTATTTTTCCATGTAACACCACCATCACGGGAGACCGCAGTATACTCTGCGCCACAAGTTGAACATGTCGCGTCCTTATACAATCTGCCAAAACCCCCGTATACATCTCCATAAATTAACGGTGTATTACATATTTCTTCACTAACTATTTCATCCATACTGCCTGATTTATCTAACACTAAAACAACGTCTGCACCTTTTTTTATAGGAACTCCATCAACTTCAAATACTATTTTTGCCTCTCCCGTTACTTGATTAATCCATGATGCCTGTTTTACAGCTCTAATTGCACCTTGATTTGGATATTGCGGTTCTTGAGTGTTATTAAGAGAAAACATTGTACTTGAATTATTTTCGGTATATGGTACATATATATCATATCCATTGACAATATCAGGAGAATCCATATCATATACTTCAACAATTTCAGTTTTTTCAACATTTATATCTTCACTATCAGTTTCATTAAGTTCATAAAACAAATTAATAATATTCTCTTCAACATCTGATAGCACTAACTCCTCAGGCATACATCCTTTAAATTTAATAAACTCTAAATTTCCCAAATCAATTACATAATTACTACCATAAACTGTTTTTCCAACTTCTAAATTCTCTATTATAGTTGTCTCTTTTGCCAGTTCATTACCCTCAAGATCCACCAATATATGATTGACTATTAAGGCTGTGTTTTTACTTTGACTTTCAATTTCATTTGTTGGTGAATTGTTAATCTCCCCATTATTGTCAGGAATATTATTTTCTTCTGTGGCATATGCTGTAAATTGCATATTTACTATTAACAATAATAGTAAAATTAAACTAAGTATCCTTTTTAACTTCATAATCTCGTACCCCTTTTCATTTAAATTATTAATAATTACTGCATTAGAGTAATTTTTTGATAAAAAATACAATCATATATAAACCATCCCCTTATAATTAATTTGACTTTAAAATCTATTTAGCTAACGAATCTTTGTAAATTTTATGCATATAATTCTGCTTTTTATTCATTAAAACGCTAAACATTTTGCTTTTAAATAAATAAACAATAAAAGATATTTTTTACCCAACCTTTTATTGTTATTAATACAATTTATATTATCAGCCCATTAAAGTTATAATATAATCGGTCATTCAAACCAACATCATATTGAAATTTTAACATTTGATAATGTGACCGTAAATATTTTTTGTTCTAAAATTATTACTAAAACAAACAAGTTTGCTTATAAAATGATAATTATTTTATATTTATCGCTTTATTTTTAAATCCTATACAAATAACTTTCTAAACCGCATATTGCATATATATACACTTTTACATTTTAAAACAATTATAAACATCAATAGCGGGGATTTTCCAAAAAATTATGAAGTATATGTAGATACATAAATAAAAAGCACCAAAATGT
>DLNM01000028.1:0-12469 GCA_002479485.1 Firmicutes bacterium UBA7510 | reverse complement strand
ACATTTTGGTGCTTTTTATTTAACTTTATTTCATAGTACTAGTTATTAATTAATCCAGAAAAATTTTAGCGTATTGATTTTTACAAATAAATTATTTACTTGCCATAAATTTTTGATAAATAATATTTACTCGTTTGTAACTCTTTTTCTATTATTTTCAGTCTTAATGTGTTCTAATTTAGTTATAGAAACCTCATAGGCAGTTTTAGTCTGACTTTCATCATTCATATGCTTTTTTTGGTACTTTCTGCTTTGAATTCTTCCCCAAAGCTTTACATGATCTCCTACCTCTAAATTTTCACAGTATCTTGCATTTCTCCCCCATGCAATGCAAGGTATGTAATCCGATTTATTATATGAACGATTAACTGCTACCAACATATCTGTTATTTCACGACCAAATGGAGTTGTTCTATAGTTAGCTGCCTTGCATAAATAACCGTTCAAAAATACTTCGTTAGGCCTTTTTTTAAGTTCCTCTATCTTCTCTTCATCAGGAACTTGAATATCACGTACAAAAATTCTTAATAGTAGCTTATTTGAGCTGTCCTCATATCTATTATATGATCTAAATTGGCCATCAACTAATATGTATTTACCTATATCCATATTGATTCCATTTAATAGTCTTTCAGATATTATAACTGGAAGTAAATCGGTAGTTTCACTTAATCTTGGCACATCCATATAAAATTCATAGAACTTTTCACCAAAAACCTCATGGCTAAATTCCATAGAACTGCTGATAGTTCCTACAACTCTAATATAATTTGATTGCATTTGCTTATCGTTCATTTTTCCTTCTTCCCCCTAAAAACTTGTATATTGAATATTATTCTATATAAATAGTATTTATGCCTAAAAATAAAAATTATTTTTTTCTTTTATTAAGTTTAAATTATTCTTAATGATATTGAAAATACTGTTAATTATTATATAGATTACGACGATATATATAATGCTATATAATACTAATTCCTCATTAAAACCTTATAATCGGAATAAGTATAAAAAATATTTATCAAGGGAGTGAAATAAATATGATTAGTAATATTACTAATTATCAAAACATAAATATTAATAATCTTTATGGCATCAAAAACTATAATAACAATACTAATATTTATAACATTAATAATATTGCAAATTCTTCATATAGAAGCAATGCTTATACTCTTTATGACAAAAACAACGCACTTTTTATTGGCAATTATACTTCTACTTTAAGTAATCTAAAAGAGCTAAATTCTAAATTAATTGGAGACAATGAAAAAAGTGTGTTAAATAGTATTGCTGTATCATCATCAAATGAAAATATATTATCAGCTAAAAGCTTTTTTACTCCACAAGAAAAGACCTCATACAAGGTTAATGTTTCTCAGATAGCAAAGTCCCAAGTTAATACTTCTAATAGTTTAAATAGTGATGACATTTCGGATATGGGTATTTCCATTATAAATATATTAAACAAATCAAAAAACTATTCTTTTACAATAGATACATCTGGTAAAACTAATAAGGAATTCTTACTTGATATTGCTGCAAAAATTAACAAATCTAATATAGGCATTTCTGCAATTGTTAAAGAGAAGGACAATAAGAGTATTTTAGAGTTAGTAGGCGATAAAACAGGAGAAAATGAAGATTTTCTAGTAACAGGTTCTGATGAATTTATGCTACAAACTAATTTGTCTAATATAACTCAAATAGCACAGGATGCAATATTTGATGTTACTAAGAATGGGAATTTCTTAGCCAAAAACAAAAAATCATCGTCTAATGAGGTTGATATTGACGGATACAAGGTATCTGCAACATTAAAGGATGTAGGACAAGTTACAATTAATCTAAATATTGATAAGAAAAAAGTATCCGATGCAGTTAATAATTTTGTATCAGCTTACAATACTACCTTGAATTTTCTAAGTGAAAATATAAATAAAGGCTCTAGTATTTCTAAACATTTAGATAATCTAAAAATACCAGAGATATATGAGAAAAATCTAAACTCAATTGGTATAAATAAAAATGCAGACGGAAAATTATCTGTAGATAATAAAGTCCTAAATGATGCTTTAAACAATAATATCGAAGATGTTGAAAAAGTTCTAGGAAGTAGATATAGTGCTTTCTCAAAAATAGATAAAAGTATAAATAGTGCTTTAAAGGCATCATCAATTAGCCTTGTTGACGGCACATTATATGGTCAAGCAAGTAGTAATTCATCAATAAATTATGATTTATTAAATCAAATTAATTTACTGAGTATTTATAATAATAATGGTAGATTTGGTATGATAAATTTCAGCGCAATAGGCTTAATTTTAAACATGTTTGCATAGTATTGAACTTCGTTCAATCCATTTGAAATATGCTACCATAGTTTGAGATAATATATATAAATAAATACCGTTTAGATGACTCTAAACGGTATTTTTATATATATCTTTGTACCTTGACCTAATTTACTTTCTATATTTATGGTTCCATTAAAGCTAATAACAATGTGTTTAACTATAGCTAATCCAAGACCTGTTCCGCCCATTTGTCTACTTCTCGATTTATCAACACGGTAAAATCTCTCGAATACTCTTGGCAGATGAGTATCATCTATACCTATTCCTGTATCTTCAACTGTAATTTCAACAAAGCTATTTGATTTTGCAATTTTCACATTAACAACACCATTTTCAATATTATATTTAATTGCATTATCAATTAAATTAATTAAAAGCTGTTTTATTCTATTTTTATCTAATAAAACTTTTACATCTTTATCACAAAGATAATTAACAGTTACACTATTATCCGTTGAAATATTTTGCATTACATCTTTAACTTCACTAACTACTTCAACTAGATTAACCTCAGATATATTACCTTGCATATTTTCAATTTCAGATAACATCAATATATCGTCTATTAATGTTTTAAGCCTATTTGCTTCAATATCTATAATATCCATAAATCTATTGATTTTAGTTTGATCTGTGATTTCATTATTTTTAATTGTTTCAACATATCCCTTTATAGATGTTAGTGGAGTTTTTAATTCATGAGTAACATTTGCAACAAAACTCTTCCTCATTTCTTCATGCTTTGTCGCTTCAGTAATATCTTCTACTAATAAAACAGCACCGTATTTTGGCTCGCTATTTTTCTTTTCATCATATGGTAAAACATTAATAAATAACTTTAAAGTCTTATTTTTATAATTTGTTACTATAAACTCATTTTTTCTATTTTCAAAGTAATCATTAATAAATTTATTTATTTCATAATTTCTTATTATATTAACTATATTTTTATTGTTAAGCTCATCATCATAAATTTCTAAAATGCTCTTACAACGGCTATTTATAAATATTATTTCTTTATTATAATTCAGCGCAATTACACCACTTACTATATTAGATAATATAGAATTCAAAAATAAATTGGTATTTTCTAATTCATATATGCTATCGTTTAACTTTTTAGTCATCAAATTAAAATTATTATATAAATTACCTATTTCATCTTTGGAGTTATAATATAGCTTTTTAGGAATTGCATCATTGGCTATTTGAACTGTAGCGTTTGACAATTCAACTAATGGTTTAGTAAAATAGCTAACAAATTTAAGAATTAACAATATAGCAACAACAACACCTGCTAAAATAATAATTAAAAATTTACTTATTATATCTTTAGTATGTTGTCCTAATACATCTATTGGTATTGATAATCTCAACACATAATTATCTGTATTGGGTATAAGAGTAGCAACATATAAGAAATTTTTTCTTATTGTATTGCTAAATCTAATATCACTGCCAATCTTCCCGCCTCTTGCTTCTATTATTTCGTTTCTTTTTAAGTGATTTTGCATTGCATCAACATTTTTATCTGTTTCAAAAACAACTTCTCCTTGATTATCAACTATTGTTGCTCTAATATCATTTTTGTCAAAAATAGGCACAAAAGTGTTTATGTTCTTATAATTAGAATCTAAGGACAAGGAAATAGACTGAACTAAAATTTTTAGTTCACCTGTTTTTTCTTCTTCATAATCTTTTTTTACAGCGCTTATATTTACTGCTGTAATGATAAAATTTATTACTAAAATAACGGTTACTGTTGAAATAATTAACTTTCTTTTCATCTTATTTTATAACCAATTCCTCTTATAGTCTCGATATAGTCATAATCTTTATCATAGTCTTCTATTTTTTTTCTTATATGCCTAATATGCACATCTATAGCTCTTGAATCACCAAAATATTCATATCCCCACACTTTGTCAAGTAAATCATCTCTTTTTACTACATTGCCTTCATTTTGACATAATATTAACAGTATTTCAAATTCCTTTAAAGTTAAGTCTATTTCATTTCCGTTTACTTTAACTGTATGACTCACACTATCAATTGTCAAATTATGTATGCTTATGCTGTCTTTATTAGCTTTTTCAACCTTTCGTACACGTCTTAGCAATACATTAACTCTTGCCATAAGTTCTTTTATGCCAAATGGCTTTGTTAAGTAATCATCAGCACCAGTTTCAAGACCTAAAACCTTATCAGTTTCACTGCTTCTAGCTGTAAGCATAAGTATAGGTACATCTTTATATTTTTCATCTTTTTTTAATATCTTCAAAACTCCAAATCCATCAACAAAAGGGAGCATAACATCTAAAATAATTAAATCAAATGCACCAGCTTTTGCTTTTTCAATTGCTTCTTTGCCGTTACCTGCAATTTCAACTGAATAATCATTTAACTCTAAATTGAATTGAATTAATTCTGTTATATGAGGTTCATCATCAACTACTAATATTTTAATCAATTTTAAGCTCCTTTATTAAATATATCTATAGGTTTACTCTAAGTTTACTATATATGTGCCCGTCTATCAATAATCTAATTAAGATCAAATTTTTTATTGCCAGTTACAATGTAATTAACACCTTCACAAATATTAGTTGTATGATCAGCTATTCTTTCTAAAAATCTAGCTACTAAAAGCAACTGCATACCTTGGTGTATAAAACTTATTTCTTTATTTATTAAATAAAATATTTCTGTACTAACGGCCTTAAATATATTATCGACTATATCATCCATTGTAGCTACTTTATAGGCTAATGATACATCTTCTTTAACATAGCATTCTAAGGCTCTTTTAATCATATCACGAGCAATATCAGCCATTTTAGGTATATCAATTAGAGGTTTTATAAATTCCTCAGTACCTATTTTTATTGTTGCCTCAGCGATATTCTCGCTTAAATCACCTATACGCTCTATATCAGCAATCATTTTTATCACTGATGCAACTATTCTTAAATCCTTTGCCATAGGCTGTTGAAGCGCTAATATATCTAAGCATTGATTTTCAAGTTCTTCAGCCTTTTTATCCATTTCATCTTCAAATGCAATTGTTTCAAGAGCTAAATTTGTATTCTGGTTAATTAATGATTCTATTGCCATGCCGACAATTTTTTCTGCCATGGCACCAAAATTTAATAGTTCTTCATTTAATTTACTTAACTCTTTGTTATATTGATTTCTCATATTTTCTTCCTCCACATAGTCTCAACGTAGTTGAGACATTTAGAATATGCTACGCATATTCCATAATCTAAAGTTCCATTAATTAATAAAGAATCGTTTTTTTGATTCTTCCATAGAGTAAAATGTTTTTTATTTTACTCTTTTAGCCAAATCTACCTGTTACATATTCTTCTGTTTTCTTATTGAAAGGATTAGAAAATATCTTTTTAGTGTTATCATATTCTATCATCTCTCCAGATAAGAAAAATGCTGTGTTATCTGAAACTCTTGCTGCTTGATACATTGAGTGAGTTACTATAATTATAGTATAGTTCTTTTTAAGATCATATATTAAATCTTCAATTTTACCTGTTGCAATAGGGTCTAAAGCACTTGTCGGCTCATCCATTAACAAAACATCTGGCTCTACAGCCAATGCCCTTGCAATACATAGCCTTTGCTGTTGACCTCCTGATAAGCTCAATGCACTTTTTTTTAGTCTGTCTTTTACCTCATCCCAAAGCGCTGCACCAATTAAGCTTTTTTCAACAATTTCATCAAGCTCAGCCTTTGATTTTTTGCTATGAAGCTTAGGACCATATACTATATTATCGTAAACACTCATAGGAAATGGATTAGGCTTTTGAAATACCATTCCAACCTTTTTTCTAAGTGCTATTATGTCAACCTCATTATAAATATTTTTATCATCTAGTTTTATTATACCATCAACACGCGTATTTTCAATTAAATCATTCATTCTATTTAAAGTTCTTAAAAAAGTTGATTTTCCACATCCGCTAGGACCTATAAAGGCAGTAACGCTTTTATCTTTTATATTCATATTTATATTTTTTAAGGCTTTAAAATCACCGTAATAAAAATCTAAATTTTCTATTGTTAGTTTATTATTAACGTTATTCATTAACTTTCTCCTTTCCTTAGTTTTCTAGTTATAAGCTTTGTAAGAATATTGAGCACAAATACAATTAATAGTAGTATTATACCAATTCCACATGCCATTTCTATATTTGCATATTCTTTAACTTCCATATATGCTCTCACAGTTAAGGATGCTCCTGAGTCAAGGAATCCTTTTGGAACCTTAGCAAATGTACCAGCTGTGAATAGAAGTGCAGCTGATTCTCCAACTATTCTTCCTATTGATAATATAACTGCTACTAAAATTCCAGATAATGCGTTAGGCATTATAACCTTCCATAAGGTTTGAAGCTTATTAGCTCCAAGTGCAAAGGAACCTTCTTTGTAACTTGGAGGTACAGTTTTTAATGTTTCTTCTGTAGTTCTTATAATAGTTGGAAGTAATATTATACTTAAGGTTAAACTACCTGATAGCATAGATTGTCCGAAGCTTAATAGCTTAACGAAGAATATCATACCAAACAAACCATAAACGATTGAAGGAATACCAGCAAGACTTTCTGTTGCAAATCTAATAAGTCTTAATAGTTTACCTTCCTTTGCATACTCTACAAGATAAATTGCTGCAAATACACCTATTGGAACCGCTATTAATAATGACAATCCTATAAGCATAAGTGTTGATATTATCATTGGATAAATACCACCACCAGGTCTGGTTATCTTTATTTTTAAACTATCCTCTGCATTAAGTATTTTTACTGCTTCATCAAGTGTTATATCTTCTGAATTTGATTTATTTATCTTTTTAATTAAATCATTATTTTTAACACCATATTTATTGTTAGATAAATTTTTTGCATCCTTAAAAGGAGAATTCTTATCAACATAATTAACTAAAAAAGCTTTATCTTTTTCCCTTGAATCAGATATTGCTATTCCATATTTTTCAACGAATATTGAATTTTCTGGCAAGTCCTTTGGCTTATTATATGATTTGCTATCTGAATCTACGACTACATACTGGGTAACAGAATTATTGTCACTTGTTAAAAAATTAAAGTCTATTTTTTCAATTCCATTTTTAAATATAAATCCTACAATAAACAAAAGAATTCCTACTGAAACAGCAGCTGACAAATATATTAATGATTTTAAAATAATTTCTTTTAATTTTCTATTTATCATTTTGTTTCACCAATACCTTTTTGAATTTTATTTAATGTTAAATTTACAATTATAATAAATATAAATAGTACAATTCCTGTTGCAAATAACATTTCCTCGTGTAATCCTGAAGCATATCCTTGCTCTAATACTATATTATTAGTTATAAGTCTTACTTGATCAAAAATGGTTCTTGGTATATTACCCTCTGGATTTCCTGCAACTAGTATAACAGCCATTGTTTCTCCTATTGCTCTACCAACTCCTAAAACTACTGCTGCTAAAATACCGCTTTTACCTGCTGGAAGTATTGTTTTAAAAATAACCTCTGTTTTTGTTGCTCCTAATCCATATGCAGCCTCTTTATATGCACTAGGAACAGCTCTAATTGCACTTTCACTTATACTAACTACTGTAGGAAGAATCATAATTGAAAGTATTAGAATAACACTTAGCATCGAATCTCCTATGTTATAAGGTGAAATACTTCTAACGAATTTAACTATTACTGCATATCCAAACACTCCATATAAAACTGAGGGGATACTGGCTAAAAGCTCTATTATTGTTCTAACAACACTTGCTATTTTCTTAGGTGCCAATTCAGCTATAAATATTGCAGTTAAAAGACTTATAGGAACTCCTATAACAAGAGCTCCTATTGTAGCAAATATAGATGCTACTATCATATATCCTATACCATAAATATTGTTAGATGGCTTCCAATAGGTACCAGTTAAGAATTTAATTATAGAATAATTTCCTTCTGCATTACCCTTTAGAAAAGGCTGAATACCCTTTGAGAAAATAAATATTGTAATTGAAAGAACTGCTAAAATTGCAATACAAGCACTTATTAAGAATATTGTATGAAATACTTTATCTAATGTGACTTGACCTAATCTTTCACTTTTCATAATTACCTCTTATTATTTTATCTTTATAGCTCCCGCTTCTTCCATTAAATCTTGGCCTTCTTCAGTAAATAAGAAGTCTACAAATGCTTTTTCTGCATCGTTTATTTTAGTTGTATCATATATCATTATAAATGGTCTTGATAATTTATAAGATTCATTTTGAACATTTGCTACTTCAGGAGTAACACCTTCTACTTGAACACCTTTGATTTTATCTGAGTTTGATTCTAAAGTTACAAATGAAGTGTATCCTATAGCATTTGGTTCACCTGCAACATATGAAGCTACTTCTCCGTTACCACTTTTTATTATTGCCTTTTGTGTTAATAAATCACCTATGCCTACTATCTCTTCAAATGCACTTCTTGTTCCAGAGCCATTTTCTCTAGATACTACAACTATATCTGCATCATTTCCACCAAGCTCTGACCAGTTTGTTATTTCTCCAGTATAAATGCCTTTAATTTGATCTAATGTTAAGTTTTCAACTCCATTGCTAGGATTTATAGCTAATGCGATACCATCAAGAGCTATTGTTTTATATTCAATTCCTTCTTTTTCTTCTTCCTTTAACTCTCTAGAAGAAAATCCAAGCTTGTAAGTACTATCTTTTACGTTTTTAATTCCAGTTGATGAACCTGTAGCATCATATTCAAATGTTACATCTGGGTTAAGTGCTACAAATTCTTCTAATGCTGTTTTAGCTGCCTTCTCCACTGATGTTGAGCCTCCAGCATTTATACTGCCAGACAGTGAGGTTTGAGTTTGATTATTATTATTGTTATTATTGCTGCTATTATTATTGTTATCTTTGTTACCGTTGTTACCATTTGAACAACCAACCATACCTATTACTAATGCTAACGATAATGCTGCTGTTAAAATCTGTTTTATTTTTTTATTTTTCATTTTTTATTATCTCCTTCATTTTTAATTCTCTTATACTTATCTCAATTATAAAAGGTTTTAAATTGGATTAGTATTTATGTACTAATAATAACATCCATAAATTTAACAATTGTTTTATTAATGTTAATTGAATGTTAAGATTGTGTTAAGGCTTTTAAATAATTCTTATATGTTTTATATACTTCTTACCGATAGTTTCAACATTTTTTGCATTTTTTAGTCATAGTTTATAAATTATAATTATTCTTTTAATTTAAAATTTATCCTGATAAAACAACTATATTCTGTAACAACTCTTGATAGTCTGTTAACACTTTTCGTATTCGATTTATACTATAAGTTAAGTTATCACTTGTTTTAAATGCTATTCCAACATCATTGTTTCACCTTACTTTCTATCATAGAAAAAGCACTCATATATTGAGTGCTTCTTACAACTTTATTCCTCTATGTAGCATACTGCTGTTTGTATTGTATTTATGGTTCCACCACCTACATTATCAAAACTATTTAATCCTAAAGGTATACCAAATACATTTTTTATAGTATCGTCATCATAAATATTATTTAAATCACCAATATAATATAATTCGTATACATTATACTTATCGTCAACAGCTAATATATGATAAACTTTGCCTTCAGCAGAAGTTTCAGATAAAATTGGTAGTAATTTTTACTACATACAAATCACTCATTTTCCATAAAAAAACTACCAATTCAATATTATGTTATCTTATTATAAAACTTCTTGTTTTATCTAGCCTATATTATCTTCTAAGCTTTACAAGATAATCACTTTTTCAAAAAAATAACAGGACTTTTAACCTGTTATTTTGTTTATTTTTAATTATTCATTTCAATAGGAATAGAAAATACTGTAAAATAATCATATTCATTTGTAATTTTGTTTATTTTCATACCTAGAACATCAAAGTATAATGTATTTATAAACGGTGAAATTTGTTCTTTATTTTTGAATGTTAACTTATATTTAATTACATAAGTACCATCTGAATTTTCAATTTTTTGATAAAATTCATCAAAAATATCTTTTATTTCTTTATGAACACAAAATTGCAAATTATATTTATTTTCATTTTTATCATCTATTTTTACTTCTATTTCAATATAATTTTCGAAAGTAGAGACCTTTGATTTAAATTGGAAAGAATTATCATTTTCGTCATCATTTTTGTTTTCTTTAATGTTTTCTAAATAATATTCTCCAACATAATATTCTATCGCGGTTCCATTTCCATCATAAATTTTAATAATATTAAATTCTTTAATAAAACTTTTAATGTTAATTGTTAGTACATTGTCATACTGATTAATTAATTCTACATTATCACATACCATATCTTCATTTTTATATAATTCCAATTTTGATATACTTACTAAGGAAATATCAAAACCAAAATATAATTTAATTTCATTAAATTTTTCATTATATAATAAATAATTATAATCAGCATTATTGCTATTAATTGTACTAATAATCATATTATTTATCTTATTACTTATATCACTATTTTTATTATTATCTATATTATTGTCTGATAAATTGCATGCCGATAATAAATTAATATTTAATATTAAAATTATTATCAGTATCATATTTTTATTTTTCATTAGTTAACGATAGGCACCCAATCATATACATATTCTGTAGAAAATTTGTCATGAGTTGAAGCATTTAAAGAATGAAAAATATTAAATACATCATAATAAAAATATAAGTAATTTGTTTGTAAAACTTTACAATATGATTCAAGCTGATATGTTCTACCTTTAATTGGATTGATGACTTTTTGGGTAAATGTTTTACCCCATGTCTTACCCGCTTCAATTGTCATATTTGCCTCTGCTATATCAGCAAAATTAAATTTTAAACTACCTGTTATTTTAGCTGTTGTTTCAGAAGTAGTTTCTAGAGTAAATTCTCCTAATCCGCTATTTTTAACATGTACATAATCTCTATCATAAGCAGTATTATAATAGCTTGGAGGATCATCAGTACTCACACACCACTTATCAGTTGGATATAATCCAAATGGAATAATTAAATCATTATTATTTGGATTAACTTTTTCTGAATCTTTACTAGAAAAATATGGTAGTCCATCTAGATAAATTTGACCATCTCTGTTTTCTATTTTAAAACCAAAATCATTTTTCATAAGCAAACTTGAATCAGCATATGAAATAGTAACCATAGAAAACATTAAAACAAAAACTAACAAAAACCCTACTACTTTTTTCATTTTTTATCCCCTTTTATTGTTTTTTACAATAATAATTATTATTGTATTGAAATAATTATACACAATTAATTCTAAAATGTAAAGTTAATAATTGGTATATTATCCATATTGTTGTTTATATAGTTAAAAACAATTATAACTTTTATTTATAATTCTAAAATTTAGAATACTATATTTTATTAATTCTATATCATTAATATTAGGTTAAATTATATATCCTTTTCCCCTGCCTGCTTTTCCTATAGCAAAAACATTAGGGTGCTATTTTTTTCATAATCTACCGATGCAATTTTACTGTGTTTTGTTCGTACCTATAAATATTCCATTATTCATCATTTTAACATCCTCTCTAAACTAATTTATTTCTTTAAAGGACACCACCTAGGTGCAGTTTTTATCACTGGTTTTGCAAAGTGTCGTTCTGTATTGCATATTACAAGCTCTGTGATTCTCTTTCTATAAAATAATTATCCATATGTATAGTTATTTCTTGTATAGACGGTTCGCCTGCAAAAGCGTGTTAATATTGATATTTGCCACGATTATAATCTTAACTACAGAAAATCATTAATGGTAATTCTGGATTATTTATTATTAATTGTTTTAATTTGTTTTAATTTTTCCGTATTTTCTAATGATATTTGAAATTCTATACTCATTTCATTCTCCTTTTCTCACATAAATTTTAATTTTCTTTTAGTTTCCATAATTAAATTACTTATATTTTCAATAAAAAAACTACCAATTCAATATGATAATTGGTAGTTATAGTATATAATAATATTCATTGCAT
>DLNM01000052.1 GCA_002479485.1 Firmicutes bacterium UBA7510 | reverse complement strand
TAAACTTTTAACAAACTAAACGTTTTCATAATTAATCAAAATTATATTAAAACTTTACAAAAAAAAGTCTTGATTAGAAATTTTAATAATGTTATTATATGCATGTAATATATTCTACTGTTTACATATATTTTGTGTAAACAAGTTTTTTATTGCAATTGTAGCTTAAAAAAAATGATTTTGGCGAAAGGATATAATTAATGACTATTTTATTCTCTGATTTTTTAAGTCAATTAATAGACAATCCCGCATTATTAGTTACTGCTATTCTAACCATAGGTGTAATATTAGTTAATGGTTGGACTGATGCTCCAAATGCTATAGCAACATGTGTTTCTACACGTTCTATCAGCCCTAGAGCGGCTATATTAATGGCAGCAGTTTTTAATTTTTTTGGTGTTTTGTTTATGACTTTAGTCAACGCAACAGTTGCCCAAACAATCTACAAAATGGTTGATTTTGGAGGTAATTCTCATGATGCGTTGATAGCTTTATGTGCAGCCTTATTTGCAATAGTTACTTGGGCAACAGCAGCTTGGTGGTTTGGTATACCAACAAGTGAAAGCCATGCATTGATTGCTGGTATTTCTGGTGCCGCAATAGCTTTACATAATGGCTTAGGTGGTATAAATGGCTCAGAATGGGTTAAAGTTATCTATGGACTTGTGTTATCTACATGTATCGGTTTTGGCTCTGGATGGATATTTGTAAAGGCAATAGAAATTATATTTAGAAAAGTAGACAGAAGAAGAACAACTGGAATTTTTAAAAATGCACAAATAGCCGGTGGAGCTGCTATGGCTTTCATGCATGGAGCTCAAGATGGTCAAAAGTTCATGGGAGTATTTATGCTAGGTATTTTTTTAGCAAATGGACAAGGTTCTGTTACAAACTTTGTAATTCCAATTTGGCTAATGATACTCTGTTCTCTTGTCATGGCACTTGGAACTTCAATTGGCGGATATCGTATTATAAAAGCTGTTGGAATGGACATGGTTAAACTTGAAAAATATCAAGGATTTGCTGCAGATTTAGCAGCGGCTTCGTGTCTTTTAGCATCTTCACTTACTGGAATCCCAGTAAGTACAACACATACAAAGACAACATCTATTATGGGTGTAGGCGCAGCAAAAAGACTTTCATCTGTAAATTGGGGTGTTGTTAAGGAAATGGTGTATACTTGGATATTAACTTTTCCAGGTTGCGGACTAATTGGCTATCTGATGGCTAAGTTATTTATGATGATATTCTAACAATATTATATTGTTAATAATATTGTCAATACTATTTAAAAGGAGTGTTTATATATGGCTGGTAATTATAATTATTTTGAAAAATTTGTAACACTAGTAAATTACTCATGTGAAGCGGCTCAAATGTTTAGTAAGACATTAGAAAACTTCAATAATAAAACATTAGAAGAAAGATTGAACTCTATGCATGAAATTGAGCATGCAGCAGATTTAGAAAAGCATGAATTAGTAAATAGGCTAGCTCGTGAATTTATAACACCTATTGAAAGAGAAGATATACTTACTATTACAGATCAAATAGATGATTTAACTGATTTTATAGAAGACATCGTAATGGTTATGTATATGTTTAATATAAATTCATTGAGAAAAGAAATATTTTTATTCTCTGAAGTTATTTATAAATGTTGTGTAGCTCTTAAAAACATATTAATAGAGTTTGGTAACTTCCGTAAATCAAATTCAATAACTGAATTAATAATAGCTGTTAATAGACTAGAAGAAGAAGCAGACAAAATTTATGTGAACTCTGTTAAAAATCTTTTTGCAACATCAAACGACCCAATAGAAATTATGAAGTGGCGAGAAATATTCAATCGTGCTGAAAAATGTTGTGATTCTTGCGAAATTATTGCAAATTCTATTGAAGGAATAATAATGAAAAATTCATAATAAAATATTCATTTATTAGCCTATAAGCAAAATGCTTATAGGTTTTTTTATTGCAATTTCAACATTCGAATTATTTATATTAATTTTTAATAATTTTTTATAAAAAACTATTGACATTCATATTGTATTGGTGTACTATCTAACTATGATACTAATACGCGTATGAATATAAGTGAGGTGTAAATATGGAATTTGATAACAACGTTCCGATATACATTCAAGTTGTTAATAAAATTAAGCAGGATTTGATAACTGGAAAGCTTAGTTTAGGTGACAAGATGCCCTCTACAAGAGATTTTGCTAATGAAATTGGTCTTAATTTAAATACTGTTGCAAGAGTATATAAGGAACTAGAAATTGAAGGAATTGTTTTTACAAAACGAGGACTTGGTACATTTGTTACAGAATCAGAAGAAAAGATTAATAGCATCCGCTCTGAAATGGCAAAAGATCTACTATTTAATTTTATAGTAGGCATGAAGGGTATAGGTTATAAAAAAGAAGAAATTATAAGTATATTAAAAGACAATATAGAAGGAGTATATAATGAGTAATTTATTAGAAATAAAAAATTTATCTAAAAAATATTTTAATAAAGTTGCGCTAGAAAATGTAAATCTTAATTTTGAAGGCGGCAAAATTTATGGGCTTTTAGGACCAAATGGTAGTGGTAAAACTACATTGATGAAGGTTATAGCAGGTCTTCATAAGCAAAGCACAGGAGAAGTTTTAATTAACAACCAACCTGTATCATATAAAACGAAGGCTATAGTTTCATATATGCCTACGGAAAATTTTTTAATAGATACCTTTAAAGTAAGTGGTATAGTAGACTACTATAAAGATATGTACAAAGATTTTAATAAGAATAAGTGCTTAGATTTAATTAAAAAGCTTGGTGTTGATGTTAATGCAAAGGTATCAGCACTATCCTCTGGGTTAGCAGCAAAGTTAAAACTAGCACTTACATTATCTAGAGATGCAGCAATATATATGCTAGATGAGCCTTTAAATGGTATAGATATAATAGCTAGAGAAGCAACAATTGAAACAATAGTTAATGCATATGATGAAAATAAAATTATTATAATATCTAGTCATATTGTTGATGAAATCGAAAAATTATTTGACAGTGTTGTATTTATTAAGGACTCAAAAGTTGCCTTGAATGGTAATGCAGAGGATTTAAGAGTTGAGAGACAAATGTCTATTGAAAATTTATACAAGGAGATATATAAATAATGTTAAAACTTATAAAATATGAATTTATAAAAAAATCTAAATTATTTTTAATACTAATTATAACTGCAATTTTAGCTAATATAGGTCTTGGATTAGCATATGGACAAAACGGTATAGCTATATTTTTAGGTATTTCACCATTAGTTTTAGGAGTTATATACTTATATGAATTAATTAAAACTTACAGTGATGACTTAAATAAAAAGACTGGATACATGCTATTTATGACACCTAATAGTGGATATGCAATAATAGGCTCAAAACTAATCACTATAATTTTAGTTGGATTTATATTTTTTACATCATATGCCATATTTGTACTAGCAAATTTATCAATTATAGCATACAAAATGGTAGGTGATTTTTCACTTATAGCAGATGGACTAAATCAAATAGTAGAAGCACTAAATATGTTGCTAAGTGGAACCTTGGGTATAAATATTGGAGATTTAATATTAGTATTTATCGTAGGTATAGTAAGTGCTATAGTATTTATTCTAACTGTATATTCAGCTATTACAATAAGAAAAAGTATATTTTCCAACACTAAATTTGGCGGAGTACTAAGCTTCATCATATTCGTAATTATAAATGTTATTTATGGTAATTTAGCTGATTTAGTAGGAAAAATATTTGATTTTGAATTTATTTTAACTGAAATAAGCACTAACGTAGCAGTAACATATCCTTCATCACATATGTTTCAAATATTTGCAGTTATGATAGTATTTAATTGTATAATGGCTTCAATATTAATGCTTGGTTCAGGATATCTAGTTGAGAAAAAAATAAATCTATAATAAAAAAGTCTTTGGGGTTTTAAAACTCCAAAGACTTTTTTAGTTTATTTAAATAGAAGTGAAAAATCGTTTTTTGATTTTTCCATACTGTGAAGTGTTTTTTTCACACTAATGCCTTTTTAAAAACATTATCTATTTTTTCCATTGTCGGAACACCCTCGTGAATTTTTTCACCATTTACATAATAGGTTGGTACGTAATAATAGTCATAAGTACTTGCTATCTTAGCATTTTTACTTTCTTCTATCTTCTCTATCTCGATATTTTTATATCTAGGATTTTTTTCTATTAATTCACTCATCATTCTTTCTGCATTTTTGCAATGCGGACAATTGTGCAAGTAAAACATTATAATTTTTTTCATATTTTATCTCCTATTACATAGTATTTCAAATTTTTTAATAATCATGTATTGCTAAATTATACTATTATATTATAAAAAATCAATAGCTTTTCGACAACATATAACTAATAATGAGTATATTTCACTTGTAAAAATACTATTTATTGGTATAATGTTTATATATTGCTAATATTATGAAAAAGGAGTGTGTGAAAACAATGGAAACTAAAGTAAAAAAACCAATACTAATTACAGTCGCAATTTTAGTTATATTATTAATAGTTACTTTTTTATCTAATCCTACTATGGCCGATTTTTCAAATTGGTTGAAACAAGAGATAAGTAAAAATGAGGAAGCAGCTGATACAGAAATGGCTTTTGCTACAATGTTTATGGATGCAATTGTAAATAATTTCACTACCAGAAAGGACTATAAATTTTTTAGTATCTATACAATGAATATTGATTCTGAAGAAGGAGTTGTTCTCGGTATTTTGAATTCTTTTATTAAATTAGGAAGAACATCTAAATAAGAAATATAGTATGGTACTGATTACATGAATGTATAGAATAAATTTACAAGGAGTTTATAATGTTTTTTAAAAAAGGAAATTCGAAGGAAGATATTGAATTAGTTAATTTAAAAACAACAAATAACAATTATGAGCTTTCTATAATAGAAAGTATATTAAAAGACAACTCTATTCCGTACATTCTCCACGACTATGAATCAGGTGCTTATATGAGAATATACGCTGGTACTTCTTTATACGGAACTGATATTATGGTTAATAAAAGTGATTTTGAAAGGGCTATAGAACTTATCCAAGGTCCTATAGCTTAAAGAACATAAAGGATATTTCCGATTAAAAAGCTTCACTAATTACTAAATATTAGTGAAGCTTTTATTTTATTTTTCAATAACAGTCACATTATTAATTTTATTTGCTTCAATAATTATACTCCCATATGTAACACCATCTACTGTTACTTTATATTCACCAGCTGGCATATCAACAAATAAAAACTGATTTTTATTAAGAATTACTTTTTTGTACTCCTGTCCCTGAGAATTTTTTAATATTATTTGTTTATCAAATAATGTTTTATCCGATTTTACTTCTCCTTTTATAACGTTAGTAGCAGTTTTAAAATATATTAAAATATCTTCATTGTATAAGTCACCGTTAGCCATTGTTATTGACTGCTTTGGAATATATAAGCTATAGTAGCAATCTAACTCTAAATCATTTGGCAAAGCGATAATAAAAGCACATTTGTCTTCAGAAGAAACCTCACAATTTACATTAATTTTGTTACCCATATAATCAACTAAATAAACATTATTATTATTAACAATTCCCTTTATCTCACTATCAAATTGAAGCATTAGGTAATTCCACCTATAATAATATCCGTCTTTTAGTGGTATTGGATTAGCATCAGTTATATTATATTTTCCGTCAGTATACTTTAGCATAAATGTATCATTACTGTTTAAATCTACCTTATTAGTCTTTTGAGACCAACTAACTTTCATTCCAATCATTTCTCCAACTGCACGTAATGGAATATATGTAGTTCCATTATATACGATGTTATCTACAGCAATCTGCTTGTTATTTACAAATATACTAATACGGTTAAATAGAACCTCAATTTTTTGTGTTAGACTTCCTGCAAATGCTGGAAAAAAGCTAAGCATTATTACTGAAATCACGGTAATAATCAAAACGCGTTTACTTTTTATCATAATTCCTCCATTATATATAAATTATACAATATATTAAATATGCATTCTTATAATTAAAATACCATTATTTTTATTAACAGTGAATTTTAATCATATAACAATATTCGACAAACAGAAAAGATCTTGCTCCGATGGAATATCGAAACAAGACCTTAGTCGCATAATGTTTAATTTTTATACTTATTTATACCTGTCCTAAAAACATTTGTACTACAAATGAAACTACTACTACTAATGCTGATATGATAAATCCATGAAGCATTGGCTTAAATCCTGATTTTGATACTTCTTTAAAATTTGTTTTTAAACCAATAGCACCTAATGCCATAACCATTAAAAATTTACTTATATCGGCTATATTTTCAGTAATTGAAACTGGTATAATGTTAAGGCTTCTAACAGCGACCATCCCTAAGAACATTAGTATAAAATATGGAAATATCTTTTTTAAATCAACTTTTTTATGCTTACCCTTTTCTTTATTTTGTTTAGCATTTAATCTTTCATTAATGAATGAAAAAATTAATACTGCTGGTATTATGGACAAGGTTCTTGTTAATTTTACTATTACAGAAAAATTTCCTGCTACATCCGAAAATGCATACCCTGCTGCTACAACTGATGAGGTATCATTTACAGCAGTTCCTGCCCAAAGCCCATATCCAAAATCCGTCATTCCAAAGGCTTTACCCATAATTGGAAACAGTATAACCATTACTATATCAAATATAAATGTAGCTGATATTGCATATGCTACGTCTCTATCCTCTGCATCAATAGTTGGTGCAATTGCCGCTATTGCAGAACCACCACATATTCCAGTACCGGCAGATATTAGACCAGATAGCTTCCAATTCATTTTAAATATCTTGCCCAGTAAATAACCTCCGCCAAAGGCACATAAAAGTGTAAAAACCATTACTATTAAAGAATACTTACCAACTTGAAAAACTTGAGAAAAGCTTAGTCTTAGCCCCATTAATATTATTGCGAATTTTAAAACTTTTTTTGATACAAATCCAATACCGTAATTAAAATAATTTCCCTTTGATACTACAGGGTTTAAAATCATTCCAATAATCATTGCAAATACACCTGCACTAATCAAATGATATGGTATATATTCGCTTATAATTACAGAAATTACGCCTAATGCAGCTGTTAATAAGATACCTGCTGCATTTTTCTTTATAAAATTCATGTTAAGTCCTCCTGTCTAATTTCAGTATTGATTTTATTACATTTTTAGTATAATATCAAATTATATATATTTATATATCTATAAATTAAATTTATAATGGAGGTAACTTTGATTGATTATAGATTGAAAACATTTTTAGTACTCTGCAAACTAGGAAGCTATACTAAAACTGCTGAATTGTTGCATATTACACAGCCTGCGGTTACACAGCATGTAAAGTATCTAGAAGAATTTTATAATTGCAAATTATTTGAATACAGCAATAAAAATCTTATTTTAACGGATACAGGTAAGGAGCTTTATTCATTTGCTATGTCTATGCATTCAAGTTCTGAGAGAATTAAACTATTGATAAATAATAAAAACAATCAAAAAAAACCTATAATCTTTGGAGCAACATTGACTATAGGTGAATACGTGATGCCACCTATACTTGAAAAATTAATATTGTTATATCCTGACCTTCATATTACTATGAATGTACAAAATACTAAAACTCTTTTAGACAAGTTAAATGAAGGCGAAATAGACTTTGCACTAATTGAGGGAAATTTCAATAAATCTGAATATAATCATAGATTGTTCTCTATGGAAAATTTTATCGGTGTTTGTTCTAACGATTCAATTTATGCTCATGAAACAGTTATTTTTGATAACTTATTTTCTGAAAGAGTGATACTTCGTGAATATGGCTCAGGTACTAGAGATATATTTGAGCATTTTATGCAGGAACGTAATTTATCAATTGATTGTTTCAAAAATTTTATTGAGCTAGGTAATATGAATGTTATAAAGTATTTAGTTGAAAAGAATTTAGGCATAACCTTTGTGTACGAAGAAGCCGTAAAAAAGGAACTAATCAATGGACAATTGTGTAAAATAAATATTTTTAACTTTAACGAAACTAGAGAGTTTAACTTTGTTTATCATAAAAATAGCTTGCATGAGAAAGAATTCTTAGAATGGTATGACTATTTTAAGCTTAACCATATATAGCAATCTAATTATATTGTTGAATTTTGTATAATATAATGTTATTATGTAATAAATATTAAACTTTAGGTGATAAAATGATTAAAGACAAAAATAAAAATAAGTTACTTATTTTTTTGTTCTCAGGAATCATAATATCTTTAGCTTTTATTTTATCTATAATAAGACTTTTCTCACACCCTCATATGATGGAGGAACTTGTTAGGTTAAATAACGACTGGGAGTACAATATAAATAATAGTGAAAAAAGTATACATCTTAAAAATTTATCAAATATTAAAGGTGTTGGTACTGACGACACTTTGTATCTAAAGCACACGATTAAGGAAGATATAGGCAGTGCTTATTTAATGTTAAATACTATCAATCAGAATGTTATCGTTTACCTAGACGATGACATAATATATGAAAAAGTAGCCATAGATTCTAAAAACCCTGGTATTTCTCTTAATATAATCGAGCTAGGAAATCAGTATAAGGGTAAAGAATTAAAAATCGTTTTATCCTCACCATATAAGACATATTGTGGAAAAATTAACACAATATATTTATGTAAATTAAATTCATTAATTGCTTTTATCTTATCTGTTTCAGTTAAAGATTTAATTATGAGTTTAATATGTATAAGCATTGGTTTTATAGGAATTTATTTTTTTATATCTTTTAAGAAGAAAAATCAAATAGATTCTACATTTTTATTTTTTAGCTTATTTTGCATATCATTAGGTTTGTATTTTCCTAGTAAACAGCCTATTATGAATATATTTTTTGATCCAGTTGCAATATCTAATATAAATCTATTTTTGCTATATATTCAACCTTTGTGCATATTACTTTTGATCTATAAATTATGTTCTAAATATAAAAGATATATATCATATTTAGTAATAGGTAATTTTATATTTGTCCTTATAATAACTATTGGAGTCTTATTTAAATTTATTGATTTACCAATTATATTAAATTTTTACTATATGATTTCTATTTTTAGTATTTTAATTATAATTTATACTTGCTATTTAGAACTTAAATTAAAAAATCCTTTAATGCCTATAGTTGCATTATCGTCTTTGATTATTTTTTTCTTTGGAATTATAGATTTTTTAAATTTCAATTTTAGCTTTTATGACAGTAATATACTGTTGTATAAATACTCTTTGCTTGTATTTGTGGTAACCATAGGGTTTATGTATTTTTCAAAACTCATATCAAATATAACAAATGCAAATTCAATTTTACAAAATAATCAAACATTAAAATCAATAGCTTATACTGATGAATTGACAAAGCTAAAAAATCGGGCTGCCTTTGATAAAATGTTATCTTCTCTTTCCCTAAAAAGAATTAATTCTGGCGATATTGCTATTATTGTATTTGACCTTAATAGATTAAAATCAATAAATGACAATCTCGGGCATATGATTGGGGATAAATATATAAAATTATGTGCTGATTGCTTAAATAAAGTATTTGTAAATGGAGAGCAAATTTTTAGAATTGGCGGAGATGAATTTGTAGTAATATCAATTCATACAAATATAAATACCTTGCAAGAAAAAATAAAAACATTATATGATACTTTTGAAAGATATAGTTATGGAAATTTGCAGTTAAGTGTTGCATATGGCTTTGAGTTTTATGATAGCTATTTAGATAGAGATTTATACAGTACCTTTAATAGAGCGGATAAAAAAATGTATATGTTTAAGTCAAGACAAAAATCATTTGTTAGAAATAAATAATAATTTCTTCTACATAATAAAATTAGCGCAAAATGCGCTAATTTTATTTATTATTAAACATTTCATATAGCTTGTTCATTACAGATGCAGCTGCTCCTCTAGTAATACTTACGTTATAATTGAAAGTATTATTATCTTCTCCACTGATTATTCCCTTGGAATATACTATCTTAATATTATTAATTTGAAAATCTGCTAAGCCTTCAACATCCTTAAAAGGTAATTTAATATCTGACAATTTAAATGCCTCATTTACATCAAAGGTTCTTTCAACTCCAAGTGATTTTGACTCAGCATCAAATTTTTCTTGTTCAAGCTTTATAAGCTGTTTTGCTATTATATAAGTTATTTCTCCTCTGCTTATATTAGCAGATGCATTAATGTTCTCACCGTAAAGTCCAAGCAGCTGTGCTTCATCCAAGGCTCTAATATAATCAACTGCCCATGGACTAATCTCATCTTTGTCCGCAAATCTTAATTCTTCTTCACTTTCACTAGTTATATTAAAAACTTTAGAAAAAAGTGCAGAAAATTCTTCTATAGACATACTGTCATCAGGACAAAATTCAGTGCTTGTTTTACCACTTATAAGTTTAAGATTATATAGATTCATTATTGAGCTTGCACTCCAATGATATAATATATCCTCAAATGGATAAATTCCATATTTTGTGTCACCTATCTTTTTTATCCAATTTCTTTCTATCCATCCACTTACTTTATCGTTTACCTGCACTTTATACCAATAATAACCACCTTTAAGTGTTGGACCATCTATTATTTGCGCCATTTGGCCACTATTTATACTGCTTGTTGCATTTCCAGATGGTGCATCATATAAATACCTAGTATCTACTATACTATTAATCAGTACTAAATCATTTTTGTTATACTGAATTATATTTGCGTAATTTTTATTGACAGGTGTAGCTATATTAAGACCTCTACTTGGCCTGCCTGACGCAGGAAGCCTTGTTGTATCTATTTTATTTATAGATTGGTCAAAATAGCTTTCGCAAACTTTGTAAACTTTGTCTTGATATGCTTTGGAGCTAGCATTAGGATTATTCCTGCCAATCCAACCATTATATGCCCATAGTGCAAAGTACCAATTTTCAAGTACATTAGGGTCCATATTACCAACACTTGAAATACTGCTATTTTGTACACTTGCGTTCCATTTAGCAAGAAGTACATCTATACCTGCATTTATATTGTAGTCAACATCATACTTTAATTTTTCTGTGCTAAAATTATTATAAGAATTGCCTACTTGCATTAAACCAATATGACCACCTGATGATATTTTTGGAGTTCCATTAGAATTGAAATGTTCAAAACCTGATTCAATTTGTGCAATTGCCTTTACAAAGACTGATGGCACTCCTCGTTCTGAAGCTATTTTATCAATTTTAGCTTCTAATTCTTCTCTTGTATAGTTAAAACCATACCCTACCTGTGTAAATAATATTAACATGACTAGTGTAAACGTCAAAACCTTCTTGGCTCCAGTTGTAAATATTCTCATACTTATAACCTACCCTTCTTAAATTTTGTTAACTATATATTAAACTATATAAAACTTTATGATTCAATATAAGTCCTAATATAAATATCTTAACATCAATTTGAGTGTGAAGTGTTTTTCTATACTAATTTTTTAAAAAGATTAGTTTGCACGGTTGTAAATTGGGATTAGTATTAACACTTTGTAACAAATTATGCTAAACTATACAGTTCAATATAGCAAAAACATCAGTTTTAATGTTTTCTAGTTGCTCTTTCGCCTCTTCCTCTGAACTACCACAAAATGAAAAATATATTTTCATTTTTGGTTCTGTACCGGATGGACGAATAACAAACCACGATTCATCTTCAAAACAGAATTTTAAAACATTAGATTTTGGATAGTCTAATTTTTCAAAATCTCCTGTAATGAAATCATATAGTATTCCTAGTTTAAAATCATATAGATATTTTATATTCTTTCCACATATTACAGTCGGTTTATTTTCTCTAAAGTATTCAATTATTTTAATTATCTTGTTCTGTCCACTTATTCCCTCTAATGAAACTGAAACAGTTTCATCTTTATAGAAATTATATTCATCATGAAGCTTTTTTAATACACCTAATAATGAATAACCTCTTTTTTTATAAAAAGCACTCATTTCAACTATTAACATTGATGCAACAACACCGTCTTTATCTCTAACATAATCTCCAGTTAAATATCCATAGCTTTCTTCATATCCAAAGACAAACTTACCTTGTCCAGATTTTTCAAATTTGTTTATCGTATCTGCTATATATTTAAAACCTGTTAATGTCTTTATTGTTTTTACACCATAGCGTTCTGCTATCTTTTCTCCTAAATCACTTGTTACAAAAGTATTTATCATAACCAAATTATCAGTTAGTGTATTATTATTTTTTTTGCTTTGTAATATATAATTAAGTAGTAGTGCCCCTACTTGATTACCCGTTAAAGCTATGTACTCGTTGTTTTCTTCGTTTCTTACTACAACACCTACTCTGTCACAGTCAGGGTCAGTGCCTAAAATTATATCTGCCTTTACTTTTTTAGCCATATTAATAGCCAAGTTAAAAGCTTCAATATCCTCAGGATTTGGAAGTTTTACTGTAGAAAAATTAGAATCAGGTGCTTCCTGTTCAGAAACAGTAAATACATTTCTAAATCCCCTTTCCTTTAACACTCTTCTAACAGGAATATTGCCTGTACCATGTAAAGGTGTGTAAACTATATTTATATTATAGTCTAAATCTTTATTTAAGCTTAATGATTTTACACATTCTATGTATTTATTATCTATATCCTTACTTATATATATTATATTCGAGTTAGTTAAATTGTGTGAATATTTTATGCAATTAAAATCAATTTTAGAAATTTCCTCTGTGATTAAATCAGCATCCTGTTCTAAAATCTGACCGCCATTGCTATTATATACCTTGAAACCATTATATTGTGGTGGATTATGACTTGCGGTTATAACAATACCTGCTTTGCATTTTAGCTCTCTAATTGTAAATGATAATTCTGGTGTTGACCTTAAGCTTTCAAATATATACACCTTTATACCATTAGCAGAAAGAACTTCAGCTGTTTTTAATGCAAATTCCTTGGACATACGTCTTGAATCATATGCTATTGCTACACTAATGTCATTCTCGTACTGTCCTAGCAAATAATTGGCAAGTCCTTGAGTCGTTTTTGCCACAGTGAAAATATTCATTCTATTAGTACCAGCACCTATTATTCCTCTTAATCCTGCTGTTCCAAATTCTAAATCCTTATAGAATCTATCCTCGATTTCTTCAGCGCAATGTTCAAGCTGCCTTAACTCTTCCTTTGTACTCTCATCTGTGAATTCACTATCAATCCACGCCCTATATTGTTCTAAATGTCTCATATCTACCTCATGCAATTATATGGAATTTGGGATTTCACCCTCCATCTTTTAGTCAATAATTGTTTTTAGATAATTTTTAAATTCATCTCTTAAGTCTTCTCTTTTTAGTGCAAAATCAACTATTGCTTCTAAATAACCTAGTTTATTGCCAGTATCATATCTTTTACCATCAAAGATATAAGCATACATTTCTTGATTTTTCACCAGTTCTAACAGACCATCTGTAAGTTGTATTTCACCTAAAGCTCCAGGAGGTATGTTTTCAAGTATGTTAAAAATTTCTGGTGTAATTATATACCTTCCTACTATAGCTATATTGCTTGGCGCTTTTTCAATCGGTGGTTTTTCAACTAATCCATTTACCTTATAAATTTTCTCATCAATTTTTGTTCCTGAGACTATACCGTATCTATTCACTTCATTTTCTTTTACTGTTTGAACACCAATTATAGATGTTTGATACTTATCAAACATCCTTGTCATTTGTTTTAAACATGAAACAGAAGAATAGATTATATCATCTGGAAGTATAACCGCAAAAGGTTCATTTCCAACAAAAGCTTTTGCACATCCAACAGCATGACCTAATCCCTTTGCTTCTTTTTGTCTTATATAGTGTATATTTGCTAAGTTAGTGATATCTCTAAGTTCTTTAAGAGCATCTGTTTTATTAGTATGTTCCAATAAATTTTCAAGCTCTGGTAAATTATCAAAATGATCTTCTATAGCTTTTTTATGCCTGCTAGTTATAATTAATATATCTTCTATCCCTGCTTCTACTGCTTCTTCAATAACATACTGAAGGGCTGGTTTGTCTACAATAGGAATCATTTCCTTAGGTATAGACTTAGTTGCAGGCAATAGTCTTGTACCAAAGCCTGCAGCAGGGATAATAGCTTTTTTAATTTTCATCTCAAATCCTCTTTTATATACCCATGCATCTATTGTACTAAAAATCATGAAAATTTGTGTATGGGATCGGTGCTTACTTTCTTATTATTTATAATTGTCTGTAATCTTTTCTTATATCATCAGTTAATAAAGTATCACTTAACGTATCTAAATGCTCTAATGACTTACCTGTTCCTTTAGCAACACATGAAATAGCATCCTCAGCTATGTTTGTTGTTACTCCTGTTCTTTTCGAAATTAGTTTGTCTAATCCATCAATTAGACAGCCTCCGCCTGTCAGAACTATACCTCTTTCACTTATATCAGAAGCTAATTCTGGTGGAGTTTTTTCAAATACAGAGTGAACTGCGTCAGCTATAGCTGTAACAGTTTCTTCTAATGATTCTAGCATATCTGATGAAGATATTGTAATGTTTTTAGGAAGTCCAGTAACTAAGTTTCTTCCTCTTACTTCCATAAACTTTTCTTCTTCAACTGGGAATGCAGTGCCTATATTTATTTTTAAGTCCTCTGCACTTCTTGATCCAATCATCACGTTATATTTTTTACGTACATATCTTACTATAGCCTCATCACATTTATCGCCGGCTATTTTAATTGATTTGCTAACAACTATTCCACCTAATGAAATAACTGCTATATCAGTTGTACCTCCACCTATGTCAATTATCATATGACCTGTAGGCTTTGATATATCAAGTCCAGCACCAATTGCAGCAGCTACTGGTTCCTCTATTAAATATGTTTTTTTCGCACCAGCATTGTTGCTCGCTTCTAAAACAGCTCTTTTCTCTACTTCTGTAACTCCACTAGGCACACAAACAATTACTCTTGGTTTCATTAATGATGAACCAGTAGCTTTTTTAATAAAATATTTTAACATTTTTTCAGTTATATCAAAGTCAGAAATAACACCATCTCTTAACGGTCTTATGGCAACAATGTTGCCAGGTGTTCTCCCTAACATTTTTCTAGCTTCTTCCCCTACTTCTAATATTTTATTTGTATTTTTGTCTATAGCTACTACTGATGGCTCTTGCATTACGATTCCTTTTCCACGTATATACACTAATACGCTGGCAGTACCAAGGTCTATTCCTATATCAGCTCTTATACCCATTTATCTTACCTCCACAATTTTATCTAATGATATATGTTATATAATTAATTTCACAATTTTAAGTTGCTAACTCTAATATTATACATAAAATTTAAAATAATTTCAATTTGTTTTTTTACAACATATTTTAGTATGTTAATTCATAATATATTATTATCAAAACTTAAAGGTGATATTATGGTATTTAAAATAAAAATTCAAAATTTAATAATTATTACTTTATTCGTTGTTACAATCTTTATATCTTCAATTGTATACTATAATCAAAATTTAACAAATACAGTTTCAGCAACAGATAAAAAATTTATAAAATATGTAGAGTTTAATGTCCCTTATTCTCTAATGGATTACGCACTTAAATATGATATTAAATCCCATGGCACTGAAAAACAGCTTAATTGGATTGAGCTAATAGCATACTTAGCATCTAAATACGGCGGAGAGTTTTCAAAGTACAAGGCAAAGCATTTAGATGCTCTTGTTGCCAATCTTAATAAGGGAAGCACTATGGAAGAATTAACAAAGGACATGAAGTACTATAATTATTATCTAGAGGCATATACGGCAGTTCTGGGTGGATTAGTTGGTGAATATGAAATAGAACAACCAGTAAAAGATGAACCTGGTAATAAAGTATGGGTGAAAAAATATGGGCTGTTGGGATTTTCACCAATTGCAAAGGGCTATGACTACAGCCACTACGACGATTTTGGTGATTCAAGAAGCTATGGATATAAAAGAAAACACTTGGGAAATGATTTAATAGGTCAGGTAGGTACACCAATAATTGCTGTTGAAGGTGGAGTTGTAGAGGCTTTAGGCTGGAATAGATACGGTGGTTGGAGGATTGGAATTAGAAGCTTTGATAAAAAAAGATATTATTATTACGCACATCTTAGGAAAAATTTCCCTTATAAAAAATCTCTCGAAGTTGGAAGTGAGGTTAAAGCTGGCGATGTTATCGGGTATTTGGGAAGAACAGGCTACAGTGATACAGAAAATGCTAATAACCTTACTACCCCGCACTTGCACTTTGGAATACAACTAATATTTGATGAGTCGCAAAAAGAAAGTAATAATGAAATATGGATAAATGTATACAACATAGTTCGTTTGTTAAATAGAAACAAATCAGAAACAGTAAAAGATTTAGAAACTAAAGAATATAATAGAGTTTATGATATAAAATATTAGCTGTGAAAATAAGAATTTAGTAGAATAATTTTTAATAAAGTGTGCTGTTAAAAAGCTTAGCAGGCGGTAAGTTACTTTGACATACTGTAATGTGAAGCAAAATATAGGAAGGTATATAAAAAACGTTTCTGTTTCCGTAATTCGGTTTCCCTTGATTTATATTAAGGAAGGGAAATCCTCATTAAGTCACAGCAACGTTTTTTATATACCTTCCTATTCATAGCGACGAAAAAACAAGAAAAATAAAAAGGATTTTTCTTGTTTTTTCTGCGTTACTGGTATATTTTCCTGCCAAGCTTTTTAAGACGCAATGTATACTATAAGATTAACTATAAAAATTACTAGTAAAATTTAAAATCAATATTTTTTACAAGAAAATCATATGATGTTTTTATGAAAATATTGTATTATGAAAATACTAGTAAATTTAGCAGACCGTCACGCCAAAATTGCAGACATTCAAAGAAAAATCCTTTTATTTTTCTTTGAATGTCGGTTGCTACAAATAGCGAATAAAATAAAAAACGTTTATGTGACTTAATGAGAGCTTCCCATCCTTACAAAAATCGAGGGAAGTCGAATTACGGAAACAGAAACGTTTTTTATTTTATTCGCTTTACTTTGCTTCACAGTACAGTGTAACGGAGCAGTTAACTTGTCTGCTATACTCTGTAACAATATTTTTTGCTTTCATCAGTTACTCTACTAAATTCTTATTTGCTTTTATATGCAGTTATGTTATAATATATGGTACTGTTTTTTACGAATCAACTAAGGAGAAAATTAATGGGAGAAATTAGAGAAAATAAAATGGGCAATACGCCTATGCTTAAGCTTATTGTTTCAATGTCATTGCCTGCTATGTTTTCGATGCTTGTTCAATCGTTATACAATATAGTAGATAGTGCGTTTGTTGCTCAATTAGGAGAAGGAGCATTAACCGCTGTATCATTGGCCTTCCCTATACAAATGCTTATAATATCTGTTGCAGTAGGTACTGGAATTGGTATTAACTCACTTGTGTCAAGAAGACTTGGTGAAAAAAATCAAGCAGAGGCAAACAGTGCAGCAACACATGGAATTTTACTTGGATTGTTCAGTGGTATAATTGTTGCTATACTTGGACTTTTATTTACAAGATTTTTCTTTGAATGCTTTACTAATGATAAAACAATGATAGATATGGGTTATAGCTATATTATTATTATAACAACATTATCTTTTGGTTCTTTTGTTCAAATTAATATTGAAAAAACCTTACAGGCAACTGGAAATATGATTTATCCTATGATATTCCAGCTAGTAGGAGCTATAACTAATATTATACTTGACCCTATAATGATATTTGGATTATTTGGATTTCCAAAACTAGGAGTTTCAGGTGCAGCTATTGCCACAGTTATTGGTCAAATCTTTGCTATGTTACTTTCGTTATATGTAGTGTTTAAGAAAAGTCATGATGTTCACATTACCTTTAAGGGTTTTAAGCTTAATTTTAAAACAATTAAGAATATATATGCAGTCGGATTTCCATCAATGGTTATGCAATCGATAGGTTCAGTACTTATCGTTGGACTTAACTCAATATTAATAACATTTTCAGATGCTGCAGTGTCCGTATTAGGTATATATTATAAGCTTCAATCATTTATATTTATGCCGGTATTTGGGCTAACCCAAGGTGTAATGCCTATTATGGGTTATAACTATGGAGCAAAAAATAAACATAGGCTTTTGTCAGCATTAAAAATAGGCAGTGTAATTGCCATATTAATAATGCTAATTGGAACTATCTTATTTATGAGCATTCCTGATAAGTTATTGATGATATTCAACGCTTCAGAACAAATGTTAGAAATTGGTGTTAAAGCACTTAGAACTATCTCATTATGCTTTGTTCCTGCTGCCATAGGAATTATGTTCTCAACATTATTCCAAGCGATAGGTCAAGGACATAAAAGTTTGTATATTTCTATTTTAAGACAGCTAGTAATTATTTTACCTGCAGCATACCTATTATCAAAGATAGGCTTATACTATGTATGGTATTCATTCCCTATAGCAGAGGTATTTTCGTTAATGGTAAGTGTAATATTCTTATCAATGATATACAAAAAGACAATAAAAAATTTGTAGATAAAAATGCGCTTTTTTTAAAAGCGTATTTTTTTATTTTCTTGACAAAATTTAGATTAAATAATATACTATCATCTGTACAACTTTATGCTGTTGTAACATTTTTTAACAAAAGGAGATTTTAAAATTATGGAACCTGATGGTGGGTTATGGATTTATATCATCCTACTACTCTTTCTCATCTTAACAAATGCATTTTTCGCAATGAGCGAATTAGCGGTAATTTCACTAAATGATGGTAAGCTTAAAAAAATGGCAAGCAATGGAGATAAAAAGGCAAAAATGCTTGTAAAACTAACAGAAGAGCCTTCAAAATTTCTTGCTACAATTCAAGTTGGTGTTACAATTTCAGGATTTTTAGCGTCAGCCGTAGCAGCTGATACTTTTACAGAATACATTGTAGACTTTTTTAGAAATTATAACGTAAATCCATCTACAGTAAAAGCAATATCACTTGTTGTAATAACATTTCTACTTTCTTATTTCACATTAGTCCTTGGAGAATTAGTTCCAAAGAGATTGGCAATGCAAAACTATGAAAAAATTTCTTTTAGAGTTGCTAGATTGCTTTCTATAATTTATAAAATAGAAAAACCACTTGTTGCCCTGTTATCAGCTTCTACAAATGGTATACTTAGACTTCTAGGTATCGATCCAAATCAAAGACAAGAAGAAGTAACAGAAGAAGAAATTCGAATGATGATTGATGTAGGAAATGAAAGCGGAACAATAGAACAAAGCGAAAAAGATATGATACATAATATATTTGATTTTGACGACAGAATAGTTGATGAAATTATGACTCATAGAACTGAAATAACAGCTATAGATATTGACACAACTTTAAATGAAATTATAGATATAGCACTTGAAGAAGGTTATTCGAGAATTCCCGTATATGACGATGACCTAGACAATATCGTAGGTATACTTTATATTAAGGACTTATTAAAATTAGTTCTTGAACAATCGACAGAAAACTTTCGCGTAACAGATTATATGCGTTCAGCTTTGTATATTCCTGAAACAAACAGATGTAAAGATTTATTTCATGAGTTCCAAAAATCTAAAATTCAGATGGCAGTCATAGTTGATGAATATGGCGGAACATCTGGTATAGTAACTATGGAGGATTTAATTGAATCTATAGTTGGAAACATTCAAGACGAATACGATGATGAAGAAGAGGAAATAACACTTATTTCCGATAATTTATATAAAATAGATGGTATGTTCGCTTTAGATAAAATTGAAAGAATATTTAATATTAGATTTTCTGAAGATGAAGATTATGATTATGATACTATAAGCGGATATATAACTGGATATTTAGGAAGGATTCCTTCAAAAGATGAACATCCAGTAGTGACAGTTGACAATGTAGACTTTACAGTACTTAATGTAGAGGAACACAGAATTACAGCTGTCCAAGCACTCATAAAACCTGTTGAAAATTCGGATGAAGATATAGATGAATAGAAAAAAACTTCCTATAAAAATAGGAAGTTTTTTTATTTGAATTTCTGACCATTTTTATATACACTTATTATGTTTAAATCCTTATCACATATTATAAAATCTGCTTTTAGCCCAACCTTTATACTACCTATTTCATTATCCATATTGATTGCTTTTGCAGGAATACTGGTTGCACTTCTTATGGCATCCTCAAGTTTTACCCCTATTTTAACTAGATGTTTAATTCCATCAAATAAAGTATTCACTGAACCAGCAATTGTTCCATTACTTAGTGTTGCTTTTTTATCTTCCACTGTAACATCTAGTCCGCCTAATGAATATTTTCCGTTCCCTAATCCACAAGCTGATATAGAATCTGATACCATGATAATTTCATCAGAAAAGCCACGAAATAAACCTTTTAATATGGAATCACTAACATGTATACCATCGCATATTAATTCCTTATATAAAGGGTATTCTAATGCAGCACCTATTAAAGATGGTGTCCTATGGTGCATTGCTTTCATTGCATTAAAAAGATGGGTAACATTTTTTACATTCATTTTGATTGCTTTTTTCGCCTCATCAATATTGCAATTTGTGTGTCCCATAGAAATTAAAAATTTATCCTTTGATAAATTGACAAGCTCATTAAAGCCTTTTAATTCTGGAGCAACAGTCATAAGCCTTATATGATTTTTTGATAAATTATAAAGTCTTTCTGCTAAATTTATATCTATATTTCTAATATTTTTCTCGTTATGTGCACCCTTTTTCTCTTTACTTATAAAGGGACCTTCTAAATGAATTCCTAAATAAGGACTATCTTCGTTGATATTTTCAATTATTTTAGGAATCTGTTTTTCATACTCATCTTCACTAATAGTAACTAAGGTTGGAATTAGACTTGTAGTTCCGCTTTTTATATAAAATTCAGACATTTTTTTCATATTATCACTACTTGCATCACTAAAGTCAAAACCTATAGCACCATGAGTATGAATATCTATAAGACCTGGCAATAGAAAACAATTTTCTAAGCAAATTTCACTTTCGCCTTCAACATTTTCTTCTAAACTAACAAATCTTCCATTATTAATTTGTAAATCAATATTTCTAAAACTATCATCTAAAAAAATTGTTGAACCCTTAATTATCATTTTCTATCCTTTCATTATGCCACGCAGTGGCATCACAAAATAAAATGAAAAATCGTTTTTTGATTTTTCCATAGTGTGAAATGTTATTTTATTTCACACTTTCTCCGTAAAGTATTATAGCTAGCACCCATAAGACCAGCTGAGTTCCCTAGCATTGCTGGTAATACAACTACATCCCTATACCCAGATAATATTGAATTTTTCAGTCTATTATTAATTTCATCTATTATGTATTCTTGTCTCATTATACCACCACCAAGAATTATTGCTGGTGGATTAAATATATGTACAACTGTTACAAGCCCATATATAATTTCATCAATCCATATATCTATTTGTTCTTTTATCTTTAAATCACCTTTACTAAATGCATTAAACACATCTTTACCATTTTTAATACTAAAGTCAACTTGACTGCAATTTTCAACTAGAGCTTTAGTAGAAGCGTAGTCATTATAGCATCCATACAAACCACATACGCATTTTTTACCATTAAGATGAGTTACTGTATGACCGATTTCACCTGCAAAGCCATTTTTTCCGCCATATACCTGTTTATTTATTACTATTGCACCACCGACACCTGTACCATATGTTAAGCAAATAAAATCATTATAATCCTTTCCTGCGCCAAAATGTGCTTCTCCAAGTGCTGCTGCATTAACATCATTAAGCACCCATACAGGTTTATTATATTTAAGCTCATACATTTCCTTAAGCTTAGTACCCGTATAGTTTGGAATTCCGTTACTGGAAAGTATAATGACTCCTTTTTCTTCATCTACAAGCCCTGCCGTACTGATACCTATACCATCTATTTCTGAATTATAATAATCTATACGATTTTCTAATATATTTAAAATACCATCTCTTCCTGGTTCAGGGTATGAGTGTTCTTCAAGATTAAATAAGCCTTTATCTTCATCCACTATCGCGCTCTTTATTAGTGTTCCTCCAATGTCAAACGCTAATATTCTCATTATAACCTTCCCCCTATATCTACTATATTTCTAATAATAGCACTGTTAGCTTTTTTATACTCTCCCTGCTTAGGGGCATCTGTACCTGTAAATAATATACTTTCATGATTAGCTGAAGCATCCATTAGACTCTCAAAGGCTGATGTATGTACCCAGTCACAGCCAGTTTTTTGCCATAATTCCTCTACATTATGTGCTCTTATATTACCCGCTGGTAAAATTTCAATACCTTTAAGTGCAATCATCTCTTTTATGTTTTTGGCTCCTTCAATTGCTGTTTTTTCTTTACCTGCTGTTAAAATTCTGCTAATTCCAATTTCCTTTAGCTTATTTACAGCCTCTAACAAAGGTGTTATTGAAACATCAAAAGCCTTATGAAACACTGTATCACATCTTTTATTAACCATCTCGCACATTTTTTTAGTTCTATTAAAGTCTATAGAACCGTCACTATTTAAAAAACCAAAAACTAAAGCCTCAGCACCATTTTGTATAAAAATTTCACCATCTTTGAGCATTAGCTCAAATTCATCATCTGTATAACAAAAGCCACCTTCTCTTGGACGAATCATAACTGCAACGTCGAGGTTTGTATTCTCTTTAGTTAATAAAAATGACCCTAAAGATGGAGTTAAGCCACCAAAAAACAAATCCGAGCATAATTCAACACGATTTGCTCCACCCTTATATGCCTCTAAAGCATCCGCGTATGAACCACAGCAAACTTCTATTTTCATTTATTCCTCCAATTATGCCAATCGTGGCATCACAGCGTGAAGTTCTTTTTTCACGCTTTTCACACTTTTCACGATATCACCAATTCATTTATATTGTTTTCATAATTTTAACATAACGGTATATGATTGACAACATAAAAACCCTAATATATAATTTTTATATATTGGTATATAATTTTTATATATTACATACCTTAGGAGGCATATTTATGTTAACAAAGGAGTTAATTGAAAATATAGAAACAAATTTTAATAGATATATAACTCTGTTTCCAACAAAAAGCAATGAAATTTTAAACATTTGTAAAAGCTTATCTAATGAACTAAGAGTATATTTTATGAAAGCTATAACCCAGATGCCAGCAACTGATGTTATTAGTGTCGACATTTCGGATATTTTACAGCATGTAATACATGTCTATAAAATTGTTACAAATATTAATTACTGCAAGGAGATACCAATAGACATTATTTTTGATTATATTCTTCCATATAGAGTAAATGACGAGGATTTTTCTCTTTATAACATTCAATTTTATAGAGAGCTTAGTACGTTAATAAATACTGAAAATATTAGTGAAAGTGCATTAGCAGCAAATTACTGGTGCTATTCAAAGGCTACATATGCTCAAGCAGATGATCGTACTCAAAACGCTATAGCGACTATCAAATCAGGCAGAGGCAGATGCGGGGAGGAAAGTGTACTTTTAGTTAGTGCCCTGCGTAGTATAGGTATACCATCAAGACAATGCTACAGCCCATATTGGTCACATTGCGACGATAATCATGCATGGGTAGAAGTGTACACAGGTTTAGGATGGGAGTTTTTAGGAGCATGTGAGCCTGAAGAAAGGTTAAATTTAGGTTGGTTTAATAATGCAGCTTCAAGAGCATTAATAACAAGACATAGGGTATTTGGATTAGGTGATAGACAAATAAATAATGACCAAAACAATATCTTTACAACAGTTACCTCTACAAATATTTATGTTAAAACTAGAATAGTTACTGTTAATGTTTATAATAACGGCAAAAAAATTCCATACGCAAATGTTGGGCTTTATGCAATAAATTATTGTATGCCTAAGTTAATATTTGAAAAAACTAGCGACTGTAATGGCACTGTCCAATTTGAAGTAGGTATGGGAAATTCATTATTTTTTACTTATTATAATGGAAAGTATGATATGGTGGTATGTTCTGAAAAAACAAATCAAGTAAATTTAGATATATCTAGATGTATTAAATCTGTAGACTTTAATTTAATTCCTTATGAGGGCGATATACAAAGTGATGATATTATACCTTCTAAAATACATATGGATAAGCTAGCTTTATTACAAAATATAAGAGAAGAATCACATATACAAGCTAGAAGTACTAATAACAAGTACACAGAGTTAGCAAAGCTAAATAGCGATGTTATTGAAATGTTTATAAATAATACTTCTATTTTAGATGAACATAAAGTAGAAATTTTAGAGTCACTTACTAAAAAGGACTTTTGCGATATTAAATATGAAGCTTTATGTGATATGGTGCTTGCATATGAATATAAAGATAAATTTTCTACTGAAGTTTTTAACAAATACTTACTTCCTTTACGAGTAGAAAACGAGCCTTTATATCCATATAAGAAATATATAAAGGAATATTTTAAAAACAAAACAACTATAGAGGATATATTAGAGCTTATTAACAATGAAATGACTATAGTAGATAAGTATACTTATAATGGTTTAGTCCCTGACATTAAGGGAGTAATAAAAAATAAATTAATAACAACTTTTAGTTTACCTATACATTTAGTCCAAATATCTAGAGCTATAGGTATTCCAGCTAGATTAAATCCTACGACTAGACAGCCTGAATACTTTAATGGTGAAAAATTCATGTACTTTTACGAAAACAATGTCAATAATAGCATTGACATTGATAATGCTATCATAAGCACTGTTAAAGAAACTATTATGAGCATTGATAAAAATACAAAATTAAATTTAAGCTACGGATCTGATTTTACTATATGTCATATTAAAGATGGATACTTTAATTATTTAAATTTTGAAAAAGGCATAACCTTACCTATTCAAATATCTGTTGAAGAAGGATTATACGCTACAACTCAAGCTACAAGACAAATAGATGGCTCACTTATAGGTACAATATATTTTAACAACAATGTCACTTTACAAGATCCTATTATTTTTACAAAGGATAAGCTAAAGAAAATTGATGTACCAGATGAAATAATACACACAACGAACGGAAAAAAAGTATTAGCATATATACAAAACAACTCAGAGCCAACTGAGCATTTTTTAAATGAGATTTTAGAAAATGAAGAAAAAATTCTGATTTCAAATATTGAAGTTATATTATATGGTAGCACAAATGAAAAAAATGATACACTTTCATTAATATTAAATAAAAATCTAGCAAAATATAATATTTCAGAATTCAACAATAGCTGGAAACAGTTTAGAAAAGACATGCATATAGGTGATTTACGTTTACCATTTATAACAGCAACAATGGACAAGAAGGGACTTTACTCATTTGCGAACTATAATGTTGGTACAGTTGATATGTTATTGAAAATATATGATAATGTTTAGTAAATTAAAACGTCATATTGAAAAATTGCTTTCAATATGACGTTTATTATTAATAATTCACTTTACACTCCGCATTTTTACTTTTTCCAAGAATATACGCATAATCGCCAGGATGTACTTTTGTATAAAAATGTCCTCATATATAAAAATACTGTTTCCTGCTTGTATATTCTTTCAAACGCATCTGTTTCTTTGAATCTTCTTGTGTAGTTCTTTCTAAATGTTGAAAAATGGGGAACTTTCTGATTTAAATCATATTCAATAAACCACCTGTATACATATTTACTTCTATTTCTTTCTACATACATTTTTAATATAATTATTGTAATTGTGTTATGGACAAATGTGTTTTATTTTTATATAATGTATTTGTATGTTATAAAATAACTTACATATTATTATTAAAAATCTAATTATATATAAATCCCTAGGAGGTTTTTTTATGAGTAACCCAATTATGTCAGCACATTTTGAGTCAAGAGTGCCATCGGATGTAAGATTGGCACAAATGAAATACGCGGAGCGTAAAATTAAGCCTGAAGCTGTTATCAACGTAGGTATAGGTAATGTATCATTACCAACAAACCCTGCAATGATAAATAGAATGTTCAACTTAGACGCACCTGAAAGTCCATTTAACAAAGGTGTTATTAGATACACAGCTACAGGTGGTTTTGATGAAACTCAGGAAGCATTTAAGAACATTCTTAGATGCGAAGGATTTGACACAAGCAAATTACATGTAACAGTAACTGATGGTGGGTCAACAGGTATGGAATTGTTAATAATGGGTGTTTGTGGTCCTGCAGGAACAGATGAAAAACCTCTTATGATGATAGACCCAGCTTATACAAACTATATTTCATTTGCTGAAAGAGTTGGACGTAAGACTGTTACAGTAAAACGTCATATGAATGAAGACGGTAAATTTAGTTTGCCTGAACTTGATAAAATCGAAGAAATTATAAAAATTAGTAATCCTGGTGCTCTTCTTGTTATACCATACGACAACCCAACAGGACAATTATATGACAAGGAAACTCTTATAGCACTTGCAAAATTATGTGTTAAATATAATTTATGGATGGTAAGCGATGAAGCTTATCGTGAATTATATTATGTTGAAGGTAGTGAATTAGTAAGTATTTGGGGTATCACAGATAAAGATGTACCAGGTATTGAAGGAAGAAGAATAAGCATTGAAACAGCTTCTAAAGTATGGAATGCTTGCGGATTAAGAATCGGTGCTGTAATTACTGACAGCCCTGAATTCAGCAACCGTTGTACAGCTGAATATACTGCAAACCTATGTGCAAATGCTATAGGACAATATATATTTGGTGCTTTAGCACACGAAAGCAAAGAACAAATCGCAAACTGGTGCAAAAGTCTTCGTGAATACTACGGAGATACAATTAAAAAGGTAAGCAAGGGATTAAAGGATTTAGAGCCAGGATTAGTTATATCAAGCCCTGATGCATCTATATATACAGTAATTGATGTTAGAAATGTTGTTAAACCTGGATTTGATTCAATTAAATTTGTACTATATTGTGCAGAAAACGGCGCTGTTGATATTAATGGAGTTCAAACTACATTATTGGTTGCTCCTTTGAAAGGTTTCTATGATATTGCAAAAGGAGAAATCAATCCAGGAAGTACTCAATTCCGTATTTCATATGTTGAAACTCCAGAAAACATGTTAAAAGTTCCTGAATTATTTGTAAAACTTTTAAAAGAATTCGAAGCAACCAGATAATAAGAACCTGACCCACTTGTGCCATCAAAAAATGGCAAGTGGAGCACTAGAACCTTGTTGTTTACACAATAAAAAAACCTCTAAATATATTTATATTTCCAATATGTTTAGAGGTTTAATTTATTATACTGTCAAAAAAAGATCATATTTCTTTAATAGTTATTTATCAAGTAAAACTTTAATCTTTTGAACCGGATCTAAAAGCTCACTCAATGACTTGTCAGAATTCAATACATCTATTATACTTGCAATATATTTTGACATATCCACTTCTTGATACCATTTACGTTCCTTTAGCTCTGGTGTTCTATATATTAAATTTGTTGTGTAAACTTTTGAAATTAAGCCCTCTTCAAAAGCTTTGTCAAATCTAGAAAGTCCTTCATTAAATAAACCAAATGCAGCAAATATAAACACCTTATTTGCTCCCTTTTCTCTTAATTTAGTTGCAGAATCAATTAAAGTTTCTCCAGATGCAATCATATCATCTATTAATATAACATCCTTACCTGCAAGATCCGCTCCCAAAAATTGATGACTTAGTACTGGATTTTTCCCATTTACTACATTAGTATAATCTCTTCTTTTGTAGAACATACCAAGATCAAGCCCCATAACAGTTGAATAGTAAATACATCTTTTCATTCCACCAGCATCAGGAGAAATTATCATTAAATTATCTTTATCTATCTTTATATCTTTTTCATTTCTTACAAATGATTTTATCATTTGATATGTTGGATGGAAGTTCTCAAAACCACTAAGTGGTATTGCATTTTGAACCTTTGGTTCATGTACATCAAAGGAAATTATATTTTCAACTCCCATATGCACTAGTTCCTGCAATGCAATAGCACAGTCTAAGGATTCTCTCATTTGTCTTGCATCCTGTCTACCTTGATATAGCATAGGCATAATAACTGTGATTCTTCTTGCTTTACCGCCAATTGCAGCTATTGTCCTTTTTAAATCTTGAAAGTGATCATCTGGACTCATCAATGTTTCTTTTCCATACATTTTATATGTCACACCGTAATTATACATATCACAAATTATAAATACGTCATGACCTCTAACAGATTCATAAACAACTCCCTTTGCTTCACCATTTCCAAATCTAATACATTTTGCATTTAATTTGTACGTGTTTACCCCCTTTTCCTTCAATTCATCTTTACGCCAGTCAAGTAAGTAATTATCAATTTTTTGAGTAATTTCCTCAACACCGTTCATCCCTATAATTGTTAAATCAGCAATAGGTTCATATTCTTCATGAGTGTATTCTGCAGACATTTAATCCTCCAATTTGTATTATACTTTTTCACATACATTTTTACATTTTTATTTTTAAATATACGTATTTTTCCACAATAATTCTACACAATTTTGCCGTACTTTACAATACTAAAAAACTATATTTTTTAGTTTTCCCAGAAATCTCTTTTTATATAAAGAATAATCAACTTTTAATTATTTCTTTTATGCTATGTATGCTAATGTTGTTATTTAAAAAGGATAAATCAATAATAAACTTTTAAAGTTGTGTAAGATAAAAAGTAAACATAAAAACAACACCCAACGTCTAAAAGAGCGTCAGGTGTTATTTGCAATGGTGATCCATCCGCGATTCGAACGCGGGACACCCTGATTAAAAGTCAGGTGCTCTGCCGGCTGAGCTAATGGATCATATATTTAAAATTGTTGTCGTTTTGACGACTTTTATATAATACAACAAATAAAGATAATTGTCAACAAAAAAATACAATTTATTTATTGACAAAATATTACAATTATTGACTAAAAACATTTTTCTATTGGCAAAAAATATAATTTTTTATTGTACGTATTTTGGGTAGATTTTTATAAAGTCATAGCCAATAATATTATTTCTTATTTTTTTAAAAATATTAACTAATATTTATATATACTTAACTAAAATAATAACGTATTTACTAAAATTAATTAATATAAAACATTTTTTCGATTTATTTGTTTAATATACTAAGCAAATTTTAGCTTTGCTCAAAATAAAGTTAAAATTTCAATATTTAGCGCCTTATTATTTTTAATTCTGTTAAACCTACTATTTAATAGCATTAATTGACTTTTAATTTTTTGTATGTTAATATTTTGTTAATAAATAACACTATATGATAGTGTGAAAAGAGTGAAGAAAAAAACGCTCTTCACAAAGTGAAACGAATTTCACTCTAAAATTTTGTAATGCCGTAAAACGGTATAATGGAGGTTATTATGACTATTAATATGGTTGCTGACCACGCAAGATGGCCAATAGCTAACGATCCTATATTTGAAATATCAGGAAGAGCTAAAAAAGCAATTGCAGAGCATGGAAAAGAAAACGTAATAGACGCTACACTTGGAGCGTTGTATGATGATAACGGAAATTTAATCTGTATGGAATCAGTTTATTCTACACTAAAAGAACTTTCAAATGATAAAATTGCTGCTTACGCACCTTTAGCTGGCACACCTGACTTTTTAAAAGCGGTAGAAACAGCTTGTTTTGGAGAATGCAAGCCAGATGCACATATAAGAGCAGTTGCAACTCCAGGAGGAACTGGCGGTGTTAAACACGCAATCTGCAACTACACAAATCCTGACGATGCGGTTTTAGTTGCTGATTGGTATTGGTCACCATATGCTACTATATCTGAAGAAATAGGAAGAACTGTTGAAACTTTCACATTGTTTAACGAAGAAGGAAACTTCAACGTAGCTTCTTTCAAAGAGCATTTTGAAGCATTAATGAAAAAACAAAAAAGAGTTCTTACAATATTAAATACTCCTGCACACAATCCAACAGGATATAGCGTATCTGACGACGAATGGGATCAAATACTAGATATTCTTAAAAATGCAGCTAAAGACAAAGATAATAGAGTAATTTTATTAGTTGACACAGCATATATAGATTTTGCTGGCGAAGGTCAAGAAAGAAGAAAATTCTTTAAGAAATTTTCAAACCTTCCAGAGAACTTATTTGTGATGGTTGCCTACAGTATGTCTAAAGGATATACTATGTATGGTATGCGTTCTGGAGCAGCTATAGGTATTTCTTCAAACGAAGACTTAGCTATAGAATTCCAATTTTCATGTATGCACTCAGGTCGTGCAAACTGGTCAAATGGTACTAGAGGTGCTATGGAGGTTATGTCAGCTATATATGCAGACCCTCATAAACTTGAAGCTTATTTAAAAGAAGTAGAAGAAAACAAACAAATGCTTCAAGAAAGAGCAAAAATATTTGTTGATGAAGCACAAAAAATAGGTCTTAAAACTTTACCATATAGAGATGGATTCTTCATAACTATAGAACATCCAGAACCTAAAAAACTTATGGAAGAGTTAACTAAATATAATTTATATTTAGTATCTCTTAAAAAAGGTATAAGATTTGCTATATGTGCTGTATCAGCAGAAAAATGTAGAAAATCACCAGCTCTAATTAAAAAAGCAATCGATGATTTAAAATAAATAATACAAAAAACCCATATTATTTAGGCAAATAATATGGGTTTTTTTATATTGTTATTACCTCTAAAGCTCTATCTATTTGTGATTTTAAATCACATTCACCGCCGAACATTTTAAATTCTCTCTCATAGCCTAAGCATCTACACATATAATAAGTGTTATCCTCTTTAAAGCTTTTACGATAGTGTACATGACCGCTTATTGCTACTTTTATATTATCGCATTTAGTTATAAAATAAAGCTCCTGTGAGCCTAAAAAGGCATTAAAATATTTCCACATTTCATATTTTGGATGCTCTTCATCAACACATAAATCCGGATGATTGATCATATGTGTCATGAATATGACCTTCTTGTGAGAATACTGCATAATTAAACTAATAAATTCTTCATTCCAAGTATCATGTAGCTCTATATCATTTAAATGATGTTTAGTATATAATTTATCCTGCCAAGTCTTTTCTAAATAACACTTTTCTTCTAATTCATCTAATTTAAATTCTGATGAAGCGAACGAATAGTCATACCAACCACAGCCTGCTATAAGCACTATATCATCAGATAACTCAATCGCTGTATTGTGTACAAAACCTTCTTCTTCACTAAATTTATCTAATATACTATCAATGTTCTCATCCTCATCATGCTTAGACCATAAGTCATGATTACCCGCTGTATAATAAAGCTTAGCATTTATAGCTATCTTTAATTTTCTCATAAATTCTATTGATTTTTTATAGCTCTCAGATATATCTCCAGCAATAAGCATTACATCAACATTTTTATTATTGATACATTGAGAAAGGGTAGTTAAAAGCTCTTCCTCGCTATTCTGCTCATCAATATGAATATCTGAAATTACACCTATTCTCATTTCAAATTTCTCCTCCAAAGTGACATTTTATTGTATGTCTATCATTTATAACTATATTTTCAGGCTTTTTCTCACTGCAAATCGGCATTTTATGTGGACATCTATCAAAAAATACACAAACATTATTATTTTCTTTAATGTTATTTTCTTCATTAGGCTCTTCTTCTATACTGCTGTCATCCTCAAGACTTAGAACTGATGAAAGCAGTAATTTAGTATATGGGTGCTTACAGTTGTTATAAATTTCCTCACAATCTCCGCTTTCAACTATCTCACCCATGTACATTACAATAATTCTGTTTGACATATAGTATACAATACTTAGATTATGAGATATAAATAGCATAGATAAATTTAATTCCTCTTGCAAGGATTTTAATAAATTTAATATCTGCGCTTGTACAGATAAATCAAGGGCAGACACAACTTCATCTGCAACTATAAAGCTTGGATTAGTTAATAGTGCTAAAAGTATGCATATACGCTGTTTTTGGCCTCCACTTAACTCATGAGGATACCTTGATAAATAAGACTTTGTTAATCCTACCTTCGTAATATATTTATCAATAATATTTTCCTGATCCTCTTTATTGGTTATATTTATACTAAATAGTGCTTCTTTTAGTATCCTATTTATCTTCATCTGAGGATTTAATGCAGAGCTTGGGTCTTGAAATATCATTTGTATCTTACCTTTTGTTGACTTCAGGTCTTTTTTTGATAGCTTAGCTATATTTTTGCCTTCAAATATTATATTTCCAGAATCAGCTTCTATGAGATTAGTTACAATTTTTCCTACTGTAGTTTTTCCACAGCCAGATTCTCCTATTAATCCAACAATTTCTCCACGATTAACTTCAAAGGATATATCGTTGACAGCATTAAACTTCTTTTTCTTTTTAAATATGCTATGTGAATTAGTACTATCATATGATTTTTGTAAATTTTCTACCCTTAATATATATTCATTCATACTAACCTCTATTACGCCACTTCGTGACATCGCAATAATTTGATGAAGAATCGTTTTTTGATTCTTCTATAGAGTGAATTGCATTTCACTCCGTGAAGAGTGTTTTTTCACTCTTTAATAATAAAGAGTACAGGCAACTTTACGATTATTATCCATTTGTATATCCTTAACTTCAGTTTTACATTTACCTGTTCTATCCTTGCATCTTTCATAAAATATACATTCACTATTATTTCTCTCACCTAATGCAGGAACGAATCCATCTATTATTGTAAGTGGCTTGTTTTTATTATTAGTATTTGGTATAGATTGAATAAGAGCCTTTGTGTATGGATGCTTTGGATCTTTTATAATATCATAGGTTTTGCCGTATTCAACTATTTTACCTGCATACATTACTCCTATATGAGTACAAACCTTGTTAATAACAGTTATATCATGGGATATAAATATTATACCCATATTATTTTTTTCTTGTATACTTTTAATTAGATTCAATATTTTATTTTGTGTGGTAACGTCTAGTGCTGTAGTAGGCTCATCAGCTATAAGATACTGAGGGCTGCATGCTATTGCCATTGCTATCATTACACGCTGTCTTTGTCCTCCGCTTAAATTATGAGGATACTTATTGATAATATTATCAATATTATTTATAGTATCTGGAATATTTTTAAATCCAACATCAGCTAAAGATTTATTAACCTTATCCTTCAATTCATCCTTGGTTAGCTTATAGTGCATCAAATAAGCTTCTTCTATCTGTTTTCCTATCTTCATAAGAGGGTTTAAGGAAGCCATAGAATCTTGAAATATCATAGATAGCTCTGTTCCGCGAATTTCTTCATATTCTTTTTCATTATATTTTGTTAAATCTATATCATCTAAATAAATTGAACCTGCTGTGATTTTTTTATTATTTCTTAATAGTCCCATAATTGCTGTAGCTGTCATACTTTTTCCACAACCTGATTCACCAACAAGACCTAGTGTCTGATTTTTTTCTACGCTAAAGCTTATATCAGATAAAACCTCATAGGACTTTTTATTTTCTTTAATTTCAACAGTCAAATTAGTTACATTTAACATTTAGTCCTCCTTATTGTTAGATTTTGCATCTAATAAGTCGCTTAATCCATCACCAAGTAAATTAAAACCTAACACTAATAATGTTATCATTGTTCCGGGCAATAAAACAAGCCAAGGAGATGTCATTATAAATCCCTGCCCTTCGCTTAGCATTTGCCCCCAGCTGGGATCTGGAGGTTGAATTCCCAGCCCTAGATAACTAAGTGAGGCTTCTATCAAAACAGCATCGGCAAATCCCATAGATGCTGTAATGATAATTGAAGATATTATATTAGGCAAGATGTGAATTATCATTACTCTAAATGGTTTTAAACCAATTAATGAAGTCCATTGTATATACTCAATGGATTTGATTTTCAATACATTTGCTCTTGTAATTCTAATAAATGACGGCGCAAGTATTATAGTTATTGCTACTGTAGTTGATATGAAGCTTTTTCCAAAAACTGCTGATATCATCATAGCAAACAAAAGCCCTGGTATGGCCTTAAACGCATCAGTAAATCTCATAATTAAATTGCCAATAAATCCTTGAAAATATCCTGCAATAAGTCCTAACATCACGCCAATAACCATTGCACTAGTTACAGAAATAATACCTATAGAAAAGGCAGTTTGTCCAGCTACCATAGTTCTTGACAGCAAATCTCTACCTAATCTATCAGTACCTCCAAGGTGCTCTAAGGAAGGAGGCATTGTTTGTGCATTTGAGTTTATTTGTGTTGGCGAATATGGAGTATAAAACAAGCTTATTAACGTTATAGTCACAAGAATTGCCACAAGAATAAAACCTATCACAAAATTCTTATTTTTAAAAGCTTTCATAATTACCTCCATTACACCACTTCTCGGTGTAAAATAAAAATTAATGAAGAATCGTAGATTCTTCCATAGAGTGAAATGCATTTCACTCTGTGAAGAATGTTTTTTTCTTCACTCTTTAACCCTAATTCTTGGGTCAATTATCTTATATAAAATGTCTAAAAGTAAAAATACAAATACAACTACAAAGGAGATATATACACAAATCCCCTGTGTTAGAGGTAAATCCTTTGATTTTATTGCTGCTGTTAATAAAGACCCTATACCCGGTATTGAGAATACTGCTTCCACAACTATGCTACCTGTTACTATATTTACAAACAGTATTCCCAATATTGTAACAATAGGAACCATAGCATTGCGAAGAACATGATTGTATAATATTCGTTTTTCTTTTACACCTTTATTCTTTGCAACCAAAACATAGTCTTCATTTAACTGTTCTACTATTGAATTTCTAACATATCTGACAGTAATAGATATAGCAGACATGCTAACTGCCATTGCTGGTAATATTAAGCCCTTAACAAATGGTAAAAGTCCACTTGTTATAGGCTGAAATGAAGCAACAGGAACTAGCTTTAACTTTATGCTAAAAATCAATATTAAAACTAAAGCAAAGAAAAAAGATGGAATAGCAATACCAAGCTGAGTAATTATATTAAATATTACTCCCTTGTTGCTATTAGATTTATTGTATTTTGCAACTATTATACCAAGAGGTATTCCAATAAATATAACAAACACAAATGACAATATGGTAAGCCCTAAAGTATTTGGCAATCTATCAGCTATTAATTTATTAACCGATGTATTATACTTTATAGATTTTCCCATATTAAAATGCAATAGATCATTTAACCATGAAAAATACCTTTGCAAAACAGGTTTATCTAACTCAAACTCTTCACGCAAAACTTGCTCTAATGCTTCGTCTGATTCCTCACCAAGCTTTGATAAAATAGGGTCTCCAGGTATAAATTGAAATATTACAAATATTATTACGGATACTAATAATAAAGTCAAAATTGAGTATAGGATTCTTTTTAGCATTCTAATCCCCCATAGAGCGAAATGCATTTCACTCTGCGAAGAGTGTTTTTTCTTCGCTTTTTTATTTAAATCTTAACGTTCTTAAATCTATGAAATTAATAGGATAATTAATATATCCCTCTAATTTATTATCTACAACTACATGATTTGATGGATCCATAATATAAACTGAGGAAGCATCATCTGCAAGCAATTTCTGAGCTTCTTTATAATAATTAATTCTCTTGTCACTTTCTATTTCTTTAGCAGCCAAGCTTATTAGATTGTCATATTCAGGATTATTGTAGTTTATAAAGTTTTTACTATAGTCTGATACGTATCTTTTTAAAATTCCATCTGGGTCAAGCTTGCCAGTAAATCCTACAACTGTCGCCTCATGATTTCTATTTGTGTAAACATCATCTAACCATGTACTCCAGTCAATTATTTCAATTTGCATATCAATTCCAGCCTTTAATAGCTGCTCTCTAATGATTTGTGTTGCTTCTACATTTAGTTTATATTCGCTTGCAACTCTACAAGTAAATTTCAAATTTTCATATCCTGCTTCTTTTAATAAGCTCTTAGCCTTTTCAACATCAGTTGCATACATATTCTCTAATCCTTCTTTATAGTACAAAGACATAACAGGAGAAAAATTTGAGCCTAGTTTTGCTGCGTTTGGTGAAATCATTGAAATTATCTCATCTTTATCAACAGCATAATTTATAGCTTCTCTAACTTTCTTGTTTTTAAATGGTTCAAAATCATTATTAAGGCCTAATAACTGTACAGTATTCATAGGATAATCAACAATTGTAAATCTATCTGTTGGTATTTGAGGTATTATATCCTCTGTTATATTCATCAAATTAATCTCGCCATTGGATAGAGACAATACTGCAGTATTCATATCGCTAAATATTTTGAACTCCGCAACATCTATATAAGGTTGATTTGATATATAATAATTTTCATTTTTTTCAAGCACAAGGCTTACACCTGGAGTATAGCTTTTGAATTTATAAGGACCTGCGCCAACAGGATTTTCAGCTTGAGTGGCTCCTGAATTTTCAGGTATTATAGCGACTGTCATTTTGGATAAGAAAGCTGCATCGGTTTGCTTTAGGTTAACTACAACTGTATAATCGTCCTCTGCAACAACATTATCAATAACATTAGAGTATGAGCTAGATAGAGGTTTATCTTGATCGCTGGTATTACCGCATAATCTATCAAGTGAATATTTAACATCTGCTGAAGTTAAATCACTTCCATCATGAAACTTGATATTTGGATGTAGCTTAAATGTATATGATGTCATATCATAGTTTGTTGTGTAGCTTTCTGCTATTTCAGGTACTAAATCTCCGCTTGATGTTGGTGAAACTAAGCCTGTAAAAACATTATACATAACCTCTTGTGTACCTGTTGCATTAGATAGATGTGGATCTAATGAATCTATATCTTGAGGAATTCCAACTACTATTTTTGTTGGTTCTTTAATAGATACATCGTCTTTTTCTTCATTATTTGCGTTAGTGCACCCAACTAAAAACATAGTTACAGCACATAAACAACTTATTAATTTGATAACTTTTCCTAATTTCATTTTAACCTCCCATTATGCCATAGTCTCTACTACAAATGTTTAGGCTGTGCCTATACATTTGAGACATTGAAGTGGCATCATAAATAGATAACGTGAAGTTTTTTCCACGCCGTTTCCTCTTTTAAGTAATAAAATTAAATTAGTCTTATATCATTAACAATTGAAATCTCTCTAGAAATGTGTAATACAAAAAGAAAAGAATATAATAATGGTATTAACGCATTACTTCCATTTAGGTAAATATGCTCTTCAGTTTGAAATGCAACAGTTCAATTTCTGTTCTCGTTCTAAAGATATAGTTTTTCACAAAAATATATTAGTATAAGTTTTGATAATAAAACATATATAATTGCATAGATACAAGACAAATCCAAGGTTATTATAGCATACATATGAAATTTTGCAATATTTTTTTATATATAAATAAAAAACAAGCATGTATAATTGCTTGTTTTATAAATGTATTCTTCTTACAATTTCTGCTTTTAGTGCCTTTCCTTCAAATAGAATTAATATTGCCAATGATATTACACTTTCTGCGACACATATAAGAGATGGATAAACTACCTTTACAATATCCAAAAGAAGCAAAACAAGTGGAACTATACCAAACAATATATCTATTATTAAATAAACTATATAATCTTCTATTCTTAGCTTTTTGATATTTGCAACAATAAACATTTCAATCATAGCAAAGCAACATATTAAGGGTAGAACATAATCTATAGACCAGCCCCTATAGCCTGTTGACATATCCCATATAATTGATAGTATCGATATAATTACAGTCAACCAAATTGTATTTTTTGCAATATTACCATGCATTTTAACTGTTATCCATATAACTATCCATCCAGTTACAAATCCAGCTATAACATAAAATGACCATTTACCGCCAAAACCTAAATTAATTAAGACACTTATAACGCTAACTGCTATAGTAATGAGAGCAGTAATTTTAAGAATTAAATACATTAAATGCTTTTCTTCCTTTATAATGGGGAATGTATTTGTTTTACTTGGCTCTCCTATAACATCACCTTGACATAATGGGCATTTTTCATGGTTACCTGTTATACTAATCTTGCAATTTTCACAATATAGCATCTTCATTCTCCTTTATATCAAGATTTGTAGTTATTTCAACATCTAACCCATATCCAGTAAGAGCTCTAAAAAATCTGCGCTGTACATCTGTACTTACAAGTGGTGATGTAAAGCTAATAACACAGTTATCTTTATAGGAACACATACAAACCTGTAAGCGTTTAGTGCACGTAAAAACATCAAATAAATTAATATAAGGTTTAAATTCCTCTGGCATTTCGACCTTTCCTACATTTGAAAAGGCGGCAGTTATACCTCTATCCCCTAATATATAAGCCATTTTCATAATTGGATTTTTTAAAACTACTGGGATAATCTTGGCAGCAAATTGATTCTCAAGTGCTGATAATCTAATCATACGTTCACTTAATTTTTCTATAGTTAATTTCTCTTTTAGTGATTTATCCACATATTCTATAATCTCTGATAATTCAGAGCCATTTTTCAAAAAATTATACTCAATATTTACTACACCAAAAAAGTTTCTAGCTGACTCGGATTCAAAGAAATTACGCAAATTTACCGGAACTGAAACAACTACAGGCTTTGTTTTATCACGCATTGCCATACACTCTCCTATGGAGCGAATAAGTATTGCTAATAAAAAAGCTGTAAGAGTGGAATTGTGTTCATGGGACTTTTCTAATAACTTTTTAACTGATACTCTTCCTTCAATAACACGAACAACTCCTACATCTACACATTCTTCTTTAAACTTAAAAGCATTTGGTGTTTTTTCTTTACGAGGTAGTTTCTTTTTTAGATAATATTTAAAAAAGCTATCATCTACCTTTTCTCTTTCCGAAGCATTATAATTAAACATTAAGTGCTTACCATCAAATTCGTTAGAATGTTTTTCTTTCAGATAATAAAATACTAATGTTTTTAAAAAATTTAAAGCCCCTGTTCCGTCTGACAAGGCATGATATACCTCTAAATTTATACGTTTTTCAAAGTAAGTTACTTCAAATAATAAGTTTCTTCTTATGCTACTATAAATAGGCGCACAGGGCATTCTATATTCCTCTCTAACAACAGGCTCTATTGAACTATCCTCTAGATAGTACCAAAATAGTCCTTTTTTAAGCACTGACCTATAGAAAGGAAATTTTTCTAGGGTTAAATCTAAAGCGGTTTTTAACACATCTTTATCTACATTTTCATATAATTCACAGGTACATCTAAATACCTTACTATCTCTACTATTAACAGTAGATGGAAATATCTTGGCAGCATTGTCAAGCTTTCTCCAACGTCTTTGTTCATTCCTCTTAGCCAAGAAATCACCTCCAAAGAAATTCATTTATTAATTCATATGTTTTTTCTACCATATCAAAATTCGGTGGCAATGCAAAATAGCCATGTAATGCATCCGGAATGCGATGTACATAAGCCTTATTTCCTGCTTCATTTAGTTTTTTCCCGTAAGCTTCTCCCTCGTCTCTTAAAGGGCAAAATTCAGCAGTAATTATTAAAGTTTCAGGTTGATTTGTCAAATCGCTAGCATGTAAAGGCGAAAAATATGGATTTTTTTTGTCCTCCTCAGATGACATATAAAGATCCATGTACCCCTCTACTCTTTTTGACGTCAAGAGATAGTCCTTTCCATTATCTTTAACTGAAGCAAATGGCGAATTTTCGCTATAATCATTTCCTGTAGCTGGATAAATAAGTATTTGCTTTGAAGGCATAAACTCTCCTCTATCCCTTGCCATAAGTGATAAAGCAGCAGCTAGATTTCCTCCTGCACTATCTCCTATGATAGTTATATTCTCTGGTTTTACATCACGATAATTTCCATCAATATATAATTCCTTTGCAACAGTATAACAGTCTTCTAAACCTAATGGAAATTTGTTTTCCGGTGCTAATCTGTAGTCTACTGAAACCACAATATGCTTAGTTAAACGAGCCATATTAACACATACCCTTGTATATGTATCGATGTTCCCTACAACCCAGCCACCACCATGAAAAAATAAAAGTATGCGGTCAGTTTTCTCATTTTTAGGAGAAAATATTCGTACAGGAACTTCATGTTCACCGTTTAAAACCAAACGATCCCATATTTTGTAATTCCTAGATATTCTAAAACCTCTACCTAAACTTTTAACCTTACGGTGTAATTTATATGTTTTTCTTATATCTACATCCGGATATGATAAAGTCTTTAATGCTGTTAGCATAGCTTTACTTATAGCCATTAAAATCCCCACCTTTTATAAATAGCACACAAATACTTAAATTATCTGTGTGCTATTTACACAGCTTTTTATATTACCTATTTTTCATTTGTTCAAGTCTTTCTGAAACTGTATTCATCATTTCTTGATATTTAGCTAATTTTTCTCTTTCCTCAACTACAACATTTTCTGGAGCTTTACTCATGAACTTTTCATTTGAAAGCTTTCCATTAACTCTGTCTAGCTCTGATTGAAGCTTAACCTTTTCTTTTTCTAATCTTTCTATTTCTTTTTCAAAGTCTATTAAATCGGCAAGCGGTAAGCAGATCTCTGTTCCGTCCATAACTCCTGTTGCTGTGTCCTCGCTTATTTGTGATTTATCACTAACTATTTGAATCTCTGTTATATTTGCAAGAGTTGCAAAATATTGTGAAGCATTTTCTAGGTATGATTTAACAGCTTCCTTTGAAGGTATAAATACAGCTCTTGCCTTTCTTGATGGAGCAACATTCATTTCAGCTCTAATATTTCTTATTCTAGTTACCGCCTCCATGATAAATTGCATATTTTGCTCTGCATCTTCAAAATGTTCATTTTTATCATATGCTGGCCATTCTGATTTTATAAGTCTTGAAGAAGTATTTGGTAGGTTTGACCAAATTTCTTCAGTTATAAATGGCATAAATGGATGCAATAATTTAAGCATATCCTTTAATACTTTAATTAATACAAACTTAGCTGTATCCTTAGTTAATTTATCTTCACCATATAGTCTTGGTTTTACTATTTCAATGTACCAATCGCAATATTCATTCCAAATAAAGTCATATACATTTTGTGCAGCTATACCAAGCTCGAATTTATCAAGGTTTTGTGTTACTTCATTTGCAACAGTGTTTATTCTTGAAATTATCCATTTATCCTCTGTTCTAAGATTAGCCATAGAAGTTTTTTCATCTACTAGAGTAGTATCATCCAAATTCATTAGAACAAATCTTGATGCATTCCATAGCTTATTAGCAAAGTTTCTACAAGCCTCTAATTTTTCAACTTTAAATCTAGTGTCATTACCAGGTGATATACCAGTCATAAGCATAAATCTTAAGGCATCTGCACCATACTGGTCTATAATTTCAAGTGGATCAACTCCGTTACCTAAAGATTTTGACATCTTTCTTCCTTCGGCATCTCTTACAAGACCGTGGATAAATACATGATTAAATGGAACTTCACCCATTTGCTCAAGACTTGAAAATACCATTCTTACAACCCAGAAGAATATTATATCATATCCAGTAACTAAAACATTAGTTGGGAAGAAGTAATCAAGCTCTGGAGTTTTTTCAGGCCAACCAAGTGTTGAGAATGGCCATAAAGCTGAACTAAACCAAGTATCAAGTACATCCTCATCTTGTTTTACATTTGTACTACCACATTTAGAACACTTGTCAGGTGCTTCTCTTAAAACCATCATCTCACCGCAATCTTCGCAATAATATGCTGGTATTCTGTGTCCCCACCATAATTGTCTTGATATACACCAATCTCTTATGCCCTCTAACCAGTTGTAATAAATTTTTGTAAATCTCTCTGGTACAAATTCTACATCCTTATTTTGTGCAGCTTCTATTGCAGGCTTAGCTAATTCCTCCATTTTTACAAACCACTGGTCTGAAACTCTTGGCTCAACTATGTTATGGCATCTATAACAAGTTCCTACATTGTGTGATGTGTCTTCTATCTTTAATATATATCCATTTTCTTCCAATTCCTTAACGAAGGCTTTTCTACACTCATATCTATCCATACCATTGTATTTACCAGCAATATCATTCATAGTTCCGTCTTCATTCATACATGAGATGAATTCAAGATTATGTCTTAAGCCTATTTCAAAGTCATTAGGGTCATGGCAAGGAGTAATTTTAAGTGCTCCCGTGCCTTTAGTCATATCTGGATATTCATCACCTATAATTTCTATTTCCCTTCCTACTAATGGAACTATTACTTTTTTACCGATTAAGTTTTTATATCTTTCATCATCATAGTGTGCGGCTATTGCAGTATCACCAAATATAGTTTCTGGTCTTGTTGTTGCAACTATAAAATACTCATTTGGATTGTCTACATATGGGTATTTTACATAGTAGTATTTTCCTGGTTTATCTTCATGCTCAACCTCTGCATCTGATATAGATGTCAAACAGTCTGGACACCAGTTTATAATTCTATTTCCTTTATATATAAGTCCTTTTTCATATAGCTTAATAAAAACTTCTGTAACTGCTTTGTTGCAGCCCTCATCCATTGTAAATCTTTCCTTAGACCAATCACAAGAGTTACCAAGCTTTCTCATCTGTTCAACTATTCTTCCGCCGTACTCTTCCTTCCAGTCCCAAGCCCTTTTTAGGAATTCATCTCTTCCTAACTCTTCTTTTGATTTACCCTCTTCTTCTCTTATTCTTTCAACTACCTTTACTTCAGTAGCTATACTGGCATGGTCTGTTCCTGGTAGCCATAAGGTTTCAAATCCTTGCATTCTTTTCCATCTAATTAAAACATCCTGCAAAGTATGGTCAAGAGCATGACCCATATGAAGCTGCCCTGTAATATTTGGTGGTGGTAAAACAATTGTATATGGTGTCTTATCTTTATTTACTTCAGCCTTAAAGCAATCTTCTTCCATCCAAGTTTTATAAATTTTCTCTTCAAAATCCTTTGGATTATATTTTGTATTCATAATCTATTCTCCATTCTTAAATTTTTTAGTACAAATATATTGCTAGTATAAGTCCTATAATTGTCACCCCTAAGGCAGACATCTTAACCTTAAAGAGGCTTTTTAAATCTTTAATTTTTCCTTTTCTATGTGCTATATCAGCACCTAAATTAGCTATTATGCCAATTAACAATATTAAAAATCCAACGTTCATAAAAACCTCCAAAAAATAAATAGCGAGTTTTCTCTCCCTTATAGGACGAGAAAACCCGCGGTACCACCTAAATTCCAATTACGGCTCTTAATTCTTTAACGGTTTTATCCGTTTAATCCTACTTCTATTTTCGGATTAAATGCTCCAAAGCTACCTTCAATATAAAAATGTCTACACAGTCTTTCAGCCAACGAACTATGCTCTCTAAAGGATTTTTATATTTACTCCTCTTTATCATCACAAAATATTTATTTCAATCTATAATATTAAAAATAATTAAAAATGTCAATAGTTTTTTATATTATATTTCCAACCTTATGATTTTTAATTTTGAACTCTTTCATCATATGTTCAAGCAATAAAGCCTGACTAGATAATTCTTCACTTGCTGCCGCACTTTCCTCTGCTGTCGCAGTATTAGTTTGAACAACAAACGATATTTGCTCTAATCCTCTGTTAATTTCTTCAATTGATTCAGCCTGCTCTTTAGAAGCAGATGATATTTCATTGATTGTTTTTACCATAGTTTTATTTTCTTCTACGACAGATTTTAGTGATTCTGCTGTCTCAGATGCTATTTTCGCACCTTCTCCAACAGCGTTCAAGGTATCCTCTATTAACGCAGTTGTATCATTAGCAGCCTCAGCACTTCTAGATGCTAAATTTCTAACCTCTTCTGCAACTACTGCAAATCCTTTGCCAGCCGCTCCAGCACGTGCTGCCTCAACAGCTGCATTAAGCGCTAATATATTTGTTTGGAAAGCTATGTCTTCTATGGTTTTAATAATTTTACCTATCTCACTTGATTTATTATTAATTACATTCATAGCATTAACCATTTTATTCATTTTATCATTGCTTTTTTCCATCTCTGAATCTATCAAAATAGATTGTTCGTCAGCTTTAACTGAATTTTGAGCGTTTTGTTTGATTTGTTCTAATACTATGTTAACAGTAGCAACTAATTCTTCAATAGAACTTGCTTGCTCTGTAGCCCCTTGTGACAGGGTTTGCGAAGCTGATGATACCTGGTTAGCACCATCACTTACCTCTACTGAAGCCTGTGTAATTTGTGATATTGTATGAGACATATTTTCTATAAATTTATTAATGGATTTTTTAATATTTTCAAAGTCTCCTACAAATTCTACATCAGACTTAACAGTAAAATCATTATTTGCCATTGCTTCCATTTGTATATCAATGTTTTTAACATACATCAACAAGGATGAAGCAGAATTACGAATAGCATCTGCAAGTTTTCCCATCTCATTTTTAGATTTATAGTTAACCTTGATATTTAAATTTCCTTCTGACATTTCAGTCGCTGCTTTTTCAATTTCTAATAAAGGTCTATTTATTGCCTTTGTTAAAGACAATGCTATTAAAATACAAGCTGCAAGGCTAAGTGCCATAAAGCCTAGAGATAAACCAATATTATTATTTGTTCTTTTTGTACTATCAGCTAGAAGCGCTGATTCAAAGCCTTCCAAATTTAAAGATAATTTTTTTGCAATATCATTAACATCATTTAGTGTTGTTGTTAAGGTACCAACTATTTGCTCAGAAGCACTTGATTTATTTCCAGCTTTAATATCTGAGACTATACTGTCACCTATGGATATCAAATTATTAAGAGCTGTTTCATACTCAATAACTAATTGATTATCCTCCTTATAGTACTTTTTAACAACTTCAATATTGTCATTAATTATACCTACGCTCTCACTTATTTTTTCATCATAATCAGAATAAGAACTTTTATTATTAGTAAGTGCCATCGCACTTATGGTTTGCGCAGCAGAATTTGTTTCTACCATGCAAGTTTTTATTGCGTTTGCGGGTATGTAAGCTCGTTTTACAAAATTATTAAGATTTCTGTTTGCATTATTTAATGAAATAATTGATGTGTTTCCCATATTCACTATAAAAATAAACATTAATAAAAAACTCAAATATATTCTGTATTTTATTTTCATATTTTTAAACATCGAAAAGACCTCCAGTGTAATATTAGTTTCAAAAAAAACTATAATTCGACATATACAGTATATACTAAATTTTAACAATAGAAAAGAGAATTATTGTTCACATTGTTAAAAAAATACAATTAATATATTTATAACCTCAATCATCTTGATTATTTCAAATTAGTTTGATATTATAAACAAACACACAAATAATTCTATATCATACGAGGTTATAAATGGACAAGCTTAAACATAATTATAAATACAATATAGTCGGTGGACTTTTAGGTGCTTTTGTGGCGTCTAGTGCAGGATTTTTAGTTACATATTTAAAAGAAGCAGGCGGGAATGATATGCATTTTGCATTGTTAAATGCTCTTCCCAGTATGATAGCTGTATTTGTTTTAATTCCCGGTGCCATAATTATTGATAATACAAAAAACAAATTAAGAACAACACTGATTATATGCTTCTTATCTAGGGCCTTTTTCTTGCTGTATGCATTTGTTCCATTTTTACCTAAAGCATTACAGCCAATAACTCTAGTTGCTCTAATGGGACTTAGGAATGCACCAGAAGCTGTATGGGGAATTGGATATCAATCCTTAGTAGCAGATGTTTTCCCAATGAATAAGTTAAACGCAATTATAGGCGACAGAAACAAGTTCAACAGTGTACTTACAATCGGGGCAACCTTTATAGTCGGAATATTTTTATCTCTAAATGAAAAATATCCTATTGATATCTTATTTTTATATGAGGTACTCTTTGTCTTTACATTTTTAATAGGTACATATGAAGTTTTACAATATAAAAAGTTTGTTTTTGATGCTAAACCACCACAAAAAAGCGATAATATCAGCAAGAAATTGTTTCATATAATAAAAACACTTCCTGAACATCCAAAATACATAAAATATTGTATAACAGTAATTATATTTTATTTGGGCTGGCAAATGTCTTGGCCTTTGTACAACTTATATCAGCTTGATGTTTTGCATGCAAATGCTGCTTGGGTGGGATATCTTAATATTACCTCTACTATAGTTCAATTTCTAACAATAGGTCTATGGATTAAATTAACAGATAAGCTTGGAAATATAACTGTTCTGGGAATATGTATGTCATTGATGGCACTTTCACCCTTTGCATATGCAATAAGTGATACATTGCCGATGCTGTTGGCAATGCAGTTGGTAGTTGGAAGCGGAATGTCAGGTGCGACTACTTTATTGTTTAATGAACTTATCTATGTAAGCCCTGAAAAGGATAGAACTCTTTACATATCTTTGTTTACCTGTTTTACGCAAATTACAAGTTCTTTTATGCCTTTTATAGGTACATTTGTAAAGGGTGCTTTGTCTATACATGCAGCATTATATATAAGTGGTATCATAAGAGTTATAGGAGCAGTAATATTCTTATGGGCATTTAAAAGTGAAAGACAGAATCAAAATAAAGAAAATAATATATAACTTAAAGTAATCAAAGCCATCAGATATATAACTAATTTCTATTGTTATAAGCCTGTTTATTAACTTATAATGAATGGAGTATTTCAATAATTAATTGTACTAATTGCATGGAGGAAAAAATGAATTTTATAGGTATTGACATAGGCTCTACTGCAGCAAAGACTGTAATATTTGACGGAAATAAAATTATAGATTGCTTTACTCTGCCTACAGGTTGGAATAGTAAGGAGACCTCAGAGTTAATTAAAAATAAAATTATAGAAACAGGTATTATTCTTGATAAGGATAATGCAAAAGTTATAGCAACTGGATATGGAAGAATCTCTGTAGCTTTTGCAGATGATGTTGTAACAGAGATTAAATGTCATGGTCTTGGTGCTGGACATCTTTTAAATGAAAATTGTACTGTGATTGATATAGGTGGACAGGATACAAAGGTTATCACATATAAAAACCGTATGGTCACTAAATTTCTGATGAATGATAAATGCTCAGCCGGAACCGGCAAATTTATAGAGATTATGGCAAATAGAATGGGTCTAAGCCTCGGAGAGTTTTTAGAATTAGCAGGGCATGGAACCCCACTTAACATCAGCTCAATGTGCACAGTTTTTGCTGAATCGGAGGTAATAGGATATATAGGTGCTGGTGCCGACAGAAAGGATATAGCAGCAGGTGTTATAGATTCAGTAGTGACTAAGGTCAGTCAACTTGTGAATAGGCACGGTGTCGAAGGTAAATGCGTCCTTACAGGAGGTTTAAGCCAACGTTCATATGTAGCTAAGGAACTTTCTAAAAAAATAGGTCATGATGTTTGTGAAAATGAGCTTGGAAGATATGCTGGGGCTTTAGGCGCCGCAATTATTGCAACAAAATTATAGCTAATAAAAAAATTATAAAAAACCACCAAAGACACTTAATTTAGTGCTTGGTGGTATTTTTTTGAATAATTTATTTTAAAATTTCTATGAAAGCCGCAATTCTTGTATCTATCTGACCAACATCTGATTGAGAATAATCAGTCTCAATTGTCAAGTAAGGTACATTTTTTTCATTTTCACAAAGTCTCTTAATTTGAAGTGTTTCAACACTGTATGGATGACATGATGTCAATACAACATCTATAACTCCATCTACTTGATATTCATCTATCATTTTGTTTAAAAGCTCTAATCTCTTGCCATTTGGAGATATGCATGCACATCCTATGTTCAAATATTTACGAGCTATAGCTTCATAAATATCTTCAGCATTTTCATCAACATTTTCTTCAATAGCCTTAGCACCGCCGCAGTTTTCTAGAGCAACTACGCTTCCACCATTGTCCTCTATAGCCTTAAATAACTTAGCGCTTACTCCACCTATTGGTGAGCCTGTTATCAATATACGAGGTTTTTTAGCATCCTCTTCATTCGGAACATATTCACTTTTAATTTGCTCAATTAGAGCCTTCATTTCTTCTATATTAGCTTCCTTGTCAAATTTAAATCCTGCTCCATAAAGAGTGTTGTGCACCTTAGATCCTAAGATTGGTGATGGTTTTAATTTGCCTAGACTATAAAATTCTTTTCTAACATCTCTTTCTCTATTTTTAAGCTTTACAGCCTCTCTAACTTGCTCCTCAGTTATAGTTACACCAAAAAATTCCTCAAGCTTTTCTTTATATCCAATAACTTCTTTTTTCCACATCTCAAATCCGCTTTTACCTGTTGCACTGTTTGGAAGTTCCATAATATGTACCGGTTTAAACTCACTTAAATATTCATACATTTTTTTCTTTCCGTCACAAGTAGATTCCCCTACAACTAAATCCGAGAAATAGAAGAACGGACATTTGTCAGTTTTAGCAAATCCATAGCTTGCTTTTATAAGCGGACATAGGTTTTTCGGAAGATCTTTTTCAGCCTCTGGGATTGTCTCTTCTGAGAACGAACATAGTCCGATAGGAACTGCACCCATAGCCATAGGAATTTCTTCAGGCATAAATGTACAGAAAACTCCCACAACCGGTGTTCCTTTTTCCTTAATTTCCTTAACAGATAAAAAGGCATTTCTTCTAGCCTCTGCAAATTCTTCAAATATTACCGGTAATTCTTTTTTTACTTTCATATACACACCTCTACTTATTTATAATATAATCGTATTGAATTCTAGCCAACTTGTCAATTTAAAATAAATTATACAACTATTCTTAACTATGAAATTTTTTATTATTACCCTAATAATTACCCTATAGTCTAGCATCAAAATTTAAACATTTAATAAATAATTTTTGATACGAATCTAGCCTTGATAACTCTAGATATTCTATGTTTAAGGCTATGTCATTCATCCTATTTTTAGCATCCTTCGATAATAGTGACATATAGGCGCCAGACTTTGAAGTATTGCCTATATATGTGATTTTATCTGACAGTTCAATCGGTAGAATACCACAGCCAATTAAACTGTCAACAGACAAATGAAGACCAAATTGACCTGCAATTAAAACTTTATCTATATAATTGAAATCAATATCAGCAGCTTGGAACAAAGTGTAAATTCCAGCTAGTATTGCACCCTTAGCTAATTGTACTTGTCTGATATCCTTTTGAGATATTGTTATTGGATTGTGATCAAAAGTAAGCCTTATAGATTTTTTTCTTCCGTTTTCAATTATTAGAGTTCTTCTAAAATCATCTTCACTAAAATCATTTGCAGAATGAATAGCACCGTCATTTTTTATCAATCCTTTTTTGACTAATTGAGCTATTGCAGAGATTATTCCACTTCCACATAGACCTATTGGAGCTGTTTGAGCTATTATGCTTAGCTCCAGACGATTATCCTCAATTTTAACTTGTTCTATTGCGCCGCTTCCAGCCTTCATGCCAAAGCTTATGTTCATTCCTTCAAGAGCTGGTCCCGCCGCACAGGAGCAACAATACATTTTATCATTAACTTTAAGAACTATTTCTCCATTTGTACCTATATCTACGTATAGTATATTTTCATCAGAATCACATGAACCCGAAGCATACAGACCAGATACTATGTCTGCTCCTATAAATGATGATACAGATGGCAAGCAGTATACTTTTCCGCTTTGATTGATATTTATGCCTAAATCAGAAGCAACAATATTCTGAGAGGCTGTAAACACAGGTTCATATGGTACTCTAGCCATACTTGATGCATTTACTCCCAGTAACATATGAAGCATTGTTGTATTAGCCGAAACATCAACTTCATATATATTTTGTCTATCTATGTTTGTTTGATTACACAATCTTTGAATCATATTGTTAAGTAGGTCAATTATTGATTTTTTAAGTTTAAATATGCCTTCTATTCCATTTTCTTCGGAGTATGAAATTCTGCTTATAACATCTTGTCCATAATCTATTTGAGTATTTATAGAAACTTCTGTAGCAAGTTCTTTTGCTGTATTTATATGTATCAATGACATGACAACTGTTGTAGTACCAATATCTAATGCAATTCCATATAGCTTATCTAAAGTGTTTCCCTTTTCTTCAGTCAATAAATCGTCCCCATAATAAACATATGTGTTTCCTGATTTATTCAGAAGCTTATGAATAAAAGGATTTACTCTAAATTCCGAAACAAGTCCATATGAAGTTATTGAATAATCTGCCTGAGTATCCAACACATCTATTTCAATATCTCCTTGTGGGAACGCATAGCAGCCTAATCTAATATTATTTTCTATATCATGTCTACTAAGAAATTTTCTTTCTTCTGCTTTTATATCGTTAAGCTTTCCGGATATATGTTTAATTTTGCATTTTCCGCAGGTTCCCCGACCTATACAGCTGTTGTTAATAGCAATATTATTATTAGTTAAGGCTTCAGTTAAGCTCTGAGATTCTTTAAATAGTACAATTTGGTTTAATGATTTAATAGTTATTTTATACATTATTCTGCAATTTCCTTTATAGTTGATAAAATAATTTTTATATTCTCTAAGCCTGTTCCAACTCCCAAGCCACAGGCAGGTGAAATTATGTTAAATCCATCACTTGCACATTTTAATGTTGATGTTCGTATTTTTTCTTTACTGCCAAATTCAAGCATAAAGGTATTTAAGTTACCCATTGTAACACGTTGTGGAAGCTCATTTTTTATTTCTTTAATATTTACCATTGAATCAAAACTGAAAGCATCTGCTCTAATATGTCCTATAATGCCCTTAACAATGTTCATATTTCCGCATATATGAACAATAATTTTTATGTCATACATGCTCTTAATTCTATCTATTATATGATTTATATATGGAACTGCAAACTCCTTGAATGCACTGGGTCCAAGTATTTCACCTGTTGCACTGGGATCAGATATGGTTATACAATTAGCGCCAGCCTCAACCTGTTTAATACCAAATAAGGCAATCTGCTCAGATACATGCCTCATAAGACTGTGTGCAGCCTCTTTGTTTTTTCTAAGCTCCTTATAAAAAATATTAGGATCAAGCAATGAAGTTGCAACGCTTACAGGACCTGTCAAGTTTCCAATGACAGGCACATCATCCTTATATTCGCTCAACTTTTTTATGGCATTAAGAACTACAGTCGCTCTGCTTTTGTCAAAATCAATTTTATTTAATTTATCCCATTCCTCCGATTTTTTTAAACTGTATTCTACAATATGTGGCTCTACCATTATGTTACCAAAATCTACTGTGGAACCCATAGCCTCTGCCTCCACAGTCATACAAAATGGTACACCATAGTTTTCAAATAATCCAAGGCTGTATACACCCCTTGACAGCTCTGCCATCATATCAGAATCACTATGTGCATCTGGCCACTTCGCATTAGTTTCTTGCATTAGTTCTTTAGTAACCATATTCATCATACCTCCTGGACATATACAGGGAGGTCTATCTATATTTTTTTTATCGAATGCATAAAATAGTCTTTCTTTTTCTGTAAACATATTTCTATACCGATAATAATTCATCAACTAGCTTTACTGCCTCAACTGCATTTGATGAATAACCATCTGCCCCTATCTTTTTTGAGAATGAAAGCGATATAGGCGCTCCACCTATTATAACCTTTATTGATTCTCTGATATTTTTCTCCTCTAAAATCTGAATAACTCTTTGCATACTACTCATGGTACTAGACATTAGAGTAGACATAGCCAGTAAATCTGCCTTTGTTTCTAGTACCTTATCAACAAAGCTTTCACAAGGTACATCTCTTCCCATATCTATGACTTCGTAGCCTGCTGCTTCAAGCATTATTTTAACCAGATTTTTTCCTATATCATGAGTATCTCCTTCTACTACACCAAGAACAATCTTTTTATTCTTGCCAAAATTACTTTTATCTAAATGTGGCTTCAAAATATTCAAGCCATTATACATTGCTTCAGAGCATACTAAAAGTTCAGGAATAAAATACTCTTCCTCCTCAAAAAGTTTAGCTGCCTCTTGCATACCATCAACCAAACCTTCTAGTATACCGTCAATAGGAGAATATCCGGCTTCAATATATTGCTTTGCTACCTCTACTACTAGTTCATCTTCCATTTCTAAAACACAATTAGACAACTTTGATAATAGTACTTCTTTATTTTCTGACATATATATACCTCCCTATTATTATTTTAGGTTTAAAATCTCTAATTTTTTAACCTGAATATCTCTATACTCAATACATTTACTGCCTACTATAGCCTCCAGTTCATTAACATAGAGGCAAGCATCCTCATAGCTCATTTTTTTATTTAAATTTATAATCCTAGTACTAGCCAAGTCAAGATGCTTTAATGCACCGCTTAGCTTAGGGCATATGTGCAAAAGAGCCCTTTTATTTATTATGGTTTCAATACTTTTCAGAAAAGGATAAGTAAAATTAGTTGTTATATCTTGCAAATGCCTTGGTCCTAAAATATCTCGAGAACAAATTGCATCACCATATGAAATGATACTAGCACCATAATTGATGCACTCATTTATATATGAACTTAAATTATTTTCTATCCTTTTTAGGACATTATAGAATTCATCGGGTGCCTTTTTCCAAAACAAAAATAGTTTATTAAGACCTATTAGCTCACTTATTATAGTTAAGGGACCATTAACCTTAATCATCACCTTATAATCTGTGCTTAAATCTTTACATTGTCTGAGAACAGAATAGATTGATCCTTCCTCAAAATTAAAATTTGAAAGCTTAGCTATATTGTTTAAATCAAGCTTTTCTACTCCACTGCTTATTTTGAATGCTTCAACCTCAACAAATCCGATACTTGGTAATACATATACCTTAGATTGATGCTCTTTACTTACCATATCCGAATGTTTACCACAGCAAGCATAATCACTATAATTTATAAATTTATCACCCATCAAAATTCCTACATTTCCTTAATATTTATCTGTGTTTGTTTATCAAATAAATGAATTTTATTTCTATCAAAGTTTATACATATCTTTTCGTTATTGTCCAACGCTTCTTCAAAATCCGATTGCATTATCAAATCTGTCGAGTCAAGACTCATATATACATTTTTATATGAACCCATGTTTTCAGTAAAATTCGCTCTTAGCTCAATATCATATTCAGTATTTTTATCAACCAATCTTATATGTTCAGGACGAATGCCTAGAATAAGCTCTTGATTAGCTTTTAATTTTTTTGTAAGATTTTCATCATCTATTTCTATACTTATACACTCAGATACAAAATATGATTTTCCATTATCAACGCTATATTTCCCCGAAATAAAATTCATTTGAGAGCTTCCTATAAAGCCTGCAACAAATAAATTCTTAGGACTGTTGAAGATTTCTTTAGGGCTTCCAACCTGCATTATATGACCCTCATTCATAACAACTATTTTAGTTGCAAGCGTCATAGCTTCAACTTGATCATGTGTAACAAAAACGAAAGTTGCCCTTAAATCCTTATGCAGCTTTATAAGCTCATTTCTCATTTGTACTCTAAGTTTTACATCTAAGTTTGATAATGGCTCATCCATTAGAAATACCTTAGGATTTCTAACCATTGCACGTCCCATTGCGACTCTTTGTCTCTGCCCCCCTGATAATTCCTTAGGTCTTCTTCTTAATTCTTTTTCTATGCCTAATATTTCTGCTATACTTATTACTTTCTCATCTATTCTCTTTTTATCTACTTTTCTGTTTTTTAAACCAAATGCTATGTTATCATACACAGACATATGCGGATATAATGCATAGTTTTGAAATACCATTGCGATATTTCTATCTTTTGGCTCCATGTCATTTACCATTACGTCATCTATATATATTTCGCCTTCAGTGATTTCCTCCAGTCCTGCAAGCATTCTAAGCGTTGTGGTCTTACCACAGCCAGAAGGCCCAAGAAATACAACAAATTCTTCATTTTCTATCTCTAAGCTAATATTTTTAACAGCTTTAAATTCATTTTTAGTGCTCTTACTATAAACTTTAGTTAAATTTTTAAAATATATATTTGACATTACATATACTCCTTAAGATAATTTGTTATCTTTTGTGCTTCCTCAAAAGCTACATCAATTAAATTTTCAGTTATCTTATTATCTTGCTTTAATAGATTAATTTCGTTTTTATCGTCCTTTATAAATGCCTTAATTAAGCTTCTAAGGTGTCTGTATTCATCATTAGTCCATATTTCAAATTTTTTAGTTACATCTATTGCCAAATTAACATTTTCATAAGGTGTTTTTGGTGGAAGCATACATCCTGTACTGAAAATAAAGTTCTTATAATTTTTACATGCTTCGTTTATTTGTATGGCTTCATTTATTATTTCTTGCTTATCTCCATATTTAAGTAACATAGGATTTATATTTCCCATAATCACAACATCTTCTGGAACAATTCTTATACATTTTTCTATGTCAGTTACATAATCAATGCTAATTACCTGAGCACCGGTTTCTACTAATCCTTTTGTATGCTTTAAAGTTTTTCCGCATACATGCAAAAATCCCGGTACATCAATCGAATCAAATATAGCCTTTAGATATACACAGCTAAATTTTTCAAAACTTTTAGGTGACAGAAGTGAAGCAACTGGCTCTGCTATCCATAATAAATCTATGCCATGCTTTTCTTCTTCCTTTGCCAAATATATCATTTGTTTAGTCACAAAATCCATAACAGCCTCAACAAAATCAGGATTCTTAATTATATATTTGTTGAGGTTTTCCATGCCAACTAAGGCTCCTGCCACTGTCAGAGGGCCAAAAAATCCACCGCCAGAAGGTATTTTTTTTATTTTCTTTAATTCGTCTATGTATTTTAGCTCTGCTTCAATTGTTGAAGAATTAAGAGTTTTGCCATTAAGTTGGTCAATATTATTTGGATTAATTAACTCATTTTCCGCAACACTTGTAACGTTATTGCCAGTTGTACAGATGTTAAAACCTAAGGCTTTAGCAAACTCATTATATCCTAAACACATAAAATCAAACGCCTTTTCTCCATCCCAAATTGGAGATATAACTCGACCTTCGAAACTGAATAAATAATCAATTATATTTTTCATAAGCCTTATTTTTCAACTCCCTTAAACACAATTCCTTTTGATATATGTGACTGACCGGCAAAATATATAACCAAAGATGGAATAATAAGTAGAACAGATGCAGCCATTGTAATTGGAATTGAACTTGTCCCCTCATAGGTACTATTCAAGTAATTAAGGGCAACAGCAACTGTTCTTTGTTCCTCTCTTATAATGTAAATTAAAGGTCCAAAAAAATCATTCCAAACATCTATAAATGTATATATTACTATTACCATAAGAGCAGGCTTCGACATAGGTAATACTATTTTAAACAGAATTTTTAAGTCAGAGCACCCATCCATTTTCGCTGCATCTATTAGCTCTGATGGTATAGTAAGGAAAAATTGTCTTAGCAAGAATATGTAAAATGCACTTCCACAAAATGCAGGTACCCATAATGGAAGTGTAGTTCCATACCATCCTATATGATTAAATAAAATAAATTGTGGAAAAAATGTAACAGCTCCCGGTAACATCATTGTAGCTAGTAAAAGAATAAAAATTTTATTTTTATACCTATGTCTCAAAAAAGAGAATCCATACGCAACCAAAGAACAGGAAAGCACGTTACCTACAATATTAAGAGTAGCCAATTTCAATGAATTAAATATATATAAGGAAAAATTATATTCAGTAAAAAGACGAGTATAATTTTTGAAATTAAAGGTCTCAGGTATCCATTTTATAGGAAGTTCATAAACTTTTAATGGATTTTTAAAGGATGTAGAAATCATCCATAAAAATGGTAAAATCATTAGAATTGCACCTATAGTTATCAATACATATGTGACAAATTTTAATATTTTTCTTCTTGTAAGCGCCTTCATTATAAGATATCTCCTCCGTCCTTTGATTCATAATACACTTTTCCTTTCGAAACTTTAAGTAAAAGCATAGTTATTGCCATTATTATCAAAAACAATAACCAAGCAAGCGCACAGGCCTTCCCCATTTGTTTCCATGTAAATGCATGTTTATATACATAAAAGGCATAAAATAAGGTCTGGTTGTTAGGTCCACCCCCGGTCATTATGTAAGCGCTTGTAAAGGTCTGTAAGCTACCAATAATATTTGTTAAAGTAGTAAAAAGCAAAACTGGGCTCATTGACGGAATAGTAATTTTAATAAGTCTAGTCCACCATCCAGCAGCATCTAAGCGTGCACTTTCATAAAGATATGCGGGAATGCCTTGCAATCCTGACAGATACATAATGATTCCACCACCAATACCCCATGTACTCATAATTACCATAGCAGGCATTACCCAAAATTCATCTGTGAGCCATCTAGGACCTTGTATTCCAAATTTTAATAAAAAGTTATTTAAAAGCCCAAATTCACTATTAAATATCCATGTCCAAAGTAGAGATACTACTACTCCTGATACAACAGCTGGTAAATAGTATATAGTCCTATACAAATTTATGCATTTTATTTCACTATTCAAAAGTATCGCAACAAATAGGGATAAAATAACATTTATAGGAACACTTAAAGCAGTAAATACAAGTGTAACTCTCAGTGATTTATAAAAAAGAGGGTCATTAAAAACATCAATATAGTTAGCAAACGCCACAAATTTAGGCTTTGTTAAGATATTCCATTCAGTAAAGCTTATTGCAAATGAACTCACCATTGGAATTACAGTAAGCAAAAGAAAACCAACAATCCAAGGCGATATAAAAAACAAAAACTTATTTTTTTTGAATATAGACTTAATTTTTCCTAAGAACATTATTAATATATTTGTATTGTTAGATACTTTTTTACAAATGTTACTCATTAAATCCTCCTAAAATATAGGGGTAAAGAATTCTCTTCACCCCTAGTAATATTTATTTATTATTTAAAAGCTGTTCAAACCCTTCGTGTACTTGCTTTGCAGCCTCTTCTGCTGTTATAGTGCTGTTGAGAAACTGTTGCATAGGTGGATCAAAAGCCTTTACTAAAAATTCATCCCAGTTAACAAGCATAGTATCATTATGAATTGATTTTTCTAATGATGTTACTCTCAACATATGATTGTCTGGTGCCCCCTTAATATTTATAACCTCGTCAGATTTTGCAATATCCTTGTTTATTACAGTTATAAGGCCAGAAGCAGCCAATAAATTTTGAGCTTCGTCACTTTGCATAAATTTAGCAAATTCCCATGCTAAATCAGGGTTTTTAGTTGTTTTTGCTATAGCATATCCAGCATATAATGCAGGAATTTTCTTTACAACGCCATCACTACTTGGAACTGTTGATAAGCCCCAGCTAAAGTCTTCAATATTCTTTCTATAAACTACTGACCAAACACCGTCAACAATCATTGCAATTTTGCCCGTATCAAAGCCTCCACCTAAAACCTCATTATCAGAAGCAGTAGGTGCAGCTTTATGAACATAAATTAAATCATGCATCAATTGTAATGCTTCTACAGTTTCTGGAGAATTGAATAAAACTTTCTTCGGATCATTCACATCATCAAATAAGTCTCCACCGTTTGCATATACAAAAGCCTCAGTTCCTTGATAGTCAAAGCCTACTGATATTCCAAATTGTTTTGGTTTTCCGTTATCATCTCTTATAGTCAACTTCTTAGCTGCATTGATTAAATCGTCATATGTCCAATCATCTGAAGGATATTCAACATTTGCTGCATCAAATAAGTCTTTGTTATAGTAAATAAGTAAAGTATCAGCTCCATTTACTGTGGCTATATTTTTCCCCTCATATTTAAACGCTTCGTATAATCCTGTGTTGAACTTATTTTCATCCATAAGCTCTGGCGTTTCATTGAATTTGTCTGTTAAATCCATTAAAAGACCTTGGCTTGCCCATGATGCAAAGTATTTAGGATGTCCATATATTACGTCTGGTGCCATATTTCCTAAAAACATTGAGTCAATTTTAGTTGTATATTCATCTGGTATATATTCTAAGTTTACCTTTGTACCCGGGTATTTTGCTTCAAATAAAGCGATGATATCATCATTCATTTTCTTTTCTTCTAAAGATCCCCATGTAGAAAGTGTAATTTCTCCAGTTAATTTCTTTTCTTGGCCATCGTTAGATTGTTGGCTGCCTTTATCCTTATCTTTTTGAGCAGTAGAGCAACCCGTAACCAGAACTGATGTCAACAATAGCAATACTAGCATTAATGCAATAATTTTTTTCAATTTTTTCCTCCAAAATGTCATTATTTTTGTATTATGTATAATGTATAAAAAGTTTTATAACAAAAGTAATTATACTTATTTAGCGAATATTGTCAATTGCAAGAAATATTATGCTTATATTAGTTTTGTCTATATTTCTTTGATAAATCAACATATTCTAAAATAAAAAACTATGAGTATAAAACTTTTTTATTGTTAATATTTTAACAAATAATATTTTTTATACTTGCTTTAGTTTAAAATTCAATAGTTTTCATAGATATGTATAAAATTAAAAAGATTATTATAATTATTTATTTTTTTAAAAAAACTACGCCATATTTTTTAAACAAAAAAGTGCATAAGTTAAATTTGACTTATACACTTTTTATTTACATACTGCAAGATATTATATATATTGGATTTTGAGCCATCATCATATTGTAATTACCTAATTTTTTCGATTTAGAAACCGATAAATTAACAATCTCTGTTTCTTCAAATTCAAATTTTTTAATACATTCTAACACTTCAGAAATTGTTTCTAATGTGATTGCATTAATTACAATTCTTACATTCTTATTCTTTTCAAGAAGCATTTCTACTATCTCGCTTAAATTCCCTGAGGAGCCACCTATAAATGCATGTGTTGGTGCAGGCAAATCATTTATAGCTTCTGGTGCAAAGCCTTCTATTATTTCTAGATTTGGTACTGCAAGACGCATTTTGTTTTTATTTATCAATTTTACTGCTACGTGATTTTTTTCTACGGCATAAACTATGCCGTTATAGGCCTGCATTGCCATTTCTATAGCTACCGAGCCACTTCCAGCTCCTATATCGTATACTACAGAATCATTTGACAGTTTAAGCTTTGAAATTGATACAGCTCTCACTTCACTTTTAGTCATTGGAACCTTATCAAACCTAATAAAAGCTTCATCATCAAGCCCAACGTTTAATTTTGTATTATAGTTATCATTTTCAATTATAACAGATGTAAGCTTATCAAAGACGTATTTGCTTAATTCATTTGCAGTACCCACAGTAATTTTTTCATCTGCGTATGAAAGTTTTTCTCCTATATATAACTTTGCATCACTAAAATTATAGTCTATAAGTAGATTACATAAATCATTTACGCCATATTCTCCACCTACAAGTGTAAATGTTCTAAAGCTGGTTTTAACAGAATGAATAATATTGTTATCTCTTCCATGCAAGCTACATAAACTAATGTCATCCCATGAAAAACCTAGCTTACTACACAAATAAACTGGAGAGCTTATGCCGCAGACTATATTTACATCATAATTTTTTAATGTATCCAAAAGTTTTTTTGCACCACTATAAAACCCTACATCACCAGAAAGAAGTATTGCAATAGTTCTATGCTCTTTATGACAATGTCTCGAAGCTTCTTCGAGACAATTTATATATTCTAAAACTTCATTAGGCATAAATGCGCAGTGCATAGGCTTATTAAAGCCAACACAGCTTTCTAATATACGTTTAGCTCCAATAATTACATCACTTTGTTCAATAGCTTTATAAGCTTCAAAAGTCATTTGTGATACATTTCCAACGCCTATTCCAACAATATTAATTTTAGGCTTCACATATTCAACGCATTCATTAGTAATTCTTCTTTTCGTTTCATTTGGTATAAGAGAACCACTTTTAATTATATTATTTAAATAATCTATGACTTGGTCAAAAGATTTTCCTTCTTTATTATCAGGTCTATCTATTATTACGCACTCAATATTGCACTCTTTTGCAGCTTTAATTTTCTCCATAAAGCCACCATTTGAACCAGCCTCTTTAGTTACAAGGATTTTTATATCAAATGCTTTTATTATTGCTTTATTAAGTTCCTCTGTAAATGGTCCTTGCATTGCAATAATGTGTGATGAGTCATAACCGTTGATTTTGCATGATTCTAATGAAGTGTCAAGAGGTAAAATACGAAGATATATACGCTCTTTAAAGTTAGGTATTCTTGTAAATTTACCTAACTCATTGCTGCCTGTAGTCAAAAGTATATTGCCATTTGTACTAGATAGATATTCAACGGCCGCTTCAATATCTGGAAAATAATTTCCATCAACTGTTTCAGAAGCACTTCGATTAAGTCTTAAATATTTTATACCTAGTTTATTTGCAGCATCTATTATATTTTTTGTTACAATTTTAGCATATGGGTGTGTTGTGTCTATAATTAAATCAAACTTATTCATATTGAAAAGCTCAACCATTTTTTCATAGTCTAGTCTTCCTACATGTATTGTTGCTTTGTTATTTGGAATTACTTCTTCACCGTATTCTGTAGCTACACAGGCAGTAACTAAAACATTTTTATTAGATAAATACTCAATAATTCCTCTACCTTCTGTAGTTCCAGCAAATACGCAAATATTTAACATTTAGAAACACACCTCCTGCTTATGAGAACAAATAGCTATTGTTACTCCATCTTTGGAGGTTTTTCTTACTATAAATGTTCCAAAGTCTGAGGATTTATAAGCTGCTCTTTCACACACATTATCTACTCCTGTTATACCTTTTACAAAGGATGAAGGAGTGAATTCGCCATTTAACTCATTCAATTCCTCAGCAGTATAAAATCCAACAGGTAATTTATACTTATCTGCAAATTTCAATAGTCCTTCTTCATCCTTTTTTAAATCTATAGATGATAAGCTTTTTATTGATCTTAAATCTATATTATATTCATCTAAAGTTTCTCTATAAAGCTCCTCAATTTGTTCTAAGGTCGTATATTTCTTACATCCAATTCCTACATGAAGAATTTTAGGAACAAGATGAAGTGTGTTATCAAAGGGATTAATAGTTTTATAGGACACATAGATACCTAGCTTACCACTTTCGCCATATACCAAGCCATTCGGAAAGTCTCCGCAAATATCTATATCCGATTTAAATGGAATATCCTCTACAAGTATCTGTGCCGATATATCCTTTGCAGTTTCCATACTTGTTATAGTCAATAAATTTTTAACAGCCCAAGAATCAACGCTAAAACGTCCGTTAACATCAGTAGCAGTTGTAATTACAGGAGTTGCCCCTATTTCATTTGATATAAAGGATGCTAATTCATTTGCACCACCTATATGACCAGATAAAAGCGAGATTACATAGTTTCCACAATCATCAATTACAACTACAGCTGGGTCAATCATTTTATTCTTGATGAATGGAGCAATTGCTCTAACTGCTATACCACATGCACCTACAAATATCATAGCACTTGATTTATTAAATAATTCTCCAGCCTTATGACATACAGATTTTTCACCATTATATCCATATACTGCTGCAAGCTTTTCTGTTGTATAACAATTTGCATCAGGAAATAAATTAAGTATTTTCTTAGCAAGCTCGCAGCCCTTATTTGAATAGGCAAAAATATTAACATCCATTATTTTGTAGCCTCTCTAAACTCTGTTGAATATGTTGGGTCATATAATTTTGAACGAGAAAAATCATCACCCAAAAAATATCCAACTGTAATAAGTGCAGTTTTTGTTATATTATTTTCCTTAGCCGTTTTAGCTAGTGTTGAAACAGTACAATGGAATATCTTCTCATCATCCCAAGTAGCCTTATAAACAATAGACGCAGGTGTGTCAGGCGAGTATCCACCCTTTACAAGCTCAACCTGTAGTTCTTCCAACAGTCCTGTGCTTAAAAACAATATCATTGTGGCTTGATGTGCTGCAAGGGATGCAATACTTTCTTTTTCCGGAACTAAAGTTTTTCCGCTCATACGTGTAATTATAACTGTTTGAGAAACATCCGGTAATGTATATTCTGCCTTAAGTGAAGCTGCTGCGCCACAAAACGCACTTACACCCGGGCAAACATCATAGTCTATTTCTAGCTTATCTAGCTCTACCATTTGCTCCTTTATAGCTCCGTATATACTTGAATCACCGGTATGTAATCTAACTATCTTTTTATTTCCCTTATTAGATTTGACTACAACTTCAAGAACTTCCTCTAAGGTCATTGTCGCACTATCATATATTTCACAATTTTTTTTTGCATAATTTAAAAGCTCCTTGTTTACAAGGGATCCTGCATATATTATAACATCAGCATTTTCAAGATGGTTTTTTCCTCTTACTGTTATTAAATCAACTGCTCCAGAACCTGCTCCAACGAAATGTACCATATTATATTTCTCCTTTAATTTCTTCTAAAATTTTTAACGCATTGTCTGTCATTCCTAGCTGTCCATAAATCTGAGAGAAGGTTATAACTCCTACTTCTACTGCATTGTGTGTTCGTAAATTGACTAGGTATTTTATTTTTTCCATAATGCTATTCATAACACAGTCTAATATACCTATATCCCTTAATTTGTCCAGCATTTCATCCGTAGTTACGCTATCTAAAATATGCTCTACTGTTTCTTTATTTGCTCCACAAAGAACACTATGCGCTGCAATTATTTCAGCTCTGCAATCTCCATATTTTGAATGTGTGTTAAATAGACCACCTGCAAGCTTTACAAGCTTTCCTATATGTCCAACTAGCAAAACACTTTTAAATTGAAGCTCCACGGCGTACTCTAGTGTATCACCTATAAAATTACTGCACTTGACTGCAGCATTTGCTATACCTCTGAAATCTTCCTTCAAGAAGTCTTCGCCATAGTTTCCGGGAGTTATTAAAAGGCATTTTTTATTTTCATTTAGTTTTATATTTATCTCAGCTTTAATAGTATCAACTATAGCGCTATCACTCATTGGTTCTACTATACCGCTTGTCCCGATAATAGAGATTCCGCCAAGTATTCCAAGACGTGAGTTGTAGGTTCTCTTAGCTATATTCTCACCTTGCGGTGCTGATATAATTACTGAAAATCCTCCATTATAATTATAATCCTCTGCTACAGTTTTTAGCTCTCTAGTTATAGTCTGTCTTGGGGTGGAGTTTATTGCAGTATTACCTACAGGCTGGTTGAGTCCGGGCTTTGTTACTCTTCCAATACCATTTCCGCCATCTATCATTATTTGAGGATTATCTATAAGTGAAACCTTTGCATATATTAACATACCATTTGTTACATCAGGGTCATCACCACTATCTTTTTTAACGGCACAGCTTACATAGGTATGGCTTATATCCATATCTTCAATATCTATATTTATTTCTATTCCCTTTGGTGTAATAAGGCATATATTTTTAACTGTCTCTTGCGTTAAAAGCATAATAGCTGCCGCTTTAGCTGCTGCTGTAGCACATGAGCCAGTGGTATATCCCATTCTAAGTCTTTTACCATCCTTAGTTATATACTCATTAAGCATAGTGTGAACCTCTTCCTTAATAGTGTAAACTGTCTTGGTTCACACTTTTATCTTTTTATTTGATAAAGCATTGCATTGCATATAGCTGCGGCTACATTACTTCCACCCTTACGACCAGCTGCAACTATATATGGCGCATTGGTTGACATTATTAGTTCTTTTGATTCTACTACATTGACAAATCCGACAGGCACTCCGATAATTAATATTGGATTTATTTTTCCCTCGTCAAGCAATTCCTTTAGTCTTATAAGTGCAGTAGGTGCATTGCCTATAGCAAAAATACAAGGTTTTTCTAATCTAGCTGCTTTTTCCATGGATACAACAGCTCTTGTTACACCTCTGTCTTTTGCTTCATTTGCTACATCTTCATCACTCATAAAGCAATGTAATGAGCCTCCTAAGGAAGATAAGACTGTTTTGTTTATACCTGATTTAGCCATCTGTGTGTCTGTTACAATATCACAGCTCTTTTTCAAAGCCTCTATTGCTCTTGAAACTGCATTATCAGAAAACTTCAAATTATCTAAATAATCAAAATCCGCACTTGTATGAATGACTCTTTTTATCACAAGTTCATTTTCCTTTGGTAACTTTCTATCTCCTAATTCTTCTGTTATAATCTCAAAACTTCTTTTTTCTATATCCATTGGTTTTATATTATTCATTTTTACCTCCATAGTGTGAAGTGATTTTCTTCACACTCTTCACACTCCTCACATTTCTTATAAAAATTTTCTGCAAACTTAAGGTTTGAATAAAAGTGCATGTGTGGATATCCAGCATACAAATTATCTGTTGCTATAACACACTCCCATGATTTACCGCTTTCTTTTTTTGCAGCAAATGAGCTTCCGCACTCTGTTGAATCATAATAATGAAATTCGTGTGCCTTAATACACTCACCTTTTTTGCAAAGCATATTATCTTCATTGGCTTCTAATGTTATATATCCAAATCTTGATAGCATATTAGTGTTTATAGATTTACCATCTAAATATCCAACCATATTGTATTCATCTATAGTACTGGATATATACATAAAGCCTCCACATTCAGCTATGCATGGTGTTTTGTTTTCAAGTGCCGTCTTTATAGAATTTAGCATGCTGACGTTACTAGATAATTCATCGCAATGCAGCTCTGGATAACCCCCACCGATGTATAATCCATCAATATTAAATGGTAGCTCCTTATCATTTATAGGGCTAAAATAAACTAGCTCAGCTCCCATTTCTTCTAATAATTCTAAGTTATCTCTATAATAAAAACAACACGCTCTATCGTAAGCAACAGCAATCCTTACTATTTTGTCATGATGCTTAACATCAGGACCTTTAAAGTCAATCGCTGATGCGTTATTGGCAATTTCAATAATTTTATCAATATCTATTGTATCTTCAACAATTTTAGCTAACGTATTTAACTTTTCTTTTATATCATTTATTTCATTAGAAGTTACTAAGCCAAGGTGTCTGCTACTAAATACTAAATCCTCTGTTAATTTAGGAAGGTAACCTAACACCCTAATACTGCCGTTAAATTCATTTTCAATTGCTACTTTAACAGCTTCATATGTACTTTTTGTAATATTATTTAGTATAACACCAACTATATTTGAATCTTTTTTATAATCTACAAAGCCTTTGATTAAAGCTACCGCAGAATTTGCCATTCCCTTACAATTAACAGTAAGAATAACAGAGGTCTGAGTTATCTTAGACACCTCATAGGTAGACGATTTTGTTGTATTAAGGTTTATTCCGTCATAAAAGCCCATTACACCCTCAATAACTGAAATTTCACAGCTACTTCCGTTTTTATATAATAGGTATCTGATTGTATCATCATCACAAAAGAAGGCATCTAAATTTGAGCTCTTAGATCCAATGATTTCACCATGGAACATAGGATCGATATAATCAGGCCCGCACTTAAAGGACGCAGTTTTTAGTCCTCTATTAACTAATGCTTGTAACAAAGCACAGGTAATTGTTGTTTTACCACATCCGCTTGAAGTTCCACCTATTAGTATTCGAGGTGTATTTTTATTTTTCATTTAATAACTCAACCACCTTTTGAATATTTTTATATACTGGAATTTGATTTTTAATTGCAGTTTCAAGTATTAGTTGATTAAAGCTATTAAACTCACCAATCTGTGTACCTGAATCAATAATTGCTATATAATTACATATTTCATTTTTCACTTCATTAATTAGTTCATCCGATACCGGACTAAATGCAAGAGATGAATAAGTTTTGTTAGCAAGTGATTTAGCAACTTGATAATCTACATCATTTTCATACAAAATACCTGTATTAAATGATATACCATGCTTTTGGAGCTCACGATATATCGGAGTTCCACATCCACCACCTGCTAAGACAAACACATTAGGCTTACCTGATGTGCGTTTTAGCTCAACACTACCAAATAACATATTATAGGAACCATCCTGTATACCATAAAGCTCATTTATAATTTCTTCCTTAAAAATTTCGTTTGGTGATCCAAACCTTGATATTTCATCTCCCTTAACACACACTACCTTGTCAGATATTTTAGGTGCAAGGTCAATTTCATGTAGTGACATAACAACAGTTATGTTTTTTTCTCTAGACATCTTACGGAGGATTTCTAGAAGCTCAATTTTATGTCTTATATCAAGAAATGAAGTTGGTTCATCTAAAACGATAATTTCAGGCTCTTGACAAATGGCACGAGCCAGCATAATTCTTTGCCTTTGACCATCACTAATCGCTGTAAAGTCGCAGTCAGCAAGTTCTGTAGCATGAACTTTTTTTAGAGAATCATTGACAATATCCTGATCATGTTTAGTAAGTTTTCCAAAATAATTTGTATATGGATAACGACCTGTTGCAACAACATCATAGCAGGTCATCATTTCCAGTTTTACTTTTTCAGTTAAGACTACTGATATCTTAGTCGCAGTTTCTTTATTTGAAATCATGTTTAAACTTTGCTTATCTATATACACAACACCAGAAATCATAGAAAGGTGTTTAGTTATGCTTTTTAAGATCGTTGACTTTCCTGAACCATTTGGCCCAATTAAAGTTAAAATCTCACCTTTTTTAATACCTATATTTATATTCGATATAAGCGGCTTATTGTTATAGCCAACACAAAGATTTTCAGTTTTTAAAAAATATTTATCTATCAAATCAATTACACACTCCTTTGTTTGCTAACCATTAGCCAAATTACAACGGGGGCACCGAAAATAGCTGTAACTGTACCAATTGCTAGTTCAACAGGTGAAAATGCAGTTCTTGCTATTAAGTCACAAAACATACAGAACACTGCACCGCATAAAAATGATGCTGGTATTATTAAAATTGGCTTTGAAGTTTTTAGTAGAAGCTTTGTAATATGAGGAACAGCTATTCCTACAAATGAAATAGGTCCTGCAAAAGCCGTAACGCAAGCTGATAGCAAGCTGGATAAGGTTATTAGCATTATTCTTAAAAATTTAATATTGATACCGATACTTTTAGCATAGCCTTCTCCCAGCTGATATGCACCGATAGGCTTCGATAGTAAAAAGGTTGCAATAAATGAAGCAAAAATAACTAAAGATGCTACCTTTAGACTCTCCCAATTCATTCCTGAAAAACTCCCCATTGACCAATAAGTTAAATTTGCAACATCTGTCTCTTTAGCAAATGTTATAAAAAAGTCAGTAATTGCTGAGCAAATATATCCTATCATAATTCCAACTACCAAAAGCATTGACATATTGTCAAACTTTTTTGCAAATATTAAAACAAACCCCATTGATAAAAGTGAGCCTATAAAAGATGCAACAACCATTGTTGTTAGTGATATAGAGCCTACATACTTAAGCATTATAAGCATTACAAAGCCTACAAACATTTTAGCTCCAGAGGAAATTCCTAATACAAATGGACTGGCTATAGGATTTCTAAAAAAGGTTTGAAGCATAAATCCTGACACAGATAATGCACCTCCTAAGACTGCTGCACCGAGCAGTCTTGGGAGTCTTATCTTCCATATTATATTGCTTGCTACAGAGCCTTCCTCAGCTCTCAGAACTATAATTTCAAAAATTTTAGAGGGTGTGATATTGACACTTCCCGTATTTACATTCATAATTATGGCAACGCAAATAAGAACGATAAGCAAAATAAAAACAACTTGATAACGTACAAATGATTTTATATTTTTCATTATTTTAATCTAATTAAATGTTGGAATGAATCTACAGAGGCATCCTCTAAAGTAAGCATATCATTCATATCCTTTATCATATGTCCTAAAGTATCTGAAATTTGAAAATAATCTGGTGTTGTACACCATACATTGCCATCTTTAACTGCCTTTAAGTCTTTAAATAATTCATTTTTAGCAAGAAAATCATCTAAATTCTTAGGCTTACCACCCAATGACCATATGTAAATTATGTAGTCTGCATCCTTAGCAGTGTTATAAAATTCTTCAAATTCTATTTTTTCCGTTCCTGTCTTATCAGGATTCAAATCAGAGAAAACATATTTTGCGCCTGCAAGCTCAAGCATCTTCACCATGTAGTCTCCGCCTTGACGAACATGAAGATTGCCTTTTGATGTTATATAGAACATTGCAACAGTTTTATCAGTAACTTTTGCAGTGTCAAGATTATCTACATATGAAACCTGTGCATCAAATACTTCATTTGCTTTTTCTTCACAATCATATAATGCTCCATAAAGCTTCACCCATTCAACTCTAGCTAAAGGATGTACTTCCTCTGAAGCCATATCTAGCATATAAGGAATTTTAAGCTCTTTTAATTTTTCCCCTACTTCAGGCGTACTATTTAACATGCCAGAAAATACTGCAAACGATGGTGCATATGATGTTAAAATTTCATAATCAGGAGTCTTGTATGAACCAGCAAATGTTATCGAAGAATTGTCCATTTTTTCGATAACTTCGTCTATGTACCAATCATCACGCTCTGTTGTAGTTAATGTAATTCTATCTAACATTCCAATTGAATTTATAAGCGACATTGTAGGTGTAGATGATATTAACATATTGCTTACAGGCATCTTTAATACTATAACATTTTCTCCAACCTCAGCTGGTACACTCATACCTTCCGGAACAGTTAAAATTTCATTTCCATCACTTACTTTAATAAGCTTATAACCACCTTTGTAGTAATCTACAGAAAAATTCTTTGCATATTTTAATTCTAATGAGTGGTCCAATACAAGCTTTCCATCATAGTTTTCTTCAGTGTTTTCGCCTTTGTTTTCATTATTGTTTGAACCGTTGTTTGAAACATTTCCACCAGTAGGTGCATTGCTTTTTGAACACCCTGTTACAATAGTAATTGACATTACAATTACTAATAATAGCGTAACTAACTTAAAATAATTTTTTTTCATTTTTATATTCTCCTTTTTTTGTTAAAGCGCAGTTAAAAGTGAATTTTTCCGTTTGCAAGGTTGTTTTTATCTTGCAAACTTTGCTTTGTAAATTATTAAGAGTATATTAGTGAAAGAAGATTAATAAAAAAATAAAGCTCTCATTTTTAAGGAAATGAGAGCTTAAATTACAATCTGTTTAGCTTATTATAAAAACATAAGCACATAACGGACATTTCTTCCCTCTTCCCGGAATACTTAAAACCGATAAAACATGGTAGGTCTCCTGACTTATGATATAGATAGAACTATCATAGGATAGTTAAACTATCGCTGAAAAAGCGCCTTCTCAAGTCTATAAGACTCAATGGCATAGTGCTGTTTCATTCATCAAATACAGTAGTGGGAGCTGCTTCGGAATCTCACCGAATTCCCTATTAATTCTCAAAGCTAATTAACTTTGAAAAACCACATTTCTGCGTTATTTAATTTTATGTGATATTTACCACAAAAATAATATATCATACAGATTCCTACATGTCAATATTAGTAAAATTATTTCATCTTAAGATTAAATAAATCTATATTACATGTATAAATTTTTTCATGAATAGTATTGTTTTAATATTAAAGATAGTATATATTATTATTCAAAATATTAAGAAAAGAGGTTATATATGGAAAATAATATTAAGATAAGAAAAATACTTATAAAAATTATATTAATCACTTTTGGAGCATTTGTATACTCAATGGGAATTTCAATATTTTTAGATCCAAACAACCTTGCACCGGGAGGTACAACCGGAATTGCAATAATAATAAATAAGATAACTAGCTTGAAAACAGGTACTCTGGTTCTTATAATTAATGTACCAATTCTGATATTTGGCTGGTGGAAGTTTGGAACTAAATTTATATTGTCAACTATATATGTTACATTTGTTTCATCATTTTTTATTAATGCATTGAATACACATATTATAGCGAATTACGGTGTTATAACTCATGATTTACTGTTATCAGGCGTTGCAGGCGGTTCTTTGATGGCTATAGGAATGGCAGTAGTATTCAGACAGGGGGCAACAACCGGCGGCACTGATATAATTATCAGAGCTTTGAGACAAAAATATAAGCACATAAAGAGTGGTACTATTTTTATTATTACAGACGCAATTATTGTTTCAGCATCTGCTATTATATTTAAAAATATTGAAATAGCTTTATATGCTGCAATTACTATTGTTGTTAGTAATTTTGTTTTGGACTCTGTTTTATATGGAGGGGACAGTGCAAAAATATTATATGTTATCAGTGATAATCAAGAAAAAATAGCCAGAAGAATACTTGATGAAATAGAAATAGGAGTTACATATTTGAAAGCTGAGGGAGCATATACACAAAATAATAAAAAAGTTATTATGTGTGTGTGCAGAAAATATAATTATACAAGAATCAGAGAAATTGTAAAAGAAGAAGATTCAAACGCATTTTTCATAGTTTCAAGTGCTAACGAGGTATTCGGAGACGGGTATAAAAGTCATCTAACTGAGGAAATATAATTAGGATAGTCATGTCCAATTTCATTTTATTTGTTAAAGATTGTTATTGACAAACATTTATACCAATGATATACTTTGCCTTATTAAAATTGAATATACGTAAATAGGTTTAATACATATTTTTTGTATTGATTAAAAGGGAAGCTGGGTGTAATTCCCACACGGTCCCGCCGCTGTAAGAGAGTAATCTTTTTTAAAATGTCACTGAGAAATCGGGAAGACAAAAAAGGTAATGATACTCAAGTCAGAATACCTGCCTACTTATTTGCACAATAATTCTACGAGCGATAGAAAGTGTTATGATTATACAGATTTCTGTGTTTTTATTTGCGAGCTATCCTCTTGATTATATCAAGAGGTTTTTGTTTGTTAATGATAAATACTTTAAAGACTTTTTAATTGACATTATTAAAAAGTCTGACTATGGCTACAAGGAATTATTACCATAGTCTTATTTATTTTGGAGGATAAAACATTGAATAGCCTGATAAAAACAGTAAAATCAGTATTTAAGGACAGATTAAAAGATGAATCTCTTATAGAAAAAATAGTAACAGCAGATGATGCAGCAAAGCTCGTAAAAGATGGAATGATTGTTGGAACAAGCGGATTCACACCAGCAGGCTATCCTAAAATTGTACCTAAAGCTCTTGCAAAAAGAGCGCATAACGGTGAAAAGATAGGAATAACATTAATAACAGGTGCTTCAGTTGGAGATGAACTTGATGGTGAACTTACCAATGCCGGAGTAATTAAAAAAAGATATCCATATCAAACAAACAACGAAATTAGAGATGCTATAAATAACGGAACCGTTGAATATGCGGATATGCATCTAAGTCATGTGCCATTATGGATTAAAAATGGGAATTTCGGAAAAATAGACTTAGCAATAATTGAAGCAATTGCCATAGACGAGGATGGAAATATTATTCCGTCCACTTCAGTTGGCTGCTCCAATAATATAGTTGAATATGCTGATAAGGTAATAGTTGAGCTAAACATTGCACAGCCATTAGCTCTGGAAGGTATTCATGACATATACAGTCCTAAAAAAGCTCCTGAAACAGAGCCTATACCAATAGTTATGGCAAATAACAAAATCGGTATGCCATATATAAAGTGTAACAAAGAAAAAATTGCTGCAATTGTCATATCAGATATGATTGATACGGGTAAGGATGTTACTCCTATAGATCAGATTTCTAAACAAATGGCTAATAATCTAATAAGTTTGTTAAATAAAGAAATAAAAGAAGGAAGAATGACTCATAACCTAAGACCTATACAATCTGGTGTTGGAAATGTAGCTAATGCAGTGTTAAGCGGACTTTTAGACTCTGATTTTAGCAGTTTAACGCTTTATTCAGAGGTTCTTCAAGATGCTGTTCTTGATTTAATTGACAGCTCTAAGATTAAATTTGCATCTGCTACTGCACTTACACTTTCACCTTCTAAATTAAGATACTTCTACGAAAACATATACAAATACAAGGACAAAATAATTTTACGTCCTCAAGAAATAAGTAATAACCCTGAAGTAATTAGAAGGTTGGGAATAATTGCAATAAATACAGCTATTGAAGTGGATATGTATGGAAATGTTAACTCTACTCATATTAATGGCTCTAGAATGATGAATGGCATTGGTGGCTCTGGTGACTTTGCCAGAAATTCGTCCTTGACAATTTTTACAACAGCATCAACAGCAACAAATGGAACAGTATCAAGTATTGTACCTTTTGTTACTCATGTTGATCATACTGAACATGATGTACATATAATTATTACAGAACAAGGTGTAGCTGATTTAAGAGGACTAAGTCCGAAGGAAAAGGCAGTAACAATAATTGAAAATTGTGCACATCCTAAGTTTAAAAACCAGCTTAGAAAATATTATGAAGACTCTCTAAATAATTGTGGTTACAAGCACACTCCTCATCAGATGAAAAAGGCCTTTGAGCCTATGATAGTATGCAGCGATAATCAGTTAACTAACAATAAATCTGCTAATAAACGAAATTAAAATAACAAGTTTTTTATATTACTATTTGGGGTATTATTAATAATAAGATTTGATTTTGATAGAAATGTTGTAGGTAAAGTTTTAATGATATAATCACAATAACTGGCATGAATGGAGGATTAGAATGATATACGAATTAAGAAGCAAAAAGTATTTTTATGAATTAATCAAGAATCACGGCATTAAGGAAAATTTATCGTACTTAGAAACTAACGGTTTAGCATATACTTTAAAGATTGTATTAGAAGAGGCTATTAATAAAAATCAGGATATTATAACTGATGGTATAATATCAAATGTAGATGATTATAAGTACAATTATGAAAGATTTATTGAGCCTTTACTTATAAGGTTTGACAATGAACACTGTTTAGAGGCAGAAGGTTATTGTATTACTATGACTGGGAAAGTAATTCTAAAAATTATTAACTATGATATAGTTGTAGTGCTTGATGTGACAATGCCTTATTACAGTAACAGTTCTATACATATATATGATAGCGTATTAAATTTAGAAAAATTAAATTTATCATATATTAATGAGGTAATATATAAGTAATGAAAGAAAAAAATCTTAAAAAATATATTCCCGGAATGAGGAATATTAAAACGGCAGTAGCCATATTCATAGATTTATTAATATTTGAAGTTTTAGGTTTTGAAAATGCCTTTTATGCATGTATTGCTTCAGTTGTGTGTATGCAGCAAACAGTTGAGGAAACAGTAGAAGCTGGAAAAAGCAGACTTATAGGCACAAGTATAGCGGCAGTTATTGGTCTTATTGTGTTCTATATAGGCGAGTATACTTCAAATTCAAAAATATACTTATTATTGATTCCAATAGGAGTAATAGTATTAATACATGCCTGTGTACTGCTTAAATGCTCTTCTTCTGCTTCTATTGGTTGTGTAGTGTTTATAAGCATTTTGACTAGCCATAGACTTTACGGTGATAATAGTACATATCCATTTACAAGAATACTTGAAACCTTTATAGGGGTAATAGTTGCTACTGTTGTTAATAAGTATGTATCAACAAAGTATTTAAAAAAATTTATTCCCAAAACTGATTTGGAAGATAATAAGCTTGATAAAAGCTAGAAGAAAAAAGCCTTTTTTTAAAGGCTTTTTTATTTATAATAAGTTATTGCATTAAATATTATCCTTTATGCGCTGTATAAACATATTTTGAATTTCTTTAATTTCTCCTAACCCCTTTAGTATGTAGTTAACTTCATAGCCTTCTTTTTCAAGTAATGATTTCCATGAATCTTCATCATCACCAATCATATCATTTTTAGCATGGTCTCCAGCAACAATCATAAAAGGTATCAATGTTACTGTATCGTAACTATGGTCTTCCATGATTTTTATAATATCTTCGATATTTGGCTCACCTTCTACAGTACCAATAAATATATTTTTGTAACCCCTTTTGTTAACTTCATTTTGTAAAACCGTATAGCTCTTATTGGCACTATGCTCACTGCCATGTCCCATAAGTATAAAGGCATGCTTTGTATTATCAATTATTTCTGCTTTTTTAAACTCATCAATTATTAAATCAGAGGCTTTTTCATAATCCATACTTTGACTTAATAATGGACTACTTATTACAAACTTTTTAAATTTATCTTTATATTTTAATGAAGTTTTTACTATTTTTTCATACTCTATACCTTCTATTACATGAGTTGGTTGAATTATTATTTCTTCAATACCATCCTCAAGCATTTGTAAAATGGCTTCTTCTACATTTAAAATATATATTTTTTCCTGTTTCTCTATTATTCGCATGACTATATTGCTTGTGTACGCTCTATAAACTCTATAATCTGCAAATTCATTTCTTATTGCAGCTTCTATTGCATCAATTGTTTTTTCTCTGGTATCCTTGTGAGTGGTTCCAAAGCTAACAACTAAAATTCCTTTGTTTTTTGATTTCATATTTTATTCCTTTCTATAATATAATTTGCTAATTTATCCATTGTTTTAGGAACTGAAAGACTTTTATCTAATACTCCTTCATTACATAGCCTTAAAAATAATTTTATTACTTCTGGCTGCAATAGGTTAGATTTAATTATCAATTCTTCATCAGAAAGTATATCTTCTGGACTACCTTCTGCTAAAACCTTGCCATTTTCAAATATAATTACACGGTCTGCCCATTCAAGAGCATAATTCATATCATGTGTTGAAACTATCACTGTCATATTTTTTTTACTAAGATTATCTATCATATTTCTTACAATTTCTGTATGCTTAGGATCTAACGCAGAGGCAGGCTCATCTAAAATTATAAGCCTAGGGCTCATTACTACAACATCAGCTATTGACACCTGTTTTTTTTGCCCACCGCTTAGAAAGTGTGTAGGTTTATTTTTAAAAGGTGTAATTTCTAATTCTCCAATAATATTTTCTACAATTTCTTTAGCTGTTTCCTCATCAACACCTAAATTTAAAATACCAAATGAGATTTCTTGATAAACGCTAGAACAAAACAACTGCTTATCAGGCTCTTGAAAAACTATGCCTACTTGACTTCGCAATTTCAATAGATCCTTTTTAGAATAATTTATAGGTCTTTCATTAAACAATATTTGCCCCTTTTGTGGTTTTAGAATACCATTTAAGCATAAGAACATAGTTGATTTTCCTGAACCATTTGCACCTAATAAGGCAATTTTTTCTCCTTCATTTATAGTAAAATTTACTCCTTTTAACGCCTGCGAACCATCCTCATAGGTGTAAAAGCAATCTTTAACTTCTACTATTTTATTCATTAGTACCACCACCATTTTCTTATACAAATACATAAAAATATAAATTCTATTAAAACAACAGTTATAACTTCATTCTTCTTTACTCTTTGAGTCTCTTGTAAAGCATATATTGTTCCATCATAGCAGCGTGATTCCATAGCGTCATATAAAGAACTTGAATAATTTAATGCACGTATGAGCAAGACTGAAGTTAATGCTGCCATTGACCTTAATGATGTAAAAAAGTTTAAATTTCCAAGACGACTTTTTTGTGAAGTTGAAATTGAATGTGCCAGATTTAATAAAATAAAAATAAATCTATATATAAGCATAACTAGCTCAATAATTATAGCTGGGCAATGTAAACTTTTTAACACAATTAATATATCAGTAATTGGTGTTGTTAATGATAAAAAATATAAACAAGAAACAGAACTAAGCGCAGTCAGCATGAGTGTTATTCCATCATAAAAGCCTTTTCTACTAATCGTAATGAATTTTCCAAAAACAGGTATTGCAAAGCCTGATAATGGAGATTCTGATATATTAACCATAATTGTTATTGTACTAATTACCACAAATAAAATTGGTATAGATATTAAATGCATAAAAAAATGTAGAGAAGCCCTGCTGCTATATATAATCAGGGCACCCATAAGTGTTAATACTAGCAAGGATAATATTATAGATCTATCAATTACACATAATATCAAAGTAGTCATTGCAAAAGAAAACTTTAAGCAAGGACTTTTATATCTAAATTTTGATGAATATGCAACACTATCTATCATATATTTCTCCGTTATCAATTACTTGTCTGTTGATTTTTTTCTCTTTCTTTCTATTAAAACTCCTAAGCCATATCCGAAAACTCCGGCACCTAATGCAGCTTGGAGACAGAATAGCAATGATTCTGTTTCTCCGCCTGGCGGTTCCATTATTGGCTCTGCCCAAGGCTTATATTCTTCGACATTCAAAATTTCAGCAACAACATCACCTGCTGCACCATCTGCTCCACCAAATTCAGAGTCAATTACAAGTAAAGGTATAACTGCTATTAGCGCACATACGACTAAAGAAAGAATTACTATTTTGGCATTAATTTTCATTCGTAATACCTCCTTTTAAATATCCTATTTCAGAAAGTTCAGGGGCTGCATATTTTTCTAATATTCCAATAACTAAAGCAGTTAAAATACCCTCGATTATTGCTAGAGGTATTTGCGTAAGAGCGAAAATTGTTAAAAATTTTCCCATTGACGCCATTACTCCGCCAACCTCTGATGGATATGCTATAGCTAACTGGAAAGATGTTATGCAATATGTAAATAAATTACCTAAAGCAGAGGCTAATAATACTGTAAAAAACTTAGGAAGCTTAAACTTCATTCCAAGCTTATATATTCCGTAAGTTAAAAATGGACCAGCAATCGCCATTGAAAAAGTATTGGCACCAAGAGTTGTTAATCCACCATGTGCAAGCAACATAGCTTGAAATAATAATACAATAATACCTATAATGCTCATAACACTCGGTCCAAATAATATAGCCCCTAGTCCAGTTCCAGTTGGATGTGAGCTACTTCCAGTAACTGACGGAATTTTTAATGATGATAGTACAAAAGCAAATGCTCCCGCCATTGCTAAAATTAATAATGCTCTTCTGTATTCAAATGTAATTTTTTTAATAGAAAAGAAACCAGCTACTAAAAAAGGTATACATAAAACACCCCAGACAATACAATATTTAGCTTGTAAATATCCTTCCATAATGTGCATTGCGCCAACATTTGGCACAATACCAAACATAATTGTAAAAGACATAGCAACTACAATTAATCTTCTTTGTTTTGTAGACATAATAAGTCCTCCTTTAATATTTTTATTTTAATATTTATATATAATTATCCAAATATCCTCTGGGAGTTACCATTTTGCCATTTATTACTTTTGTTTGACTATTACCAACAAAAACGGTCGTGAACATGTCAACCTCAGCATTTTTTAATTCCTCTAATGTTAGTATTTTGCTTTCTTCTCCCTCACGTCCTATGTTTTTTACATAACCACAAACTGTATCTTTATTTTTGTGCTTAAGTATAATGTCACAAACCTCACTTAAATAGCTTGACCTTTTTTTACTTGACGGATTGTATATGCATATAACAAAATCACTCATCGCAGCACATTCAATTCTTTTTTTAATAAGCTCCATAGGTGTTAATAAGTCACTAAGGCTAATAACAACAAAATCATGTGTGAGTGGAGCCCCTAAAACAGCTCCACCGCTTAAAGCTGCTGTAACTCCTGCTACAACCTCTATTTCAATACTTTCATCATCACCTGTCAGCTCATAAATAAGGCTAGCCATACCATAAACTCCGCTGTCACCACTACATATCATAGCAACATTATTCCCAGCCTTAGTCTTATCAATAGCCCACTTACAACGATCTATTTCCTTCATCATAGGTGTTGAGTAAAATTCTTTATCCTTAAAGTGCTCTTTTATTAAATCAACATACACTGTGTAGCCGACTATAATGCTGCTGTTTTCTATAGCTTCTTTAGCCTGTATAGTCATATATTCATATCCGCCAGCTCCAAAGCCTACAACATATAATTTCATCTTTCCTCCATAAACAATTATATTTTAAATTTACCTACAAAAAAACAATGCATATATTTCCAATCAATTTGATAGGAAATATATGCATTGTTAAAGTATATAATTAAATACGAATATAAATATACTATTATCAGCACCATCATCTTCCCACCGAAGCGATTGACTATAATAATAGGCAGGTCTCCTGACTTGTAGTTCATTTTACTCTCTTTGCCTTCCCAAATAAATTCAGTGGCATAATAAGATTTCATCCCTACTTACAGTAGCGGGGGCTGTAGAGGATTTTAACCTCTTTCCCTTTTAAACTTGATAAAGCACCTAATATTTTTATTGTTTTTACAAAATTAGTATACATTACTAATTAATGTGTGTCAATAATAAAAGCCTCCAATACTATTTACAAATATGGAGGCTTTTATATTTAACTATTCTTCTATTAATCTATTTAAACATACCTATTTCTTTAAAATATTTCTCAGCACCCGGATGCAATTTAATGCTCATTCCTTCTAGTCCAAGTTCTTTAACTATGAACTTTCCTACATTATGAGCGGCTGATACTCTTTCACCATTATCATATAATGATTTAAGCATGTTGTAAACTACATCTTCGCTTAATTTGGAGCTAACTGCTAACATTGATTTAACTGTAAGTGTTTTGATATAGCAGCTATAGGTATACCCGCTTATTCTATTACACGCGAAACAGCATCTAATTTTTCTTCAATTGAATATTTTGACATAATAAAACGCACCTTAAAAAGTAATTTATTGTCTAACATTTGGGGTGCACTTCATTTTTTAATGACTTTTTTTATTAGTTTACATTTTTAAACAAAAAACTGTTTCTTATAAGTAACAGGAGGTTGGTGAAGTTATTTGATATAAGGGGATACATTAAGTGAATAATGGAGGATATAAAATGGATAAAATTTATTTATATACTAAATCGTCTTGCAATAGTTGTTTGATGCTAAAAAAATACTTAAAATATCATGAAATAGATTTTACAGAAATTAATATTGAAGAAAGTAATAAAAGTGATTCTTTTATATCACAAATTAAATACGTGCCTGTTATTAAATTTAACTCATATACAATATCAGGTCTAGATATAACAAAAATAAATAAATTGTTTAATATTCCTAATTGCAAACATTCTTCAGTATATTTAGACCATGCTTCTACTACTAAGATAAAAAAAGAAGTTTTAGATGAAATGGATCCTTATTTTAAAAAATACTTTTCTAATCCATCGTCTATTTATTCTATAAGTTGTAAAACGAAAAGCGCTATCGAAAACGCTAGATTAGAGGTTGCAAAATTTTTGAATTGCGACACTAATGAAATATATTTTACATCTGGTGGAAGTGAAGCCAATAATACAGCTATTAAAGGAATAGCTTTTGCAAATATAAATAAAGGTAATCATATTATAACTTCAGTTATAGAACATAAATCAATTTTAAACACATGTAAATTTTTAGAAAAAATAGGTTTCGAAATAACATATTTACCAGTAGATAAATATGGTAAAATTTCTTTAAATCAATTAAAAAAATCTATTACAAATGATACTATTTTAATTTCTATAATGTATGCAAATAATGAAATAGGCACTATTCAAGATATTAATGAAATTAGTAAAATAGCTAAAAAAAATAATATTTACTTTCATACCGATGCCGTACAAGCTATAGGTAAACTACATATTGATTTAAAAAATTCAAATATTGATATTTTATCACTTTCCGCTCATAAGTTTTATGGGCCAAAAGGTATTGGTGCTATTTATCTCAAATCTAATGTGTCGATAGAACCATTGATTCATGGTGGAGGTCAAGAAAATAATGTGAGATCAGGAACTGAGAATATTCCTTATATTGTTGGTTTAGGTAAAGCTATAAAAATAATATCTCAAAACAAAAAAGCAGGTTATAAAGTAAAAGAACTTACAAATTATTTCATATCTCAATTACAATATAATATTAAAGGCGTAAAAATTAATGGTCATATAGTTGATAATCTGCCAGGATATATTAATGTAACTTTTACAAAATTAAATACAATTGATATAGATACTTTTAAGTTTATGCTAGATTGTAACAATATATATGTTTCGTCCGGGTCAGCTTGTAACGAGTTAGCACTGGAACAATCTCATGTTTTAAAATCAATCGGACTTTCTGATAATGATATAAAAAATACAATTAGATTTACTATAGGAGAAGAAAACTCTAAAGAGGATATCGATTATACAATAGAAATTATAAATAAAATATTATTAATTTAATTTTTTTTATAAAGTTGGTTTACAAAATTTATTAAAATATTGTTTTTATATTATATAAGATAAATAAATTCGAATTGTATATCTTTTAAAAATTAATTTAAAAAAATTGGAGGAAAAATTATGGCAAATGTAATGTTAAAAAGTGGAGAAGGACGTTGTCCTTCATTATTTATGACAACATCACTAGAAGTAACTGGTGCAAAACTAGTACAAATTAAAAATTCAATTGACTTAGCTGCAACAGGAGATGAAGTAGGAAAAACTATTGTATTCGGATTGATATCAACAACATCAGTAGCGGCATTTGTTGCATGGGCTACAGGCACTGTAAAAACTTTTATAGAGGATAAATTATTTGAATTTTTAATACTAAATGGGGATGATGTTAAGAAAAAAATTGATGATATTGCAATTAAAAGTACAGAAACATATACAGTTACGTGGGAAGGTAATTGTATAAACAAAGGACTAAATGGTCATTATTACGCTGTTACTAAAATTACTGTAAGTTAAATTTAAATTGTATTAATGAGATAGTTATTTTCATAATACTAGAATAAAATTTGTAAAACCTTCAAATTAATGTTAGATAATACATATAACTTGGAGGTTTTACTTATGAAGAAGCCAGTAAAAATAATAAACTATTTTTACTGGCTTCATTTTATTCAATGTTAATCAAGAAAAAATTTTTTTAAAAAATTTAATTCTAATTCTTTTCCTATAATTTTATATTTATTAGGAATAAATCCCTTATTATTAATTAAATAAAGAAAATCCTTGTTAAGCGCAATATTCATCATATTTTCCCTAATAACTTTTACATCAATAGTATATGTTTCACTAATTTCATCAATATTTTTTTGATAAGGTAAAATACTAGGTATATATTTTCGTTCGTTTAAAGTTTTTACTATATTATAAATTTCTGTTGAATTAGTCAATGTAACACTTCTAATTTTAAAACCATCATTATATGTTATAACCATTTGAACATCATTATTTGCTTCGAACATTAAAAATTCTTCAATATTATTTTTCGGAATTATTGGGCTATTATAAATTTCAAAAATATTTTTAGGCCAATAAAAATTTATTAAAATCACAAATAAAAATATTATTATTAATTTTAATAAAAATTTCTTATTTTTTTTACAATAACTTTTACATCTTAATATAAAATTTTTAAATAACTTCAAATCTATCACCCCCCCAATTTTAAAACAAAGTTATTAAATAGCTCAAATTGATTAATATATATATATACTATACTATTTAACATAATTTTACAAATAAAAATATAAATTTATATTTTTAAGGCTCTATAACTGATTTAAGGCACCTTCTTTTCATAAAAATTATTCCTTCATGGTATATTTTTCTTATTATACAATAAATCTTATACCATAACAAGAAAAAAACGATTCAGCTTATAAAAACCAAATCGTTTTTGTTTAATACAATTACATTATATAATTCACTATAATTCCCAATAACAGTAAATGAGCGGGATAAAATGCATAAAAGAAATATTTTAAGGATAATCCTTTTTCACCGTTGTAAAAGTGTATTGGTATAAAGCCAAGACATGCAAATGCCTGTGTTATCGTAGATAACATATAAAATACGAACGCATAAATATTGGTATTAATAATGTCGTAAGCTACAAGCTGTTTATAGATTGATATAGCAGGACCGATACAATAAGCTGCAAATATTATACTTACAAGTAAAGCACTTGTAGATTTTTTGCTGTGGAACATATATAAAATCACTATAACTAAAATTCCAAGAGCTGCGTAATCACACTTCAAAAGTTCTGCCAAAACCATACCTGCAAAAGCTATCACAAAGGCTAACAATGTGCATAATGGTTTCTTATCTGCAAAACGTTTTAAGACAATATTAATTCCTGATATCACTACAAGTCCTATAAAAAGTGTAAAAAATACGTTTTGATGTTGCCAAGCAAAGAATTTTTTATAAAATGCAAAGTCAAAAGGAATTTCAGAAATAAAAGCAAATATAAATAAGCGTAATGCATACTTTTTAATGTTTTTTGTATGCAAGAACCCCTCAACTAATAAGAAGCAAAAAATTGGAAATGCCAATCGTCCTATAATTCTCATAATAAGACCTAAATTAAATATAATATTCATTGTTGCATAGTCATATGTTAAATTGAATAACTCTCCTTGAACAATTGTAGCTCCAACATGGTCTATAAACATTGTAACAATAGCAATAATTTTTAACGTGCTTCCACTTATGCCTCTGTTTGTTTTTTCAATCATATCCATAGATTTTAACTCCCAATATTTTTTTTATCAATTATACTATTTTTCCAAAATAAAGTAAATAGGTCAAAACAATTTAGCGCATAAACGCTAAATTGTTTATATGATATATTCACTTAAATAGGTTATTTTACTATTTTTATTAACTTCTTTTGCTGGTATTCCAACTACTGTAGAACTTGGGGAGGTACTTCTTAAAACTACTGAATTGGCTCCTATTCTAGTTCCTGAGGCAATATATATATTTCCTAAAACTTTTGCACCGGCACCTATAACAACATTATCTCCCACGGTTGGATGTCTTTTACCTTTTTCGTTTCCGGTACCACCTAATGTGACACCATGATACATTGTGACATTATTACCCACTTCTGCGGTTTCACCTATAACTACACCCATACCGTGGTCTATAAATAAGCCTTTACCTATTTTAGCTCCGGGATGTATCTCAATACCGGTTAGAAATCTTGAAATATTAGAAATCAACCTAGCTAAAAAAAACATTTTTTTAGTATAAAAAAAGTGTGACATCTTGTAGCATATTAATGCTTTGATATGAGGATATAAAAGAAAAACCTCTATCCTATTTCGTGCTGCTGGGTCTCTGTCGAATACTGAATCTATATCATTAATAATTGATTTAATGAACAAATTGATCCTCTCCTTAATCTGGATTATAATTAATCATAGACAAATACTTTTCTCCACCATCAGGTGAAATGGTAACAATTTTTTTATCTGGGCCATATTTTTTCGCAATCACTCTTGAAGCATAAACATTAGCACCAGTGGATATACCAACTAGCATTCCTGTTAGCTTTGAAACCTCTATAGCAGTATTTTCAGCATCCTCATCTGAAACTCGTATAATATCATTTGCATATTTACCATCATAAATACCTGGAACAAAGCCAGCTCCTATGCCTTGGATTTTATGCTTTCCAGCTTTTTCACCAGATAATACAGCTGAGCTACTAGGCTCTGCAGCAATAGATATAATGTTCTTATTATATTCCTGAAGTCTTCTGGAAACACCAGTAAACGTTCCTCCGGTTCCGACACCAGCTACAAATATATCCAAATCACTTACCTGTTTTATAATCTCATTGCCAGTTGTTAAGTAATGGATTTCAGAATTTGCTTTATTGTTAAACTGGTCTGGCATAAAATATCTTTTATCTTCTAAAATAAGCTCATTTGCTCTTTTTATTGCACCAGACATACCGCCGCTACCTTCTGTTAATATTAATGTTGCTCCATAAGATTTTATAAGAGTTCTTCTTTCTTCACTCATAGTTTCAGGCATTATTATAACAACCTTATAACCTAAAAGCCTTCCTATAAGAGCTAAGCCTATTCCAGTGTTGCCACTTGTAGGTTCAACTATAATACTATCGTTTTTTAATAATTTTTTATCTATTGCATCTGTAATAAGTCCATATGCAGTTCTATCCTTTACACTTCCACCTGGGTTAAATTTCTCCATTTTAATATATATATTTTCATTAGGAAGCTTCACTATAGGTGTGTTTCCTATAAGATTTAATGTGTTAAAATTTTGGTTCATAATTTCCTCCCATTGCGCCACTTCGTGGCGTCACAAAATTTGATGAAGAATCGTTTTTTGATTCTTTCATAGAGTGAAGAATGTTTTTTCTTCACTCTTATTCTCCTTTTAATTTAAAATTTAAGTTTACATTTAAAAATATCTCTATACAGCTATTCGCTTAAATGTTTCATATTTTCTTAAATCATTTTTCCGCATATAAAATAAAAAACTCCGTCTCAAAGCATATATATATTATATATACTTAGAGACGGAGTATGTATACTTCCGCGGTTCCACTCTATTTGGCTATAAAAAAGCCCACCTTAATTCAAGCACATCTATATGCTCTATTAATATAACGGTTAAAACCGTGGTAGCCTACTAAAATTCGGTACCAAGCTCCAAAGGGCACTTCATATATATTTCCAATAAGTATTCTCTCAGCAACTAAATACTCTCTCTTGATTTTCATTATATACTACTTTCCTTTTTCTACGCAAAATATTAAATTGTATAAAAATTTGATTATTAATAATCTATTTATATATTATATTCCTTTTTCTAAAAAATGCAACTACATTTTTTTAGTAATATTATTCTAATATTGTTATTATTTATATTCCTCTTTTATCAAATTTTGCAAAATAAACTCCTGCTAGAATACCACCTATCAAATCAGTGATTATATCACCCATTGTATCACTTACTCCTGTAAGTAAAACTTTTTGTGTATCAAGTCCAATCCAAGAATCAACTGCAAACTCGTATATTTCCCATGCGATTCCACCTATGCAAGCTATACCTATTATGAAAAACAAACGGATTAGTGGGTCTATTTTTTTACCTTTTTGAATTTTATTAATCATTGAATTACCAATAATACCAAGTATTATACCTGCAAATAAATGCATTAATAAATCCCACCATGATATATAATCATAAAAATTAAGCATAACTCCGCATATAAGAGAGAATATACAATAAATACAGTATAATGCAACTAAACTGTCACTAATTACTGTTTTATTTCTGTTTATATAATCAATTAAAAAAGTTGATAATAAAACAGCTAAACCTCCAGCTATGCCTACCCAATTTAAGATAAACAAATCAAAAATTGCTGCACAGCCAATACCAATTCTTAATGTCCATTTTGAATAATAACCTATCTTTTCCATACATCCTCCTTATATGTTAATATATATATATTATACCATTTTTTTATCTATATATTCATTGGTAAATATGTTTATTTATATATTGTATATAAATAAATTTATATACTGTATATATTCGACTTGCATATATAAAAGTTTATATTACTATTTTACAATTTTGTCCTTATTTTTATGATATATAAATTTGTCGAAAAAATCAACTATTTTTGAGTAAATTAATAAAATATTAATATTATTGACTAATTAATTTGTTTCTGTTAATATATGTATGTTAGGGAATGAAGTTCTCCCAAGGTATAACCTAAACCGCGATTACGCTGATGACTTCTGTAATTTTTATTGCAGAAATTATCAGCTTATTTTTTTGGAGGTATTTATTATGCTATATAGTTTTGCTTTGATTTTTTTATTTGGTTTACTGTTTGGAACACTTTTTAACAAACTTAGGCTTCCAAGTCTAACAGGTATGCTTCTAGCAGGAATAATTATAGGTCCATATGCATTTAACTTATTAGATATTTCTGTTTTATCAATATCCTCACAGCTAAGACAGGTGGCTTTAATAATAATTTTGACTAGAGCTGGATTATCATTGGATATAAATGATTTAAAAAAAGTTGGAAGACCAGCGATATTAATGAGTTTTTTACCGGCATGCTTTGAAATTATTGGGATTGTTATTATTGCACCAATTTTTTTAAATGTTTCAATTGCTGAAGCTGCACTAATTGGTTCAGTAGTTGCTGCTGTGTCACCAGCTATAATAGTACCAAGAATGATAAAAATAATTGAGAATGGATATGGAAAAGAAAAAAGCATACCACAGCTTCTTTTGGCAGGAGCCTCAGTAGATGATATATTTGTAATAGTTTTATTTACATCCTTTACATCTTTAGTTTCCAGCAATTCTATAAACACAGGTATATTTTTAAAAATACCTATATCAATTGTTTTAGGCATTTTGCTAGGATTGTTAATTGGTATAATATTATGCTATATATTTAAAAAGATAGAGATAAGGGATACAGTGAAGGTAATAATTATTTTAAGTACATCATTTTTACTTGTAGAATTAGAAAATAATTTCAGTAATATAATACCCATTTCTGGTTTATTAGCTGTTATGAGCATGGGAGTATTAATAAATTATAAAAACAAAAAACTATGCCTTTCCATGTCATATAGCTACAATAAACTATGGATTGCAGCAGAGATTATATTATTTGTTTTAGTTGGAGCGGCAGTTGATATAAAATACGCTTTAAATGCAGGAGTTGCCGCAATTATAATTATTTTATTTGGTCTTTTATTTAGAGTAATATGTGTTTTTTTATGTTTAACGAAAACAGGGCTTAATATTAAAGAAAAAGTATTTTGTATGATTGCCTATACACCAAAAGCAACTGTTCAAGCTGCAATAGGGGCAATTCCACTATCATTGGGATTAAGTTGTGGTCCAAAGGTTTTAACAATAGCAGTTTTATCAATTATAATAACAGCACCTATTGGAGCAATACTTATTGATAATAGCTATGAAAAACTTTTAAATACTAACAAAAAGCAATAGGAGTAAATACCTATTGCTTTTTAATTTAATATTTTTATTTTATTAAAATTCTTGTTCAGTTCTTCCAATTATTTCGTCTTGTAGTGCCTTTTCAAGGTTATTGAAATGGTCACTGTAGCCTGCAACTCTTACTATTAAATCCTTATATTCATCAGGAGCTTTCTGTGCATCTAACAGTGTTTGTTTTTCAATAACATTAAATTGAATATGGTGCCCACCCATTTTGAAATATGCTCTAACTAAAGCCGATACATTATCAAGTCCTTTTTCACCAACTATAGCTGAAGGTGTGAATTTTTGATTTAATAATGTTCCGCCAGTACGTTCATGATCCATCTTAGCTGCTGATTTTATAACTGCAGTTGGTCCATTAGTATCTGCTCCTTTTTCTGGCGAAATACCATCTGTTAAAGGCTTACCTGCTAATCTTCCGTTTGGAGTAGCGCCAGTCATTGAGCCAAAGTATATATGGCAAGTTGTCGGAAGCATATCGATATGATATGTTCCGCCACAAACTGCTGGTTTGCCTGTGATGTAGTTATTAACAGCATTAAATGCTTGAACCATTAACTCATCGGCATAATCATCGTCATTGCCATATTTTGGAGTTTTATTTGAAACAATGTTTTTGATAATATCGTGTCCTGTAAAGTTATCATCTAAAGCTTTTAGTAATTCTGACATTGTAAATCTCTTATTTTCAAATACATTTTTCTTAATTGCTGATAAACTATCTGTTATAGTTCCTATACCAACTATTTGAATGTATCTTGTATTATATTTTGCTCCACCAGCATTGTAATCCTTGCCACTTTCTTTACAGCCAGTTGTTATAACTGACATAAATGTTGATGGCATATGCTCTGCAAATATTTTTTCAATAACATTATTACCAGTCATTTTAATATCTATAAAATGCTTCATTTGTTTTTCAAATGCATTCCATAATTCTTCATATGAATTGAATGTTATTGGATCTCCTGTTTTTAAACCAATCTGTTTATTTGTAACTTTATCAAAACCGTTATTTAATGTGATTTCTAAAACCTTAGGTGTATTAAAGTAACCAGTCAATACGTATGCTTCTCTACCATGTGCACCAGTTTCAACACATCCACTAGCTCCGCCATACATGGCATCTTTTAATTCCTTACCAGCGTTTAATAACTCTTTAATTATTTCTTCTGTATTGTAAAAAGCTGGTTGACCCCAACCTTTTCTTGAAATCTCAACTGCACGTTTTAAGAATTTATCCGGAGTTTTTTCGCTTATTTGTACGTTTGAGTTTGGTTGTACAAGCTTCATTTCATCCATAACATCCATTATGATGTATGAAACATCATTTACTCCATCTTCTCCTGTTTCAGGATTAACTCCGCCTGTATTTAAGTTAGCAAAGTCAGTGTATGTTGCACTTTCCTTCATAGTAATGCCTACTTTTGGAGGCGCTGGTTGGTTATTAAACTTAACCCATAAGCATTCCAATAACTCTACAGCTTGCTCTCTAGTTAAAATTCCATTTTCTACATCTTTTTTGTAGAATGGATATAGATATTGGTCAAATCTTCCTGGTGAGAAAGCATCCCAAATATTTAATTCAGTTGTAACACCAATGTGCACAAACCAATACATTTGTACAGCCTGTGCAAATGTTTCAGGCTTATGTGCGGGAACAACATCACAGTTTGATGCAATCCATAGCAACTCTTCTTTTCTTTGTTGGTTAGTTTCTTTGTTTGCTAGTTCTCTAGCATACTCAGCATATCTTCTTCCATAAGCAATTATAGCATCACATGATATAGCCATACCCTCTAATTGAGCCTTTTTGCTATATGCATCCTTGTCATGTAAAAAATCTAGTTTTTCTATTTCTTCTTCTATATCTTTTTTGAAATCTAAGAATCCTTTTTTATAGAATTTATCATCTGCTACTGTATGTCCTGGTGCTCTTTGCTCCATGAATTCTGTAAACATACCAGCAGCATAGCAATCCTTCCATTCCTGAGTCATGCTGTTAATTATTTTATCTCTTGTAGCTCTTCCTTCCCAATATGGCATAACAATTTCTTGATGAAGTTTTTTATCCTCTTCTGAAACTTTAAAGCTAATATATTTTCTTTCGTTAAGCACTTTTAGGTCTTCCATAGTATGACAGCAAAGTTCTGGGAATGTTGGTGCAGCTTGTGGGCGCTCAGATTTTTCTCCAACTAATAATTCATCTTCTCCTATATATAACTTTCTGTTTTCCATTAAATGTTTAAAATTTAATGCTCTTAGCACAGGAAGTTCAACTTTTCCATAGTATTTTTTATAAACTTCTGTTTCAAGTAAAGCTCTTTCTATACTTAATGTTGGTTGTGTTGTTACACTTTGTTGTCTTAATCTTCTTGTTCTTTCAGTACTACCTCTCATATTTACCTCCACGCAATTTATCCGCCAATTTTTACGGTATAGCCCTCATCTTCTAACCTTAATTTGAAATTCTCCATCTTCTCAGAAGTAGGGACACTCATTTCCTGTCCATCATATTCCATATCGAGTTTTTTATATTTATGTCTTGATATATCGTGATAAGGCAACAGATTAATATCCTTAATCCCTAGCCCTCTTATTAAGTTAATCAAAGCATTTATATGTTCATCATCAGCATTAACGCCTTCTATGATGGGTAACCTTATATTAATATTGTTATGGATTTTAGATAATTTTCTAAGATTATCTAAAATTATTGAATTTGATACCCCTGTAAACATTTTATGCTTTTCTTCATCAATGATCTTTATGTCATATAAAAACAGATCAGTATATTTATATATTCGTTCATAATAATTAAATGGCATAATTCCACTTGTATCTACGGAAGTATGTATATTTTCCTGTTTAAGTCTTTTTAACAGCTCTTCTACACAATCAATCTGCATTACAGGTTCTCCACCTGATAATGTTACACCACCTTTTGACTCTTCATAAAAAATTTTATCCTTTAAAACAATCTTTACTATATCATCAATACTATATTCTTTTCCTGCAATTTCTCTAGCTCCATGTATACAATAATGTGTACATTCATCGCATAAATTGCATTTTGACATATCAGTTTCGATTCTATTATTAATCATCTGTATAGCTGATTTAGGACATCTCTTAATACATTCACCACACAATGTGCATTTATCTTGGTTATATAACATTTCAATTTTATTATTTAATCCTTCTGGATTATGACACCATCTGCATTTTAATGGGCATCCCTTAAAAAAAATTGTTGTTCGTATTCCCGGACCATCGTGCAAGGAAAATTTTTGTATATTAAATAATAAACAGGATTTCATAACTTCCTCCATAACGCCACTTCGTGGCGTCACAATAATTTTAGTGTAAAATAAATTTTACACTAAAAAATCGTTTCTTTGATTTTTCCATAGAGTGAAGAGTGCTTTTTCTTCACTCTTACTCCATTAATAAAATTTTTCAAAAATATATATGCAAATTATGTGCCAAAAATTAAGCATTGATAAATGCACAATTTGTTTATCGTCTTAAAAATTGTATTTCTTTTGTTACTAAAAAACGTCATGTTTTTTGACACTTGTATGTTTTTTAGTCATTATGGCTTGTACTAAAAAACGTTTTTTAATAATTTTACATTATTTTTCTACTTATTTCTACTTATTTCTACAAATAACTTTTTATTACATTATTTGCTTTCCTCTAACAATTTACTAGTCATAAATAATGATGATATAGCAACTGTTACAATAAATATTGCCATAAGAGTTTTGTTATTTATGAAAATGTGGGATGCTTGAAATATTTTAGTCATTCCAAGAAATATAAATATTAAACCTGAAATAATTTTTATTATGTATGTAGGAATTTTTTTATTTAAACTCTTTATAATAAATATGCCAACACAGCCCACACAAATCATCGCAATTGTCGTGCCAGCTAATATGATTAAAGGCCACTTGCCTTCCATTGCTAATGTCATGGCAGTCAATTGTGTTTTATCTCCTAATTCTCCTAAAAAAAATGCTATAGCTATAGAAGTGGTTACTCCAATATTAAAGCTTTTATTATTATTATTTATGTTTTTTTCTTTCTTGAATGCTATAAACCCAAAAATTATAAACAACACACCTGCTAAAATTTGCAATAAATTCAATGGAATAATATTTGATATATATATTCCAACAATAATTGCTAATAAATGATTAAATATAATGCCAAATGATATGCCAATAACAACTTGAGCTGCCTTATATTTTGTCGCAAATGTCATCGCCAAAATTTGAGATTTATCGCCAATTTCTGCAATAAAAACTAAGCAAAACGCTTTTAAAAATTCTTGTAACATAGTATCTCCTCTTATTTTTAAATCTTAAGAAAATTTTTACTTTTTTATTTGTCAGTTTTATATTATAATAGACATGTCTAAAGCTAAATAAAAATAAAGTATCTATACACAGCCATATATAAACAATTATTTTGCATTAAAAAATAATTGCTTTATAATATATATGCTTAATATACATACTTTAATATTCAAAAATTATGAGCGCTCATTTTTATAGGTAAATAATAGCCATTAAACCTGTTAATTTATATTAGACTATTATCACCTGTAAATCTATGATAACCAATAAAAAAAAATTTATTATTTTTTATTTTTATAATATGTAAAATAAACGGAGGTCTTTGACCATGAATAAACAAGTAAATGTTTTAATTACTACTGCCCCATTTGGAAATGGTCACAAAATGGTTGCAGCAGCACTTAAAAATGCATTTATTGACAAAGGATATAATAATGTTCATGTTATAGACATATTTACTGAAGCACATCCTTTTATAACTGAAAAAATAAAACAAGCTTATTTAAAAAGCTATAATTACGGATATGCCTATTCCTTCTTATTCTATGGAGTGGAAAAGCTTGTAGATAAAAAAATCATGGACATCTATAGGAATTTTGGATATAAGCAACTAAAAAGAATTGTAGATGGCTTAAAACCAGATGTAATAATTAATACTTTTCCTATTTTGGCAACAGACAAAATAAAAAGTAGTATGAAAGATGATATTCCTGTATTTACTATAGTAACTGATTTTTATGTGCATAAGCTTTGGTTAAGTGAGGAAATTGACAAATTCTATATTGCAACAGAGGAAATACAAAAAGAACTTGCTAAAATGAATATACCTATAGAAAAAGCAGTTGTAACTGGAATACCTATAAGAGATGCATTTGAAGAATTTGAAAATACAACATTATTATATGACAAATATGGATTTGATAGGCTCAAAAAAATTGTACTTATAAGTGCCGGTGCCTTTGGTGTACTTAAAGATATAGGAAAAATATGTACCGAATTATGTGAACATCCGAATATACAAGTTGCCGTAGTATGTGGTAATAATAAAACATTGAAAAATCAATTAGATTCGTTAGATTTTGAGAATTTAAAAGTTTTTGGATTCACAGAAGATATACACGAGCTTTATAAAATATCTACTTGTATGATAACAAAATCCGGTGGTATAACATTAAGCGAAGCTCTGGCAGTTCAGCTTCCACTGGTTTTATTTAAACCGGTCCCTGGACAGGAAAAGGAAAATGCTATTTATTTTGAAAAAAAAGGTGCTGCAATAATTGCAAATAACAAAGATGAGTTAGTTGAGCACACAAAATATATAGTTGAAAATGCAAATGTTTCATTCGTTATGAAAAATAATATGAAAAAACTATACAACAAATCTTCATCAGATGCAATAGTTGATGATGTTATGTGTAGTGTTAATTCAATAGTATAAAAAAGTGAACTACGTTCACTCTTAGGAAAGAACTTTCCTATTAGATAAAAAATATAGCGCTAAAAAGCGCTATATTTTTTTATATTTCATAGCCTAATGGCTATTATGGGGGGAACATTGTTATTTGCTTGATTTTTCAATCAAGTTTTTGAAAATATTATTCATTCTTGGTTCTGTATCAAGAATTTCTTCTGGATGCCACTGAACTAAAACTATTCTTCCATCGTTACTTTCCATAGCCTCTGGAATTTCGTCTATTGAATATGCTGTAATTTTCAAGTCATTTCCAAGTGCTTTGACACATTGATGATGCAAAGTATTTGTCTTTAATTCATTAATTTCTAAAAGCTTATAAAGAAGGCTTTCGCTATTAATTTTTATTTTATGCATCAAATAATCTCTTTCCTGCTTTTGAACATGAAGTAAATGCTTTGAGTTTAATTCTGATAAATCTTGATATAAGCTACCTCCACGCGCTACATTTATAAGCTGCATTCCTCTACAGATTCCTAATATAGGCAATTTTCTTTCCTCTGCTATTTTCTCAATATATATCCAAAATTCATCTACTTTTCTATTCATGCTACCAATCAATGCATGTGGCTCTTCTCCATACAAGTGTGTATCAACATCCTCTCCACCTGGAAACAATAAGCCATCACACTTCTCAAGCAGTGGAAGCACATCCTCTTTATTTTCTAAATAAGGAATTATAAATGGAATTCCACCATTTCTTTCAACAGCCTTGCAGTAGGCTGCATTAGCATAATTTACAGGTATCACTACATTACCTGGCATATGCTTTAATACACTTCCCAGAACTCCTATTATTGGTTTTTTCATAATTTCCTCCATCTCTAGTGTGAAGAGTGTTTTTTTCACACTATCTACTTATTTAGTTTAAGTGCTTTTCCTGAACGTATATCATTAAAAACACCTTTATTAACTGCTATTTTACCGTTAATTATAACATACTCTATGCCTTGAGGTTTACATGCAGGATTTGTGTATGTACATGTATCCTCAAGTATTGTAGGATTAAAAATTGTTATATCTGCAACCATTTTTTCCTGTATTATACCTCTGTTTGGCAGCTTAAACATTCTAGCTGGCAAACCTGTAATTTTGTATATACCTTCCTCAATTGAAATAAGCTTTTCGTCTAGTACATACTTTTTAATAAATCTTGGTATTCCACCAAAATTTCTTGGATGTGGCTTTCCTGATGTAGTTGGACCACTATAGTCTCTAGCAAATGCATCAGTACCAATTGAGCAGTATGGACTTTGCATTAATAGTCTTAAGTCATCCTCCGAAACAATATAATAAACTATAGTAGCCTGTGCCTTACTGTCAATAAGTACCTTAAGCATAGCATCTAGCTCTGTAATATTTATCTCGTTAGCTATCTGGGTTATGCTTTTTCCTTCATATTGTGGTAGATTTTCTGCAAACCCAATATGTATCTTATCATAACCACATTGCAAAACTACATTTTCCCAGTCTTCTCTTGTTAAATCTTCTTCTATTCTTTTAATTATCTTAGGGTCCTTTAGTACATCAAAATTTTCGCCGAAGCCTTGACTTAAAACCCATTGTGGAAGTACAGCACTTAAGCTTATTGAACCAGCAGTATATGGATATACATCAAAGGTTACATCAACTCCACGTTGATTTGCTTCATTGATTAGCTTTAGACATTCCTTAACCTTGCCATGATTTTTACTTCCAGCGGCCTTAAGATGAGAGCAATGTCCCTTGCAGCCGCTTTTTTCAGCTATTTCTATAACCTCTGCCACTGATTTTACAACCTCATTACCTTCGTTTCTCATATGAGAGTTATATATTCCTCCAAATGGTGCAATAACTTTACATAGCTCTATAAGTTCCTCTGTAGAAGCAAATTGTGAAGGTACATAAGTTAAACCAGTTGATAACCCAAAGGCTCCGTCCTCCATTGCATGTTTCAAAAGATCCTTCATCTTTACCATTTCTTCTTCGGTTGCTTCTCTATTTTCATAACCAACGCCATGAATTCTAATATTAGCGTTGCCTGCAAACATAGCGATATTTGTACTGTTTCCTCTTTGATTAGTTTCCTCTATGTATTCTTTCACTGTCATACTTTTTCTAATGCCACCAAGTACATCTTTTTGTCTTTTTAAAAATTCTTGCAAGTTACCTTCTCCTACAGGTGCATAGCTAGTGCTGCATAGTCCACACACATCTGTAGTTACTCCCTGCATAATCTTACCTTGTACTCCTGGAAACTCTGCGGCATACCCTATATCAGTATGACAGTGTGAATCAACAAAACCCGGACAGACTAGCATGTCAGCTGCATCTATTCTAGTATCTGCGACTGAATTATGTAAGCTTCCTATGGTTTTTATTATTCCATCAACAATACCAATATCACACTTATATCCAGGCTTACCACTTCCATCTATTATTGTTCCATTTTCAATAATAATTGAATAGGTATTATTAGTCATTTAAAATTCCTACCTCTCTATGGAAAATAGGGTAAAAGTATTTTTTAACTAGTTCTTTAGCATCACATTTATTATATGTTTCCCACATTGGCTCATCATCTGGATTTAAAGCCAATGGGTAATTTAGATCAACAAACTCTTTATCTAAAACTAAGTTTTGTTCCTTAGCTGATTTTTTAAGTCTCATTGCAGCATCTTTAGCTGCTTCTTCAAGTCCTTTTATTACTGCATTTACACCATCTTCTCCTAAAAATTCACTTGCTGTACATAAAAGATGATAATATAACTTAATCCATAGTGTACCAAATCCAGTTTTTCCATATGCCTGAGGTATATTTATTTCTGTTTTAACATAACTTGGGTCATACTCCTCAAAGCAAATAGGCTTAAGTTCATCTGGTAAATTTTCTGGACGTAAAACTATATTGAATGCACAATATTCATCTCCAACCTGAGTCTGAGTTTTTGCTAAGTTAACCTGTGTATATCCATATGCATACTCATTATAGCATGCGAAGTGAAACTCTTCACAATACATTCTTCCTATATCCATAGCACCATATTTTTTCCAAAGAGCAGCCATAGGGCAATGCAGAGTATGAGATACTCTTTCCTGTGAATTTAACTCCTGTAATTCTCTTTTAAATCTTGGATCAGGGGGTAGGTCCGCGCCAACTGTAAACAAGCTTTTCATATTAATTTTAACGTTCATTTTTATATGCTTTTCTCTTAATGTTAAAGCTCTATCCTTGCCATATCTTCTAGTTCCTTCTCTTACTGCGGCTTCTCCCTTTTCACCACAGTCATCTAAAATATTGCGAACTAAAAATGGATAAATAAGTGTGTAGCTGTCATCAAGATTTATTATTTGATTTTCTTCAACTGTATACATGCTTATGCCCCTTCCTAAATGCCTAATTGCTTTATTAATGGAATTAAGAAATTGATGTCTATAAGTTCTTTAGCATTATGGTTGTTGTATCTTTCCCATAATGGCTCATTATTACTGTCTATATTTAAAGGGAAATTTTTGTCGATAAACTTCTGATCTGTTGGATTTCCTGTATGGTCAGCCTGTAAAGCAATGGCATTTACAGTGATTTGAGCTAGCTTTCTAAGTCCCAATGCCACTATACAAACGCCCTCTTCACCTAAGCGTTCCTTAGAAACCTCTAAAAGATAGTAGTAAAGCTTAATAAACATTGAATTTACACTCTGTTTAAAATCTACTGTTTCCATAGTGTGAAGTGCATTTTTCACACTAGCTTCCTTATTCTCACCAAAACACAGCGCTTTTTTTTCATCAGTAAGATTAGCAGGTCTAAAGTAAACTGAGAAACGACAGAAATTATCTCTTTTACATGTTAGCATATTAGATAAATTTGTCTGTCCTTTTTCTTCTGTGTAAGCATTAACTAAAGCATGCGTACATTCCTCACAGTAAAAGCTTCCTAGTTTTCCTTTACTGTTTCTATTCCACATATCAGCCATTGGACATGTGTAAACTTCCCATAATCTAACTTGTTCATTTTGTTCAATTATATTTTTACGTACTCTAGGATCGTCTTTACAATCACATCCCACCGTAAACAAGCTAAGTAAATTTGTTTTTACACCATTATTTAAATGTTTTTCTTTTAATTCTTTTCCTCTATCTGCTCCATATCTGCGAACAGCTTCACGTATAATTCCTTCCGCTTTTCTTCCAGCATTTTCATAAATACTTCCGGCGACTTCCATATACATTCTGGTTAGGCAATCCTGCTGATTTTGTAATTTTATTTCGTCAAGATTGTACATGATAAACCTCCTTTGGTTTGTTATATAAGTCATTAATTTAAAAGAAACAAGATACAAAATGTCCCTTTGATATTTCTTTTAGTTTTGGTTCTTCATTTAAGCATCTTTCTGTCACATCAGGACATCTATTTGCAAACCTACAAATAGGCTTTGGATTAATTGGAGAAGTAATCTCTCCTTTTAACAATACTCTTTCTCTTCTTTTATGCAAGCTAGGTACTGGTATTGCCGATAAAAGTGCCTTTGTGTAAGGGTGTGTTGGATTCGCAAACAATTCCTCAGAAGGTGCTTTTTCTATAAGCTTTCCTAAATACATAACTGCTATGTCATCAGAAAAGTGATTAACAACTGATAAGTCATGTGTTATAAACATATAGGTTAAACCCATCTTCTCTTGTAATTCATTCATTAAATTTAATATCTGAGCTTGAATTGAAACGTCAAGTGCTGAAACGGGCTCATCACAAACTATAAATTTTGGATTTAATGCAAGTGCTCTGGCTATACCAATTCTTTGTCTTCTTCCACCATCAAGCTCATGAGGATAAGCATTAACAAGTCTATGAGCCAAACCTACAGTCTCCATTATCTCTAAAACTCTTTCCATACGTTCGCTACTATTATTTAATATATGGTTAAGTTTTAATGGTTCCATAATTGTTTCACATACAGTTTTCCTCGGATTTAGAGAAGAAAATGGATCTTGGAATATAATCTGCATTTCTGTACGTTTCTTTCTCATTTCACTACCAGAAAATTTCCCTATATCTTTTCCTTCGAATAAAACCTCACCACTTGTTGGCTCAGTCAATCTTAGTATTGTTCTACCTGTTGTAGATTTACCGCAGCCCGACTCACCAACTACGCCAAGAGTTTTACCCTTTTCTATAGTAAAAGATACATCATCTACAGCATGTAACATTCCTTTTGGAGTTTTAAAATATTTTTTTAAGTTTCTTACTTCTAAAAGTACATTGTTATTGCTCATTACCAATCACCTTTCCTTCCTTGATATTTTGCTCATTGTAAAGGTGACACTCTACATAATGTTCATTATTTCTATAAACCCTTTTAGGCTTTTGTGTTTTACATATCTCCGTAGCATAATCACATCTTGGACAGAAGGTACATCCTTTTGGCAAATCGGTTGGATCTGGCATAAGTCCTCTTATTGGTTTTAACTTAGCTGTTCTATTATCTATGTTTGGTAAAGAATTGAACAACCCTTCTGTATATGGATGCCTAGTGTTATCAAATATATCTTCTAAAGTCCCATGCTCAACGATTCTTCCTCCATAGATTACAGATACAGTATCACAAATTTCTGCAACAATACCTAAATCGTGTGTAATCATAAGCATAGACATATTATATTTCTCTTTTAATTGCTTCATCATTTCAAGTACTTGAGCCTGAATTGTAACATCAAGTGCGGTTGTTGGCTCATCTGCTATTAAAAGCTCTGGATTACATGCAAGCGCTATTGCTATAATAACACGTTGCTTCATTCCTCCCGAAAACTGGTGTGGGTATTCATGTCCTCTTTCTCCAGGTATACCAACTAGCTCTAGCATTTCTCTAGCTTTTTGTGTAGATTTCTCACGTCCAAGCTTCTCATGAACCTCAATTACTTCTGCTATTTGGTCTTCTACTGACATAACTGGATTTAATGATGTCATAGGATCTTGAAAAATCATTGATACAGCTTTACCACGTATCTGCTCCATTTCTTTTTCTGTTTTTTTTAATACATTCTCACCATTTAACTCAATTGAACCATTCACTATAACTCCTGGCGGATTTGGTATTAATCCTAAAATTGAAAGTCCAGTTGTTGTTTTTCCAGCTCCTGTTTCTCCAACAAGACCTAGAGTTTTACCCTTTTCTATAGATAAATTCAAACCATTTAGTGCCTGAACTACTCCAGACCTAGTACGAAATTCGACCACTAAATCTTTTATTTCAATAGCTTTATTGTTTTTATTATTACTCAAAATCTTCTCCTCCTTTATTTAAGTCTTGGATCTAAAGCGTCTCTTAGACCATCTCCAAGAAGATTCAAAGCTAATATTGTAAGCATAATAGCGAGTCCTGGAATAAAAGTAAGATAACTATAATCCCTTATGTAGTTTCTACCAGCTGATAAAAGTGCTCCCCACTCAGGCGCAGGTGCTTGAACTCCCAATCCTAGGAATGAAAGTGCTGCTGTGTTAGCAATTGTTGCTGCAACTCTTAAAGTAGTTTGTACTATTATAGGTCCCATACAGTTAGGTAATATATGACTAAATATGATTGTAGCATCCTTTGCTCCAATAGCACTGGCAGCCTCAATATAGTCTACCTCTCTTACTGTTAAAACAGAACCTCTAACGATTCTTGCAAATGTAGGAATTGAAGATACCGAAAGAGCTATGACTAGGTTTATTGTATTTGCTCCTAATGCTGCAACAATTACCATAGCTAAAAGTGTCATTGGTATAGCTAGGAAAATATCTGTAATTCTCATAATTATATTGTCTATCACTCCACCATAATAGCCTGAAACTGCTCCTAAAATTCCACCTAGAATTAAACTGATAGCGACTGATAAAAAGCTTACATATAATGACATTCTACTACCATGAACTACTCTTGCTAATAAATCACGACCATAATCATCGGTACCAAATGGATGCTCTAATGACGGCCATTGTAGACGTTCTGAAATATTTTGCTCTATAACCTTAGCGTCATAATCATAAAGTAAATCTGCTCCCAAGGAAACAAGAATTAACAATACTAAGAATATAAGCCCAAACATTGCAGCTTTGTTTTTACTAAGAAGGGAAAGTATTTCTCTTGCTTGATTATTCTTTTTATACTTTTTTATAAGTTCTTTTTGTGTCAATTTATTATTATTCATATTTACCCCCTCCTTAAGAATACATTGCTTTAATACGCGGATCCATAAAACCGTATAATAAGTCAACTAAAAGATTTACTACTGAGAAACACACTGTTAAAACAGTCATACAACCAAGTACCATAGGCACATCTCTTGAGTTAATTGATTGTACCATCAATCGTCCAAGTCCTGGCCATGCAAATACAGTTTCTGTTAAAACTGAACCACCTAATAACTGTCCCATTTGAATACCGCAAACTGTAATTGTAGGTATTAGGGCATTTTTAAAAGCATGCTTTACTATTACATTTGATTTTGATACACCCTTTGCTCTAGCTGTACGGATATAGTCCTGTCTTACAGTTTCTAGCATTGATGAACGTGTAGTTCTAGCTATAGACGCCATATTCATAAACCCTAGAGATATTGCTGGAAGAATATAGCTTATCCAACTGTCTGCACCTTGAACTGGAAACCATCCTAAATTTAATGAAAATACTAAAATTAACAATAATGCAAGCCAGAAAATAGGCATTGATACACCAATTAATGAAACTATCATACTTACATTATCAAATATTGTGTTTTGTTTAACTGCTGCTAAAATTCCAAGCGGTATAGCTAATATAATTGAAACTACACCAGCAACTATTGATAGATTAAATGTATACGGGAATCTTGAAGCAACCTCATCTATAACTGGTCTTTTTGTTGTATAAGAAACACCTAAATCTCCTTTACAAAAATTAACCATATATCTAACATATTGAATTAATACAGGATCATTTAAACCCATTTCTTCTCTTAACTCTTCCTTTTGCTCTGGCGTGGCATTTTCACCTAGGATTAATTGAACTGGATCACCAGGTGCTAATTGCATAATCATAAATACCAGAAACGTAACACCGATAATTACCGGAATTAAGGCTAAAAGTCTTTTAAATATATACTTAAGCATTTTACCTCCTGAAGCTTTAATTACTAAAATCTTTAAATTTATTAAAGTGCTAAAAATTACTTCAAATAGTTTTTAGCACTTTATTTTTACATATTAAAATACGTCTTATTTCCAGAACATGTCGTTAAATCCAACATACCCCGTTGCACTTGCAACTACACCTTCAAGGTTTGCATCATATGTTCTAAACATAGATGGTTGATATAATGATGGTTGTGGAGATAATTCATTTATTTTAGCAACTATTTCATGAATTAATTTAAGTCTAGCATCTTCGTCAATTGTACTTTCTGCTTTCTTAACTAAAGCATCAACTTCATCATTTTTAATAGCACCTGGGTATGATTTAGCTCTGCTTGAATGATAACGTTGAACATAAGTTAAAGCGTTTGATGGTGACCAAGATGATATAAGAGCTGTCCAATCTCCTGAAGTCCAGCTTGCAAAGTATGTAGCTGTATCCATTGTAACAACTTCAACCTTAATTCCAAGCTTAGCTAAACTGCTCTGCATAACTGTTGCTGCTGCAACTTTAGTTTCATTTGAACAAATAATTGGAACTACTATATCAGATGGATTTCCACCCCATTTATCAAGATACTCTTGAGCTTTTTCTAGGTTAAATTCAGCTGCACCTTCATCAGTTGAACCCCAGTATCCTGAAGCAATTTGAGTATAGTTTGGTGTTGCATATCCATTAAGAGCTGCTGCTATAACATCTTCTCTATTGATACCATAGTTTATAGCTTGTCTTACATTTACATCATCAAATGGAGCTACATCTGTATTTAAAGCTAAGAAGAAGTTTTCAACTGAAGCTACTTCTTTAACTTCAAATTTTTTATTATCTTGTAATCTTGATACGTCAGCTGTTGAAAGTTCATATATAAAATCAATTTCCCCTGCTTCTAATGCAATAGTTCTTGATGTTCCTTCTGGTATTATTTTAAACACTAAATTAGGTATAGAAGCTTTTCTATCAGCGTCAAAATAGTTTTCATTAGCAACGAATTTTAATGAATCACCATAGTTCCATTCTTTGAATACATATGGTCCAGTTCCTACAGGATTAGCATTAAAGTCGTTATTAGCTTCAATTAATGATTTTGGTACTATGAAGTTAAAGTGGTAAGCTAAATCCGCTAATAATCCAGCATATGCACCTTCTGTTACTATTTTTACTTCATATGTATCAACTGCCTCAATACTTTTGATGTTAGCAGTATAGCTTGCACTAGCTGCAAATGATTTAGCCCATTCAATTGAAGCAACAACGTCTTCTGCTGTCATTTCATCGCCGTTATGGAACTTAACACCTTGCTTTAATTTAAAAGTCCAATCAGTTTCATTCTCTACACTATATGATTCCGCTAAATCAGGTAATATATCCAATGTCTCATGGTCAACTCGCATTAGTCCATTATATGTAAGAATATTCATATAAACTGCTATTAATGAGTCATGATCACAAGTTGTCAATGATGGAGGCTCACCTGTTAATGCTACAGTAAGAGTATCTTTCTTTGCTGTGTTAGATCTTGAATCATTATTATTTGCTGATTGATTGTCACCTGGTTTATCACCTTCTGTTTTTGTTGTAGCACATCCAGTTAACATACTGAATACAAAAACCAGTGCTAATAGTAAGCTAATTAATCTTGTTCCTTTTTTCATAATTAATCATCCCTTCACTTATGTTTATTATTTGTCGAGCATTAAGACATCGTTTTCGACACCTTTATGACACGGTACTTGTTTATTATACCAGTTGACACCTATATTGACGTAATATATAATTTAGATAACGTTTATACCAAAAATATGTATATAATATACACGATATACAAGACGGGAGACATAAAGATGACACTAAATCAACTCAAATATGTACTCGAAATATCAAAAACAGGTTCTATTAACAAGGCTGCAAACAACCTCTTTATTTCTCAATCTGTTTTATCAGCATCTATCAAAAACCTAGAAACAGAGCTAGGAAAAGACATATTTTCAAGGTCTACAAGAGGAGTTGTACTTACACCCTTTGGTAAAACCTTCATTTCATACATAGCACCAATACAATTACAATTACAACAGCTTGATGACATGATTAGCACTAAAAATGCGGATAATATAATGCGTTTAACTATCGCTAGCAATGGATTTAATTTTATAAGCAAAATCTGTGCAGATCTATATAAAAAGTACTCTTCTATTGGAATTAGAATTGAAGAGCATGAAGCCTTTGGACCAGAGGCTATGAACCTTGTAGCTAATAATGTAGCAGAAATAGCACTTGTTAGGCATTGGAACTGCTATAAAAATCAATACATAAAGCAATATAATGCACTTAAGCTTCAATTCTATCCACTGGCAACTCTAGATATAGGAGTTACAGTAGGTCCTAGCAACCCATTGTTTTATAATGAAAGTGACTACATAACTACCGACATGATTAAACCCTATCCCATGATAATGTACAACTATATGGACTTTGGACCATATTCCGATATATTTGACAAATTAAAGCTTAAACATTCAAATAGTAAATTTATTACTTCATCTAGAGCAACTATATACGAAACATTAGCTAGCTCTGATGCATGCTATCTAAATTCGAACTATAATTCCTTTAATGAAATTAAAGACATATCCAAAAATTTTGGTAACCAAAGAACCTTGATTTTATCGGATTGCAATATAAAATCTGAGTTAGGCTGGATTAAAAATGCTAATGCAAATTTATCCCCTATAGCCTCAGAAGCAATAAACTTAATAAGTGACCATTTGACAAGTGTCATCTCATAACACGATAACTGTTATCGCATTATGAGATATCAAGTGGTTTTTTAATAAAAAATTACTCCTATTTATAAGTAAGGAGTAATTTTTTTATTTGTTTATAATTAAAAAGACATCTTAATGCTATCTTAATGCCGTTATTTATATATTAACACCGATTTAATATCCATTATGATAAACTTCAAATATAAAATTTGGAGGTATTTATGATGGATTTTTTAATGATTGGGATACTAGCTTCTTCTTTTAGTTTAATCTGTTTATTTGCTCATTGGTGCGATTTACAGATTAAGCCTAAAAAAGGGAATAAAAAGACGGAGGTTTTATAAATGATATTTTTAGGGATTACAATTTTAGCATTGTTTATTTATCTACTGTATGCGCTTGTTCATCCTGAGAGATTATAGAAAGAGGGGACAAAATAATAATGTTACAAATAATTTTAACTTTAGCCATATATATAGCTTTGGTTATTCCAGTAGGAATATATATGTATCATGTAACTACAAACCAAAAAACTTTTGTAGATCCGGTATTGAATACGGTAGATAATTTTATATATTCAATATGCAAATTAGACAGAACCGGAATGAATTGGAAAAAATACGCATTTAACTTTATAACCACTAATGCAATAATGATTTTAATAGGATATTTTATATTAAGATTCCAAGGCTCTCTGATATTAAATCCAAATAACATTGGAGGAATGGAATCAACTTTATCCTTTAACACTATCATAAGCTTTATGACAAATACAAACCTACAGCACTACTCAGGTGAATCTGGATTATCCTATTTAAGTCAGATTATGGTCATAATTTTTATGATGTTTACATCTGCTGCATCAGGGTTTTCTGTGTTCATGGCATTTAGCAGAGGACTCTCGGGTAGAGGAAATAATCTAGGCAACTTCTATGAGGATATGATAAGAGTTACTACAAGAATTTTAATACCAATAGCTTTTATAGTAGCAATAATACTTGTTAGTCAAGGTGTACCTCAGACACTAGATGCAAACACTACAATTACTACAATCGAAGGTAAATTACAGGATATTGCACTAGGACCAGTAGCGGCATTAGAATCTATAAAACAATTAGGTACTAATGGTGGAGGATTCTTCGGCGCAAACTCAGCAACACCATTTGAAAATCCAACAGTTATATCAAACATAGCTGAAATTATAGCTATGATGCTTATGCCTGGAGCGTGCGTTATAACATTTGGAAAAATGCTAGTAGACAAAAAAGCCAAAAATAAAAAGAAAGCCATCTTTGGGAAACAAGGTGCAGTGATATTTATAGCTATGTCTATTATTTTCATAATTGGTTTAATTGTATGCTTCTATGCTGAAAAAGCCGGCAATCCAATCCTTGCAGAAATTGGATTAAACCAAAATGTAGGCAATATGGAGGGTAAGGAAATAAGATTTGGAATTGCCCAATCTGCATTGTTTACAACAGTAACTACTTCCTTTACAACAGGTGCTGTAAATAATATGCACGACTCATTGACACCTTTAGGTGGTATGGTTCCACTTTTACACATGATGTTAAACTGTGTATTTGGTGGTAAGGGCGTAGGATTTATGAACATGATTATGTACGCAATTCTAGCAGTATTTTTATGTGGTCTTATGATAGGTCGTACCCCTGAATACCTTGGTAAAAAAATCGAAGCGAAGGAAATGAAGCTTGTTGTTTTAGTGTTAATTATACATCCTTTATTAATCCTTGGATTTTCAGCGTTAGCCGTAGCTACCCCTGCTGGTTTAGAAGGAATTACAAATTCGGGATTTCATGGATTAAGTCAAGTACTTTACGAGTTTTCTTCATCAGCCGCTAACAATGGCTCTGGATTTGAAGGTCTTGCAGACAATACTGTATTTTGGAATATAACAACAGGACTTGTAATGTTTTTTGGCAGATACCTAGCAATTATCGCACAGCTAGCTATTGCAGGTTCTTTAATGAGTAAAACTGCGGTAAATCAAACTATAGGTTCTCTACGAACTGATAATGCTACATTTACAATCATATTAGTATTTGTTGTTTATATTTTTGCAGCATTAACATTCTTCCCAGCATTATCACTTGGACCTATAGCAGAACATTTGACTTTATGGTTTTAATTAAAGGTAGGTGAGAAAAATGTCAAATAAAAATAAATCTAAATTTATAACTAAAGATATATTAAAAAGCTCAATTATAGGTGCTTTGAAAAAGCTTAACCCAAAATACATGGCTAAAAATCCAGTCATGTTTGTTGTAGAAATAGGCTTTGTTATTACATTAATAACCGCTATATTTCCTACAATATTTGGCGATAATGCAGATTTAAGAATATATAACGTAGTAGTAGCTCTTATATTATTTGTTACTGTATTTTTTGCTAACTTTGCAGAGTCTGTAGCAGAAGGTCGTGGGAAAGCGCAAGCCGAAAGCTTAAAAAAGACAAAGCAAGATACAAGGGCACGAATTGTTTATAATGACTCTGAAAAGGTTATTAACGCTTCTGAACTGGTAAAAGGTGATATTGTACTGGTAAAAGCCGGAGAAATAATTCCTAATGACGGTGAGATAATTGAAGGTATAGCTTCAGTTGATGAATCCGCTATAACTGGCGAGTCCGCACCTGTAACAAAAGAATTTGGTGGTGATTTTTCATCAGTGACTGGCGGAACAACCGTAATTAGTGACTGGTTAAAAATAAAAATCACATCATCTCCCGGTGAATCATTTCTAGATAAAATGATAGCACTTGTTGAAGGTGCCTCTAGACAGAAAACACCAAATGAGATTGCATTAAATACTCTGCTAGTTAGCTTAACAATAATATTTTTAATTGTTATTGTAACCTTATACTATTTTGCACAGTATTCAGGTGTAAGTATTCCTGTTTCTACATTGATTGCATTGACAGTTTGTTTAATACCAACTACTATAGGAGGTCTATTATCTGCTATAGGTATTGCCGGTATGGATCGTGTTACTAAATTTAATGTTATAGCTATGTCAGGAAAAGCTGTTGAAGCATGTGGAGACGTGGATACTATGATTTTAGATAAAACTGGTACTATCACTTATGGCAACAGACTTGCTACTGATTTTATAAATGTAGATGACGTTTCAAAGGAAGAATTAATTAAAAACAGTGTTATCGCTTCATTAAGTGACAATACGCCTGAGGGTAAATCAATAGTAAGCTTAGGGAAAAACTTAGGTCAAAATATAGATGTATCTATGGCAAACAACATGGAATTTATTGAATTTACAGCACAAACAAGAATGAGTGGGGTTGACTTAAATAGTGGCACTAAAATTCGTAAAGGTGCGTCAGATGCTATTGTTAAATATGTAAAAGAGAAAAATGGTAAAATACCCAAGGATTTAGATAGTAAAGTAAAGGAAATATCAAATTTAGGTGGTACTCCGCTGGTTGTTTGTAAGGACGATAAAATACTAGGGGTTATACATTTAAAGGATACTGTTAAACCGGGACTTGAAAAAAGATTCGCAAGACTTAGAGAAATTGGAATTAAAACGATAATGTGTACTGGCGATAATCCGCTGACTGCTGCGACAATTGCTAAGGAAGCAGGTGTAGACAGCTTTATAGCGGAGTGTAAGCCTGAGGACAAAATTGAGGAAATAAAAAGACAGCAAGCAGAAGGGAAAATAGTAGCAATGACTGGTGACGGAACCAACGATGCACCAGCACTTGCTCAAGCAGATGTTGGATTAGCAATGAATAGCGGTACAGTAGCAGCAAAGGAAGCAGCAAATATGGTTGACTTAGATTCTGATCCAACCAAGATACTTGAAATTGTTGAAATAGGCAAACAGCTTCTAATCACAAGAGGTTCCTTAACAACATTTAGTATCGCAAATGATATAGCAAAATATTTTGCTATTATACCGGCTATATTTATTTTAGCTATACCGCAAATGCAAATTTTAAATATTATGAAGCTGCAAACACCATTTAGCGCTATATTATCAGCATTAATATTTAACGCAATTATAATACCATGTCTGATACCTATTGCAATGAAAGGTGTTAAATATAAGCCGATGAAGTCTGAAAAAATCCTTCTTAAAAATATAGGAATTTATGGTCTTGGCGGTGTTATAGTTCCATTTATCGGAATTAAAATAATAGATATGATAATTGCACCATTACTATTATTATTAGGGTTTTAAAAGTGTGAATAAAACACTTCACAGTGTGAAAAGTGATTCACACTATTATGGGAGGTCTAAAATGAGTTCATTTTTAAAAACATTAAGAAATTGTTTTGTTTTAACAATTGTTTTATTAGTTTTATGCTCAATTATATATCCGTTAGCTTTAACGGGAGTCAGCCAATTAGCATTTAATCACAAGGCAAATGGCAGTCTAATTGAAGTTAACGGCAAAATAGTTGGTTCAGAGCTAATAGGTCAAGATTTTACTGATAGTAGATTCTTCAGAGGAAGAATATCTTCTGTAAATTATAATTCCTATACAGCCGAAGATTTAAAAAATGATTTATACAGTGGTGTAGCATCAGGCTCATTTAACTATGGTGCTACTAATATAAATTTACACGATAGAGTAAAAAATGATATAGATAAGTTTTTAAAAGCTAATCCTGATGTTAAAAAGGAAGATATTCCAACAGATTTATTAACGGCATCAGGCTCTGGACTTGATCCGCATATAAGTCCTAGCTCTGCTCTAATTCAAATACCAGCTATATCAAAGGCTACTGGGTTATCAGAATCTCAATTAGAAAAAATTGTAGAAGATAATACAGAACACAAAATATTTGGAGTATTTGGAGAAGAAGTAGTGAATGTATTGAAAGCTAATTTAGATATTGCAAAACTTATAAATATTATTGATTAAAGAGTTTTTATATGAGGATGCTGTATGGCACCCTCTTTAATAATACAACTATAGACAATTATATTTAGTAGATATATAATGAGTCAAAAGTTTAATTTTGGAGGTGCATCTTGCTAGAAAATAGACCTAATTCAGATGAGCTATTGGAAATAATTCAACAAGAGGAAAAAAACTCACAATATGGTAAATTGAAAATATTTTTTGGATATGCTGCTGGTGTGGGTAAGACATATGCTATGTTAGATGCTGCCCATACCGCTAAAAATAATGGTATTGATGTTATAGTAGGATATATTGAACCGCATACAAGACCTGAAACTATGTCTTTATTAGAAGGTTTGGAGGTTCTTACACCTTTAAAAGTGCAATATAAAGGAATAACATTAAACGAGTTTGACCTAGACGCAGCAGTCAAACGTAAACCAAATTTGATTTTGGTAGATGAGCTTGCTCATACCAATGCAAAAACTTGTAGGCATATAAAAAGATATCAAGATATACAGGAATTGTTAAAGGCTGGCATAGATGTATATACCACAGTTAACGTACAGCACATAGAAAGCTTAAATGATATTGTTGCTTCGATTACTGGAATAACTGTACGTGAAAGAATTCCAGACCATGTTTTTGACAATGCCTATCAAGTTGAACTTATAGATATAGAGCCTGAGGACTTAGTTAACAGACTAAAGCACGGCAAAGTTTATAAGGAAAATCAAGCTAAAAGAGCGCTAAATAACTTTTTTAATATGGATAATCTTATTGCACTTAGAGAAATAGCACTTAGACGTACCGCTGATAGAGTAAACATAATATCAGAAAAAGCAAAGCATTTGTCGTCTAAGCTAGATTATTTTACTAGTGAGCATATTTTAGTATGTTTATCCCCTTCTCCTTCAAATCCAAAGGCAATCAGAACAGCAGCACGAATGGCTAATGCTTTTAAGGGAGCATTTACAGCTTTATATGTAGAAACCAGCAATTATGAATATATGACAAGTGAAAATAAGACTAGACTACATGATAATTTCAAGCTAGCAGAGCAGCTAGGTGCCAAAGTAACCATAGCCTATGATGATAATGTTGCATTTCAAATTGCTGAATTTGCTAGATTATCTGGAATTTCAAAGGTAGTATTAGGACGCTCCAACACTAAAAAAAGATTCATATTCCCAAAGCCTACTTTTGTTGATACTTTAACTTCATTAGCTCCTAATTTAGACATATACATTATTCCGGATAAAAAATCTGCTTCATACAGAGAGCTTTCAATCAATCAGCGAAGTAAGGAATCATTTTCTTTAGCCGGCACTTTAAAAACTATAGGTATAATAGCATTATCAACAATTATAGGTCTTTTATTTCAACATTTAGGATTTAGTGAAGCCAATATTATAACCATATATATTCTAGGAGTTTTATTAACCTCATTAGTAGCATCTAATAAAATATATAGTGTTAGTTCTTCGATTTTAAGTGTACTAGTTTTTAATTTTTTCTTTACTGATCCTAAGTATTCTTTACAAGCATATAATCCAAGACATATAGTTACATTTATAGTGATGTTTTTGTCAGCTTTTATCACTAGTTCCTTAACTATTCGCATAAAAGAATATGGTAAGCAAGCTGCTCAAACAGCATTCAGAACAAAGCTTTTATTAGAAACAAACCAAATACTTCAAAATGCTTCAGACACAAACAGTATAATAAATGGAACTGCTAATCAACTTATAAAGCTATTGAATAAACCAGTAATTTTTTATCAGGTAGAGAATAATAATTTAACTGAGCCTATGTTTTTTTGTGATAATACATTTAATCAAGATTCGTCAATATATATGACAAAGGCTGAAAAAACAGTTGCTGAATGGGTATTTAAAAACAATAAGCATGCTGGTGCAACCACCAACACATTACCTGGTGCTAGATGTTTATATTTAGCTGTTCGTGGCAATGAAGGTGTTTATGCAGTAGCTGGAATTGCTTTAGATGATGATATAATAGATTCATTTGAAAACAGCATGATAATTTCTATTTTAGGTGAGTGTGCTGTGGTTTTAGAGAAAGAATTATTAAGTGAGATAAAAAAACAAGCCGAAATTAAGGCACAGCGTGAACAGTTAAGAGCTAACCTATTAAGGGCTATATCTCATGATCTTAGAACTCCGCTTACAACTATATCTGGAAATGCCGCAGTACTTATGAACAGCTCAGAAAGTTTAAGTAAAGAAAAAATCAATATTCTTTACGAGGATATCTATGATGACTCAATGTGGCTTATTAATCTAGTAGAAAATCTTCTATCTGTTACAAGAATAGAGGATGGCACTATAAATATACATATGGAGGGTGAGCTTTTAGAGGAAGTAATAAGCGAGGCACTTAATCATATAAACAGAAAAAGTGCTGAACATAATATAAAGGTTAATATAAAGGATGAGTTCATTATGGCAAAAATGGATTCACAACTAATAATCCAAGTGATTATTAACATTGTAGATAATGCTATCAAATACACTCCCTTAGGCTCTACAATAGAAATATCGGTAAGAAAAAATGGAGAGTTTGTAATTGTAGATATAAAAGATAATGGAAATGGAATCACAGATGTTGGGAAATCTAATATATTTGAAATGTTCTATACCGAAAAAAATGCCTCAGCGGACAGCAGAAGAGGTCTAGGTCTTGGATTATCACTTTGCAAATCAATAATAAATGTCCACGGAGGTACAATTTCAGTCAGAGATAATGAGCCTCATGGTTCTATATTTAGCTTTACATTAAAGGCAGAGGAGGTTAAAGTGTGAAATAAAAAACATTTCACACTATGGAAAAATCAAAAAACCGATTTTTCATCACAAAGTGGCATAATGGAGGATAAGATGAATAAAGCAACAATTTTAGTAGTAGAAGATGATAATGCAGTTAAAAACTTGATTTCAACTACTCTTGAAACACAAAACTATAAATTTAACACAGCTGTTACAGGTGCCCAAGCTATAACCGAAGCAATATCGCAAAACCACGATGTTATTTTGCTTGACTTAGGTCTACCAGATATGGATGGAGTTAGCATAATAAAGAAAATTCGTTCATGGTCAAATGTTCCAATCATAGTTATAAGTGCAAGAAGTGAGGATGATGATAAAATAGAAGCATTAGATGCAGGCGCAGATGATTATCTGACTAAGCCATTTAGTGTAGATGAGCTTTTAGCAAGAGTACGTGTTGCATTAAGACGAGTAAATTACAATAATGATATAAATCAAAATAACAATATATTTGTAAATGGTGATTTAAAAATAGATTATGCTTCAGGATGTGCGTTTATAAAGGATGTGGAGCTTCATTTAACGCCTATCGAATATAAGCTTTTATGCCTTTTATCTAAAAACGTGGGAAAGGTATTAACACACAAATATATTATAAAAGAGGTATGGGGAAGTGAGTTAAATAGTGATGTACCATCTTTGAGAGTTTTTATGGCAACTTTAAGAAAAAAAATAGAGCCAAACACCTCTGAGTCCTTATATATTCAGACCCATATAGGTGTTGGCTATAGAATGCTTCGAATAAATAATTAGCATCATTTCTCTTTTTCTTTTGACTTTATATACATTTGAATAATAAAGCCAACTATAAACCCAAGCACTATTATAGTGTTATTAGTAAAAGCTCCAACCATAGTTGGCTCTAAACCTTGCTTAATATGAACTGTATACTCTGCTATTAAGCCAAGTAATGAGGCTATTAAAAATACTTGTCCAAACAGAGTATAATCTAGGAGTATAGCAAGCATAGATACTCCTAATATAGGCATATACATTATTCTAATAACTGTAAAATCAATGTAATTTACATAATAAAAAAAGGATAAAACAACTGCATATATTAAAAGATATAATATAGCTAGTTTTGATCTGTACTTAGTATTCATAACCTCTTTCAACCTTTCTATAAGTCAAGTTCGGTTTCACCATCTCCTTGAGTAATATGCCATCTTTCATGTCCCATCAATTCATCAGTAGATATTTTATCACTAAGTGATTTAGCAATCATCATATTATTTATTAAGCTTTTCTTGTTTTTTGCAAAGCCATAATTTAATAAAACATCCCTATATTTGCCGTATAAACCTGTTCCAACAACTACATACTCAGCATTTACCTTGTAGCAGTAGCTAATTATTGCTTCAGCTAATGCACTTATATATTGCTCATTATTAGGGTCAGTGAAATTTTCAGCCACAGAAACCATTTTAGAGTTGTTTGCTAATGTTTCTCTTAATACCACAAAGCCAATTTTTTCTGAACCTACATTCACAAGAAGTGTCTTATACTTAACATCTGGTCTTTTGTTATATCTATAATTTAAATATTTATAATCTCTAACTATTAAAACATTGTATCTATCCTTGAATTTATCCCAATACTCTGTTATTTCCTCAGGTACATAATCCATTTCTTTAACAGTAGCATTTAGTTTTTTTAGTACATTCTTAGGTGCTAGCCTTAATTTATCAAAGCCTTTGTATAATCCATTTGATAAGCTTGCTAAAAATCCTACCTTAATTTTATCCTTCATCTTATGAGTAATATTTATTGGCCTAATATAAACTTCTTTTTCATATAATGTAGGCCATCCAAATTTTTCATACGCCGGATAAGAATTTTTATTGGCAAGACCAATAATAACATCAACTCCGTTATTTCTTCCACATTCAACAGAGTTATCAGTCATCGTTCTAAATATACCTTGTCTTTTAAAATCAGGATGTGTCATTGATTTAACTGAATGTGCACCAATTACTACTTTGCCATTTACATATAACTCAAATGGAATAAGCCCATCCGCACCAATAATCTTATCCTCTTCCTTTAACACATACATAAGGTTCTGACCGTTTGGATTGTATGGATTTTCATCAAACATCCATTTGTGCATGCCTAAATCCTGATTTGTTCTTTCACCAAAAGATAATATGCAAAGTTCTTCAAAGCTTTCAAAATCTTCATCTAAATTTATATTACAAATTCTTCTTTCGCTCATATGTATCCTCCACCGCAATTAATTTGTTTACATCTATGTCTTCTATTAAATAAATTGTTATAAAAAGTATACAATATATGATAACCAAAATAAACAAAAATATCGATAATTTTTATCAATGTTTGCATATTTTTACAGAAAGAAATTTTTAGTCATTTTTAATTGACTTTATAGTTAATTTAGATTAAAATTTTAGTATTAAATTTTCATAGGTTATATTTTAAGTTATATATATAATACTAATCCCGATTTAAAACCTTTTATAATTAAGATTAGTATAAATACAAAATCAAAGGAGAAATATACAAGATGGTAATTATAGTCGACTTCGGTGCTCAATACAGTCAACTAATAGCTCGTAGAGTTAGAGAATCCAATATTTATTGTGAAATTGTACCTTACACTTACACAATAGATCAAATAAAGGCAAAAAATCCAACGGGAATAATTCTTTCTGGCGGTCCAGCAAGCGTATATGAAAATAACGCACCTTCTATAAATAAAGAAATATTTGAAATAGGTGTTCCAATTCTCGGAATATGTTATGGTGGTCAATTAATAGCTCAATCTTTTGGCGGTAAAGTAACAAAGGCTGACAACAGAGAGTATGGACGCATTAAGCTTCAGACAGCTGAAAATGCTGGTTTATTTAAGGATATACAACAAGATTCATTAGCATGGATGAGCCATACAGATTATATAGAACAAAAACCTGAAGGATTTAGAATTACAGCATATTCTGATACTTGCCCAATATGTGCAATGCAAAATGATGAAAAACAAATCTATGCAGTTCAATTCCACCCAGAGGTAGAACACTCTGAAAAAGGAAAAGAAATAATCCAAAACTTCTTATTAAATGTATGTAAATTAAAAGCAGATTGGAACATGGGTAATTTTGCTCTTGAAACAATAGAAAACATAAAAAAACAAGTTGGAGACAAAAAAGCTTTATGTGCATTATCAGGTGGAGTTGATTCATCAGTTGCCGCTGTATTAGTTCACAAGGCTATAGGTAAAAACCTAGTATGCGTTTTTGTTGACCACGGTCTACTTAGAAAAGATGAAGGCGACCAAGTTGAAAAAATATTTAAAGAGCAATTTGATATGAACCTAATCAGAGTTAATGCGGGCGAAAGATTTTTAGGAAAATTAGCTGGCGTAACAGACCCTGAAACAAAGAGAAAAATTATAGGCGAAGAGTTTATCAGAGTTTTTGAAGAAGAAAAACAAAAACTTAAAGATGAGTTTGGTCATATAGATTACTTAGTTCAAGGAACAATTTATCCAGACGTAGTAGAAAGCGGTACAGCAACAGCTGCAACAATAAAATCACACCACAACGTTGGTGGACTTCCAGAGGATGTTGACTTTGAATTATTAGAGCCATTAAGACAATTATTCAAAGATGAAGTTCGTCAAGTAGGTAGAGAGGTTGGGATACCTGAAGAATTAGTTGAAAGACAACCATTCCCAGGTCCAGGACTTGCAATTAGATGCTTAGGTGAAATCACAGAAGATAAGCTTCACATCATAAGAGAAGCAGACTTCATATTTAGAGATGAAATCAAAAAAGCAGGACTACACAAAAGCATATGGCAATACTTCGCTTGTCTACCAAACGTAAGAAGCGTTGGAGTTATGGGAGACTACAGAACATACTCTCACACTGTAGCACTAAGAGCAGTAAACTCATCAGACGGAATGACTTCAGACTGGGCACGTATACCATATGAAGTATTGGAAAAAGTATCAAATAGAATAGTAAATGAAGTGGATAATGTAAATAGAATAGTTTATGATATTACTTCTAAGCCACCTTCGACTATAGAGTGGGAATAGAAATTATATACGCTATAAACCTTAGATTGAACAAGTTTATAGCGTTATTTTTTTATTTGTGATACTATTTTGATACTGTTATTTAAAATAACTGCTATCCATAAATGGCTTTAAATCGTGACATTAATTCATCAATTTCCATACGTTCCATCTGCAAAACACTCCATTCAGCCTCACTTATTCCTGCAGCCTTAACATATTGTGGTGTATCTTATAAGTATTTTTTAAGCTACATTATACATGCTAGTGATGTTCCAATTACTTACCTTCTTTCATGCAATAAAAAAGAACCCTGTTAAGAGTTCTTTAATTTTTTGATATATTTTTCAAGTGCTTCGTATATTCTTCTGCTAACTTCTACTCTTTAGCCGTCTTTCATTATTACAAAATAATATTTTATTCTTCTTGTTAAGAATGCTTTATCAATATGAAATTTCTCTAATTTTTCTATAAGATAATGAATATTATAAATATCGCTAAATGTTTTCGACATTTAAAGTATTCTCATACTCTCTAAGTATTTACCAATATTTTACCAAGGAGATCATTCCCATACAACAATAATCTACACAAAAAACATTTATCCCTGTAGAGTAATATTATATTTTACACTCGTGCGGTGCTTTATCTTCCCTAATTCCCTTAAAAACAGGTTGTCGCATCGTATCTTTGTCCGTCTGCATATATTCCACCCTACATACAAGTTCTGGCTTAATCCATCCAGCATTTTCATGTTTTGGTGGTACCACATTAAATGGACATTTGTCAATTATTGTGTAGTTATACTTTTGTAATGCTTTTAAACTAGCACCTAATGTTATATGTCCAGTAAATACTAACTCTTCCTCGTCGTACTTTCCAAGTATGAAACTAGTCATATTGTTTTCTTTAAACATATAGCCGCATATTATAAAATCATCGTCAGCCATATTTTTAAACTTGATCCAGTCCTTAGTACGTTTATCAAATCTATATTTACTGTCCTTTTTCTTAGCTACAACACCTTCTAAACCCTGTTGTTTGGACAATTCAAATAATTCTATGCCTTTTTCGTCGACATATCTTGATGTAGAAAATTTTTCGTTTTCACTAATTAAAATGCTTTGCAGTTTTTTCTTTCTTTCCATTAACTCTAAATCATTAATAAGTTTATCTTTTAAGTAAATTATGTCGTACACAACGAAGCTGACTGGGCGCGTTTTACTAGCTAGATTAATTTTAAAGCTATTTGTCAGCAATGTCCTTCGCTGCATTTCATGGAAGTCTGGTTTGCCTTCTTTATCTGTTACTATTAACTCGCCGTCTAAAATACATTTTTCATTTACGTATTTATTTAAATTTTTAAGTTCAGGAAAACTAGGTAGCAATTTAATATTTTTTTTGTTTCTTAGGTCGGTAGAATCCTTATCCAAATAAGCTATACATCTAATACCATCTAGTTTAAGTTCATAAATATAATTTTTATCATTAAACGGCTCTTGTTGCTCGCTTATCGGCATAGGCTTAATATCTTTCGTTTCGAATATATCCATTTATTAATCCCTCAAATTTAATTTTTAATAGTATGTGCAAAATATTTTAAATTAATAAAAAGACACCTATTACTAGATGTCTCTTTTGGGGGAATATTATATAGAATTAAAAACTTTTCTGTTGTATCTAACTAAGGATTTATATTAATCCATTTAACTTCTTTATTGATTCTCTATCATTTTGTAGTATCTCACCAGCTAATTTTCTTGATTTATCATCTAAGTTACCCCTTAAAACTTTTTCTGCCATATTTACACCTTTTGTTTCTCCATCAATAGCCTTTTTAATAACTTCATAATCCATACTTGAACCCAATTCCATATTAAGCATAATATCGCCCATTTTTCCTTTTAAACCGAGATTCTCGTCTGGCCTACCTCCTATATTTTGAATGTAGTTTGCTAATGTCTCAGTATTCTTTCTGTGTTGCTTTTGAATGTCTTGAAAAGTTGTTATAGTACTCTCTTTTTGTAATCTGCTTATAAAATTATTAAAACTTTCTATTGCCATATATTCGCCTTGTAATAGTTCATTAAGTGATTTTATTAATTCTACTTTATTATCCAATTTTATACCTCTCATAATAATTTATTATAAGATTATTTTCCCACCGCTTTGTAAATCTATTCTTATTTTTATTGATAGTTTAAAAAAAGAATCCTGTTAAGAGTTCTTAATAAACAAATATATACTGATGTAGAATTAGGTTAGTATTTATTAATTACAGTTTACCATATATTCATCATAATGGAACAATATTCTGAATTACGCACCCACTATAATTGTTTTCTTTTGTTATAAAACTTTCAATATTGAGAATTTCTTCTAAAGTATAAATATCTTTATCATCTTTTTGGCAATAAGATATATTGCCAAACCCACTTTTTATTCCATCAATCCAATAAAAAAAACATACTAAATATTTCTTTTCCAACGTATTCATTCTCCTTTAATGTTCAGTTTTATAGACTCTTCTAATTTAAAAAAGAACCCTATTAAGGGTTCTTAATAAAACACAAATGTATTTAACCTTTTGTAGGACTTTCGAATGATACTGGTGTAGGATTAGGATTTTTATGTTCTGGTCCTGGATTAGAAAGATTAAAATATAATTTTGAATCTTCTGTAACACCAAAGTCTTTATTTGAACCAGAATTCTGAACCTTATTTAATGCCTCTCTAAATAAAGCGTTGTGAGCCTCTTCTCTATTTAATAAAAAATCAATAGTAGCTCTAACTTCTTTATCTTCTATTTGACGATATAGATATTCATATACAACTTTAGCTCTTTGTTCTGAAGCTATATTAGACAATAAATCTGCAACTAAATCTCCTGTAACTGTAACATAGTCGGCATTCCATGAGTAGCCTGAGGAATTAATTAGACCAGGACTTAATCCTAATATAACATGGCTTTGTATTTCACCTGCATCTACAGCTTTATAATCAACATCATGACCATTTAATAAGTTTATAGTTGTTGCAACCATTTCCATATGACTCAATTCTTCTGCTGCTATATCTAGAAATAAATCCTTTATCTCTGGGTCTTTAATTCTAAAGCTTTGAGACATATATTGCAAAGCGGCTTTTAATTCTCCGTTACCTCCGCCCAATTGTTCTTGCATTAATACAGCATATTGAGGGTTTGCCTTTTCAACTTTCACTTCATGTAATAATTGTTTCTTATGTTCAAACATATTATACCTCCCTTAAGTATTAATGCTATAATTCCCTTAAATAAAATTAATATGCAATAATTAGATTAATTTAAATGTAAAAAGGCACATATTGCTAGCAATGTTTATCTTGAAACATATAGTCAATTATATCCTAATAAGCAGAAAGAATTAATTAAAAAGTTAGAAAAGTTAACTTTATTATAAATAATCTATAAAATCATATTTTGACAAATTTTTTCACTAGAGTTATAATTTATCTTAATATGTATAAATGAATTAAAAAATGCAATAATCATATAAAATTTTAACAAAACTAGAATCAATGATTTAAACTTGTGATACTATTTTAATACTAAAAAATTTTAAAACACATTAATTTATATAAAATATAAGTAATCATAGTATTAAAATCATTGAAAATACAACATTAAAAATATATAAATTCTAAAGTAGTTGAGTGGGAATATTAATATGGGTTGGAGAAATCCAGTGTTTATGCGGATTGCAAACATATTTGTTTAGTGATTGGAAATAATTTGGCATTACCCTCTTGACTCTTCCTTTGGGGAATCCTTTATACTAAGTTTATCCCTGATAATTTAGAAAAGAGGTCGAAGCAAATGAACAATCTAATCAAAATCAAAGATGTGTCAAGCAAATATGACATAACAGCCCGTACACTACGTTATTATGAGGACATGGGATTGCTGTCCAGCACCCGAAGTGATGACTACGCATATAGAATGTACGACGAAAACGCTGTTAGGCGGCTTGAACAGATACTCATTTTACGCAAGCTAAATATCAGCATAAAAGACATTCAACGTGTTTTCAACACTTCCGGTTCCGATGTAGTTTTAGAAGTGCTGGGAAAAAAAGTACAGAACATAGACGACGAGGTTGCGCTTTTGCATGAGTTGAAAGAAATCGTGCTGGATTTTATACGCGAAATCGAACAAGTGAACTTTGCAGACAACTCCGACATAAAACTGCTGTATAACAAGGCTAAAGAGATTGAAACACAATTGATAAGCGTTGACTATATTGGCAAGCCCTCCAATGTAAACCGCTTGATTGAAATAACGGAAAAATTAGATAAAAAAATTCCTGATATAATGGTCGTCAGGATACCGGGATTCAAAGCGGTAACGTGTGGTGACCAACCGTGGGGAGAAATGTTCAAAGAAGGCGGATATATGTACCAATTGTGGCAGTATTATCATTTTTATAAGAGCGTGATTTTCGATTGTTTTGATTTTTTGCTGTCTAAAAATGATAAAGCTGAATGGATATGTGCCGTTAAAGATGGTGTTACCAATGCGGATATAAGCCCTTTTAAATTGTTCGATTTTCCGGGAGGCTTATACGCTATGGCAGTCAGTATTGACGAAGATAACGAGAGTATACACAAAGTGGAAGATAAAGTTTGCCGATGGATTGAAAGCACAAATTTTGAGCTTGACAAAGACCGCAATGTTATGTTTAATATGCCTTATTTATATGAGGATGGAAGAGATATTGCCTATAAAGACATTGAAAAGGGTCTTGGCTATAAACAAATGCAAAGATATTTTCCAATCAAGTTAAAAGAAGGAATATAAAAAAATAAATGGAGGAATTATTATGAACAAGTATGAAAAAGCGATGAAGCTTATGGAAGAATTCTGTGGAAATGGTAAGGACAACCTTATTGCTCTTGCAACTATTGCATTGTCCCACAACGCCAACGGCAATCCCCGCCCTGCTGTCCGTATGGTTGATGCCTATTATGAAGACGGTGTGTTTTATGTTTCTACAGACGCGAATAAAAATAAAACGCTGGAAATTGGTAAAAACAACGAGATTTCTATCTGTGGGTTAGACTTATTTGTTGCTCAAGGAACAGCTGAAAATCTAGGTTGGGTAAAGGACGAGAGGAACGCGGAAATAAGAGCGAAGATGAAAAAAATCTTCACATGGTTCGATGCACATGGCGATGAAGACAACCCTGACTCAATCGTTCTGCGTATTACCCTTACGGAAGGAACGATAACCGATAACGAACAAAAATACGGTGAATGGCAGTATAAAGTTGACTTTACCAGGAAAGAAGTGAAATAAATGCGCAAGACACTCAAAGATATGGCAAAACACTTAAAAAATGTTATTACGCCTGAAATACCTGAAACATATACAATTAATCCTATGTTTAAAAATATTTCAAACGAGGAAGACATTCGAGAAGGAGTTCTTGCGTTCAGAAACTTTTTGTATCGGTTTTGCGATGTTTTGATTGTTGAAGGTGATTCGTATGACAATCATAAAAAAATTGCTCACGCATTTGATGACCGCGTTACTATTTCGGTATATTATCCATTCCTGCACAATGTGAAATGCTTATTATTAAATATAGGTCTTCATGGCGTGCTAACAGAAAGGGCCGGGTCCCTTATCGTTGGAAACAATATATTCAACATGAAAATTCCCATTTCAAAAAGCATTCAATGCTTGCGATTCTTGACTGATTGTGGCATATTGATTGATGGTATAGACTTAAATGACAAAAAACCAGATTTATCAAAAGCGGAAAGAATTACTATTTCGTATCCTGATCATCCTACGATGTTAACAGGCTTAAAGGTAATGGCAACAGCCGAGATAGAGTTTGGAACAAACGTCAATAAATTCAAGGCAATCAGCTATTGTCGCTTCTCTGATATTTTATTGCGTTGTGATTACAGAGTATTGAAAAATGATGAAACCGATGTGATTTCTATAATAAAAGATACTATGAAACCTTTGTCTGCCAATGTGCAAGATTTTATATTGCAGCTACATCAACGTTATTTGGATAAAGGTCTTAAATGCAATGTGGAAATAAAAGACTTATGGATAAAAATTAAATATTCTTATAAAAGTAAAGAGATATGGGGAATTAATGTATCACTTAATAATGGTTATCAAATAAACGTAAAAGCGAAAAACACGCATAAATACGCTGATACCATCGAAAAATTCCCTTCGTTTATACAAGAAATGATTGAAAAAGGTTATGGCTGCGGAATAAAAAGAGGGATAAGCGATCATTGTAACGGAGGTTGCCAAGGGTTTCGTTTTTCACTGGATGACTCAATCATTGATATAAGAAATGATATCGAAACTTGGATTGACGCGGAATTGTCATTTGTATAGTATAAGCATTAGTAAAACATAGTGGAAAATACCTTTATTAGTGAGATTATCTAAGCTGAAATTAATGGTTTTGTCATACAATAAAATGCCGGTATGTTCTAAATAACATACCGGTTTTTTATAAAAATTAAGTGCCAAGGGTAGAAAGTTCTTTATTTATCTGCTAGATAATTTTAAAGGTATTGATAAACAGGTCTACTATATTGTCCAATTTTATACCTCTCATAACTTGAATCCGATTCCATTATCACCCATTTTTCCTTTTATACCGAGATTTTCGTCTGTCCTACTTCCTATATTTTGAATGTAGCTTGCTAATATCTCAGTATTCTTCCTGTGTTGATTTTGAATGTCTTGAAAAGTTGTTTTAACACTCTCGTCTTCTACTCTGCTTATAAAATTATTAAAATTTTCTATTGTCATATATTCACCTTGCAATAGTTCATTAAGTGACTTTGTTAATTCTACTTTATTATCCAATTTTATACCTCTCATAAAAATTTATTATGAGCTTATTTTCCCACCGATTTGTAAATCTATTCTTATTTTTATCTGATAGTTTTTTAAATATAATTTAATGTATAAATTCTAAAATCTACACATTTCTTTTGCACAAGACTCATATAAATACTTATTCCTAACCTAATCTATTTAATATCTTGTATTTAATTTTTACTAGCCATTTTCCTATTCTTTTTCTTAGATCCATTATGTACCTCTCCATCTAATTATGTAACAGGTGGGATTACCACCTGTTTGTTAACATCTAGGACAATTTGTATTGCAACCAGTACAAAACCAACTTCTACAGCGTGAACAACATCTATGCAAAGTAAACCTACGACACTGTCTACAAAATCTTCGACGATTCATTCTATCAACTCCTTTTGCATTAAATGTTATAATATATATATTCATGTAGATTTATTTGGACACTATACTGTGCAAAATTTATCGCAATATGCTATTATTTGCATTATCCTTTACAACACGAACCACCATACACTACAGGCAACTATTGTGCCAACAATGCAAATAATAGTGTCATTCATAGTATCTACCAACCCCGCAGGTTGAATAGCTTTTACGGATAAATGATTATTTGAATTATGCTTTTTCTGCCACCTTTGATGATCTGTATGCATTATACAGTCAACAACATATTCTGCAACCTCCCATAAAGTATGAAGTGTAATTGAAAAAGTTAAGCAGAAAAAAAGTATATTAAATTTACTCAATTCTTCGACTTTGCTTGAAATTGCAATCCCAAAACTTATAAAGGCAATGCCGGACAGAAAATGAATCAATATGTCCCACCAAGCATATTTATCATAATATTTAAGGGTACTGCCGAGATATATCGTCATAAATATAAGTGTAAAATATAATATGCTGCCTAATAAATCTATTTTTATATTAAAAAACCAATCCATTAAAACAAGCAAAAATGTAAGTATAAATACTGTAATAGTTGGTATAATCGATTTATAATTACGTTTATAAATATAGTAAATGGTTATAATTATTAAAGTTGTCCGAATTAGATTTACATATATATCTAAGAATGTCATTTGTCTACGTATAATCCAATTATCCCCGTAAAGAGGGCAGTTGGATTATTTTCCTTTCTCCCAATCTTTTTATTTTGGTATTGTAATTAATTAGCTATAATAAATTGACGTTTGTATTTACGTGATCACACCTCAAATATAGTTTGTGCCTGTTTTTTAATTTAATTCACTATACTACTCTTAATAATTGTTTTTGATTAAAATGGGATTAGACGTACTTTATTGGACTGGTATGTGTATAGGTGAATTAAAATTGGAATTATTTTAAGATAAATTAGTAAGTACAATAAATTTTTAAAAAAAGTGGGCTTATACATAAATAATATGGAACACATTATGGACATGCGAATATTATGATAATGTACAGGCTAGATTTTTTACCTGTAACATATTGAAAAGGAATGTGAGAAACATGGCAAATATATTTAATATAAATAATGAATGTATAAAAGATAATAACGTTCAAAATGACGTTGAAGTTCTACAAACTCCGGGATTAAATGCAGCTGCTGCATTTAATATAATAGGTTCAATTGCTGCAGAAGAAAATGCGCTTGCAGCTATAATACAAGAAGAAGCAGATAAATTAACTTTATTAACTGGTTCTACTTTAACTTTTGCTAATTTTTCTAATTTGACTGGAAGCATTATTCGTACAATGAAAATCGTATTGCTGAAAAATACAGTTTTAGAAGCAAAGTTAACAGAAACTTTAAACTATATTGATAGAGAAAACTTTACAATTACTCCAGCTTTAGTAGATAATTTAATAGCAATTCTTCGTAGTATAGCAAACGAAGAAAATGCATTAGGAAATTTGATTAGAGCATTAGGAAATGCAGTTAGATTGTTAGCGCCAGGTCTTACCTTAGCACAATTACAGGCTGTTGATCAAATTGTAACATCACTTATGAGAGTTATAACAGAAAAAAATCTTGTGCTTTTAAGTAAATTAAGAATTGTTGTTAGATTTATAGTTAATAATGCAGCTGCTTTTCCGACTCCAACCCCAGCGCAAGTAGCGGCAACAATAGCTGCTATAAATAGTCTAATAAATTCAATAATTGTTGAAGAAAACGGACTTGCTGTTTTAATTGAAGGCGAAGCAGCTAAATTAGGCAGAGCAATAGCTTTAACTACTACCCCAGCAGGTATACCTGGCTTATTAGCATTCAATACTACCATCACATCTGTTATAGATATAGTAGTTCAGAAAAATATGATTTTAGAAGCTAAACTTGAAGAAATACTTGCATTACTTGCATTAGGCTTTACTCCTGCCCAATTGGCAGTATTTGCTGTAACATTATCTAATCTTCAACAATCAATTGCCAATGAAGAATTTGCACTTGCTACACTTATCGGTACTGAAGCAGCAAAAATCAACGCTGTCGCTGGAATTACACCTGGCAACATAGGAAACTTAGTGGCTGTAAATGATAGTGCTACAACTTTACTAGAATCAATCACATTAAAGAACATGATATTACAACAAAAGAATTTAGAAGTTATTAATTTCATACTATCACTACAACCTACTACGCTTTGTGACTGTAGATGTTAGTACAAAACTTTACTAGAATCAATCATATTAAAGAACATGATATTACAACAAAAGAATTTAGAAGTTATTAATTTCATATTATCACTATAATGTAGTATAAAAGGCTCAGGTTCATGAGCCTTTTATACTTATTAATAAAATATAATGTAACATATTAAGACAGTCTGTATAAAATATAATACAGGCTATTAATTTTTTATGAAATGTAACAAAAATATAAAGGAATGTGAGTATGCCTATGTCAAATATAAATTATAATAATATGAATTTTCCAATTGAAGGAATACCAAGTAATGCTGTTTCTATTGTCGGATCAGTAGCCGATGAAGAGTTTGCTCTTGCATCATTACTTGAAGCTCAAGCAAACTTGTTATGTAATGCAATAAATCCTTGTATAACGGTCTGTGATTTTATTGACGTTATTAAAAGCATAATACGAACTTTGAAAACTATAATCCAGAAAAACAATATTTTAGAGAATAAATTAAGAGAAACCCTTAGCTTTATACAAAAGGAAGGAATCGGCTGTTTAGATTACAATGCACAATTTGAACTTCTAAACAATTTAAATTCTGTTTTAGAAAGTATAGGGGCAGAAGAATCTTCGTTAGGTTACTTAATAGATAAATTAGGAAAAGGTGTAACAAATATTGCATCTTATTGCACTTTCGATGATATTAAGCAAATCAATAATCTAGTTATAACACTGATGAAATTAATAGTTGAAAAAAACATGATACTTTTAAGAAAATTACAAACAGTTATTAGACTCATTAAATTTATTAAATGTTCAGAATTTGATTTCTTTATAAAAATTATAAAAGAAATGTTATGCGCAATTGAAAATCTCATTAATTCTATTTTTAAAGAAGAAAAAGGACTTGCCGAATTAATTTTCGGTGAAAGTGTAAAAATAAGCTGTGCATTAAAGATGTGTTTAAATGAAGAAGAACTTTCAGAACTGGATAGTTTAATAACTAGTTTTATAGATGTAATATGCGATAAAAAACGAATTCTTGAAAATAAACTTAGTGAAATCTTAACCTTATTAAATACAGTTGGTTTCAGCTCATGCGAAATTGATTTCATAATGGATCATATTAAAGAACTTCAATCAATTGCATTTAAAGATGAATTTGAACTATCAAAATTAATTAAAGATAATTCTAAAGAACTAAATAGATTTATTGATAAAGAATGTTGCAACTTCCGTGAATTAGTTGACTTCAATATTTGTATAACCTGTAAATTACTTTCTCTTTTAAAATGTGGATGTAAAAAGAAAAATGAATTTGAATGTGACTGTAATTACTAACAATAAATCTATGGCAAATTGTTAAAATAACTCCTTCTTTATATACTTTTGATAATTATATGAAGAAGGAGTTATTACGGATATTATTCTTATTCCTCTTCTTCAGGCTATCCTGTTTTCACGTAAAATTTTTCTTGTTCATCCTTATCATTTGCAATAGATATAATTTCCCTTTAAACTAAAATTTCTACTTTTTCTGATAGTTCTCTAATAGTTAGGTAACTACCCAAATATTGATTCATATAATATAAAATAAGGCATGTCTTTTCATGTTTTTAACAAAAACAAAAGGAGCGATTTTATGAGTTATGGATTATATTGCGGGTTAAGCGGTCGTATAGTAACTCCTTGCGATGCTTCATATCAGGAAGACAGACAGGGGTGGAATCGTGCGATTCAGAAATATCCGCTCGTGATAAATTATTGTTATACTGCATCTGACGTATCCTGTGCAGTACTGTGGGCTAGACAAAATAATGCAGCTCTTCGTGTCAGAAACAGTGGACATAATTATGAGGGTTATTCAAACGGAAATTGTGTTTTAATAATCGATGTTAGCGAGATGAAAGGAATCGAATTTGACAATAAGTTATGCACTGTGCGTGTGCAGGGAGGAGTGAACAATCGTGAATTATATGAATTTGTATCCTCTAAAGGATATCCGTTTCCGGGAGGCACCTGTCCTACTGTAGGAGTTTGCGGTTATGCATTGGGAGGAGGCTGGGGACTTTCCTGTCGACATTTCGGTTTAGGGTGCGACAGTATAGAAGAAATAGAGATGGTCGACTATCAAGGCTGTATTTTAAAAGTTAACCAATTGTGTAACCCCGACCTTTTCTGGGCGTTGCGAGGAGCCGGGGGTGGAAATTTTGGAGTTATTGTTTCAATTACATTTCGATTGCCTCCCCCTGTAAGCAATGTAACATTGGTTGAAATTGATTATTCTGCTGTAGATTATAAGACACAGGAGTTGTTTTTATATACCTGGCAAGAATGGCTGTCTTGCGCAGATGAAAGAATGACTCTCATATCAAGAATATACAATTCCGAGACAGATGGCCTGTCTATGCTGGTTCGGGGAATTTTCTACGGAGGACAAGAGGAAGCGAAAAAGTTGCTTGAAAGCTTTCTCGATATACAAGGAGCAATTTCTAATATTGAATATATGAGCTTCTTAGAAGCTGTAACAATTATTGGAAGCTCGTATCCTGAATTTGAACGCTTCCAATCTGTAAGCCGATTTGTGTACAGAAAATTTAACTCCAGAGAAATTGAGAATATTGTAAAGTTAGTTCAACAGCGCCCGCCGGGCTCCGTGTTTGCAGGATTATCAATGTATGCACTGGGGGGCAAAGTTGCAGAAATAGACGAAGATGAAACCGCTTTTTTATATCGTGGTGCACATTATATAATTTGGTTGGAAACTATATGGGAAGACGACAGTTTTGCCCATATCAACTCTGAATGGATAAACAGACAACTCCAGCATTTAATACCGCTTACGGTAGGCTCATATGTGAATTTTCCGTATTTCGATCTTCCAGAGTATCTAAATGAGTATTACGGAGATCATATATCATGCCTTGAGAAAATAAAGAAAATATATGATCCATGCAATGTTTTTACATTTCCTCAAGCATTGGGAACACGTGAATGTCATAAATCGAAACAAAATAGGATAGCAGATAATTTGAAAGGATATTATGAATATGAACGCAGAGAAGAAATGCGTAAAAAACAGAAAAATTACAGGAAATTTAGATATATTACTCAAAACCCCGAAGAATCATCATGATAAGGCTTCAGTTTTAATGTGGTATTTTAGAATTATAAATATATCTTAAAAAATCGGTAGTGTGAAAAAAAGTGTATAAGTAATAAAAAACAACTTATGCACTTTTGTTTTTTATAACATAGTGTGTTAAAATAAGCAAAGGAAAATATAAGGATGAAGATTAATACAGTGGCAAAAAGAAAAGATAATACACAAAAAAATTAGATAATTTAAATTAGCATTAGTCTTGCACTTTAATGGTGTAATGATATAAATGCAAGAGATGCTTCTACCTTATTTTTGCAATAATTATTTGCTATCTATAGCATATTATAGTACAATCTTTATTAGAGAATATTTACATAACAGTATGGGAGACCTTAAGATGAATATTGCTATTTGGATTGCCATAGGCGCTGCAATTTTGTGTGCTTTGGTTGCTATTAATAATAAAAATGAGAAAAAATAAAGACCAGGGTTACTCACCCTGGTCAGATTAATTCTTCAACTAAAACTAAATTAAAATGTTTTCGCCAATTCTTTAGCTTCTTCTATAGCTTTTCCAACAATTGCATCAATATCTTTGCCAATAACGTCTAATTCATCAGCAGCAATAGTTGTATAATCTGTTATTCCCATAAATCCAAAAATAGTTCTTAGATATTTATCTCCCATTTCGAATTCGCTAAATGGTGGTTCAGAATATTTTCCACCTCTTCCAGTGATATTTACAGCTTTTTTACCTTGACATAATCCGACAGGACCATTTGCTGTATATTTAAATGTAATTCCAGTTACGCATACATAATCTATGTACGCTTTTAATATAGCTGGACATCCTAAGTTCCATAAAGGCTCAGCTATTACGTATTTATCTGCTTCTGAAAACTGAAATGCGTATTTTAATACTGGATGGTCTTTTCCCTCCCCTTCCTTAGGTGCATGCAATTCATTTAACTGCCCTACAGGTAAAAAGTCTATTCCTTCTTTATATAAATCAAGAATAATAATTTCATCCTCAGGATTATTTTTTTTATATTCTTCAATAAAACTATCAGAAATCTTAAAGGTTCTTGATTCTCCTTCTAATTTTGCATTAGCTTTAATATATAGTACTTTGCTCATTTTATCCTCCAAGCATTTTATTATTATTTTGTACATTTAACTATATTTTATAATACTGTTTAAAATAATTTTAATATCATAATAACATTTTAGCAAGTAGGTACAATAAATTCATATAGTGTCAATAAAGTACTATAGTATCATATTTGATACTAAGGATAAAAATGAATAAAATATATTTGGACTATCTTTCATTTAATGATATAATATATTATAAACCTGCAAATAGTAATATTTTATCAATACTATTTAAAATTTATGTTAAGTTGGTGAATAAATTGAACAATAAATTATTATGTGTCGAGCCGATGCATGAAGAATGTCATATGAAAAATCAATGTGTTAAGTATTCAACATGTCCTATGGTTTTAGCCAATGATATGCTTTCCGGGAAGTGGAAAATGTTGATATTATGGCACTTAAGCACTGAGACCTTAAGACATAGTGATATAAAAAGAAGACTTCCTCAAGTAACACAAAAAATGTTAACTATGCAGTTAAGAAGCCTAGAAGAAAACAAGCTTATAATGAGGAAAGTCTATCCCGAAGTTCCCCCTAAAGTTGAATATAGTTTAACTGAGCTAGGCAAAGGTGTAATACCTCTCTTAGAAATGATGCATTCATTTGGTAGCAATTGTTTAGATGCTGGTTTATTAAACTCGGAAGTAATTGATAATGAAAATTTATAAATAACTTAGGATATAAAGCGTGTTGACATACCTAAAAATCAAGGTATTTAACACGCTTTCTATGCAACTTTTTTTGTCTGCTATAAATGTTAATTAATTAACATTTTTGCAACTAAATTTCTTTATATTGCATGAATATTCTTTAAAAATCAAGTTTTTGCATATTAAATAAACAGTGTTAAAACAACTTTATTGTTAAATCAATGTCAAACATTTGCATCCAAAAATAATGCGATAAATTACAAACTTTAAAATGCATAAAAATTATTTTTTATTTCATTTTTTAATATACTACTCTAAATTTCTGCATATTATATAATAAAAGGAGGAGGAGTAATGTTTGATAAGTGGACTGAAATATTAAATTTATTGAATCTTTACACCGAAGGTGTATTTAATCTAGACATAAACAAAATTGGAGACAGAACTATATGTTATTTTGAAAATGGAGATATTAGTGAGAGTCAGTATGATTTTATTACCAGCATTATTATGGAATTACAACTTGTATAATTTAAAAATATAAAGAAGTAATACTTACGAAAATAAAATATTACTTCTTTATTTATTTGTATTATATATCAAATCCAACCTTGTTCCTTCCAATAGGCTTCATCCTTCGGGTTACCAAATCCAGCTTTTTGCATACCACCCATCATCTTAAAAACTATTTTATGGCGAATTCCCCAGCGGACATGATTGTGTTTTTTGCGTATTTTTATTGCTAGCTTTTTTGTCTTTATAGTTATTTTTTCTTTTATTCCCGGCTTCACATCATTCCAACTAGCTGCTAAAACAGTCGCATTTAAACGATATGTTTTAGGTATTCCCCACCAAAATAGTTGCTTTTCTATCTGCTTTGTAGCGGCACCTGCACCCATACCCGCCGTTGTAGATATTGCAATCCCAGTCTTATGTTTCATTTCTTTCAAAGGACGATGACTAAACCATCGGTATGCCATGTGGTCAAAGAAAGTTTTTAACTGTCCTGTCATACCCATGCAATAGTTAGGCGTATCCATAATCACAACATCCGCCTGTTCAATTGCAGTTATAATAGGATTGGTAATGCTACGGTGAGGACATTTTTCTTCATCACGCAAAATACAAGTAAAACAGCCAATACAATCTGGCAAATCATTGACAAAAAATTCAGTGAGTTCATCCTTGTCTAAAACAAGTTCGTCTAATAGCAACTTTGTAACATTCCATGTGCTCCATGATGCTTTTGTCCATGCAACACAGCAATTTTCATTTTAATCCCTCCTAGTATATAACCTTGAAAACTGGCTAACATGTTTCTATATAACTAACAGCCGTTAGTTATAGTTTTGCTAACAATAGTTAGTTTGTCAAGAGAATTTTATACTAAAATTATACTATTTAACAATATCTAATAGTTCAGATATATCATTGATTGTATATGAAGCATTTAGACAATTAATGTCTTTATCATATCTGCAATAACAAGAGTCTATACCGATATTCAATGCACCTTGAATATCAGAACTAATGTTGTCACCTACCATAATGATTTTATCTCTTTCAACATCTTTAATATTATTTAAACAATATTCAAAAAAGTAGATAGACGGTTTCTCGAATCCTATTTTTTCTGAAATGAACATATCATCAAATAAATCTAATATTCCAGCGTTAGTAAGTCGCTGTACTTGCGTTGAATATACACCATTTGATGCAGTGTATAATTTTTTACCTCTTCTTTTTAATTCTAAAAGTGTATTTTTTGCATTAGGAATTAAATCTGAGCTTTCATTAAGATATTGACGAAACTGTTTCTCAACTTCAGCTCCATTTACATCAATATTATATAGTTTAAAAAATTCGCTAAAACGTGTATTTAGTACAATGTCTTTAGTTGTTTTTCCTTGCTCTAGTAGTTTCCACAAAGATGTGTTTATTCTTTTATATTGGCTTAACACATCAGAATTATATTCAATAGAAAAAGATTCAATAATTTTTTTAAAACTATTTTTCTCAGTTTTATCAAAATCCAATATAGTATTATCTATATCTAGTAAAATAAATTTGTACATAATCTACTCCTTTGTCAATTGTTTTTTAAAAAACGTGTATGAAATTCCTAATAAATTTGATAATAAAATGAAACTAATAATGGTTCCTTCTCTGATATATAAGGTATTACCACTAATAAATGTTATACAAAGTGTAGTTATTAAGAATATTATATCAAAACTCATTCTTATAGTGGATAATTTCTTTTTTAAAATATCGCCGATAATTAAGCACAGGCTTTCCAAAGGAAATTTTACGATTCCTATAGCAAGAATAATTCCTAAATTAATTGACGATAGAGCTAACCCTATTAAAAGGATTATTATTTTATAAATGTAAATTTCAATAGTTAAGTTTGAAAATACATAGTAAACAAAAAAATTAATAACATAACCATTAGCGATAGTTGCAATAACCTGAACTATATCAGTATAGTTCAGTCGTGTACGTCTAATGATTAAATAGGATGTAAAAAATAGTAGATTTAAAATATTTAATATGGTTCCAATTTTTAAATTAAATGTATCAGATAATGTTAATGCAAAAGCATTAAACATACTTTGCCCTATCGCGGCTTTTATTTGTAACGAAATACCTAACCCTAAAAGTACGAATGCTAGAGCAGAATAGATAGTAAATTTTATATTTTTACTCATAATTGTTTCACCTCAAGTATTATGGTATAATATGCGTATCATATTTAAAATGGCTAAATGGCTCAAATGCAATTTGAGACTATGCGAAGCTTGAGACTATAATATAATAAAATTCATATAACTACTATGAGAAATATCATATTGAGGTAAAAATGTTTGATTCAAGTATATGTAAAATACCTAATAGTTTATTAAGTTTAGGAACAAAACAATTCTTTCCAAAAGGTTGTAGCATCTATAAAATAAATGAAAGTATTACTCATTGCTATCTTATCCTTTCAGGAATGCTCAAAATTTATATTGACCATGAAAACGGGAGACGTTCAATTCTTGATTTTGCCGGTAAATATGATTGGCTAGGTGAACTATCTTTGTTTTGTGTTGAAACAGATATAAAAGAAAATAGGGTATTAGATGATACAATTTGTTTAAAGTTCGATATAAATAACTTAAGACAAATATGCAAAGAGAATGCTGAAATTTCATATTATTTTGCTACATATACTTCAAATAAACTGTTAATGAGAAGCTACCGTATGAGCGAATATATGAACTACTCATTAGAAAAAAGACTTGCCTCATTTATTTTAAAATACCAGAATGATGGAAAGTATAATATACCTCATACAGATGTATCAGAATACATGAATATTAGCTATCGACATCTTCTTTTCGTCATTAAGAAATTTTGTGAAGATGGGTTATTAAGAAAAGAAAAAGGTTATATTATAACTAATATTGAAAAGCTAGAAGAAATTTCAAATTCTTTGAAATAAAAACTCCCTTAAGCAAAAGCCTATGGGAGTTAGTTATTATAATATTCTCTTTAATCTTTCTATACATCTTCTATATTCATCAGCCGGTTCGCCATCTACTAAATTCCATTCTGTTTTTAGTAGTTCAATTACTTTTTCATAATATTTAATAGCGTTATTGTAGTCTTTTTTAATTTCATATATGTGCGCAACTCCTTCATAAGAGTCCGTATATTTAGGTGATGGTTGAAGTTCACAAGCTTTTACATAGCAGTTAATTGCTTCATCGTATTTACATAATCTTGCCATGAAATCGGCTTTGCTTGCCCAAGACAGCCAGTCATTTGAATATTTATTCATCATTTCGTCTATATATTTTAATGCTAACTCTAGATTACATTCTTGTTTTGCAATCAGCGCCTTGTATAAAACATATCTAGAGCTATCATCATATTTATGCATTTCTTCCAGCACAACTTTTGCTTCCTCACAACGACCGTCTGCTATCAATAAATCTAACAGCCATAGATATCCTCTTGCGTAGGTTGGGTTTTCTTTTATGAAATTAGTATAATATTCAATCATAGTATGATGATTATCAATATTCCAATCGCATATTATTCCGTTTGTTGCTTCGCTTAGCAGATTATGATTATTTTTACTTGTTGGTTCAAGCTTAAGTGCCTGCATTGCAAAATCCTTAGAAATTTCATAATAATTTCTTGCTTGTTTATTATGTAATTCAGATAATAATGAAAGTGCTCTTGATTTTAAGCTTTCATCATTAAGCTTATTCAGTAAAAAATCATTGTATTTTTCAAAGCTCTCTTTAGTTAGCATATTTTCATTTTCAAGAGATTGTTCTATTCTATCTAGGTGATTTGTGTCTGTAAGTGAAAACAGCTCATCTATTGTAACTCCAAAGATTACCGATAATTCAGGAAGTAGTGAAATATCAGGAGTAGCGTTATTATTCTCCCATTTGGAAATTGCCTGAGAGGATATATTAAGCTTTTCAGCTAATTTTTCTTGTGTTATACCTTGTTTAAGTCTAAGTGCTTTAATTTTTAAACCTATTTGCATTATAATTCCCTCCAAAATATTTTCCAATCGATTGTAAGTTTATTATAAATAAAATATTATGAAATTACAATGTATCATTGGTTGTTAGAACTAGAATGTTGGTTTAGCTAATTATAGTTACTAAAATATTTATTTAGAATTTTATGGCAATTTTAATACTTTTATGTTAGTATACATTAAAAGTATAGGAGGGAATTATATGAATAGTGTAGAAGATTTCTATGACAATTTGTATGATGAATGGTCAAGGCTTGATAGACATAGGATTGAGTTTGAAATAACAAAAATGTATCTAGATAAATATATATCAAATGAAAATCTAGAAATATTTGATATTGGAGGCGGACCTGGAAGATATTCATTTTATTTGGCAAGTAAGGGACATAAAGTTACCCTTTTAGATTTTTCACAGCATAATATTGATGTGGCAAAAGAAAAATCAAAAGAGCTAAATATAGAATTAGAAGATTATATAAAAGGAAATGCTTTGGAACTTGACAACATTAATAAAAAATTTGATATAATATTGCTTATGGGACCATTATATCACTTAATTAATGAAACAGACCGAAAAAAATCTATTGAAGAAGCTTTAAAACTATTAAAGGATGATGGGATACTAATTGCATCTTTTATCTCTAACTATGCTCCTATACAAGATTCTTTATTATATTTAAGATTTTATGGTAAGGAAAATGATGTTGCAGAACTATTAAGCTATTTAAATGAAGGGATAAATAATGAGGAAGATGGCTTTACTACAGCTTATTTTACTAGTGCTGTAGAAGCTCAGAATTTAATGAAAAACTATCATTTAGAGCAATTAGCATTTGCAGGTGTTGAAAATATTCTAGGATGTAAAGAACGAGAAATTTTAACTCTGCCAGAAGAAGATATAAGAAAATGGGTAGAATTAGGTTTTAACTTAAGTCAAGATAAGTCGTTATACGGAACAAGTCAACATTATTTATACATAGGTAGAAAATAAATTGTTAATAAAATAAAGGAGGAAATATGGATAGAAATTTTGAAAATGCTAAACAAACACTAAATCAGATGAAGGAAAGATATTCTTGTCGTGCTTTTTCTGATAAAAAAATACCTGAAGATGTACTAAAGGAAATTCTCGAGGTTGGTCTAAGAGCTGCTTCAGGTGGCAATCTACAGCCTTACTCGATTATTGTTGTAAAGGATGAAGATAATAAAAAGGCTTTATATGAGGCATGTGGCGAACAAAAATTTATTCAGGATGCAGATGTAAATTTGGTATTCTTAATGGATTGGCATAAATATGACATATATACTAAACAAAAAAATGCACCTTTTGTTGCATATAAAACATTTTTTCACTTTTTAATAGCATTAGAGGACATAATGTGTACAGCTCAAACAATTGAAACAGCAGCATTTTTATCTGGAATAGGATCATGCTATGTAGGTAGTATTATAGGAGAAGCTGAATTAGTAAAAGAAACATTAAATTTACCTGATAAGACTTATCCTTTACTAATATTATCCTTAGGCTATCCAAAAAATGATCCGCCTATAAAAATTAAGAAGCTAAGCTATGATACTATGGTATTTGATGAAAAATATAGAGATTTCAATGATGAAGAAATATTTAAGGCTTACGAAGATAAATATGAGGGAAGAACAACAGGCTTACCTCAAAAAGAACCATATAAATCTGAAAAACTAGAATTATTTAAAAATGCTCTTTTAACTTCTTATTCTGAAGATGAGGTAAAACAAATAGTAGATAAAGCAATCGAAGATGGCTTTGTAAATGAAACCCAAAGAAGGTTTGGTTTACACTATGCTGCTCATGTTTTGCAAGAAATAAGCAAAGTGGCTAAGCAAGACATAGAAGATATGGGTATTTTCCCAACAGGTAAATAGAAAAAATCATCTAAAAACAGTGTATAATTTACTATACACTGTTTTTATCTTTTTTATTTTTTTGTGAACATCTATTTAATTTTTTAATGGATATTATTTAATATTAATTGAATAACCTTCAATGATTATTTCTCGTATAGCTTCAATATCTACCGGTGATTCAAATTGTTTTATAATACAAATCTCTGTTAGATTTGAGCTTACATTTGCTCCATTTAATTTAACTGTGCTTTCATCATCAAGAATTACCATTATGTTTTTTATGTCATGATTAACTGGCTTATTTATTTTATCAAATAAATTTCTGCGTATATCAATCACAATGGATATAGGAGAAATTTTAACATCCTTAATGCTATATTTTTCACCATCAAGCTCAATGCTTTTATTTACGTTAACTTCTTTAATAGTTGGCTTATAGTTTGGTTTAAATTTTAAATTCCAATTGCCTATTAGTTTATCTTTAGTTTCAACGGCACTACATGTGAAAGTATAATTTTTTAATTCCTCCATATTTTCTATATCGAAAATATAAGTTTTATACTGCTTACCATTTTCTTCTGAAGAAACAATATATGAGTACAGCTCTTCATCGGTTTCTTTATGTTTGAATACCATTTTTCCTATATCATATGATTCTTCATCCTCTAGATATACTCGAATATTTAGCATATTATTAACAAATCCTATATTGTCTACAGCTAATTTATCGCTATCTTTTATTAACCCTAAGCCTAAGTCTCCTCTGCCAAGGGCTTGTTCTATACTGTATATTTCAGTAGTAATTTTTCCTTTTTCCGCAGCTGATAAGCTATCATTATTTAGCTCTTCCTTTTTTAAATTTACATTTGTTTCAACTATATTGTCTTGATTTATTAGCTTCTCATTTTCTTGAAGATATCCATGTGGGTTAAAAACATTATTCTCATCTATTAAATATAACCATAAATCCCTAATATTAAATTCTATTTTTTTATTTCTAAAGCCGCTAGTTATAGATAAGTCTAATAAAAAGCTAATTTTATTATCGGTTTTATCTTCGTCCTCCAGCATAGTATAGCTAAATCCCCCACTGCCCCTAAAGTCAAAACCTACATTATCGAAAAATGCATAGGAACAGTCAAAGGTTTTTCCATCTAACCTTTCCATAGTAAACTTAATATAGCATGTATTTTCATCACCTATTATTCCATCAATTGAAAGCTTAAGGTCATTGTCTATATCATAAACATCAACTATATCACTGCAATTCTCTATGTATTCATAACCACCAGAAAACAAATCACCAAATATGCTCTCTATATTAGTATTAGCTGATACAACAGCCATTGACAATATTAAAATCGACATTACTGCAATTAGCGGCAATATAATTCTTTTATTTGTAGATTTTTTTGCTATTTTAATACCAGCTTTTTCAAATGTTAGATTTTTTATTCTTTTTAATTCTATATCATCAAGTACTGAAGGCTTTATATCTAAATCATCATTAACTTCATAATCATCAAATAATTCATCTATTTTTTTCATGTTTATCTCCTTTCTACCTCAATCATTAAATATTAATACCTTTGCTAACTAGAATTTCTTTTAACTTAGCTTTTCCTCTAAAAAGCTTATTTTCTACAAGCTTTGTATTAACCTTTAATTCATTTGCTATTTCCTTAACTGATTCGTAAAGATAATACCTCCTAATAAAAATCTGTCTATCAGGCTCACCTAATTCATTCAAGGTGTTTTGAATTATTTCCTTGTTTAAATTATCAAACAAATTGTTATCTAAATTAAAACCTAAGTCAATTTCATTTTCGTCTATAGATATAAGCTCGTGTTTATCTAGCTTTCTTCTATAATAATTAATAGCAACATTTCTTGATACTGATATCAAATAATTTTTTAATATGCCTTTTTTATTATCAAAATTATCAATTGATTTCCATAACTCAACAAATACATCTGATATACATTCTTCAATATCACGTCTATTTTCAAAGCCCAATATTCTTGCTACAATTGTTTTAACAAGAGGTACGTATATATCAATAGCTTTATTTAAACCTTCGTCTGGTCTATTCTTTATCAATTTGACAAGCTTGTCGTCCTTCAAGTCATTCTCCTCCCTATGAACTGATTATTTAAGCATTATGTAACTATTTAAATATTCTATAATCATATATTCACATAATTATATATAAATCACTCAATTAAATTTAAATTATTTTTATTATATCATAGTCTCAAGCTTCGCATAGTCTTAAATAGCATTTGAGCCATTTAGCCATTATAGACAATAAAAAAGACAGATTTATATAATAAATCTGTCTCTAATTTAAGAAGTTATTCCTTCCACTGTTCTATGTCTTGATCACCTTGTGACATTTCTGTCTTTCCAAAAACAGCTCTAGCACTCTCTGCTTGTGGATTATGTTTTATATTTTTAGATTTAAATTTTCCGTCATGCTTCTTGGCATTTTTCTTTTTGCTTTTATTATCCATGTTACCTCCTTGCAATTATTTATAACTTTAGTTTTTTATATTATAAACAAATATCTGTGATTTATAACTTAGTATATAAAAATCATTTAACAGTCTGAACTATAAATGTTTTCTACAATCATTCGACTTTATTCTATAACAATATTCTTATTATTACATATACTATAAATAATGCTAATAATTATGTGTACATATTCGGTAAGATTTTTTTAATTTTAACTTTAATCGAATATATTAAGCTATGTAAAAAAGCTTTTATCTAAACATTAAAGCCAATATTTTTTAAGAGGGGACAAACACATGAACTACAATTTTATAAATAGAAGAAAGTTCATTTCAAAAATTATTGTATTAGCATTAGTAGTGGGTATGTTAATACCAACAGGTTGTATAGCTACACAAAATAATTTTAATGATATTAAAGGACATTGGGCAGAAAAAACTATAACAGAATGGTTAGAAAAGGGATATGTTAAAGGCTATCCTGATGGAACTTTTAAACCTAATGAGCCTATAACAAGAGCAGAATTTATAACCTTGACAAATAGAGTTATATTTTTTAGTGGTACAGGCGAGGTTAATTTTAGAGATGTTAGACAGAAAGACTGGTTTTATAAAGATTTACAAATTGCAGTGAACAAATATATAATTGGGTTTCCAGACAATACATTTAGGGCAAACAGAATAGTTTCAAGAGAACAGGCAGCCAGTATAGCTGCTAGAATAAATGAATTAGCTGATGATAAGGAAGCTGCAAAAAAATTTTATGATTATAGAGATATATCTGATTGGGCTAAAGGATATGTTGGTGCAGCTGTATCTGCCAATTTAATGCAAGGATTTCCTGAAAATATGTTTTTACCAAAACACTCTTTGACTAGAGCACAGGCTGTTGTAGTTTTACAAAATCTAATGAATTCCAGAAATTATACAATAACAGAGCCTGGAACAACTCTAGCCAATATGACTATAACTGGAGATTTAATAGTTGAAGCTTCCGTTGGAGATAGTGATGTTTATTTAGAAAATGTTACAGTTAAAGGAATTACTCGTATTTTCGGCGGAGGTATAAATTCTATATATTTTAATAATTGTCAATTGAACAATGTTTATGTTGATAAGAAAAATAGTCAGGTAAGAATTGTATTTGAAGGAAATACGTCCTCAAATACAGTTAAATTACTTTCTCAAACTATATTAGAATTGAAAGATAACACTACTACAAAGAATTTGCAAATAGATATAAAAGCATTGCAAAGCATAATAAAATTATCTAAAAACACAAAAATAGATGAAATAACAATTAATGCTAATCAAATTCAGATTCTTGGTAATGGAACAATAACTGTAATTACTAATTATGGAACAAATAATAAAACAGAAATTACACCTTCGCAATTAAAGGGCAACTTAGATGGAATAGAGATAATACCAAGTGAACCAATTCCTGTAACTGGAGTGGAAATAGATAAGTCAACTGCTGAGGTTATTGTAGGAGAAACTGTTGCTCTAATAGCAATAGTTGAGCCTACTGATGCAACTAATAAATCTGTACAGTGGTCAAGCAGCGATTCCACCATCGCCACTGTAGATAATAATGGATTAGTTTCTGCTATTAGTGCTGGAACCGTTACTATTACAGTTACCACTATAGATGGTTCTAAAACAGATTCATGTGCTGTTACTGTTAATAAAAAACCACCAATATTAGCAACAAATATTAAAGTTACAGGCAGCACTAGAGACGCAGGAGTTACCCCTCCTACTGACAAGGGCGGATATTTTGTTGAATTAGAATTTACTGACGGAACTAAGATGAAGGATTTATCTATTTTAGAAGTGAAGTTGTATAAGGATTCTAATAACCTTGTTACTAACTCTATGGCTTTTAATCGTATTGATGAAAACACAAAAAATTCAAGTATAGTAACTTCTCCATTCAATTTAGGAACAATCGAAGTCAACCTATGGTCATGGAATAGAGGTGCTTTCCCAGTGCCTGATCCTTTAGATGATTCTGTGGTACCTAATAAAGCAGTTATAAACTTCACTAAAGATAATATAGATTATACTTTTACTAAAGAGTTACTGCTTAGATTGCCTGCTCAGCATCCTGAAACATTATTGAGCAAGGAAATAACTAACTTTAATTATGAAACAATATATGCTACGCAAGCAAAAATAATAAGTAAAGCTATTTCAACCTCTAATTTTGGATCAGGCAATAACAAAGAATTTACAATAGATGATGGTCTTGGTAATGTTATTCCTGTAAACTTAAATTGGGATATCCCACTAAACGAATCTGCAACAACCTATGCAGCAGCTGTTGGTTCAGCAGTAGAGAGCATAATCCAAGATTACTTTTACCAAAAAGGCGGAGAGGAAGGCTTAGTGAATAGAACTTTGTGTGCAGGTGCAATATCAACTGCTAGCGGTTACGGAGATGAATTTTATATTAGCACATTTGCTACTGGATCAAACAGCAAAGTAATTATTAGTGGAACTGATGCATATTACTTCTTTGATACTCTACAGGTAAATGGCACTGATGAGGATAAATCATTGAATCGAGAATTCACAATAAGTGATGGAACAAATACAGCTACAATGTATCTTGATCAAAATTATGAGGATATGGAAAGCTTTGTATATTATTTAAACAGTATCCTATATATGTTACAAGTTAAAGTAACCGCAGAAAAAGTAGATAGCAGTCATTTTAAATTGGTTGCCAATGAGCTTGGCATTAAAATAACAATAGGCGGTCAGGATAAATCAGATTTTTTTAATTAGTAATTAAAAGGGCGAAGCACATTCGCCCTTTTTCTATATTGAAATTTCAATAGTTGGTAAAACATTAATTGTTGTATCTACTGTTATATTAGCTATTTGAGGAGCTGAATAAGCGGATATATTTGATACATCGATTGTAGGTATTGGCTCTTCTTTAAAATCATTATCTTTCTTATTAAACAGTATTTGTGGATAATAGTAAAGTGGATTGGCCTCATCCATTTGTGCTCTTTCTCTGATATACCTTATTGCTCTTCTCCTATGCAATTCGTTGTTCTTATGTTCCGCTAACTTCTTCTTTTCATTAATTTCTGCTGTTGTTTTTTCTTGAGCTAAGTTTTTTTCCTGTGATAAATCTCTTACTTTTCTATAAGATCTTGTAATAGCTTTTTCTAATTGTCGTATTGCAGCTTTAATTTTACTTTTTTCACCATCCTCACAATCACGAAGCATAGACTTTAGCTTGCTGATTTTAAATCTCGCAGTTGAAACTACGCTCTTAACCTCAGGTATGCTTCTAGCCCTAGCCAGCTTTGAGTAAATGTCAATAGGAGCATTAAAAGCTGAATTTGTATTCATAACCTTAAATTTATTTTTTATTTCATCTACCTGTTCCTGCATTTTTTTCATTGACTCTAAAAGGCTGTCATGATTATTATTTAGATCATTATTATTTTCATAGGTATTCCAAAATGTTATTCCTTTTTCATCAACATATGCACCGGTTGATTTTAAATTTATATCACTGTTTGATAATTGCCTTAGAGTTTCCTCTAAAATAGCTTTACCTTTATTATAGGAATCTTCATTAGAGCTCATTTTATCAGTAAATTCCTGCGAAACAACAAGATGCTTGCCATTCCCTAAACCTAAGGCAAGTTTTTTTATATCATTGTAGTCATTTGTATTTAATATATAAATATTAACATCCTTATAGCTTTGACTTAAATTTTTAAGTGTTAATTTTGTAAGCTTATCATAATCAATCGATTCTAAATCACATAATGACATATCGATTTTATTTAAGTTAGCTGAAGTATGTTCTATAGATTTCTTTGAAGCTGATGTAGGATATTGGTTTTTTAATTTATAATTGTAGTTAATTGAATTATCTATTTTCAAAATTAACACCTCCTTTTTTACTCATACTCATTATATCGGATGATATATAAAAAAATATATACAATTTATATCTTTAGTTCAAACAGCTTATAATTAATTAATATAAAGTTTATTTTAAAAAAATATAAACTATTAAATTGAATTTATTGATATAAAAACATATAATTTAATATATAAAGGAAATATTAATAGGAGAATAAACTAAATGATAATTAGAAAAGATGACATAGAAATAACTGAGGTTGAAAAGCTAAGAAATGGTAAAGGAATTGCACAAATTAAATATCTTTTAGATAAAGACGGTCTTGAAAATCATGGAAAAATGTTTTCTATTATGACACTAAAAAAAGGTTGTGGACTTGGATACCATGAACATATAAATGATTTTGAAGCAATATATATTATACAAGGATGTGCAAAATATAATGATAATGGTACAATTAACAATCTTCATCCTGGAGATTTCTGCATTACAAAAAAGGGTGAATCTCACTGTATAGAAAATGAATGTGATGAAGATGTTATATTTGTAGCATTAGTTTTAAATTCTTAAATATATTTTTTTAATGAGGGCATATTATGAGTTATAAGTATATTATTTTTGATATTGATGATACACTTCTTAATTATTTAGAAGATAAAAGAAATGCACTTATGAATACTTTAAATGATTGCAATATACAATATGATGATAAATTATTTGATATTTTTTATAAAATATGTTGGGACGAATGGTATGAATTTGGCTTAGATAATTCTAGTGAAGTCTATATACAAGAAAATTACCACCTCTTATATAATCAATATACTATTAATAGTTTAATAAAATTTAAGGAAGTAATTAATATAAACACACCTGATGAAAAATTATGTCAATTATTTTTAAATAATTTCTCTAAATCTTGCAATCTAAATAAAAATGTTGAAAAAATCTGTAAAACACTTAAAAACGATTATAAATTATATATAGCATCAAATGGATTATCTAGAGTTCAACTATCTCGAATTGATAAAATAAAAAACTACTTTGATGATTTTTTTATTTCTGAAAGCATTGGAAATATTAAACCATCAAATAAGTTTTACAGCTATATTTTAAATAAACTTAGCATAGGCGATGCATCAGAATGTCTAATGATTGGTGATTCACTGGATTGTGATATTCTTGGTGCAAATAATATAGGCATGGACACCTGCTGGTATAATTCAAAGCACATAGAAAATAGAACAGGTATAATTCCAACTTATGAAATATTTGATTTTGACGAAATTATTAAAATCTTAAATTAGTTTGACGTGCAATTTATGATATGGTAACATTGAATTGTTAAAATTTTGAAAGGAGACAAATAAATGAACGGTATGGGTTATGCACCTATTTGTAGCAGCAGTTGTTTATCTAAAGCATGTATTTTTCATGTTTATAGGATTACTGCGCCCATTTTTAGATGAAAGCCGTCAATTGTTTGTTTAAAAATATGCAGTAACTCCTTAGAACATATCCATTAATAATTGATATGTTCTTTTTTATATGCTCTAACCAAACATTACATAATATAAGGAGTTATATGGTGAATAATAAATTAAATAGAAATATTAAATTAGATTATATATATTGTTTCATGAGAAATTTTGATTTGTCTAGTGCTATCTGGGTACTATACTTGATTTATAAAGGACTTCCTCTATGGCAAATTGGATTGTTAGAAGGAATCTTTCACTGCACTAGCCTTATCACTGAGGTCCCAACAGGCGCTATCGCTGATTTAATAGGTAGAAAAAAAATTATAATAATTGGTCGCTTATGTAGTGCATTTTCAAGTATGTTAATGTTATTTAGCAGTAGTTTTTTGGGATTTGCAATTGCATTTATTTTTTCCGCGTGGGGATATAATTTTAATTCAGGCTCTGAGGAAGCTCTTGTATACGATAGTTTAAAATTATTAGGAAATGAGAATGAATATATAAAAATAAATGCTAGACTTAACGTAATAGTAGAAATATCACAAGGCATTTCCGTATTTGTAGGTGGTATTCTTTCTGAATATTCATTTACCTACTGTTATTTAACAGCAATATTTATTGCTATTATTTCATTTGGCTTTGCAAGTTACTTTATTGAACCAAAAGTAAATTATATTAGTAGTGATAATAATAGTAAGATTAGTTTTAAAAAACATTTTTCAATGTGCAAAAAAATTTTAAAGGAAAATAAAAAAATAAGGAAAATACTTTTATATTTTCCTGTAGTATTTTCCTTCTATACCGTGCTTTTTTTCTATGGTCAACAATATTTTAGCGATTTAGGTCTTAGTATATTTCAGATAAGTATAATAATGCTAATATCAGGTTTTATATCTTGTATTGGCGCATTAAGTTGCAAAAAAATATTGAGAATATTTAAACAAAGAACAGTATATATAGTGTCACTTTTATTGTCGGTTGGAATTATAGGCATGTTTTTAAATAATCTGATATTATCTACTGCATGCTTTATGATGAGTAGTTATGCTAATGCACTACTTTATCCTATACAATCAAGTTCTTTAAACAGGCTTATTCCTTCAGAACAAAGGGCAACAATAATATCTGTTGACAGCATGCTATTTTCAATAGCTATGATAATAGTTTTCCCCATAACAGGGATATTCGCTGAGATAATAGGACTGAATAATGTGTTTTTTATACTAGGTATTATTCTATTATTTATGATACGCAACTTCACTATTGACACATCCTACATATAATGTTACTATGATTGAAATATTTAAATCTGTGATAAGGGAAGCAATATTCAAAAGATAATCTACAGAGAGATATGGCAAAGAGCTGAGACCATATTGTTTGTCAGAATAAAGCTACCACCCTTTGAGTGTATGGCAACCGTACTACGGAATAACCATATCGGGAAAAGCTACCCGTTATAATAGCTTAATTGAAGTTGACATATAATTATATAATCTATAATTATATGTAATTTGGGTGGAACCGTGGAGATTTACACTTCATCCCTATATTTATAGGAATGAAGTGTTTTTTTATTTTTGTAAAAGGAGGAAAAGAAATGATTAAAGTATCATTAAAAGATGGTGTTGTAAAGGAGTATCCTAAAAATACCACAGTTGCTAATATAGCAAAGGATTTAGGTGTTGGACTGTTTAAGGCAGCCTGCGCTTGCACAATTGATGGAAAGGTAGCTGATTTAAGAACCGAGCTAACAAAAGACTCTAGTGTTTCAATTCTTACATTTGATGATAATGAAGGTAAAAGAGTTTTTTGGCACACAGCTTCTCATATATTGGCAAATGCAGTGAAAAATATTTATCCTAATGCTAAATTAGGTATAGGACCTTCTATTGATAATGGTTTTTACTATGATTTTGATATTGATAAGCCATTTACAAATGAAGATTTACTAAGAATTGAAGCAGAAATGAAAAAAATAGTAAAAGAGGATATGGCTATTACCCGTTTTGAACTATCTTCTAATGATGCTATAAAATTGTTAGAGGATGCAAATGAACCTTATAAGGTCGAATTAGCCTATGAGCATATAAATAAGGGTGAAAATATCAGTTTTTATGAACAAGGCGGCTTTATAGATTTGTGCGCTGGACCGCATTTAATAAGCACAGCTCCGATTAAGGCAATAAAACTAACTGCCTGTACTGGTGCTTATTGGCGAGGAGATTCTAATAAAACCCAATTATGTCGTGTATATGGTACAGCTTTTCCTAAGGCATCATTGCTTGAAGAGTATTTAAATAGAGTTGAGGAAGCAAAAAAACGTGACCATAATAAGCTTGGAAGAGAGCTTGAACTATTTACTACAAGTGATCTAATTGGTCAAGGCTTACCTATACTGCTACCAAAGGGAGCAAGAATCATGCAGCTTTTACAACGCTTTGTTGAGGATGAAGAGCAAAAACGTGGATGGCAGCTAACTAAAACTCCACTTATGGCAAAGAGTGATTTATATAAGCTTTCAGGACACTGGGATCATTATAAGGATGGAATGTTTATTTTAGGTGATGAAGAAAAGGATGATGAGGTATTTGCACTTCGTCCAATGACATGTCCATTTCAATATCAAGCGTATCTAAACAAACCTCGTTCTTACAAGGATTTGCCTTTGCGTTATAATGAAACTTCAACACTATTTAGAAATGAAGCCTCTGGCGAAATGCATGGTTTAATTCGTGTAAGACAATTTACAATCTCAGAAGGACACTTAATGTGTACTCCTTCTCAGTTAGAGGGTGAGTTTAAAGATTGTGTTGAGCTTGCAATATATATGTTAAAGACATTAGGCTTATACGAAGATGTGAGCTATCGTTTTTCAATGTGGGATCCTGAAGATAAACAAAAATACATTGGAACAAAAGAGCAATGGGATGAAGCTCAAGATATTATGAGAAAAATTCTAAATCATCTTGATATTTCATATAATGAATGCATAGGTGAAGCTGCCTTTTATGGTCCAAAACTTGATATTCAATTAAAAAATGTTCATGGCAAAGAAGATACTCTTATTACAATACAAATAGATTTAATGCTTGCTGAAAAATTTGGTATGGAATATGTTGATGCAGATGGTAAAAAGAAAAATCCTTATATTATTCACCGTACTTCCATTGGCTGCTATGAAAGAACACTAGCCTTACTTACTGAAAAATATGCAGGAGCATTTCCATTATGGCTAGCACCAGTTCAGGTTAAAATTCTACCTATTGGCGAACGACAAAATGACTATGCTAAAAAGCTTGCCAGTACATTGCTAAACGCAGGTATTCGTTACGAGTTAGACGATAGAAGTGAAAAAATAGGCTATAAAATTCGTGAAGCACAGCTTCAAAAGGTTCCTTATATGCTTATAATAGGAGATAAAGAGGTTGAAGCAAATGCAGTTGGTATTCGTTCTAGAAAAGATGGCGATATTGGGCAAATGTCAGTAGATACGTTTCTTGATTTATTAAGTGAAGGAATAAAAGCAAAAATAAATTAACTATTTATTTCAAAAGATAAAATATTTTGCAGGTCTTATCCGGAAAATTAGATAAGGCCTGCATTTCAATATTTAACATAGAAACTATTTTTTTATTTCCTTTACATATTCAAAAAGCCAAAAATCAATATTATCCATAGGTTTAACTTCTTCAATCTTTACATAACCATGTTTTTCATAAAATTTATGATTTTTATAATTTTTGTAAGGTGTATCCAATGACCATTTTTTAATATCAGGATATGTATTCTCAACAAAATGAATTGCTTTTGCACCGATCCCTTGATTCTGATATGTTGGATCAATATAGACAGCTCCTAACCGGAAATGATTATTTTTTAAATCATATAAATTAATCGCTCCAACTATTTTATCCGCTATCATGATTTTATAATACATACCATTTTTTATTTTTGATAAATGCCATTCTACTTTTTCAATATCTGGCGGCATAAAACCATACTTGATTTTATCTTCTTCAAATGCACGTATAGCAATTGATCTTAACATTTCTGCATCAGATTCCAATGCAGTCGTAAATTTTATCATCTCTTATCATCCTCTCATAATTGAATATATTTCATTGAATCTTTTTTCGTTACTTGCAAATAGTCCTCTCCTCTCTGATTTAATTGTAAAGGTTGACGCGATGTCTCTGTCAACAACAAAATAAATTTTTTTATCAACAACAAAACTTTATTTATTGACTGTTAAACTAAGAGGTTAAAATAAATATAAATAAAACAACAGCAATAGGCGAATTTAAAATCCTAATGCTGTTGTTTTAATCATATATTTATTAATAAATAAAGGTATCTAACTTTTTATATTAATTCATCAAAATTATCTATAATAAATTTTTGTGCATTTTTACTAAAATAATTTGTATAATAAGATTGTTCTTTAAAGTTCTTTTTCTCAACACTAGTTATTCCAAGTTCTTCTCCCTTTAGAGTTGGTGACTTTCTTTTGTTTTCATCTTCTTCGATTATTTCAAGATACCCTTTTTCAACAAGCCAATTATTTAACTTTATTGCGGTGATTTTTCTGCCCTGCTGCATAATTACAACATTGATTTGATCTGCAATTGTGCTTATGGTTACAGGCTCTTCAAAAATTTTAATTTCACTAAAATCAGTCTTAATTTCGTCAGAAGTAATTTTATCATCTTCATTCTGGCTATTCTCTATAATTCCTAATTCCTTCTTATTAGTTATAATCTCTAAAAACTTAGTACCGTAGCGTTCAAGCTTTTGCTTGCCTACACCTGAAACTTCTAAAAATTCCTCCTCTGTTTGCGGCATTTTTATACACATATCAATTAATGTACTATCAGAAAATATAAGAAAGGCAGGTACTTTCTGCTCTGTAGCAAGTGATAATCTAAGCGCTTTTAGGCTTGACAAAAGATTAGCATCAACGCTATGTAAATCAACAGTTTTTTTGTTTTTAGATTTAGAAGAAACTTTTTTATCAATTGACATATCGTTCGCTATAGCTTTATCAAATTTTACTACCTTCATGCTAATAGCTTCTTTTTCTTTTAAAAATCTACCTGCAAATTTGCCAAGCTTTAGTATTGGAAACTCATCATTTGTAGTATACAAATAATTATTTAATATAAGAAAATTTGCTACTTCCTTAGCAAATGCATCTGTCTCCGTCATAATGTCATAAGTTGAAATTTTATCAAGACCTAAATTAAGGATTCTTTTATTTTTACTTCCACGCAATATATCAATAATCATATTTGTTCCAAAGCGTTCCCTAGTCTTTATAACACAAGAAATAATTTTCTGAGCTTGAACAGTAATGTCTATCTCCTCAAACTCTGTTTTGCAGTTGCTGCAATTATCACAACTATCCCTTACCTCTTCACCAAAATAATTTATAATATATTGTCTAAGACAAGTACTCGTATGGCAGTAATTAGACATGATTTTAAGTCTTTCTCTATCTCTAGCCTTTAGCTCTCTTTCAGAATCTATACTTTCATAGCTTCTATCTTTAGAATTTTCTATCATATATAAATTAGTTCTTACATCTTGTCCACTATATAATAATAAGCAATGAGCCTCGCTACCGTCACGTCCCGCTCTACCTGCCTCTTGATAATAGCTCTCTATATCCTTAGGCATATTAAAATGAACAACAAATGTAACATTGGATTTATCTATACCCATACCGAAGGCATTGGTTGCAACCATAATTCTGCTGCGGTCATATATAAAATCCTCTTGATTTTCCCTACGCTCCTTATCGGACAAACCAGCATGATATCTTGTTGCTTCATAACCATTCTCATTTAAATATTTACATACATTTTCAACATTATCTCTTGTTGAGCAGTAAATTATACCTGATTCTTCTTTTTTATCTTTTAAAAAATCCTCTAGGGCTTTATATTTATCATTTGGTTTTTGAACTTCAAAATATAAATTACTCCTATCAAAACCAGTAACTAATACATATGGATTATGCAAATTAAGAATGTTAATTATGTCGTCTTTTACCAGTGATGTAGCAGTTGCAGTAAATGCTGAAATGATTGGTCTTTCTGGAAGTTTGCCAATAAAATCAACTATTTGCATATAGCTTGGTCTAAAATCTTGTCCCCACTGTGATATACAATGAGCTTCATCAATAGTAATCATAGAAATCTTTAGACCTTTCAATGCTTCTAGAAATCCATTTACCAACAGTCTTTCTGGTGCAACATATATAATTTTGTAAATACCATTTCTTACGTTATCAAGTACCGTAAAGTATTGTTTTTCAGTAAGTGAACTGTTTAGATATGCTGCCTTTATGCCTACCTGCGTAAGTGAATTGACTTGATCTTTCATAAGAGAAATAAGAGGCGAAATTACTATTGTTATCCCTTCCAATATCATAGCTGGAATCTGAAAGCATATTGATTTTCCAGCACCTGTTGGCATTATGCCAACAACATCTTTATTTGATAGGATATTCTCAATAATTTTATCCTGTCCTACACGCAGGGTATCATATCCAAAATATTCTTTTAATATTTCTTTTGCTTTTTCTAAATTCATAGTTTCCCCCGGGTAATTTTATTATTTAATTATACCATAAAATGATTGAAAACATAGTTGTAATTTTAAAGCGCGTACAATATAATATAGAAATACTGATTTTAGTATTGCAATAAAGCATTAAGCCGACTATAGTTTTGGAGATTTTTTATGGAAAATATAAATACCTTTTTTGAATTTTTAACTGAGTATGGATCAATTGTATTATTTATTATAGTATTTTTAGAGTATCTAAACCTTCCTGGTCTTCCTTCAGGGATAATAATGCCTGCTGCAGGGCTTTTAGTGGCAAAAACAGATGTAAGCTTTTTATTTACTCTCGTAATGTCAGTAATCGCTGGTCTGCTTGGTAGCTGGGTTTTATATTTTTTAGGTTCATTCTTTGGTACTCCTACCATAAACTTGCTTAGTAAAAAATTTCCTAAGTCACAAGGTACAATTGATAAAGCTAACTCGTACATACATAAGCATGGAAATAAAGGTGTTTTCATTACAAGACTTATCCCAGTAGCAAGAACAATTATTTCTTTTGTCGGCGGATTTGTTAAAATGAATTTTTTATCATTTTCAATTTATTCTGCCTTTGGTATAGCCATATGGAATTTCGTTTTTATCCTAGCAGGCTATCTTATCGGTATGTCTATAAACTAAATATTAATTATGATAAAAAAAAGAGGACTTACCTCTTTTTTTATATTTGTCCTATTCTAATACTGATTTTACTTCACTAAGCATTAAATTTAAAGTGTTAATTCCTCCACTTGCTAAATACCATGCTTCTGGATCCAAATAAACTATTTTATCATTTTTATTCGCATTAATACCATTAACTAAATCGTTATTTAATGTATCACTTGCTTTTGCTGAACCACCTGCTATTACTGTTCTATCTACTACAAATAATATGTCCGGATTCACTTGTGCTATATATTCATAGCTTGCCTCTTGTCCATGGTTAGACACTTCAATTGCATCATCAGCTGTAGTAATTTCTAATACATCGTGTATCAAGCCATATCTTGAGCCTTTTCCATATGCACTTATTTTGCCATCATTAGTCATAATTATTAAGGCATTTTTATCTGATTTTTTTGCTAATGCTTTTATGTTTTCTATTTCTTTATCTATACCATCGATATAGCTTTTTGCTTCATCTTCTTTTCCAAGCGCTTTAGCTACATTTGTTGTATTTAGCTTAAAATCTTCCATGTATGTATCTGCATTTAATTCAACATATATTGTTGGAGCAATCTTGCTTAACTCATCATAATAATCGGCTTGTCTTCCACCAATGATTATTAAATCAGGCTCAAAGTTAAAAATTGCTTCCATGTCTGGTTCAAATAGAGTACCTGCACTTTTAGCTTTTTCATATTTAGATAAGCTACTTGGTATGTTGCTTGTTGGAACTGCTAATTCTAGTTCTGGTGCAATTACATCAATTGTATCAAGAATACCCATGTCAAAAACTACTACTTTTTTAGCTACATCATATAATTTAATCTCACCTTTAGCATGTGTTAAAATTATTTCTTTAGCTACATTTTCATTGCCAGTTTCGTTTGTTTCATTAGTCTTATTGTCTACGTCTGTTTTAGGAACAGAGTTTGTATTTTTTTCATTGCTGCAACCTACCATAATACCTGTTGCAAGTGCTATTACTAATAATAATGATAATATTTTTTTCATCTTAATCCTCCAAAATTTAATTTTTACAATATTTTTAACTGTAATATAGGCAAATACTTTTGCCGTTTATTGATTGAACATCTATGTCCATACCATATACTTGACTTAAAACATCTTTATTTATTATTTCTTCTGCTTTTCCCTCTTTTATCACCTTACCTTTCTTCATTGCTACAATATAATCTGCATAACAAGAAACAAAATTTATATCATGAATGACTACCATAATTGTTTTGTTAAGCTCATCTACCATTTTTCTCAGAGCCTTCATAATTTGAACAGAATGTTTCATATCCAAATTATTTAGTGGCTCATCTAAAAAAACATATTCTGTATCCTGAGCTATTACCATAGCTATATAAGCCATCTGTCTTTGACCACCACTTAACTCGTCTAAATAAGAATTTTCAAATTCATTTAGTTCTAAGTATGCAATTGCATCATCAACATGTTTTTTATCTACATCTGTCAACTTATCTTGAGAATACGGAAATCTCCCAAAACTTACCAGTTCGCGAACTGTAAGACGAATATTAAGATAATTAGACTGATTTAAAATTGATAGCCGCCTTGAAAGATTGTTATTGTCCCATTCAAGTATTTCTTTATCATCTATTGAAACATTGCCGGAGGTTTTTTCTAAGATACGGCTCATAATTGATATAAGTGTACTCTTTCCTGCTCCATTGCTGCCTATAAAGGCAATGAATTTTCCTTTTGGCAAATCTATACTTACGTCATCTACTACCTTTTTTTCACCATATTTTTTTATTACTCTATTTGCTTTAATCATTTCAACCCTTTTTCTCCTTTAATATCATATAAATAAATATACTACCACCTATGAAATTAATTAATACACTCATTGTTGTTGTAAACTGTAAAATACGTTCTGTAATCAACAATGTAAATATTAGTAAAACTATACTAACTAAAGAAGTAATTATTATTCGATAACTATGCTTGTATGTATTGACAAGCTTTCTAGAAACACTTACAACTAATATCCCTAAAAATGTAATTGGTCCTACAAGTGCAGTTGATACTGAAACTAAAACTGCTGTATTCATAAGATTTTTTAATACAATCTTTTTATATGAAACACCTAAGTTAATAGCATGATCCTGTCCTAATGAAACAACATCAAGCTTAGCATTATCTTTTACAGTAATAACAAAGCTAATTAAGACAACTAAAAAACTTATACCTAGTAAGTCTTGGTTTATATTATTAAAGCTTGCAAACATCTTGTCTTGAACTATGGAAAACTCATTGGGATCCATTAAAACTTGCATGAATGTCGACATACCACCAAATAAATTACCGATTATCATACCGACTAAGATTAAAAAATAAACATTTTTCTGTTGGCCTTTAAAGAGACATATAAACAAAATACATGAACAAATTACCATTAATACGACTGAAATTATAAAATTCATATGTCCTGTGAGCATTGAAATTGTTCCTGCTCCACTAAACGAAACTATAACAGTTTGAATAAACATATATAGTGAATCTAATCCTATAACACTAGGCGTTAGAAGCTTGTTATTAGTTATAGTTTGAAATGTTACAGATGAATAACTAACACTATAACCAACTAATGCAACTGTCGCTATTTTTACAAAACGTCTAGGAAGAAAAAAAGAAATATTTTTCGATGTTAATCCGGTAAACAAAAACACGCTACTAAGTATTAGAAAAGCACCTAAAAGAATTAGTATTAAAAGTGTTGCTTTTTTATCAAGTTTAAAATTCTTCATATTATGCTTTTCCTTTCTTTGAAAAAATAATAAATAAAAATATAATACTTCCTAAAATGCTGACTACTACACTTATAGATACCTCATAAGGATAAATTATTATTCTGCCTATAATGTCACATGCAAGTAAAAATAATGACCCTAATATTGCTGTATCCACTAAAGTATATTTTAAGTTGTCACCACGATACATGGAAACTAAGTTTGGTATTATTAGTCCAACGAATGCTATACTTCCCACAGTTACAACAATTGTAGTGGTTAGTAAAGATACTATTAATAATCCAATATTTATTATTTTTTTATAACTAACCCCTAAATTAGTTGCGAAGCTTTCACCCATACCTGCAACAGTAAATTTTCCTGCATACATGTAGGCTAAAATAACTAGCGGAAAGCCTAAATATAACAACTCAAAATTCCCCTTTATAATCAAGGAAAAGCTCCCCTGTAGCCATGATGATATGTTTTGTATAAGATCATATCTATAGGCTAAAAACATTGTAAGTGAACTAACTACACTACCTAACATCATTCCTACTAATGGAACTAATACTGTGTTTTTATACTTTATTCTTTGAACTATATAGACAAATAATAAGTTTCCTAAAAACGCTATAACAAATGCTAGGAGTATTTTCAGTATTTTGCTTTGCCCTCCTGCTAAAATAATGGAGATTAGAATTCCAAATTTACACCACTCCATTGTTCCTGCCGTTGAAGGTGAAACAAATCTGTTGCTGGTTATAGTCTGCATTATTTGACCGGAGATGCTTAGACCAGCACCTGTTATTATTATACTTAATAGTCTTGGTAGTCTGCTTACCAATAATATATGTAGATCATTATTATTACCGCTTAAAACACCTGCTAAGCTAAAGTCCTTCACACCAATAACTATAGATAAAATGCCTAATATAAATAAGGCTGCTGTTAAAATCAGTCTTTTTTTCATATGCTTTTCCTTTACTATTAAGTTACCTATTGCTAACTCGCGTGTGTAACTGTGAATAATTTTTATTTTTTTAAGCACAACAACACCAGTTAGGCATGGCTAACCATTGCTTAAAAAAATATAAGTTAGCCATTGCTAACTATTATATTTAATTAACTTTCCGTTGTCAATTGGTATTTATTTACATTTTAAATTAATGATAATTTTGAATATTTGTTTAAATTTTAACGATTGAATAACTCAATAAATTTAGTTGCTGATGCAGAGAGTGTCCTTCTTTTAAGATATGCGTATGCAATACTTCGTTCCGGCAATGGTTCATCTAGATTAACTTCATATACTAATCCTTGACTTAAATATTCAGTTGAAAACTCTTTTATTACACAGGAAATACCTAAATTAACTTGCGCTAGTTTTAGCAGTAGCTCATGTGCTCCTAATTCTATTTTAGGTTGCAATAGTATTCCACTTTTTGCAAAGTGTTTATCAACGAACTGTCTTGAGCTAGTATTTTTCTCTATTAGTATAAGTGGCATTTGAGCTATTTCTTTATCAGAATAAATTTTATCATCCTTTTTTGCTGAGACAAATATATCGTGTACTTTTAAGCATTCCTTTATTGTCAGTGATTCATCAGTTATTGGCATATTTAAAAAGCCTAAGTCAATTTGTCCTGATTTCATAAGCTCTATCATTTCTAAGCTTGTTCTATTTAAAACTTTAATTATAACATTTGGGTACTTTTTATGAAATAAAACAAGATAAGGTGTTAGAAAATATTGACTTATTGTATCACTAGCACCGATTATAAGCTCTCCATCCTTTAACTCCTTAAAGTTTAATAATTGGTTTTCTGCACTTGTAATCAATTCAAGAGCACTATTAATATGTTGATGTAAAATAAGTCCCTCTTTTGTCAATGTCACACTTTTTGCTTGACGTATAAACAGGGTAGTGTCTAATTCCTTTTCTAATGAATTAATAGCTTGTGAAACTGCTGATTGTGTCATAAAAAGGTTCTTTGCCGCTAGTGAAAAAGACAAAGTAGAAGCTGCTTCGTTAAATATTTTATACTGACCAAGTTTTATGTTCATATAAGTTCTCCTTATATCATTTTATATATTAATTAATTTTACTTATGAATATTTTTATAATATAATAGTATTGTAAGTTTGTCAAATAATTTGATTTTTCATTTAAATTTGTAAACCATAAAACAGCATGATGGAGGTAATCATGGAAAGAAAAGTTGGAACTATATCTAGAGGTATTAGATGCCCTATAATTCGTCAAGGAGATAATTTATCTAAAATAGTTGTTGAAAGCGTGTTAGATGCAGCTAAATCAGAAGGCTTTGAATTAAGAGATAGAGATGTTATTTCTATAACTGAATCTATAGTCGCTAGAGCACAAGGAAATTATGCGTCTATTGAAGCAATTGCTAAAGATGTAAGACAAAAGCTAGGTGGAGAAACAATTGGTGTTATATTCCCTATTTTATCACGTAACCGTTTTGCTATCTGCTTAAAAGGAATTGCTATGGGTGCTAAAAAAGTTGTATTAATGTTAAGCTACCCAAGTGATGAAGTTGGAAATGAGCTTGTATCGCTAGATGCACTAGACGAAGCAGGAATTAATCCATATAGCGATGTTCTGACACTTGAAAGATACAGAGAATTATTTGGAGACAACAAGCATCCATTTACAGGTGTTGATTATGTTGAATATTATGGACAGTTAATTAAAGATGCGGGTGCAGAGGTTGAAATTATATTTGCAAATCAAGCAAAAACAATACTAAATTATACAGATTGTATTGTAAATTGTGATATACACACTCGTGCACGTACTAAAAGAATATTACTTGCAAACGGAGCTAAAGCTGTTTGCGGATTAGATGATATATTAAATGAAAGCATAGATGGAAACGGATATAATAAATTATATGGATTATTAGGTTCTAACAAATCTACTGAAGATACTATTAAACTTTTCCCTCGTGAATGTAATGATTTAGTGGAAGATATTCAAAAACAAATCTTAGCTGCAACAGGAAAATATGTTGAAGTTATGGTTTATGGAGATGGAGCATTCAAAGACCCTCAAGGTAAGATATGGGAGCTTGCAGACCCAGTTGTATCGCCTGCATACACACAAGGTCTTGAAGGAACTCCTAACGAATTAAAGCTAAAATATTTAGCTGATAATGATTTCAAGGATTTAAGTGGCGAAGCTTTAAAGGAAGCTATATCTAATAGTATTAAACAGAAAAATGATAACTTAGTTGGAAACATGGCATCACAAGGTACAACACCAAGACGTTTAACAGACTTAATTGGCTCATTGTGTGACTTAACAAGTGGTTCAGGAGATAAAGGAACACCGGTTGTTCTTGTTCAAGGATATTTTGATAATTTTACTAGCTAAATAAGAATTTAACTTAGCTATAATTATTGACAAGTGAAATCTTAGTAGAGTGTTGATTCTTCGACATACTTTTGTTGTGAATTTAAGGTGAGCAATAAATATAAAAAAAGTTTCTGTCTCCGCAACAAGATTTACCTTGATTTTATTAAGGAAGGTAAATCTCGTTGAAGTCGCATAAACTTTTTTTATATTTATTGCCTCCATAGCACCGAAAATCAAAGGAAAATAAAAAACATTTTTCTTTGATTTTCTGCTTTATTGGCGTGCTTTCCTATTAAACTTTCATGCATACATAATTACCTGAAAAGTCAGATAAATGTTTAGCAAAGCGATAATCTAAGTACATTGAAGGTATAATAGAATTTAAATTTTACACGATTTCTGCACTTAAACTACTTCTTCATTTTACTGTGTTAGTGCTCTTACACGACCCCGTCAGACTAACAAGATTAGTAAACAAACCTGCCAAAAACATAGATAACCAAAGAAAAATCCTTTTATTTTTCTTTGGTTATCGGTTGCTATAAGTAGCGAAGCAGATAAAAAATGTTTATGTGACTTAATGAGGCTTTCCCATCCTTATAACAATCAAGGGAAACCGAATTACGGAAACAGAAACATTTTTTATCTGCTTTGCTTCCCTTTGATTCGTAATAAAAGTATGTCGAAGAAACAAAATAGCCTACTGAACTTACTCAGTTAAATTCCTATTTTTTACGAAGCTTAACTATAAATTCGCTTCCTTTATTTAATTCACTTTCTACTTCAATAGTCCCTCCATGAGCTGTGACAATGGCATGAACAATTGAAAGTCCAATACCGGAGCCTCCTGTTTTTCTAGCTCTTGACTGATCAGCCCTATAAAGGTGTTCAAAGATATGTGGCAAGTCATCAGCTTTAATTCCCAACCCATCATCTTTTACAGTAAATTCTATATAGTCACCAGCATCAACAGCTTTTACAAGAATATGACCATCATAATTCGTATATTTTATGGCATTTGAAATTAAATTGACAATAACTTGGCTTATCTTATCCTTATCTGCATAGATTTTACAAGGTACAGTCTGCAATTCAAATATTATTTCTTTTTCATGAATATCTCGCTCAAATGTCTTAGCAGTAATTGAAAGTAATTCACTAAAATCAAATCTTTCTTTATTTAAAAATAAATTTTCATTCTCTATTTCTACCAATTTATCTATATCTGATGTCATACGAGACAGACGTAAAATTTCATCACGACAGCTTTCTAAACGCTCAGGGGTTGCCTCTAAGATTCCATCAATCATTCCTTCCAAATTAGACTGCAAAGCAGCCAACGGAGTTCTAAATTCATGTGCATAATCCCTAGCCATTCTTTTTTTAATTTTCTGTTGCATTTCTAAGCTATCTGCTAAAGCATTAACGCTGTCAATCATCTGGTCAATCTCTTTTGTATTAGAAACAAAATCTATTCTTTCACTATAATTGTTCTTTTCTATTGATTTAGTCTTATCAATTACAAAACTAATTGGTTTTGTAATCTTAGTTGCAAGAAATGCCCCCATAGCAAATGCAGCTACCAAAAATACTATTGCAACTATAATGAAAACAGTATTAACCATATTAATAAACTGCTGGTCTTCCTCGTTAAAAAAGAATGGGCCATAGTTGCCAAGGACTATACTTCCATAGTTTTGTCCGTCCTTTTCTAAAGGAAACACCTTTTCTGTATATTGTCCCTGCCAGTTAGGATAGCAATGTTGCATTGTTTCTTGCATCATTTCAACTGTAATATCACAGCTACTACCATTATCGCACCCAGCACAGTATATTTGATTACCATTTGAATCATTTAATCTAAGTATTACTCCGTTATTGAGAGCTTCCTTTCCAAGCTTGTTTAAAAACAACTGGTCAGGAACCCCTGTTCTTTTGAATTCACTTATGACTATATCAGCCAAATTTTGATTTAAATTCTCCTGCTTCTGTCGTACATAGCTTTGAAAATGGTGCTCCAGCATATAGCTAGAAATCATAAGAAGAGATACTACTAAAAATAGTGCCAATAAGCCGTAGGATATCATTAACCTTGCCTTCAAGCTAAGTTTCATCTGTTAGACCTCCCCTAAGCTCCAAATTTATATCCAATACCACGAACAGTTATAATATATTGTGGATACGCACTGTCTGTTTCAATTTTACTACGAAGATTTTTTATATGAGAATCTATAGTTCTATCATAGCCATCATAGTCTATACCAAATGCAATTTCAATCAATTCTTCTCTAGTAAATGTTTTATGCGGAAATTTAGCCATAGCAATAAGAAGCTTAAATTCATTTGGAGTCAAACTAACTATTTCACCATTTTTCTTAATTACATGAGAATCTAAATTAATTTCCAAATCTCCATCATTTAATTTCATTATATTAAAAAGAGGTGATATGCCATCCCCGCATCTTCTAAATAAGCTATTTACTCTAGCTACTAGTTCACGCGGACTAAATGGTTTTGTGACATAATCATCAGCTCCCAGATTAAGACCATATATCTTATCATCCTCATGAACCTTAGCTGTTAACATAATAATTGGTATACGAGATTCTCTCCTAATAGTCTGGCAAATTTCTTCCCCAGATATATTGGGAAGCATTAAATCCAGAACTACCATGTCTGGTTGATGACTATGAAATTTTTCTAATGCCACCTTGCCATCATAGGCTATAATAGTCTGATAGCCGCTGTTTTTCATGTAAGCTTCTACTGCTTCAACTATTTTAGGTTCATCATCAACAATTAGAATCTTATATCCCTTCTCCACAATAGTACCTCCTTTTATTTATTCTCAAATAGCCATTTTAAATATCTTCGATATTATTATAGTCTCAACTACGTTGAGCCATTTTAAATATCTTCGATATTATATCATAATAATATTATCTCAATCAAAACTAATTTTAAAAATCAGTCTTCCAGTTTTCAAATATGTTTTTAGACTTCTCAAAAAACTCTTTAGATATTGTAATATTTTCACTATCTACTGTTTTATCTTCTGAGAAAATAGGAACTGGATTACATCCACCTCTTGTAATTTCAACATCATCGCTATTAAATCTGTTACCACAGTTTTGGCATACTAGCATATTTCCTTGTTGTTCATAGTAACCCCTACCTGAGCTGTAACATATCTGACAAGTGTTAAATGCTGTTCGAATTGTTCCATCAGAAGCCTTAATTGCTAAAACCTCTAATTTTGTTCCATCAATCTCAACCGGATAAAAAGTTGCAGTAGTTGAAATATCTTTAATAGGGATTATTAGATTATCATTTACAGTAACATCACTTACATTTTTATCAGAATTAACATCATTCCCTACACCATTTTTATTTGCAAATATAACTCCTATAACAACTAATATAAATACTGGTAATACAATAGCTAAAATATTAATTTTTTTTGACTTTTTCATATTATTTTCTCCTTTTATAATAATTTAAACCTAAAATAATTGTTATTATAATTTAATCTTCTACAGTAATTGTACTTCTAATCATTCCCATCCAACAGCTATAAGTAAAGGTGCCAGTTTCTGTTGGAGTAAATTCAATTACGTTGTCTCCTAGCTTGAATTTCTTCTCTATTCCATACTCCGGAATAAAAATCCTGTTATTGCAGCCATTGATAGTGCCCTTTTCAGCAGTTATAGTCCATTTTACTGGCATGCCAGCTTTAACAGAAATTGCCTCATATCTACCTGGATTTAATGATGTATTGACAATCTGTATTCCGTCCTCAATAATAGCACGACTTATATCACTATCACTAGGGGATATTGTACTGGCAAAACCAGATAAGCTAAGTCCACTATTAAACATGGAGAAACCAAGTATAATAACTAGGACAGCGCCAACCGACATTGCTTTTTTTGTAAACTTCTGACTTAAAATTGTGCTAAGAGCGCCTAAACCAAACATCAAAGGTACTGTACCTATACTAAATACAAACATTGACAATGCACCTTTTATTGGATTGCCTGTAGATAAGGCATACAGCTGCATAGCCTGTAGTGGACCACACGGCATAAGGCCATTTAATAATCCAACATATAGAGGAGCATTACTGCTTTTTCCGTTATTTATTTTCTTTGAAAAAACCTTTGGCATTCTAGGATTTAGTTTTCTAAGCCATGGTGCCACATTTAACATATTAAGACCCATTATAATCATAAATAAGCTTGCAACAATCTGCACAAGCCCTTTAGCATTACCGGAAAAGCTTATTACAGAACCAAGAGCACCAACTAAAGCACCTACTACTGTATAAGAAATCACACGTCCTAAATTATAAAGTGCACTTGGCTTCAAGGTTGTTAATTCATTACCATCTGATTTCTTTGTATTTTGTGGAATACATTGGGAAAGATTAATTCCTCCACACATAGCTATACAATGAACAGATGTTAACAAACCTATTAAAAACAGCATTCCATAGCCCATACCAGCTTCAGCCTCCGGAAACATATTAAATAAATTTAAGAGTCCAAAGTGCTTTGCTACGATATACAATGCAAATATAATAATTACTGTCCCTAGCATATTTGTATTTTCAGAATTTCCCTTTTTCTTATTGTAATCATTTATAATTCTATATCCTAATTTTTCAATGATAACAATAATTTTTTCCAAAGAGATAGAATCAGCATCATAAGTAACTTTAGCTATTTCATTTGCATAACTTATATTAGCTTCTTTAATACCATTAGTCTTTAGCAATGTATTTTCAATTTTGCTCTCACAATTAGTACAGGACATTCCTTCAATTTTAAGCTTATCCGTCCTAATATTTTGATTCAATTAACTTCCTCCTTACTCATACTCATATTTAATAAGATATCTAATTTAATTATCATATAAATACTATATGGAGATTGTATGGAGATTTGTGTATAGTAAAATAAATTTGGAGCACAATATTAAAATAATTATGGAAATACATTGACTTTTCGACTTTTTTTTTATATACTAAATCTATTCATAAGGGAGTAGTTAGCGTAGTTACGTTGTTAGTCAACATACTGGTTAGAATAACCTGGCTCACATTAAATAACGAGACTTATGTATAGCTTTGCTGTACATTTGTCTAAATTTGTAATCAAGTACAGCATGCGCTTGATTTTTTATTTTTTGTGAATATTCAACTTAGGAGGAAACTTTATGGGACTTTTTGAGGTACTTGCAATAGCAGTAGGATTATCAATGGATGCTTTTGCAGTATCAATTTGCAAGGGCTTATCTATGAAAAAGATGAGCTGGAAAAATGCATTAATTGCGGGTTTATATTTCGGGGGATTTCAGGCTCTTATGCCGTTGATAGGTTACATATTAGGCAGTCAATTTCAAAGTCTAATTGCTAATGTTGATCACTGGATAGCATTTTTGCTTTTACTATTTATAGGTGGCAATATGATTAGAGAGTCTAGGAATCAAAACGATTGTGAATGTGGAGATGATTCTTTTAATTTTAAAGCTATGATTGTCTTAGCAATAGCAACAAGTATTGATGCATTAGCTGTTGGAATAACATTTGCATTTTTAAAGGTAAATATAATAACTGCTATTACATTTATAGGTATTATAACATTTGTATTCGGAATAATTGGTGTAAAAATAGGCAATGTTTTTGGAGCAAAATTCAAATCAAAGGCAGAGTTAGCAGGTGGAATTGTCCTCATACTTATTGGTACTAAAATATTAATTGAACATTTAGGATTTTTTTAAATAATAATTTATCTTAATAAGTTAGTAATCAAATAATTGCTTCGACTTACTTCTACTACAAATCTAAGGGAAGCAAAGCATATAAAAAACGTTTCTGATTCCGTGATTCGGTTTCCCTTGATTTTTGAAAACATTAGGGGATTATCCCCTAATGTTTGGAAGGGAAAGCCTCATCAAGTCACATAAACGTTTTTTATATACTTCGCTATTCATAGCAACCGATAACCAAAGAAAAATAAAAGGATTTTTCTTTGGTTATCTGCGTTTTTGGCAGAACTATTTACTTCCCTTTAATTCACAACAATAGTATGTCGAAGAAACAATACTCTACTAAGATTTCACTTACCAATATCTTAATTATTGTTACAATAAATTCTTATTTACCTTAGGTTCATTAAAAGAACAAATCGAATCAATACCTTTTATCTATGTAATTTTTTATATCTTATTTCATTGTTAACATATATTTTTTCTAATATGTTTTTATGCCTTAGGTGCTCTACATGAGCAAGTGCTTCAGATACTGCAAACCATACCTGTTGAGGTGCGAAATTATTAAAATCTCCATCACCATAATCCCAAGTCATTTTTTGTGCAATTTCATATGCTGTTTTACTTTCACTGCCAATAATGTTAATTACTTCATCCAACCTATTTTTATGATGAATTAAAATTTCATCTATCCTTTTAATAGGATTTTCAATCATGTCTCTATGTGCTGAGTATAAAATCTTTATATCCATGCCTTTTACTTTTTCAAGATTATCCTTAAATACTTGCAGTGAATCCATTTCATAACTCCAAAATATAATATTTGGAGTAATTTTATTTAATATATGATCTCCACAAAATAGTATTTTATGATTCTCTTCATATAGCCCACATTGTCCTGGCGTGTGTCCTGATAAATCAACTACTTTAAATTTATACTCTCCTATTTCAAATACATGCCCTTCGCTTACAGGAATATAGTCAACTTTTTTATCCATTTTATAGGCTATGGCCGGATGATTTTTAAAGTCTAATCTTTTTTCTACTGGCGTTGAAGTTATCTCTAAGTTCATATTTATAATATCCTTAAATTCCTCATCAACCAATGAATTCATAAGCTTTCCATCTACATCACTACAATAAACTTTATTTTTACCTGTCAATAAGCTACATACTAATCCAGTGTGATCAGCATGTAAATGAGTTAGAAAAATATCTGTATAATCTAGATCAACATCTAGCTCATATAAAGCCTGCAACAAATCATCCTTGCATCTTTGATTATTAAAACCAGTATCTATCAAAAGATTTCTCTTGTCACCCTTTATTAAATAAGAATGTAAAAGCTTTAATGGGCTTTTTGGTAGTGTTACGTCTATTTGATAAATATTTTTATATAATTCGTTCATTTCTCCTCCAAATTAAGAATCATTCCCTGTTACATTATATACTATTTTTCTTTTTTGGCAATCTAATATTTATAAATTTGGAAATTAAATACATTGTCATAAAAATCACTTGACAATATATCTTAGATGATTTAATATAGTTTTAATTACTACTTTAAATAGTTTTCGATATAGAGGAGGATCTATGCAGAAAGGAAAAATTGCTTTAATAATTGACTCGTGCACTGACGTACCTAAAGAATACATAGAAAAATACAACATGTATGTTTTACCAATGACAATAAATTATAAAGACAAAAGCTACTTAGATGGCATTGACATAACAGCCGATGAGATATATGAAAATTTAAAAATAGAGGTTCCTAAAACCTCATTACCATCTGGAGAAATAATAAAAAATACATTTGAAAAAATTATAGACGCTGGATATGAAAAAATAATTGCAGTAACTGTTTCCAGCGGATTAAGCGGTACAAATAATATTGTAAATATAATAGCTAAAGATTATCAAACTGTTGAAACTTATGTTGTGGACTCAAAAAATATTAGTCTTGGTGCTGGTTTGATAGCAATAACTGCCGGCGAGCTTATAGAGAAAAACTACAGCTTTGAAATAATAAAAGAAAAATTAATGCAGGTTGCAAAAAACACTAAAATATTTTTCTGTGTTGAAACATTAGAGTATTTAAAAAGAGGTGGTAGAATTGGATTAGTAACCTGTGCTGTCGGTACACTTTTAGAGCTAAAACCTATTATCTCATGTAATGAAGATGGGATATATTATAATGTAACTAAGTGTATAGGAAGAAAAAATTCTATTAAAAAAACAATTGAAATGGCTGAAAAATATGCAAAAAGCTTTAATAGTTGTAAAATAGCAATAGGTAACGGTCACGCATATGAGGAAGCAACAAATATGGCTAAAAAGATAAAAGAAGAATTAAGAAATATAAAATACCTGATTGAAAGCAGTATAAGCCCAGCTTTAGGTGTTCATACGGGACCGGGACTTATTGGAGTTGTAGTACAAGAATTTATTGAATAAATATTAAAATTATGATATAATTATTTAACTGTAAACGGAAGAATAAAAGCCTAGAAGATATTAAATAATATTCATATGGCTTTTTTATTATTAAGGAGGTATAAATAATGAAAAAATTTATTACTGAAGATGAGTTTTGGAGTCTGTTTCCAAATGCAAAAATTGGTGTTATTGTTTGTCATGGCATAGATAATACTATTAAAGATGAAAGCAAATATATAGATATGATTTCCACATCAGAAAAGGAAGCTTTAAAGCATTTGAATAATGAAGAATTTAGCAGCAATGAAGTTATAAAAGTGTGGAGAGAGGCATTTCAGAAGTTTAAAACTAAGAAGGGTGCAAGATCATCAATTGAAGCTTTACTAAAGCGAGTATCTAATGGAAACAACTTAGGAACTATCAATCCTTTAGTTGATATTTACAACTCTATTTCATTAAAATATGGATTACCATGCGGAGGAGAAGATATCGATACATTTGCAGGAGATATTAGACTGACTAAGGCAGTAGGAAATGAAAACTTTATTACTTTAGGAACAGATGAAAATGCACCACCATATGAAGGTGAAATAGTGTACAAAGATGATGAAGGAGCAATTTGTAGATGCTGGAATTGGCGTGAATCAGTAAGAACAATGCTCACTGAAAATACAAAAAATGCTTTTTTATGTATTGAATTAGTAGATGAAAAAAGATTGAACGAGTTTGAAAATGCTTTAAACGATTTATCAAAATTAGTACAAGAAAACTTAGGTGGGACATGTAATATTTCAATTCTAGATATTAGTAATAAAGAAATAACAATAATATAATTTATATAAGCATCAAATATACTTATAAATAATAAAAGGGATGGCCGATGGTCATCCCTTTTATCGCTAATCTACTCTTATAAGTTTATAAATATTTCTTCAAATACTGTCCAGTATATGAACCTTTAACCTTGGCAACCTCTTCTGGTGTTCCTTCAGCTATAATTTGTCCTCCACCGTCTCCACCTTCAGGACCTAGGTCTATGATGTGGTCTGATGTTTTAATAACATCAAGATTATGCTCTATAACTAAAACGGAATTACCAGTATCAACAAGCTTATTTAACACCTCTATCAGTTTGTGAATATCTGCTATATGAAGTCCTGTTGTCGGTTCGTCTAATATATACAAAGTCTTACCTGTTGCACGCTTGCTAAGTTCAAAGGCTAACTTAATTCTTTGAGCCTCTCCACCTGAAAGCTGTGTTGAAGGTTGACCTAGCTTAATGTATGAAAGTCCCACATCATACATTGTTTGAAGTTTTGTTTTTATCTTTGGTATATTTTCAAAGAAGACTAGACCTTCTTCTACTGTCATTTCTAATACCTCAGATATATTTTTACCTTTATATTTTACTTCTAGAGTTTCTCTGCTATATCTTTTACCCTTACACACGTCACAAGGTACATATACATCAGGTAGAAAGTGCATTTCTATTTTTACAATTCCGTCACCTTTACAAGCTTCACATCTTCCACCCTTAACATTGAAACTAAATCTACCTTTTTGATAACCTCTAGTTTTAGCTTCATTGGTCATGGCAAAGACATCTCTTATATGGTCAAAAACTCCTGTATAAGTAGCTGGATTTGACCTAGGAGTTCTACCTATAGGTGATTGGTCAATGCTTATAACCTTATCTATTTGCTCAGTGCCTATAAGCTCTTTATACTTGCCTGTTTTTGTCTTTGATCTATTTAACTTTTGTTGTAAGCCCTTAAGAAGAATTTGATTAATTAATGTACTCTTACCAGATCCTGATACTCCCGTAACGCATACCAATCCCCCTAAAGGAATTTTTACATTAATATTTTTAAGATTATTTTGAGTAGCTCCTTTTACCTCAAGGAATCTTTCTCCTAATGTTCTTCTTACACTCGGTACCTCTATTTTCTTTTTACCGCTTAGATACTGTCCTGTAATTGAGTCCTCACATTTTTTTATCTCATCTAATGTACCAAAAGCAATTACTTCACCACCATGAAGTCCAGCACCTGGTCCCATATCTAATATATAGTCGGCGCTTTCCATTGTTTCTTCATCGTGCTCTACTACTATAAGTGTATTACCTAGATTAGTTAAATTTCTAAGAGTTTTAATCAACATGCTGTTATCTCTTTGATGAAGTCCTATGCTTGGCTCGTCAAGTACATACAATACTCCCACTAGGCTTGAACCTATTTGTGTAGCAAGTCTTATACGCTGAGACTCTCCACCTGATAAGGTGCTTGCATTTCTGCTAAGTGTTAAATAGTTAAGCCCAACATCCCTCAAAAAGCTTGCTCGCTCTTTTATTTCTTTTAATATTTGATGCCCTATGAATTCCTGTTTAGGTGTTAACTGCAATTTGTCTAAAAAGTCTATAAGTTTGCTAACTGATAATTGAGTTACTTCATAAATATTTTTGCCACCAATCTTAACTGATAGTGATATTTCATTAAGTCTAGCACCATTGCAATCAGGGCATGGAATGTCATTCATAAAGCTTTCTATCCATTCCTGCATCTCTGGTGATTTCGTCTCCAAATATCTTCTTTCAAGGTTAGTAACAACACCCTCAAAATCCCTTATATAAGTTCTTTCACCTTGAAATTTACTTACAAAATTAACCTTTAGTTCTCTTCCATTTGTTCCATATAAAAGTTCATCAATAAATGATTGAGGTGCTTCACTAAGTGGTTTTGATATATCAAAATTATGATAGTCTGCAATAGCCTTAAATATTTGGAAGTAATATCCTTCTTCATCTGCTCCAAATGGCGTTATAGCTCTTTCACCTATACTCTTTGTCCAATCAGGAATTATTAGGTCAATATCTATTTCCTTCTTTATCCCTAATCCTACACAGGTTTTACACATACCAAAGGGATTGTTAAACGAGAACATTCTAGGAGATATTTCACCAAAACCTATGCCACATTCTATGCATGCAAAGTTTGTACTCATTAAAATCTCTTGTTGTTCCATAACATCGATTAAAATTAAGCCTTCTGCAAGCTTAAGTGCAGTTTCTATTGAATCTGATAACCTTTTTTCAATTCCCTCTTTAACTATAATTCTATCTATAACAACTTCTATGTTATGTTTTTTATTCTTATCTAGCTCTATGTTATCATCTAATTCATATAATTCGCCATTTACTCTAACCCTAACAAAGCCGTCTTTTTTGATATTTTCTAACAACTTTTTATGGGTACCTTTAGCCCCTCTTATAACAGGTGCTAAAATTTGGATTTTAGTTCTTTCAGGAAATTCAAGAACCTTATCTATTATTTGATCTACTGTTTGCGATGTTATTTCCTTACCGCATTTAGGACAGTGAGGTGTGCCTACACGAGCAAATAATAGTCTCATATAGTCGTATATCTCTGTAACTGTACCTACAGTAGAACGGGGATTTCGGTTTGTTGTTTTTTGGTCTATTGATATAGCTGGTGATAAGCCTTCAATATATTCTACATCTGGTTTTTCCATCTGCCCTAAGAATTGACGAGCATAGGATGATAAGCTTTCAACATATCTTCTTTGACCTTCCGCATAAATAGTGTCAAAGGCTAATGATGTCTTTCCAGAACCACTAAGTCCTGTAAACACTATAAATTTATCTCTAGGAAGCTCAACGTTAACATTTTTCAGGTTATGTTCCTTCGCTCCCTTTACAATTATTTTATCCATTGTGTATATTTACCTCCGTTTTAAAGTTAAGAATGTTCTTTCTTCACTCTTTCACTCCTTACAACTCTTTACTTAGTCTTTTTATTTCATCTCTAATTTCAGCTGCACGTTCGAATTCTAAGTTTTCAGCAGCAGTTAGCATTTCTTTTTCAAGTTCAATTAAATGTGTTCTTAAATCAACACCTTGCTTCTTGTCAACCTTGTATTCCTTAGTTTCCTCTGCTGCAGTAGTAGCCTCAATAACATCACGCACGCCCTTCTTAATTGATTGAGGTATAATGCCATACTTTTCATTATATTCGTTTTGTATACTTCTTCTTCTATTTGTTTCGTTAATTGCTCTTTCCATAGATCCTGTAACCTTGTCAGCATACATTATAACCTTACCGTCAACATTACGAGCGGCTCTACCAACTGTCTGAATTAGAGATGTTTCAGAACGCAAGAAACCCTCCTTGTCAGCATCTAGTATCGCAACCAAGGATACCTCTGGCAAGTCAAGACCTTCTCTAAGTAAGTTTATACCCACTAATACGTCAAATTCACCAACTCTTAAGTCTCTAATTATTTCCATTCTTTCTAATGTATCTACATCAGAGTGAAGATATTGAACCTTTATCCCAGAATTTCTAAAATAGAAGGTCAAATCCTCTGCCATTTTTTTAGTAAGTGTTGTAACTAAAACTCTTTGTCCTCTACCTGTTACCTCTCTAATTTCCTTCATTAAATCATCTATTTGATTCTCCACCGGTCTTACATGTATCGGAGGGTCAATAAGCCCAGTAGGTCTGATAATTTGTTCAGCAACATTCTGAGAATGCTCCTTTTCATATGGTCCAGGAGTAGCACTTACAAATACTACTTGATTTATAACACTTTCAAACTCATCAAACTTAAGGGGTCTATTATCAAGTGCAGAAGGTAATCTAAATCCGTAATCAACCAAGGTTTGTTTTCTTGCTCTATCTCCATTAAACATACCTCTTACCTGAGGTACACTCACGTGTGACTCATCTATAAACAATAAAAAATCCTTTGGCAGATAATCAAGAAGAGTAAATGGTCTTCCACCTGGTGGCACATTGTTTATGTGTCTAGTATAGTTTTCTATACCATTGCAATATCCCATTTCCTCCAACATCTCTACATCATAGTTAGTACGCTGTTCAATACGCTGCGCCTCTAAAAGCTTATTTTCACTCTCAAAATATTTTAATCTTTCTTTTAATTCTTCCTTGACAGTTTCTATTGCTCTTTTAATGTTTTCTTCTGTTGTCGCATAGTGTGATGCTGGGAATATAGATATATGATTTCTTCTACCTAAAACTTCTCCAGTAATAGTATTTATTTCTGTAATTCTTTCTACTTCATCACCAAAAAACTCTACTCTTATTGCACTTTCAGAAGATGATGCTGGGAATATCTCCAAAACATCTCCTCTTACTCTAAAGTTACCGCGAGTAAAGCTTATATCATTTCTCTTATATTGTATCTCTACAAGTTTTTGTATTATTTCGTCTCTGTCTTTTTGCATACCCGGTCTAAGTGAAATAACCAAGTTTTCATAATCAATTGGGCTACCAAGTCCATATATACAGGATACACTGGCTACAATTATAACATCCTTTCTTTCAAACAAGGAAGCCGTAGCAGAGTGTCTGAGCTTATCTATCTCATCATTGATAGAAGAATCCTTCTCAATAAAGGTATCACTGCTAGGAACATAGGCCTCTGGTTGATAGTAATCATAGTAACTGACAAAATATTCAACTGCATTGTCAGGAAAAAACTCCTTAAACTCAGCACAAAGCTGCGCAGCAAGAGTTTTATTGTGCGCTAGCACAACAGTAGGTTTCTGAACTCTTTCTATGATATTTGCCATAGTAAAGGTTTTACCTGATCCTGTTACACCTAATAGTGTTTGATATTTTAAATTATCATTTATTCCATTAACTAATTCATCTATAGCCTGTGGTTGGTCGCCTGTAGGCTTGAACTCCGAATTTATCTTAAATTTTCCCACAATTGTCACCTCTAAACATATGTTCGCCTTTTATTATATAACGTTAGTATATGCAAGTCAAGAAATAAATAAAATGTGCCTTAAGCACATTTTATTTATCTATTCCATTTTATTCTTTAATTGAGTTAGCCATTCTTCTTTTAATTCTTCATAGGTCTTGCCGTATATTGCATTTAGCTTTGAATAGTCCTCAAACAATTTAAAATATTTGTCTTCACCATAGGTTTTTATTAGATAGTTTACCAGTGAACCCCCTTCAGCATAGCTCAACTCTGCTCCATCTTCATTTTTATCTACTATACTAATCCAAGCAAAAGTACTATGAGCAGTTTTATATTTATTTTCAAAATATGCCATAACCTCGTTAAATAAGCTTAGATTAACTTCATTTGACTTTTCGTATATATCAACTAAATTTTTATTATATAAACGCATAAATTCATTATCCATAGATTTAATATGACCTAAGTATTCTTTAATCATTCTATATACACCATCATGCTCTAAATAAAAATCACAATACATTGCTGTTCCTTCAACCATCCATACGGGAATTTTATCATTGTATGTGATGTAATGCGCATATTCATGAGCTCCTGCCCAAAGAGGTGACGCATATTCAAGTGCAGTGTATTTATAGTAACTTGTACCCTTATTCGTATTATTAAAATAGCAAGGCACAACTTCATTTTCCGTATCAAAATATGGTGCTAAATACTTCTTCAGTGCCATAACATCCTGTTCATATAAAGTTAAGTAATATTTAATGTAATCATAATCCATAACAATTCCTTCGCGTTCAAATTTCTCATTAGGAACAAAATAAGATATTGTTGATGGTGTATATATTACATAAGGATAAGTTTTTGTATTTTTTCCTAACTTTAATTCATATCTTATAGGTATTGTTGAAACTTCATATTTTTTTGTTGCACCTATACTTTTTAACCAAACATTTTTCTCCTCTGCATAGTCTTTATCAAAGGATGTATCCAGTTTTGCTGAATTCTTTAATAAATCTATAGAGTATTTAAGTCCTTTTCTTTCTATTAAATCTTTGACAAAATAGTATGCTGTCGAATAAGCATATTTATTTTGCTCCTCAGAAAAATAAACTGTTTGGAATACCGGAATTGTTAAATCCATAAGATTAATATTTGCATTCATAGTATAATACTGTCCAAGCCTTTCAACAGATACATCTGGTATAAGTAAAGCCCCATTTAGTTTTTCGTTTATATAGCAGCTAATACCATAGCACAAACCATAGTTAGCATTATATCCAGATAATGCTTGTAAAAAAGCAACTACATAATCTATAGATTCTACAGTTAAATCATTTAAAAATAACTTTCTACCTGTACCTTGAAGCATACTTTTATCGCTTACGTATATGCATAGAGGTTCTTCAAACAACATTTCATATTCACTTTCTAAGAATATGCAAAGTGTTTCAACACTATTTATAAAATCTGCTCTTTGCTCCTCAGTATATTTTTCATCCTCAAAATAATACTCAATACGTTCGGTTGAGGTGCAAACAAATTTAGTGTAATAACCATCATTCTGAGCAATACCTTCATACCTAGAATAATTATATTCAATTTGCTCTACTGTTTGAGTATCAACAACAGTACAGCTACTCAAAAGTAATAAAATAATAAAACAAACAAATATTAAACTTTTTCTATAGTTAATCATGATATCCTCCATTATGCCACTTCGTGGCATCACATAGAAATTAAAAATAAATATCTTTTTAATACTATAAAGCTTTTTTTAATATTTGTTTGCTGAATTTTGTCTAAATCATATTTTTATTTATTTATTCCCATTTTTTATTAAATTCTCCAGACCATTCGAAGGCTTTTTTTGCTATGATAACAGCTATTACTTCGTTAATAACTGCGGCAGCCGCAATTGTACCTTGTATGATTTTTGCACACTCTGGAGCAGGACCTGATAAAACGGATACTGCTATTCCTGTAAATACTAACGATACACCGGAGTGCGGCAGCAAGGTAAGTCCTAAATATTTTTTTACTGTCTTAGGAGAATCTGTTATTGCTGCACCAAAATACGCTCCGCTACATTTTCCAATTGCTCTTGAAATAATATATATTGCAGTGAATAATCCAGCTCCTAATATTAGATGATAATCAAGAGGTGCACCTAAATTTAAAATTACAACTATCATAGAAACTCCAAGCAATGGATTAAATGAGCTCATTATCTGTTCTAATCTTTTCTCTGTTACCATGTTAGAAAATACAGTTGAAAAAGCCATACCCATAAGCATAAAGTTTAATACCGGTTTTGGTAAAATTACATTGTTAAATATAAATCCTACTCCTGATGTAAGTATAATTCCTGCAATTAAAAGTAATAAGGTTTTAAGTGATGAGCGCTCCTTTTTAAGAATAAATCCTGCTAAAAATCCTGTTGCAATTCCAATAATTATTGGCAATAATACAACAAGCGCAATCATATATGCTGGCAAACTTTGTTCTGATATATTAGCGGAAACAATTGAAATAACAGAAAAAAACACTATAACACCAACCATATCATCAAGTGCCGCCATTGGAATTAATGTATTAGTTACAGGCCCATCGGTTTTAAATTCACGCACTATGGAAAGTGCCGGTGCTGGTGCTGTAGCTAATGCAATTCCTCCAAATATAACAGCTAAATAAAGTGGAATATTTGTAAAGTAAAACACAATTCCAAATACTAAGCTAACTATAAAGAATGTCCCCAGTGATTGTGTTAAAGTCGTTATAATTATTTGCTTGCCTGTTTTTTTAATTTTGCCCCATACGAGTTCAGTACCTATTAAAAGACCAACAGCACACTCTAAAATATTCACTATTGAAATATACCATTTTGCATCTAAAATTTCACTGTTCATAAGTCCTAATGCATGTGGCCCTAGAATCATTCCAGCTATAAGCCACCCTAATATAGCAGGTAATTTTATTTTTGATACGAGTTTTCCAATTAAAAATGCAATGATAATTGCAATTAAAAGTTTTAATATTGAAGTAATCATTTTTCAGTCTCCTTTGCAATGCCATAAAGCATAATATTTAATATCTTAGATAATTTAACCTCATGTGCCTCTATCAACGATTCAAAGTCCGCATTTTCATATGCCTTACTTTGAAAGTAGCTGTTAAACATTTCTTGAAAAATGTAAAAATACTCTATTGCCTCTTCCTCGGATACACCATCTCTAAGTGTTAAATTACTTAAATCCATCTTATAGCGATTTATATTGAATTCATCAAATTCCTTACGCAGCTCTTTAATCTGCTCCTTTAGATGAGTCGGTGGCTGTAAAACTGTAATAAAAAATATATGACTGTAATAAGGATTCTCTTTAAAAAATTCATATCTTAAATCTATATATTTTTTCATATTATTCTGGAAATCAGTTTTATTAAAGCTTTCTTTACTTAGATACTCCACGAGAGCATCATAACAAGACTTTACGCAGCTTAAAAATAATTCATCCTTATTCTTAAAGTAATGATAAATAAGACCTTTTGAAATATTGTTATCATTGCATATATTATTCAGTGAAGCTGTCTCAAAATTTTTTACACCAAATTCAGCAATTGCAGCATTTAAAATCTTGTCTCTACTAATCTGACTTTTATCACTTTGCTTCATGTTTACCTCCATAAATTAATATGCACAAAACATTATTAATTATTTGTACATAAATACTTAACCTTTTACCTCTAAAACAAAATTGACCACATGGTCTATTTTAGATTATAGCAAAAATAGACCATGTGGTCAATAAGTAAATTATAAATTCTTTTATTCTTCAGCTGCAAGCCGAATAGTAAAGATTGATCCCTTGCCAAGCTTGCTTTTTACTGATATTTTACCATTACACAAATCAAGAATTCTTTTTGCAATTGAAAGACCTAATCCATTTCCTTCAGATTTATGCGCTAAATCCCCTTGATAAAATTTATCAAAAATATGTGCCATTACCTCATCGGTCATTCCAATTCCACTATCTACTATCTTAATTTTTATCTCATTACCATTTTGATAGCATTCTATAGTGAGCTTACTGTTTTCAGGGCTATATTTAATTGCATTTCCAATTAGATTAAGCCATACCTGTTCTAGCATTTCTTCATTATTGAAAATTGTTACTTCGCTTAAATATATTTGCAATTCAAGATTTTTACTCTCCCATTGCTTTTGAAGAAGTAAAATACAATTTCGTAATTGTTCGTCCAATGAAAATTTAGTTTTGTTAGATACAATTACTTGATTTTCTAATTTATCTAAAATTAAAATATTTGTAGACATATTTGTTAGCCGTTCCGCTTCTCTAATTATAATATCTGCGTATTCTTCTCTTTCATCATTAGTCAGAGATGAATTTTTAAGCTGTTTAGCAAAACCTCTAATTGAAATTATCGGAGTTTTAAATTCGTGTGAAAAATTATTTATAAAATCTCTGTGTACCATTTCAACTCCATTAAGCTGGCGTGCCATGTCATTAAAGCTTGATATTAAGTCACCAAGCTCACCACAATTATGGTCATTAACTACCTGCACTGAAAAATTACCCTTTGCAATCTCCTTTGTAGCATTAATCAATTCATTTAAAGGTTTTAATACACGTCTACTTGTAATAAGTGAAATAATAGTTCCTATAATAATGCTTGTCAGTGGAATTACAAATGTAAGTATCATTGGTCTTGGCACTAATTCATTAACTATATTGCATTTATACAAAATATATATAAATGTTCCAGACAATGCACCGGATGAAATCATAATTAAAAAAACTATTACTACAAAAGCAAGGTTTAAACTACGTAGTCGATTCATTTTTCTTCACCGCCTTATATCCAAGACCTCGTACTGTTATAATTTCAAAATCATCATTTATCTTAAAGCGTTCTCTTAATCTGTTTATATGAACATCTACTGTTCGTTCATCTGTCTCGCTTTCCATATCCCATATCTCATCCATTAACTGTCTGCGTGTAAAAATTTTATTTTGAAATGATAACAGCTTAAATAATAGCATAAATTCCTTCTTAGGAAGCTCCTCAGAGCATTCACCGCTAGTAACAGTTATAGAATCATAATCTAAGGTTGTTGAACCAATTGTCAATTTATTTTCATTTGAAATTTTAGAACGCCTTAATAATGCACCGATACGCAATATCATTTCTTCCTCATCAACAGGTTTTATCATATAATCGTCTGCACCTAATAGAAATCCCATTTTTTTATCGGCAAAATCTTCTCTTGCTGTGACCATTAGTATGGGAATATTACAATTTGCTTCACGTAGCGCTTTTGTAAACTCAAAACCATCCATTCTAGGCATCATAATATCAAGTATAATTAGGTCTACATGTTTTTTGTCTAAAATATCTAACGCTTCCATACCATCTACAGCCAATATTGGTTCATAGTTATTTTGTAAAAGCACCTTTTCCATTAATCTGCGAGTATTTTTGTTATCATCTACTAATAATATATTAAACATATTAATTCCTCCATATGTATGCCATACATATATAGTGCACCAATTGTTATAAAAAATTTGCATGGGCTCATAATTAATTATTATAATTTATTAAGATTAACTTATCATAAACTTTTTAAAAATAAAATAGATTTGTTCATATTTAGTTCATATTAAAGTGCTATAAAAAGTAAGAGTGAAAAAAGTCATCAAGGAGGTACTGTTTTATGCTTCAGTTAAAAAACATAACAAAAAGCTATACAACCGGTGATTTTACACAGGTTGCATTAAATAATATTAGTTTAAATTTTAGAAAAAATGAATTTGTCTCCATTTTAGGGCAAAGCGGTTCAGGAAAAACCACATGCTTAAACGTAATCGGTGGGCTTGACCATTATGATAGTGGGGATTTAATAATTAATGGTAAATCAACTAAGAATTTTAAAGACTCAGATTGGGATGCATATCGTAATAACAGCATCGGGTTCGTTTTTCAAAGCTACAATTTAATTGGTCATCTAAATATTGTAGATAATGTTGAAATGGGAATGACTTTAAGTGGTGTATCTGCTTCTGAAAAGCATGCTAAAGCTATAGAGGTGCTAGAAAAGGTTGGCTTAAAGGAACATATACACAAAAAGCCAAATCAGCTTTCCGGAGGTCAAATGCAACGTGTTGCCATTGCTAGAGCTTTAGCTAATGATCCTGATATAATTTTAGCCGATGAACCAACAGGAGCACTTGACTCAGCAACTAGCGAGCAAATTATGAATTTAATAAAGGAAATTGCAGATGACAAGCTTGTTATTATGGTAACTCACAATCCTGACATAGCAGAGAAATATGCTGATAGAATAATTAAATTTAAAGACGGTCAGGTAGTAGATGATAGTAATCCTTATAACAATGTTAAAGATGATACAGGTTATCAACTTAAAAAAACTAGTATGAGCTTTTTTACAGCCCTAAAATTATCTGGTAAAAATATCGCTACAAAAAAATGGAGAACAGCTTTAACTGCATTTGCATCAAGCATTGGAATTATTGGTATAGCTTTAATTCTAAGTCTTTCATCTGGATTTCAAACTCAAATTAATCAGTTTCAAAATGATGCATTATCAGAGTTTCCTATAATGATTTCAAAGTCTACAATGAGTATAGACATGGAAACAATGAAAGAAATGAGAGGAGAAATGCTTTCAATAGTACGTGATGAAAAAGAGCAGATTAATACTGATGAGGTATATTTATACGATAGTACAGAAAATACTATTGCACATACAAATAAAATTACAAAAGAATACATTGACTACATAAATGCTATAGATCCAGCTATATGTAGAAGTATTGGATACACAAGAATGGTAGGGATGAACTTACTTCGCAGAGCAGATGAAAAAACATATCCAGTTTCCATTGCAGTTGGAATTAACATGGGTGCTGGTAATGACGGCAAGGATATGCAAAGCATGATGGGCGGAGTATCAAGCATGAGAGGAATTGGCTTTGCATCATACCCTGAAGTTCTTGACAATTCTCTAGACTCATACCTTGAAAAAAACTATGAAGTTCTTGCCGGCGAATATCCATCAAAGAGCACTGATTTAGTATTAGTAGTTGATGACCAAAATCGTGTTGATTATTCAATACTTAAAAACCTTGGCTTCGATACAGATGATGTTGACAGTATAAAATTTAAAGATATAGTTGGTACAGAAATAAAATTAATAACAAACAACGACTTTTATAAGAAAACTTCAATGGGTAATTTTATGCCAGGTACTGATTATGATGCCATGTATGATTCTGAAAATAGCATAACATTGCAAATAAGCGGTATAGTTCGTTTAAAAGAGGATGTAACCTTAGGCATACTAGGCAATGGAATTGCTTATAGTGATAAATTAGTTCAAGAAATTTTGGATATAGAAGAGGACTCAGAAATTGTAAAAGCGCAATTAAAAGCAGACTATAATGTTATTACAATGGAAAAGATAGATAAGGCAAGCAAGGAATCTTTTCTATCTTATATTGGGGGAGATTCAACTCCATATATGATTCATTTATATCCTACAGACTTTGAAGCTAAGGACGCTGTTCTATCATATTTAGACGACTATAATACAAACAAGGCAGATGAGGACACAATTGTATATAATGATTTAGCAAGTTCAATGACAGAAATGACTGGCGGAATTATGGATGCAATTACACTTGTTTTAATTGCTTTTGCAGCAATATCTTTAGTTGTATCATTAATAATGATTGGTATTATAACATATATTTCCGTTCTTGAACGTACAAAGGAAATTGGTATTCTTAGAGCACTTGGTGCAAGGAAAAAGGATATCACAAGAGTATTTAATGCCGAAACATTTATTATTGGAGCTTGTTCTGGTCTTTTAGGGATAGGTATAGCTTACGCGCTTACATTCCCAATTAATCATTTGCTTTTAAATATGACTGATTTGGCTAATGTTGCACAGCTTAACCCTATTCATGCTATTCTACTAATTACAATAAGCATAATTCTCACGTTAATTGGTGGAACAATTCCAGCTAAATTGGCAGCTAAAAAAGACCCTGTGGAAGCACTACGTACTGAGTAAGCAAAAAGTTCTATACCTAATTATTAGGTATAGAACTTTTTTAATATTGCTATTCTATTTTTCTAACTCAGACACTAATTCACCTGCTACTACTTGCTGGCCTTCTTTTACTAATATACTTTTTACTGTTCCAGCTACTGGAGAAATAATATTAGTTTCCATCTTCATGGCTTCAATTATAGCAACAGGTTGACCCTCTGAAACTAAATCACCGTTGTTAACTAATAGCTTTATAATTTTTCCTGATATATTTGCACCAATTTCATTTTTGTTATCAGCATCTGCCATTCTTTTAGACACCTTAGTACTTGTTTTAGCTACAGCTTTGTCATTTATACTTATTACCCTACGATTTCCGTCAACTTCAAATACTACGTCTCTATTTCCAGAATCATCAGCACTTCTTATTTCCACCAACTTAACAACATATACTGTTCCTTCATGAATTTGAACTTCACAGGTCTCTCCTTCACTAAGTCCGTGGAAAAATATATCACTACCCATATATCTAAAGTCACCTTCATTTTTTACATACTTAACATAATCCTCGTAAACCTTAGGATAAAGTGCATAACTTAAAACATCCTCGATAGTTGTATCTGTGTTGTATTTTTTATTTAGATCTTCTTTTATTTTATCAAAATTTTCTGGCTCTAATAGCTCACCCGGTCTAACTGTTATTGATTTTTTACCCTTTAAAACTAATTCCTTTAATTTCTCAGGAAATCCTCCTTCAGGTTGACCCATCATACCTTCAAAGTATGATACTATTGAGTCTGGAAAATCCATATCCTTTGCTTTATCATAAATGTTATCCTTATTTAACTCATTTTGAATCATAAATATAGCCATATCACCTACAGCCTTTGATGATGGAGTTACTTTTACTATATCGCCAAGCATTGTATTTACCTCACGATACATGTCCTTAACTTCTTCAAATTTGTGTCCTAACCCAAAGCTTTCAACTTGAGGTTTAAGATTTGAATATTGTCCTCCAGGTATTTCATATTTATATATTTCAGCAGTACCGCTTTTTAATCCTGACTCATACTTTTCATAAACAGGTCTTACCGCTCCCCAGTAATCTGATATCTTTTGTAAATCATCCATTGATAGCTTTGTATCTCTGTCAGTATTTTTTAGTGCTGCAACTACTGAGTTAAGTGCTGGCTGGCTTGTAAGTCCTGCCATTGAGTTAAATGCAGTGTCTACTATATCAACTCCTGCCATTGCGGACATTAGAACTGTAGCTACACCATTTCCACTAGTGTCATGAGTGTGAAGGTGAATTGGTATAGATATTTCATTTTTAAGTGTCTTTATGAGCTTATGTGCCGCCATTGGCTTTAATAGAGCTGACATATCCTTTATACCAAGTATTTGAGCACCTCTTTTTTCAAGTTTCTTAGCCTTATCTACATAGTATTTAAGCGTATATTTATCTCTATTTTCATCTAATATATCCCCAGTATAGCAAATACAAGCTTCTGCAATTTTGTTTTGGTTTAGGACCTCATCAATTGCAACCTCCATACCTTGTATCCAGTTTAGCGAGTCAAATATTCTGAAAATATCAATTCCATTGTCTGCAGAAGTCTTAACAAATTGCCTGATTACATTGTCTGGGTAGTTTTTGTATCCTACACCATTTGCACCACGGATTAACATTTGGAATAAAATATTAGGTATTTTCTCTCTTAATACTCTTAATCTTTCCCAAGGAGATTCCTTTAGAAATCTGTATGAAACATCAAATGTTGCTCCACCCCACATTTCAAGCGAGAATAAATCCTTACCAAGAGTTGCCATTGCTGGAGCTATTCTTTCCATATCTATAGTTCTGAGCCTTGTCGCCATCAGCGATTGATGAGCATCACGCATAGTAGTATCAGTTAATAGGAGTTTTTTCTCATTAAGTATATAATCAATCAATCCCTTAGGACCATTTTCATCTAATATTTGCTTTGTTCCTCTTAGATTTTCTATACACTTAAACTCTGGAATTCTTGGTACATCAAATGTTGGCTTTATACCTCTAGTTTCATTTACAACTTTTTCTCCTATAAATTTAATAATTTTTAGCTCCTCGTCTTTACCCTCAACTATACTTAACAATTTAGGGTTATTTTGTATGAAGCCTGTGTCGCACATTCCTTTTTTGAATTTATCGTGATTTAAGACATTAAGCAAAAATCCAACGTTTGTTTTTACCCCTTTAATTTTAACCTCTCTTAATGCTCTTCGTGATTTGTTTACACAGTCATTAAAGCTTCTTGACCATGACGTAACCTTAACCAATAAACTATCATAGTATGGGCTTATAACTGCTCCAGTGAAGCCATTATCACCGTCTAATCTAATACCAAATCCAGAGCCAGTTCTATAAATGTCTATTTTTCCTGTGTCTGGTGCAAAATTTTTGTTAGGATCCTCAGTTGTTACTCGGCACTGAATTGAAAAACCATTTTGTTTAATTGAATCCTGTGATTTTATGTTTAATTCATCACTGTCTAGGCTATAGCCTTGTGCTACTAAAATCTGAGATTGAACTAAGTCAATTCCTGTTGTCATTTCTGTAATAGTATGTTCAACCTGAATTCTAGGGTTCATTTCAATGAAATAATGATCGCCTTTGCTATCTACTAAAAATTCTACAGTTCCAGCACTTCTATATTTAACAGCACTTGCAATTTTAATTGCATCCGCACATATATCCTTTCTTTGTTTTTCAGTTAAACATATTGCAGGAGTAAATTCTATAACCTTTTGATGCCTTCTTTGTATTGAACAATCTCTCTCATACAGGTGAACTATATTGCCATAACTATCACCTAAAACCTGAACCTCTATATGTTTAGGATTTTCCAGATATTTTTCAATAAATATATCATCTATACCAAAGGCTTTTTTCGCCTCACTTTTAGCACTATTAAATTCAGGTATAAGATCTTTTTCACTTCTTACTATTCTCATACCTCTGCCACCACCGCCTGCTGCTGCCTTTAACATGATTGGATATTCACAAAGATTGGCAAACTCAATTGCTTCTTTTTCATTGCCAACAGCTTTTTCAACACCAGGAATAGTAGGAACACCTACAGATTGAGCTACGAGTTTAGATTTAATTTTATCTCCTAATTTATCCATCATTTCATGGTTAGGCCCTATAAATACTATGCCTGTTTCTTCGCATTTTTTTGCAAATTCTACATTTTCAGATAAAAATCCATAACCAGGGTGTATTGAATCCACACCTTTTGATTTAGCTAGATTAATAATTTCGTCTATTCCTAAATAAGCCTCTACTGGTCCTTTATCTTTACCTATTTGATAAGATTCGTCCGCTTTAGTTCTAAAAAGTGAATTTTTATCTTCTTCTGAATAAATAGCAACTGTTCTAATTCCAAGCTCATTACAAGCTCTAAAAACTCTTATAGCTATTTCGCCTCTATTGGCAACAAGAACACGTTTAAACTTTTTCATGATAGCCTCCATTTATATAAGTCTTACTTAACTTTTCAATTTTAATTAGCATATCAAAATTATATTAATTTTGCAAGCTTTAAAATTATTTTTATTAATTTATATCTAATTTTACTTTATTTTATTTTGTGCATGAAAACGTAAGCATATTAATTACATTTAGAAAATACTAAAATTTCCTAATTTAATTGTGTATTTTTATATATAGACCTATTTAATAATTTTTTAAATATTTTTTACAATAGTAAAT
>DLNM01000054.1:1284-132160 GCA_002479485.1 Firmicutes bacterium UBA7510 | reverse complement strand
AAAAAACAGAAGTAGGAGTAGTATATAGTATATTTTTACAAATTACATCCGAAATATATTTTATAAGAATATATTTCGAATAATTGAGGTGGTATTTTTGAAAGATATTATAGAACAAATTATTGAAATTGATTCATTAGCATTTGAAAATAAAAAAAAGAATGAAGAATATTTAAAAAACAAACGGCAGGAATATGAAAATAAGCTAGTGGAATATAGACAATCTATGCTTGAAAACGCTAGGGTTGAGTCGGAAAAAATAGTCATGCAAATATCTGATGTAGATAATAATAAGTCCTCTGAGGATAAAATAACAAGCATTAATTCTATGATAGAAAATGAATATGCTCAAATAGAAGAGAATCTGGTAAAAATAATATTTAATAAGCTCTTTGCTGAGGATATATCATATACTCTGGATACGAAGTATCCTTTGCATACTTTGAATACTTTGGAGAATTAATATGAATCCATATGTTGCATACGATGCAGTTAGTACTAAGGTTAAGTCGAAAAAAGGTCGACTTTTAGATAAGAAAGACTGGGATAATATTTTAGAATGCACCAGTGTTGAACAAGTTACAAACTTGCTTAAAGATAGGCCTGAACTTGCAGAAATTATAAAAGAAGCTGATAGTGACCATATTCATAGAGATGATTTGGAAACTATATTAGGCAGATTTAGGGTATCTGAGATAGAGGATATACTTCACTATTTTTCTGGACCATATAAATCTTTTTTACAAACGGTACTATTTGAATTTGAAATAGCAGATTTAATATTGATAATTAGAAAAGTAGCACAAAATGAAAGCATGGATAATATAAAAAAACATTTTATTCATTCTGAAAATTATTCTGAACTTTCCTATGATAAGCTTATTGCATCTTCAAATATTACAGACCTTATTGAAAATTTAAAAGATAGCTCCTATTACAGTAAATTTAAATCTTTAAGTAATGAAGATATAATTAAAAGAGAATTTCATATTGAAATGAAATTACAAATTCATTTATATAATTTATTACTTAAAAGATCTAAAAAGCTTAGCGCTAGTGACATGAAAGAAGTTGAAGATATATTAGGAGTTAAAATTGATTTTGCAAATGTTCAATGGATATATAGAGCTATGAAATATTTTAATATTTCACCAGAGGAGATATTAATATATTGCTTACCAGGAGGAAAAAGAATATCTTATCCAAGGTTAAAAAAATTATGCTATGCTAAATCAATTGAAGAAGTAAAATCATTATCAAAAAGTTATTTAAAATACAATATATTTACCTCACCGGATGATAGTGAGATTGATATAAAGATAGATAGTTATATATACAACTACCTAGATAAAAAAGATATGAACAAAAAGACTATAGGGACTGCACTGGCATATTTTTATATGAACGGTATAATTGTTAAAGACCTTGTAGCTGTAACAGAAGGTATAAAATATCAATTACCAAAAGAAAAACTTAAGAAATATTTAGTTCATGATATATAGAAACGGAGGGTAGGAAATGGCTATAGAAAAAATGGTTTTAATCAAAATTATAGGTTCTCTTAATGATATGCATAAAATTTTAAAACAATTGATACTATCTGAAAGCGTTCATCTTGATTTTGAGGAAAATAATACTTATGATGATAACTATATGTTACATGAATATGAAGCATTAGTTCCAGACTCTTATGATTACAAAAAAGTTGACTATGATAATATAAGACAAAAATGTAGTGAAATAGAGCAGTCTATTGAAAAGCTTTGTCAAGATGCTGGTATAGAGTTAAAAGTAGATAAAAAGTATATTGATAATTGTGAATATAGCATTGATGAAGCTTATGATAACTTAGAAAAAATTCATAATGAGCTGGGTTATAGACTTGACGAAATTAATTCTAAAAAAACAAAAATTAATGAACTTTTAGAATTTGAGAAGAAAATGAACAGTATAGATGATAAAAGTTTGGATTTTAATAGACTGTCAAATTTGAATTACTTTGATTATGAAGTAGGTACTTTATCTCAAGAAGATAAGGTTAGAATGAAAAGAAATTACGAAAATATCAGTGCTGTTGCACTAAAAATAGGAATAATTAGATCTTCTATAGAAGATATGTATATAGTAATTTACCCAAAACAGTTTAAAGATGAAAATACAAAACTTCTAAAATCTTTAAATTGGAATAGACTTAATGTTCCGGTAGGTGTTACAGGTACAGTAGAGCAAATGCTTTCACAAGTAGAAGATCAAGTAATCTCTCTATCAAAAGAAGTAGCAACCTTTTATAAGGAGATAGAGGAAAATAAAAAGAATAATGAATTATTACTTAATAAAATATATTCAGCTATTAAACTTGAAAAGAGAATATACGAATTAGAAAAAGATGTAACCTATGGTGAAAATGTGTTTGTTATAAACGCATGGACGAGAGAGGCGGACAGAGATGCAATAGAGAATTCTCTTAGAAAGGTAACAGATAAGTTTGCAATTACTCATAAAAGCCCAGAGCAAATTGATAAACCTGTTATGCCACCTACAAAACTTAAAAACAATACTTTTTCTAAACCTTTTGAAACAATTGTAAGACTATATGGGCTACCATCATATTATGAGATAGATCCAACACCTTTTTTATCCATAACATTTTTCTTAATGTTTGGATTAATGTTTGGAGATATAGGTCAAGGACTAGTATATTTTTTAGCTGGACTTTTTATTATTAAAAAAAGTCAGGTAGCAGGTCAAATATTGGAGAGACTTGGTATTAGTTCTATGATTTTTGGCTTTGTTTATGGAAGTTTTTTCGGACTTGAAAAGGCAGAATTGCCATGGCTTCCTAGTCTAATTGGAAGACCTCTTGATCCGAAAAACATTATGCCAATACTTATAATGGGTGTAGTTTTTGGAGTAGTTGTTCTGACAGTATCCTATGGTATAGGAATTTTAAATCGTCTTAAAAAAAAAAATATTGAAGAAGGAATCTTCGGAAAAAATGGATTAATGGGGTATATTTTCTTTATTAGTCTGGTACTAATAGGTGTATGCTTAACAAAAGTTATAAGCTTGCCAATTTGGGTGCCAGCTACAACATTGATTCTTAGTTTAGTAATTATGATTCTAAAGCAGCCTATAACTCATTTATTTATTGGTAAAAGACCGCTTATACATGGAAGCGCAGGCTCATATTTTACAGAAAGCATATTTGAAGGAATAGAAACCATACTTAGTGCTTTAAGTAATGCTATATCCTTTATACGTGTTGGTGCATTTGCACTAAACCATGCAGGTTTATTTCTAGCATTCTTAGTAATGTCAGAAATGACATCAAATTTAATTTTAAAGATATTTATCCTTATACTGGGTAATGTTTTAATACTAACTCTAGAGGGCTTAGTAGTATTCATTCAAGGTTTAAGGCTTGAATATTATGAAATGTTTAGTAAATATTTTAACGGTGATGGGGTTGAATTTAACCCAATAAAAATAGTCAATTAAAATTTTTGACGCTGTGGAGATGGCGTAATGGAGGTTATTATGCAAATATTATTATTATTGTTAGCAATTTTAGTTTCAGTAGGAACAGTATTATATGGTAAAAAAGCTTATAAGGAAAAGAAACAGGGTAATGTTAAAAAATATGTTCTAGCTTCAGTTTCAGTATTTGGAATGATAGCAGTAGGAATGATTATATCAGCAATGTTTGGTAAAAATGTATTTGCTGAGGTAGCAGGAGCTGCTGGAGCTGGTTTAACTCTTGGTGATGGCTTTAAATATTTAGCGGCATCACTTAGTACAGGTCTTGCAACAATTGGTACTGGTGTAGCAGTTGGTTCAGTTGGTTCAGCTGCAATTGGAGCAGTTACAGAGGACTCATCAATACTTGGTAAAACATTAATATTTGTTGGTATGGCAGAAGGTATAGCAATATACGGTATGATTATTTCTATATTAATTCTATTTGTATAGTTTGTTTAATAAATATTCTATTTAAAATAGAGGTTTAAGTGTGAAAAAAGTGTTTCATACTATTGTGACGCCAAGAAACGGTGTGATGGAGGAAATTATGAAATCATTTTTGATTAGTGATAATAGAGATACCTTTGTTGGGATGAGACTTGCTGGTGTAAATGGCATTATTGTACATAGCAGCAATGAGGCCTCTGATGCAATAAAAAAATATATGGATAATGATGACATTGGAGTGCTTATTTTAACTGAAAAAGTTGTTGATATGGTAAAAGATGAAGTTCTGGAACTCAAATTAAAGTGTAAGAAACCTTTAATCATTGAGATTCCAGATAGACATGGTACAACAAGGGGCTATGATTTAATATCAACTTATATTAGAGAGTCTGTCGGCATCAAAATGTAAATTGAGATGCAGTGGAATGGAGGTAACTATGGTAACTATTGAGCAGAAGGTGCTCTTGTTTTCAAAGCTAATTGATCAGCTTATGAATACTCAATTTAAGGAAGGACTTACAAACTTAGAGGAAGAGTATAGTGGAAAGCTTGAAAAAAATAAAAAAGATACTGACTTAGAAGTTAAAAAAATAATTAATAGCGCTAATAAAAAAAGAGATTTAGAAATCTCTAGGGCATATAGCAGCTTAAAAATAAATGAAAAAAAAGAATATATGCTTACAAAGGAAAAATGCTTTAATAAATTGATGGATAGTTTAAAAGCACATATTGATGAATTTATAAAAAGTGATATATATAAGGACTATTTGTTAAAGCTTGTAAATGAATTTAGCTTAGAAAAAAAGCATATGAATAACATAACAATGTATGTGACTGATAATGATTACAACAAATATTTTGATATATTTAATAAGGCGTTAAAAGATTTGGGATATAATGATGATGATTATAAAATCGCTGTTACAAAGGACAAAATAATTGGCGGTTTTGTAGTGGAAGACAATATTGAAAAATTAAGAATTGACTTATCAATTAAATCATTATTAGATGATAATAAACCTTATATTATGCAGATATTATTTGAAGCATTAGAGGAAGGTGGAAACAATGAATAATTACGAGGGGTTAGTTAAGGTTATTAATGGTCCGGTAGTAAAGGGTATTAACATGAGCTCATTTAAGGTTAATGAAATGGTTACTGTAGGTGAGAAAAAGCTTATTGGTGAAGTTGTTTCATTAAATGTGGATGAAGCTACAATTCAGGTTTATGAAGAAACTGAAGGTCTTAGATCTGGCGAAAAAATTTATTCAACTGGTACTCCACTATCAGTAACCTTAGGACCTGGAATGATTGGAAATATCTTTGATGGTATACAAAGACCTCTAGAATATATACAAGAGCTATCTCAAGATTTTATACCTGAAGGTATAGGCTTAGTTTCAATTAATGATAAGAAAGAATGGAACACAGAAATTGTTGCTAAACATGGTGATTATTTAGCTCAAGGTATGGTTTATGCAACTGTTCAAGAAACAGAAAGCATTTTACATAAACTAATGGTGCCATATAATGTTAGTGGTAAGGTAGTTGAAATAAAACCAAGTGGCAGCTATAAATTAAATGATACAATTGTCGTGTTGGAACAGGACAATGGTGAAAACCTTAATCTTAGTTTGTGTACAAAGTGGCCTGTAAGAAGACCTAGACCTATTGAAAAAAGAATTGCCATATATAAACCACTTATTACTGGTCAAAGAGTAATAGACACCTTTTATCCAGTAGCAAAGGGAGGAACAGTAGGCTTGCCAGGTGGATTTGGTACTGGAAAAACTGTTACACAGCACCAATTTGCTAAGTGGAGTGATGCTGATATCATAGTTTATATAGGCTGTGGAGAGCGTGGAAATGAAATGACAGATGTTTTGGAGGAATTTCCGAGCCTAATAGACCCAAGAACAAATAGACCTTTGATGGAAAGAACTATACTAATAGCCAATACATCAAATATGCCAGTTGCGGCTAGAGAGGCAAGCATTTATACAGGCATAACTATGGCAGAATACTATAGAGATATGGGTTATGATGTAGCCATAATGGCTGACTCTACATCAAGGTGGGCAGAGGCTTTACGTGAGATATCAGGACGACTTGAGGAAATGCCTGCTGAGGAAGGATACCCAGCATATTTGCCTTCAAGATTGGCAGAATTTTATGAAAGAGCGGGATGTGTTAAAACACTAGGCGGAAGTGAGGCTAGTGTAACAATAATTGGTGCTGTTTCACCGCCAGGTGGGGATTTTTCTGAACCCGTTACTGAAAACACAAAAAGATTTGTTACTGCTTTTTTAGCACTTGATAAAAAGCTTGCGTATGCTAGGCACTATCCAGCTATAAACTATTTAACTAGCTATAGTGGATATGCAGTAATGCTAAAGGATTGGTACGATAAAAATGTATCTCCTGAAATGATGGAGCTTCGTGCAAAGATGATAAAGCTTTTGCAGGAGGAAGAAAAGCTTAATGAAATAGTTCAGCTTGTTGGAGAGGATGTTTTGCCAAATGATCAAGCATTAGTATTAGAAATAGCTAGAATTATTAAAAAAGGATTTTTACAGCAAAATGCTCTACACAAGGAAGATAGCTATGTAGTATTGATGAAGCAATATAAAATGTTGAAGGTTATAGATACATTATATGAAAATGCACTAATCTGCATAAAAATGGGGATACCAATTTCAACAATAAAAGAGCAGCAAGTTATACAAGAAGTTTTAAAAATGAAATATGATATTCCAAATGATAGTCTTTCGTTGCTAGATGAATTATCAGATAAAATTATTAGAGCATATGGCGATTTAAGACAAAAATATGAATAAAGTAAAAGAGAGAAGAAAAAATTCACTCTTTTACTCTATGGAAGAATCAAAAGACGATTCTTCATCAAATATTACAGCGTAATAGAGGTAATTATGAAAAAAGAATATTTGAAATTAGAACGTGTTGAAGGTCCTTTAATTGTACTTTCTAATGTCGAAGATGTTTCCTACGGCGAAGTAGTAGATATCAAAATGACCAATGAAAAAACAAGAAAAGGGAAAATAATAAAAATAGATGGAGATAAGGTTATAATACAAGTATTTGAAGGTACATCTGGTATTTCAACAGATAACTCATCAGTAAAATTTACTGGAGAGCCTTTATCTATTCCACTATCCAAAGAAATATTAGGTAGAACCTTCAATGGAGTTGGTGAGCCTATAGATGGTATGTACCAAATAGTATCATCACACAAAGAAAATATAAACGGTCGTCCTATAAATCCAGTTGCTCGTAAATACCCTAGAAACTTTATACAGACAGGTATTTCTTCCATTGATGCTCTAATGACTCTTATTAGAGGTCAAAAATTGCCTATTTTTTCTGGAAATGGTATAGCTCATAATGATTTAGCAGTACAGATAGTTAAACAGGCAAAAATTGAGGGTGCCACTAAAGATAATTTTGCTATTGTTTTCGGTGCTATGGGTGTTAGACATGATGACGCTGATTATTTTGTAAAAAGCTTTCAAAATTCTGGAGTGCTTGACCACGTAGTTATGTATATAAATACTGCAGATGCTCCTATAGTTGAAAGAATTGCAACTCCAAAATGTGCTTTAACAGCTGCTGAATATCTTGCATTTGAATGTAATATGCATGTTTTGGTTATTTTGACAGATATGACTAGCTATGCTGAGGCACTTCGTGAGATATCATCAGCAAAAGAGGAAGTACCGTCACGTAAGGGATATCCAGGATATTTATATAGTGATTTATCAACTATATATGAAAGAGCTGGTATGCTAAAATCAAAAGATGGTTCAATTACACTTATTCCAATATTAACAATGCCTAATGATGATATAACTCACCCTATACCCGACTTAACTGGATTTATTACTGAAGGACAGATAGTTCTTAATAGAGAGTTTAATCAAAAGAATATTTATCCTCCTGTAGACATATTGCCGTCATTATCAAGACTTATGAAAGACGGTATAGGAGAAGAATATACAAGAGAGGACCATGCAGATTTATCAAGTCAAATATTTGCTGCATACTCAAAAGTTCAGGACGTAAAAAGCTTAGCTCAAATTATAGGTGAAGATGACTTAAGTGATATAGATAAGCTATATCTAAAATTTGGTCGAGAGCTTGAAGGCAGGTTTATATCACAGGGCAATGATGAAAATAGAAGTATAATAGAAACTCTAGATTTGGGCTGGGAAATATTATCCATATTGCCGGCTAGTGAGCTTGATCGTATGAAGACTGAAATGATAGAAAAATATTATAGAAAATAGGTGATAATATGGCTGTTTTAATTGCACCTACTAAATCGAATTTGATAAAAGCAAAATCATCATTACAGCTATCAAAAAAAGGCTTTGAGCTTCTAGATAAAAAACGTAATGTTTTAATTAAGGAAATGATGGATTTTGTAAATAAATCAAAAAACATTCAAACAGAAATATATGATACTATAGCTAAAGCCTATGAATCCTTACAAATTGCTAATATAATTTTAGGCGTTAAGGATGTAGAGGATATATCCTATAGTGTTCCCGATGATGAATCCTTTGAGCTTTTGTTGAAAAGTGTAATGGGTGTAGATATTCCAACAATTAAATATCAAAAGCAAGATGTAATTCCAACCTACGGATTTTTTTATACAAATTCAGCTTTAGATGCAGCGAGAGTAAATTTTAATGAAGTAAAATATAAAATTTATAAGTTAGCAGAAATCGAAAACTCAATATTTAAGCTAGCTAAGGAAATAGAGAAAACTCAAAAAAGAACCAATGCCCTTCAACATATTCAGATACCGAAGTATAAAGAACAGGTAAAATATATTCAAGAGGTATTAGAGGAAAAAGAAAGAGAAGACTTTTTTAGGCTTAAAAAATTAAAGAGTAAAAAGAAGAAATAAACTATATTTAAGGTAATATATAAAGAGCACTGGTATGTTAATAACTTCCATGCTCTTTTTTATTAAATGGTTTTTATATTCTCAATTACTTTGTATGCAAGTCTTCTTCGTGCATTTTTAGTAAATCCAGTAACCTTATCACACATAATTACATTTTTATAACTTTGATATTTTGTTTTAAATTCTTTAGTTACTGAAACAGAATCAAAAATTGCAAAATTTCCTTTATTATTGATCCATTGGTCAAATGCATCTAATTCAAAAGATGGTGTTAATCCTGTATTTATTAAAACTTTTCCGTTACCTAATTGTTCAAATTCTTTTTTATTTAAAACAACTGTGTGACGTGGTAAGTGAGTTGAGATTACATCACTTTCGCGAAGCAGTTTTTCTAACGGTTTATATTCATAAATTATATTATCTTTTTTAGTTCGATTATAATATGAAATATTCATTGAAAAAAATTTACCGGTATCGGCAACCATTTTGCCAACAGTACCATATCCAATTATACCAAGATTTATATCTTCTAACTCAATTTGCTCATCCCTATATTGAACCTCTCCAATTCCTTTAAATAACCTAATAAGCTGACTAAATATAAATTCAACAACCCCATTATCACCATAATGCATAACACCTTTTACAACAATACCTTGTTCCTTTGCTTGTTTGATATTGACATTAGATGAAGCTTCATCGTATAGGCTGCAACACATTCCAATGTATTTTAATTTTGGTAAACTTTTTATTATTAAATCAGTTATGGGGGTATTCCAAGATACAAGAATAGCATCAGCATCTTTACATCTATTTATAATTTCTTCCTGACTTTTAGGAAAATCATTATATATTATTAGGTTGTTACATAATTCTTTTAGTTCATTATGCACAAATTCATCTATTCCTGTATAGTCTACAGAAACTATTTTGTCAAATTTCATTTTTCCCTCCGAATGTAATAATGATTTCATTATAACTGTTAAGCTTTATTATAGCAATAATATTAATATTTAATACAGAAACATAGTTCCCGTTTTAAAATTAAAATATGGAAAGCTTGCTTGACATTTTTGATGTATTGTTATATCATTAATGTAAAGCTAACTTTCCATTTTATTTTTGGAGGTGTAATATTGAAAAATAGATTAGAAGAAATTAGAAAAAAGCATGGGATGAAGCAAGAGGAATTGGCTGATGCTTTGGAGGTATCAAGGCAAACTATTGGATCTTTGGAAAATGGAAGATATAATCCATCTATACTGTTGGCATTTAAAATAGCAAGATATTTTAATTTAAAAATTGAAGATATTTTTATTTATGAGGAGGATAATTTATGTTAAAAAAGACATCATATTATGTTATATGTTTAATAATCGGTTTATGTTTATTTGCAATAAGCTTTATATTGAAAGACTCTGATTTCTCAAAGATTGCAGGAATTTTTATAGGTGTAGGAGCTGGACTTATAGGTATGAGTATTGCAAATTTATATATGAAAAGAATCGAAAAAAAGGATCCTATTAGCACAAAACAAAATGAAATAGATTATAGAGATGAAAGAAATACGATAATACGTGATAAGGCAAAAGCAAAAGCTGGTGATATAATTCAATGGTTTATTATAGGAATTGCATATATTTTAATAATAATTGATGCACCATTATGGACTATACTAGTTACAGTAGCTGTATTTTTACTTTATAACATACTTGGTATTTACTATATGTCAAAATATCAAAATGAAATGTAATTATAAAAGGTAAATTATATTTACTTTTTATAAATGTTGTGATATAATATTAAATGACTCAAGCAAGGCTTTGAAAAATCAAATTATTTAATTTAAAGGGAGAGTTTTTGACATGGAATTACTGCTTAATAATATAAAGAAATCCTTTGAAAGCAAAGAAGTTCTAAAGGATATAACATTTAGCTTCCAAAAAGGCAAGATATACGGCTTATTAGGAAGAAATGGTGCAGGAAAAACTACATTATTTAATTGCTTAAGTGAAGAAATATTACCAGATAGCGGTACTACAAGTATTGTGGATGATGCTGGAATAAAAAAAGAGCTTAATTTAGAGGATATAGGTTATGTTTTTTCAACACCAATTTTGCCTGATTTTTTAACAGGTTATGAGTTTATCAAATTTTTTATGGATGTAAATAAGGATAAGATTAAGGATGATAAAACTATAGATGATTACTTTGATATGGTTAAATTAGCTAAGGATGATCGACATAGACTTATAAAGGGATATTCTCACGGTATGAAAAACAAGGTTCAAATGCTATGCTTTATTATAGCTAAGCCACCTGTTATTTTACTGGACGAACCATTAACATCCTTTGATGTTGTTGTAGCACTTGAAATAAAAGAGCTTATTAAGAGCATGAAGGATGAACACATTATTATTTTTTCAACACATATTTTACAACTGGCAACTGATTTATGTGATGAGCTTGTAATATTAAGTGAAGGAACTCTTAAGCAAATAGATCATGAAATGCTAAAAAGTAAAAATTTTGAAGCTGAAATTATTGAACTGTTAAGGGATGAGAACGGACATGGTAAATAACAAAAATATAATAAAAATATATTTAAAAAATATATTCAAAATAAAAACTTCAATCTATGCAAATACATTTATATATTATTTTAAGCGCATTTGGTTAATAGGCAAAATACTACCGGATGCCATATATTCAAATATAAAATTAAAAAATATAATTTCAATTATAATAGCTGTATTTTTTCAACTATGTAATATACTTAAGAAGGCTGTTTATTTAATTCTAATGATTTGGTATCCTATAATGCTATCTAATAAGGCTTCATTACAATCAGGTGAAGTAATAGCTTTATTTGTCAATATATTTTTCTATCTAAGCTGCATATTAGGTGCTTTGCAGGATAGTGAAATATTTAAAATAACAAGAGAAAAATATGTATGCTTAAAATACATGAAGATGAATCCTAAAGGCTATGTTTTTATAACTATGTCAACTAAGTACATAAATCACTTCGTGTTTTATTTGCCTATTTTAATTACAGGCTTGCTAATGCTTGGAGGTACTGTATATCAAGCAGTCGTAATGTGGCTTGCGCTTATTTGCTTTAGATTTATGGGCGAAGCTTTACAGCTTATAGTTTATGATAAAAAGAAAATTATACTTTCGAGAAATACAGGTTTTGTTTGGGTAGCTATAGGAATTGGACTTGCACTAGCATATGTGCCATTATTAGTAGATGAATTTTTCATAATTACAAGCGTATTTTTTAGCCTTCCATTTATTATATTATTTATAATACTTGGCACACTTAGCTTTTATTATATTTATTTTGGATATAAAAAATATGATAGAGATATTAAACAAACACTTGATGCAAACTTTCTATTTTCTGTTGCTATGGAAAATGTACAAAAAAGTAAATTTACAGATGTGGCAGTTAAGGAAAAAGATTTAGATATATTAAGTGAAAAGGATAAAAACGATTATGGAAAAATCGAGAAAATGTCTGGATTTTCTTATTTAAATGTAATTTTCTTTAAAAGACATAAAAGACAAATTATAAAACCTGTAATTATAAGGATTCTTATAATTATAATATTGTTTGCTGTCGGGGTTATTGTGCAATTTATTGCACCTAATATAGCAATTGAGGTTGCAAAGTATTTAGTAAGCTCCTTGCCAATGTTTGTTTTTATAATGTATTTTATGTCCACAGCTGAAAAAGCATGTCGTGCAATGTTTTTTAACTGTGACATAAGTCTTTTAAGATACGGCTTTTACAGACAGCCAAAAACAGTACTACAAAATTTTAATGTTAGACTGCTACGTATTGTATACTACAACCTTATGATAGCAGCAGCACTTAGCTTAGCAATTTTAGCTTTTGCGGCATTATGTGATATAAATGTTTTAACAATTGATATAGCAATGCTTGTTTTAGCTATAATTTTAATTTCAATATTTTTCTCTGTACATCATTTGTTTATGTATTATATTTTTCAACCATATACAACAGAGTTAGATGTTAAAAATCCATTTTTTAATATAATAAACAGCATTGTGTATTTTATATGTTTTATGTGTATGCAAATTGAAACCGCAAGCAGTATATTTACCTTGTGCGTTTTAGCCTTTACTATTTTGTATATAGCAATAGCACTGATAATAGTATACAAAAAAGCACCTAAAACATTTAGAGTTAAATAATTTATACTTATCCTGATTATAAAAAAAGGTTTTAATGAGGGATTAGTATTATTAATGAAATATTAATAAAATATTAATTGTTTATTAATTGACAATGTTAATTAATTGATTTACCATATATAAATGACGAAAAATGTATTATTTTGTCATATAAACAATTAAGGAGTCGAGCATGGAGAGCGCAAAAGTAATAAAAAAAATAGACTATGAGAAATCCTTCGCAAGTGGACTTAATTTTTATAAGCTTTTTTGGGTATTTTTCATTGGTTGTATTATGGGGGTAGTAGTTGAAACAATATGGTGTTTAGTTACTGGATTCCATATTGAAAGTAGAACAGGACTAATATATGGCCCTTTTAACTTGGTATATGGTTTTGGTGCATTGTTTATGACAATAGGGTTATATTGGCTTAGAAATAAAAGTGATAGGTGGATTATTATAGGGGGAACAATAGTTGGTGGAGCATTTGAATATGCTTGTAGCTGGGTGCAGGAGATGATATTTGGAACAGTTTCTTGGGATTACAGTCAATATCCATTTAACCTAAATGGACGAATATGCTTGCTTTATTCACTGTTTTGGGGGATATTAGCACTTGTATGGCTTAAACACTTATTCCCATTACTTACTAAATATATTGAAAAGATACCAAATCGTTTTGGCAAATCTTTAACATTTACTCTATTAATATTCATGATTTTTAATGTATTTATGTCATCAATCGTTGTTGAAAGATTAGTTGATAGACGTAATTCTATACCAGCATCAAATTCATTGGAAGAGTACATAGATAAAAAATACACAGATGAGAGAGTAAAAAAAATTTATCCTCATATGAGATTTGTTGAATAATACAAATAGATACAAATAAGATTTAGGAGGCTGTAGAACTAACTTTTATTATAAACAGCCTCTTTTTATTTCTTATAATTTTTTTTAAATTCATACATTTTAGTGTCGCTTAATTCTATAATATCATCTGGAGTTAATTTCATATCTTGTGAAACAAATGTAATTCCATAGCTTATTGAAAGAATATAATCTTTTTTTATTTGAAGAATGCTATCATGAACTTTTTTCATTTTTTTTACAGCTATTTCCTCACTACAATTTTTAAATATAACTACAAATTCATCTCCACCTATTCGACACAATACATCATAATTACGTATATTGTTTTTAATAGCTTGTATTACCATGAGAATATATTCGTCACCAGTAACATGACCAAAGGTATCATTTACATGTTTTAAATTATCCAAATCTATTAAAACGAGCGAGAAATTTTGCTTGTTATGTATTAAGTCATTAATAATTTCATTACAGTATCTACGATTGTATGTTCCAGTTAATTCATCTGTATAAGCCAAGTTTGATAGATTTCTTTTAGATTCTTTTTCTTCTGTTATGTCGGAAATATAATGAACAATAGCTTTTTTATCATTCCACTCTATTGGATAGCTTATTACTTTCATATATCGCTTGTGACTACAATAAAATTCATATTCACATTTAGAATCAATATTAGATATAAATTTTATTTTTTCTAAAATAGGACAGTCTTTTTTGCAAAGTATTTTATTTTCTTGCATATTATAAAAATGTTCATTTGCAGACTGATTAGTGTAAATTATTTCGTGATTTTCATAATCCATAACAATTATCCAATGGCTTTGTGTATCCATTACAGAAATCAACAAATTCATAGATTGTGTTAAAGCATTTGATTTCTCATTTAACTTTATTTCTCTTTCTTCTAGCTGTTTAACCATGAGATTGAATGAATCTGAGAATTCTCCTAAAAAATGAACTCTTTGATTATAATCTCCATGTGCTACTTGAGTAGTCTGCCATGTTAGGTGTTTTAAAATCGAATGAAGTTCTTTTAAATATCCAGCAATGAAATTATGTCTACCAGGAGGAGTTGGGTCTAAATCTCCTTCACTAAGCGCTTGTAAAAATTGATTTGACTCTATAAGGCAACTAGATAAATAATAAATAGCATCTTGGAGCTTTTGAAGCTCATCAGATGTATCGACTAGTTTATCGGACATCTCTAAAGGTTTATTTAGGATAACATTTTCAATTTGCCTAATAAGTAAATCTATGTCATTGTTATTCATTTTTATGCCCATGCACCGATTTCACAAAAACCCATGAAGTATTTGTGCATGGGCTCGGTTCCTATCCTTTCATTATTTTTTATTTCTTTCAACCTTTATTCCTCATTTTTTATTATTACATTTCCTATAAAACGACATACGCGTGAGCCTGTAGCCCAGCAGTCTATTTCAGTTATAATATACTCTTTTTTTGTATATGCTTCTAAAATGCCTGCCAAAAAACCTTCATCATAGTTACATACAGTTTCACCGGTAATTGGAAGCCCAGAACAGTCTACATCCTCTGACACAGTTAAGATTATGCTACCTGTTATTAAATCAAACTTTTCTATTCTTAATATACCAATATTATTATCTTCTAAAATTTTTTGCAGGTGAGCAAAAAACTCATCAAATGGCAAGGTTAAGTCAAGAATATTATTTGAAAACTCAGTACCTGCTAACTTTCCGGCTTTGCGAAAAATTTCGATAGTTTTTTCATTTCCAAATTGTTTTATAAGTTCATCTCTAAGTGTAAACTGGAAAAGTCTATAAACAAAAACAGGTATGTCAGTACCCAGATTTTTTCTACCCTTTTCTATGTCTCCTAGAGACTTCCATGAAAACTTATTTTCATCTTCCATATCAAATAATTTAAACATTATATCCCTCCTTTTTATAGAAATTATTAAAAAGTCAATACAATATTTAAAAAGGATATAATTCATATCAGTCGGCTTATTACTTGAATTTAACAATATCTACAAAATTACACTACTACAATAAACGACAAAAGTCAATATTCATTTACATAAAAATAGCAATTTCGATATAAACAAACAAAAATTAGCAAAAGCTAATTTTCGTTTGTTACATAATATTTTGCCTGAGCGTTCCACAGATGTGCATATAGATTATCTTTATCTTCTATAAGTTCATCATGACTTCCTCTTTGAATAATTGATCCTTCATCAAATACAATTATATCATCACAAAATCTACAGCTGCTCATTCTGTGAGATATGTAAATACTTGTTTTATCCTTAACTAATTCATTAAATCTAGAGTAGATTTCATACTCACTTATTGGATCTAGCGCTGCAGTTGGTTCATCTAGTATAACAAATGGAGCATCCTTGTACAGTGCTCTAGCTATTGCAATCTTTTGAGCTTCACCACCGCTTATTTCAACACCACCCTCGTCATACTTATATAAAGGAGTTTTAAGATTCTCAGGCATTTCTTCAACTCTATCTTTTATCCCTGCTAATTCAAGGCATTTCCAAACCATTTCTTCCTCAAGGGTTACGCTTGAAGCAACATTTTGGTCAAGAGGGAAAGCAAATAGGTTAAAGTCTTGAAATACTACACCAAATAGACTTAAATACTCCAAGTAGTTGTATTTTCTTATGTCAATTCCATTTAAGGTTATATAGCCTTCAGTAGGCTCATATAGTCTACATAGAAGCTTTATAAAGGATGTTTTACCTGCACCGTTTCTACCTACAACAGCCATCTTGTTTTTCAAAGTAAGTTTGCAGGATACACGATTTAGTACCTTTTCATCTCTGCCGGGATAAATAAATGACACATCATGAAATTCAATCTCATATACGTTATCATTTCTTTTTTCAATTGGTATAGTTCCGGTTTGGCGTTTATTTTCTATTTCCATGAATTCTATATAATATTTCATAAAATCACATTGGACTCTAACCTCATCATTATGGGTTAATAGTTGACTAATTGCATTATTAAGCTGTGATATAGCACCTATATATTTTGTTAAAGCACCAATTGTTATAGCATTTGCTAATACCTTTAATATAACAAATATATAAGCAAATAGTATTGAAAATCCACTAATTGATGATGTTGTATATGCCTGCTTTTTCATCAATGTAAATAGTGCTTTAAAGTTATATTCAAGTATAAAATCAAAATGGTTCCTTTCTTCATTAGTTATCATTTTAGCCATATTAAATAAACGAATAACTTTTCCCTTTGAAAAATCTAAAGTTATTTGGTTTAAAAAATAAGAGAATTTTCTTTCTGTTTTCATCTGCTTTTGGAATATTTCTATACTTTTGTCATTATAATATTTTGCTAATGATAAATTAACATAAGCATTAATAAATAAAAATACTGCAATAACTACTAAGGACACTGGTATAGATGTTATTAAATGTAAAAAAGTTGATGTAGTAGAAGGTATCCTTAAGCACAAATCTATAACTAAAGCAATAGACGTAATAATAGATATTAAAGATTCTAGTATCAAACCGTAGTTTATTAGAAGATATCCAAATCCTCCTCTATGTGCCATGGCAAAATCAGCAGTGTTTATTAATTCTAATGTTTTAGGATTTTCTAGTGTCTCATAATCAAGCTCTAATGCATGTTTTCTAATTGCAATTTGTACATATTGATTAACCTTGATGCTTTTAACTTCGCAGTTTTTATTTAGTAAATCTAATAATATACCAAATATTAGATTACCAGCTATAAGACCAATTATATAGTATATACAAAGTGTAAAATCATTTTGTATAATTGAATCTATAATATATGCTGATAAAAATATGTTTATAAAAGGATAAAGTGATTTAACCAATGAGTGTAATATAAATATAGGTATAGCAGAAGAATCTACTTTATGGATTAATTTTAAAGTTTGTAAACCCGATTTATGAAAGGCTAAGGAATTGTTTTTTTTAGATTGCATAATCTTCTACCTCCTTTTGATAATAATGAGATTGTACCTCAAACATATTTGCATACTCACCATTTAGGTTCATAAGCTCATCATGGGTGCCATCTTCGATTAATTTGCCATCCTTCATAAACAAAATCCTATGGCAAAAACGTGTCGAGCTAAGTCTATGAGATATAAATATACTTGTTTTATCATCTATAAATGAATTGTATTTTTCGTACATTTCACTTTCTGCTATTGGGTCTAGTGCTGCAGTTGGCTCATCAAGAATAATTATTGGACTATCCTTGTATAAAGCTCTTGCAAGCATAAGCTTTTGCATTTCACCACCTGAAAATACGATGCCTTCATCATCGAATTCTTTTAGCATGTTAGTATTTACTCCATTTGGTAACGATTCAATCTTTTCTTTTAATCCAGCCATTTCTAGACATTTACTTACTTTTTCAAAATTTATATCTTCATTATTAGTACAAGTGACATTTTGTGCTATAGTAAATGCAAATGCAAAAACCTCTTGAAATACTATACTAAACAAATTGTAATATTTTTTAATATTAATATCCTTTATATTAATATCATTTATATAAATATCACCATTATCGGGCGTATATAGCCCGCATAAAAGTTTTATAAATGTAGTTTTGCCAGCGCCATTTGCTCCAACAAGAGCAAGCTTTTCTCCCTTTTTTATGGTAAGATTGAGATTTTCAAATAAGTATTCATTAGTATCAGGATATCTAAATGATACATTTTCAAATCTTATTTCATAGGTATTACATTTAGGAATTTCTTCACCTTCGTCTCGGTTGCTAATATCTGGCGTATGTATATAGGATAAATAGTCATTTACTGATACATTATTTTTTTGCATATAAGCATACTTGTCAAATGCAGTTTTTATAAATGTGCTAATGCCTGAAACAACACCCAAATAAAGAGTAAAAGTAGCAATATCCATACCATTTGTCACTTTATATAAAAGGTAACCATAGACAATTATGCTTTGCACACAGAAAACAATCCTATCTAGTAGTTGAATTAAAAAAATTCTTCTATATTCCTTGTCATACCAGCTAACTCTTGAATTAACCAAATTATAATATAAGTCAACAAACCAGTGTTGTATTTTATATAGTCTAATATCCTTGCCATTTTTTAAATCTGTGGTTTGAGTTTTCAAATATCTTATTTTTTTATCATATTTAACCCAATTATCTTTATTTTTTTCTAACCATTTTATATTTATGTTGTTTGCGTATAGACTAAATATCGGAGATATAATTAGCAAAAGCATTATTAAAATATTTAGTTTTGCTGAAATTAACAGATATATTATTAAACATAAAATATTTATGATAAAAGTTCTTGATCCTTCTGTTAATGCAGTAAACCCTATATCATCATTTTGATAAACAGCAACAAGTGCTTTTTCTATTCTGTTTTTATTTGTTTGACTGTCTATGTTTATAAAGTCTGTGTCTAGTATTTTATAATCTATTTCCATTCCAAGAGATAATCTTAAATGTGCATTGTAATGCATTGAATTCAAGTTCATCTGTTGTATAAAAAAATTAAGCACAATAAGTAACAAAGCATATGAAAAAATAATTAATAATGTTTTAGTAAAATAAATATCATTAATTAATAGCCAAATTGCTGTACTAGGTAGTGCCATAGTTAAAAATGGAGTTATAACAAGTAAAAAAATTAAAAATATTGAAGTATAATACATTTTATTAATCTTATTTTTTTTAAATAATTTCCAAGTATAAATAGTATTTTTAAATAAAGAATTTTTTGTTTCCATATATCTAATCACCTCAATATCATTATACAGTATAAATGTTCATATAAAAAAATCATGCACGAATTGCATAAAATCGTGCACGAAATGTTAATTGTCAGTTAGTGGTATTGTTACCTCACTTGCAAATATTCCCGGTTCATTTTGTAAATTTAAGTAACCATTGTATTTATCAACTAGAATTTTAACACGCTTCATACCAAGTCCGTGCTCCCCACGTTTTGTAGAAACATAGTTTCTTTCATTAAAATCAAGCTCTTCCTTAGCTGAGTTCTGTATTGATATGTATAATTGTTTTTTTAATATGGCTATGTAAATTCTAATAAATCTTTTATCCTCGTCAATCCTCATGCAAGACTCTGTTGCATTGTCAAGTAGGTTTCCAAGAATGACACACATGTCAATATCGGTTATCACAAGTTCTTCAGGTAGTTCAGCTTTGCATATAACATCTATACTTTTATTTTCAGCTATAGATATTTTACTGTTTAATATGGCATCTGCCATTAGATTTCCTGATTTCACATAAGAATCCACACGATTTAAATCATGCTCTAGCTCTAATAGATATTTTTGTACCTCATCAAGTTGATTAAGTGTCAAATGAGCTTTTATTGTCTGTAAATGGCTGTGATAGTCATGTCTCCAGCCTCTCATATTAAGATATATGTTTTTTATTTCTTCATATTGGTTATGTAGTACATTTTGTTGAAAGTATATGTTGCTTTTTTCAAAGCTAGCTTGATAGCTTTGAAATATAAATTCCAATATAAAAAATAAAAGTGTTGATAAAACAAACATTAAAGCATTTGTATTGTTGTTTTTATATATAATTGTTGCTGCAATAATAATTAAATAGGTCAATGCGACTAAAATACCATTTACAATAGTTAAGCATTTTCTTTGATTTGATAATAATATATAGCATAGCAAAAGCGTAAGCTCATATATTAATAGGTAAGATAGACTGCTAGATAGTATTAAAAGCATTATTGCAGTAAATAAACCATATGACAAAACCTTATACCATTGTAATACAAAAGGTTCCTCATCATAAAACAAATCAAAAAGAATCATAATTATAGATATTAATATCCACCCTGCAAATTCACATTTATATAGATAACTTATGGCTAAAGTAAAAATACATAATATAAATGTTATAATTGTTTTTATCTTTCCTTTTTGAATATCCGCGATGTTATATATATAGTAAAAATATAATAAAATTAGAATAGTATTAAAAACTATAGCTACCACATTTCACCTCTATAATAATTTAAAAAAGCTTTATTTAGCTCCTCCCATTTTCCACGTGCTATTGGAATAATAGTGTTATTAATTTTTACATCATTTTTAGAAATATAATCTATGTGCAATATATTAATTATATAGGAGCGATGACATTTATAAAAAAAATTTTCGGTTAATTCATTTTCAACTGCACTTATACCTTTTTTTGCTTGATATATTCCATTAGTTGTATATAAATATGTATTGTGTCCAACACTTTCGATGTACTGTATATCTTTTTCATTTAATCTTATAAGACCATTATCTATTTGAATAATTAATTGAGGTTCCTTCCTTTGAATATTTTCATAAGCTCTGCTAAGTGCAGATTTAAGCTTTTTTTCTTCAACCGGTTTTAAGATATAGTCAATAGCTTGTACATGATAACCTTCAAAAACAAAGTCTTTGACACCAGTGATAAATATTATGGAAACATTATCTCCTCTTTCTCTTAGCCTTTTAGCTAAACTAATTCCATTAAGCTCTTTCATTTGAATATCTAAAAGCAATATATCATAATTTTTATTATCTTCATAGGAAAACAAAAAACCCTCAGAACTTGAATATGTTGTTATTGTTGCTTGTATTTTATTATCACTAAGCCAACCAGTACAGTATTTTTCTAATAAATCTAGTTGAAGCTTTTCGTCGTCACATATAGCTATTTTTAAATTGTTCACAGCTTTCTTCACCACTTTCTTCGATTATTCAAGTACGATTGAGGTTAGTTTTATCATCTACCATATTATACTATATAAAACTTATAAATTCTATAATCTAAAATATATTATGTAAAATTGAGAAAAATGCATATAATATTAAGCATTGACATAATTACAGTGTGCATTTAAACTATATATTAATGATATATATAATAGGATAGGATGAATAGTATGTTTGATATATTTGGACCAATTACGATTGCATATTTGTTAAATATAATTTTATCGTTTGTCATTATATTTATGGAAAGAAAGGATTCCACCGCAACTCTGGCTTGGCTTTTAGTTTTATTGCTTTTTCCTGGAGTCGGATTTTTTTTGTATCTTTTATTGTCTCAAAATTTCAGTAGAAAAAAATTATTTACTATGAAAGCAAATGCACAGAGGACATTTGGAGACTTTTTGAAGGTTCAACAGGAGAATTTTAATTCTGGGAAATTGGTGTTTAAGGATAAAAATATTGAAACGCACAGAGATATAATAAAAATGAACTTGTTTAGAAATCAATCATTTTTTACTCAAAATAATGATGTGCAAATTTTTACTGATGGCAATGAAAAATTTGAAGAGTTGTTTAAATGCATAGAAAATGCTAATGAAAGTGTTCATGTATTGTATTATATAATAAAAAATGATGATTTAGGTAAAAAGCTTATTGATTTATTAGAAAAAAAGGCTAATGAAGGTGTTGAGGTTAGGCTTTTATATGATTCTATAGGAGGACGAAAGTTAAAAAAACAGGATGTTCAAGGAATTATTGATGCTGGAGGGAAGGTAGGAAAATTTTTCTCAAGTATTTTTAAACATCTAAACTTTAAGATTAACTATAGAAATCACAGAAAAATAGTAGTTATAGATGGGAGAATTGGCTTTGTAGGTGGGTTTAATGTTGGAAATGAATATTTGGGACTAAATAAGAAATTTGGTTATTGGAGAGATACTCATATAAAGATAATAGGAGCGGCGGTAACTGATTTACAAAGACGTTTTTTCCTTGATTGGGGTAACGCCACTAGAGAAGACTTAAATTACCAGCCTAAATATTTTCCTCAAATGACAGAAGAGGAAGTAGATGGTGATGCTGCTATACAAATTGTTACAAGTGGACCAGACGGAAGAGATGAAACAATAAAGCAAAATTATGTAAAACTTATTAGTTCTGCACAAAAAAGCATCTACATTCAAACACCATATTTTGCACCAGATGCAAGTGTCATGGAGGCACTTAAAATTGCCGCTCTGTCAGGTGTAGATGTAAGAATTATGATACCAAATAAGCCAGATCATATGTTTGTTTATTGGGCTACATATTATTATGTTGGCGAGCTTCTAAAATATGGAGTTAAGGTTTACACCTATGAAAATGGTTTTTTACATGCTAAAACAGTAGTAATTGACAGCGTAGTATCATCAGTTGGAACAGCAAACTTTGATGTTAGAAGTTTTAAACTTAATTTTGAAGTCATAGCCATAATTTATGATACAATGAAATCAACTGAGTTGAAAAATATCTTTGAAGAAGATATAAATTACTCATTAGAATTAACAAATGAACTATATTTACAAAGAGGTATAGTTATTAAGTTTAAAGAATCTATATCTAGATTATTATCACCTTTGTTGTAAAATTAAAAGCCTACTTAAGTTTAAGTAGGCTTTATCTATGTTTTTATGGAATTGTTATTGTGCTAAAATAAACTACTGTTTTTACCTTTGGTACGAAAAATTCACCCGTAGATACTTCTTTGTTAGCATAATCCCAATAAGTTTCTGTTTTGTATTTGCAGTCATTAGGATAATATTTATTATAATCTGTAGAAGGAATTATCCTAGAACTTCCATCAGCAAAGTTAACTATCATTTTATAAATTCTGCCTGGAATAGGAACTGTACCTTCTGGAATTAGTAATTCAGTGCTAACCACAGGTATTTCAATTAATCTTGTAGCTTGTTTTACAATATCTGTTTTTATTTCGTATTTGTCATGCATAAAACCTCTATAATAATCAGCTTGATTTGTTCCTTGAGGAGCATTTGAAGGGAAGGAATAGGTTTCGCCTTTATAAGTTGTATAGGTTACTGTATTACTTCTGCTTCCTCCGAAGGTGTAGGTGTTTTCTACTGCTGTTTCAATTTTAGCACCTAATTTCTCAAATGATGCTGATACTGACACTGTAGTACTATTACTCCAATTTTGTTCAACTGTTTTAGAATCAGAATATGTCTGAGAAACAGTGTATGTATATCCTGCACATACAGAGCAAATATGGGAAATTTTAGTTAATGGTCCATAATCAATATCAGTTAACTTAATGTGTCTAATTCTGTATAAATATAATTTCCCGTCAGTTCCTGTTTCCTGTACATATCCATCAAGTGAATTTTCTTCATATGGAGTACCTATGTAGGCGTCTGTAGTAGTAGTATTTGTGTTGGTAATTAAAATTGAATTGCCAAATTCTGATTGTAATTCCGAGATTGTTTTATTGTTAATATCCGTAACTTGTGCAAAAGCTGTGGCAGGCATTAATAATATTGACATTATTAATGTAAAGTACAAAATTTTTTTAATCTTTTTCATCTAAATCTCTCCTTTTTTTATTTTACAGTGCTTTTTTGCACCATATTAACATAGAAAGATTATGCTATTTCTAGATGATGTACATATTATTTAATTAAGGCCTATAAATTGTAGTTTAAATTATATTATTAATTTGATAGAGAGTAAATATAATTAATAATACATAAAAATGCAAATTGCGACAAATTTTCATGAGAGTATGGAATTAATAAATTAATATTATAGCTAATATATTCTTATTTTGCCATATATCGTAGGTTGTAATATTTTCACTGATAAATTAAAGTATGAGATAATGCGTTTTTATTCAGTTATAATACATAATGGAGAGAATAAATGGTAAAAAGAACAAAGAAATTAATCATTATAGTATTGGCATTGGTTGTATTTATGGGGTTAAGTAACTATATTTATGCAGATGGTAGAGTTAATATGACATATCTGTACAGGGGTACTACGAAGGACTACAAGACATATATTGACAAAACAAATGATTCTGTGGATGTGATTTTACCAAATCTATTTAACATAAAAAGCGATGGAAGAATAGAAATAACAGATGTTATTGATAAGCAATTTGTTAAAGATATGCATAAAAAAGGAATTAAAGTTATACCGTACATAAGTAATCATTTTGATAGAGAGGTAGGAAGAAAAGCACTAAGCAATTATGTTGCATACTGTAATGAGGTAGTAAGAATAATCAAAGAATATGATTTGGATGGGGTTAATATAGATATAGAAAATTTAACTGTCAATGACAGTGCAAATTTAGTTCAATTTACTGAATATCTTCATTCAATAATGCCAGAGGGAAAACAGTTATCTATGGCTATTGCAGCTAATCCATATGATATTAAAACTGGGTGGCAAGGTTCTTATGACTATGAAAAACTAAATAAGGTAGTAGATACGTTTATAATTATGACTTACGACCAAAGTTATCCTGGTTCAAAACCAGGTCCAGTAGCAGGATATGAATTTGTTGAAAACAGTATTAAAACAATGCTGAAGTATATATCATCACAAAAGATTGTATTAGGTGTTCCGTTTTACGGTAGATATTGGAACTACAATGAAGCTTCTGGTGGTGATGCAGTAGTGCTTAAGTCTTTAAATAGTATAAAGTCAGCATTTAATGCTACAGAATATTATGATACATACAATAGAACTCCTTACTTAAAGTTTTCAGTAGGAAAAATAGGTTCTACATATTCATTTTCTGGGAAGAAGTTCTCGGCTGGGGATTATATTATGTACTATGAAAATGAAAAATCACTTAAAGAAAAGTTAATTCTTGTAGAAAAGTATAATCTAAAGGGAAGTGCTAGTTGGGCTTTGTCACAAGAGGACACTTCAATATGGGATAACTATAAAAACTGGCTTAATGGCAATTATTATAAGGATACTTGGGATTCATGGGCTAAAAATGAAATTAAGGAAGCTACAGTTAAGGGATATATGACAGGCAGGGATACTCATTACTTTAGTCCAGGAAACTATATGACCAGAGAAGAATTTGCTGCTGTCATATATAGATTATTTGGATATAATAGGGTTGTTGTAAATGAACCTGTATTTTATGATGTTAAATCTTCTAGCTGGGCATATGATTATATTAATGCTTTATATTCTTATGGGATAATGAAAGGTAATAATAATTATTTTAATCCTAAAAGCTATATAACAAGAGAAGAAGCCTCAACAGTTTTATATAGAGCATTAAACGGTTATAAGCTTAATTCACAAAAATATTTTTATGATTTAACAGAAGATATGTGGTCTAAAAATTATATAGACTTCTGTGTAGCAAAAGGTGTATTAAATGGTTATCCAGATGGTTCATTTAAGCCATATAACCAGATTACAAGAGCAGAAATAGCAAAAATAATCACGAACATTAAATAATAGTTTAGTTTAATAACTTAGTATATAAGTAATTACTTCGACTTACTTCTACTACGAATCTAAGGGAAGCAAAGAATAGCTATTCATAGCAACAGATACCCAAAGAAAAATAAAAGGATTTTTCTTTGGGTATCTGCGTTTTTGGCAGGTTTGTCTACTAAGCTTGTTAGTCGGCTGTGGGTCGTGAAAGTGCACTAACACATTCGAACGAAGAAGTAGTTTATGCCCTACCTATGCTACACTAATATATGTTAATGCGCTTATTCAGTTAAATTCTTATTTTTTTTAATCTATTTGCTATACAAGCTCCAAAGATTATTTTTATTATATCTCCTGGAATGAAAGGTAATACACACAAAGTTAGTGCTGATATTAAGTTATTGTTTGTTATGTACATAAACCAAGCAGTTCCTAATATATAGCATGCGATTATTCCTAAACACATTGATAACAAATAAGTTCCCAAGTTTTTTTCTGATTTTTCTACTATTATTCCAACCACAAATGCTGCAATTATATATCCGATAATATAACCACCTGTTGGACCAATTAAAATACCTATACCTGATAAAAAATTTGCGTATACTGGTAAACCTACTGCTCCTAAAATAGCATATACAATTTGACTGATTGCTCCACCTTTTTTACCAAGAATTGCGCCTGACAATAGTACAGATAGTGTTGCTAGATTAATTGGCACAGGTGTAAATGGTAATGGTATTGAAATTTGCGATAAAATTGCTGTAAGTGCAGCAAATAGTGAATAAAGTGTTAATTGTTTCGTTCTGCTTTTCATATTGTCTCCTATGTAAACTGAATACTATAATTAGGTTTACAATAACACATAATTAATTATTTTGTCAATATAATTATTGTTATTAGACTAAAATATTATGTGAAATTGTCGATATATTAATTAAACCGTGAAGTGACTAATACTTAGAAAGGAGTTTGTAGTTGTAGAAGATATCAAAATGATATATAATTAAGTAAAAAGAGCGTGTTATATTAAAATATATTATAGATAAAGTGAGGTTTAGTAATGCGAGCATATATTGTGCGACAACCTATTTTAGATGAAAATCAAGATGTGTTAGGTTATGAAATTTTATACCAAGAAAAAATTGATGATTCTGAAGATAAAAAATCAGATGTTGTTGCAGCATCTGCAATTGAAAATTTTTTAGTTCAATTTGATAGTGATAGATTTTTAGATGGCAAAATGGCTTTTATAACTTTTACACCAAATTTATTGTTAAAGAACATACCTAAAATATTTTCACCACATAAGCTTGTTATTCAAATAGATGATGATACAATTATCAACCCAGCGGCACAAAATCTAGTTTATGAGTATAAGAAAAAAGGTTATAGCATTGCAGTTAATGGGTTCGAATTTGCATTAAGATATTTTTCAATATTAGATGTAGTTGATATTATAAAAGTAAATTTTTCAGAACTTAATGATTCTTTATCCAATATAGTGAATATTGGTAAAAGCTTTAATAAAGATATTATTGCATATAATGTAAATGATGAAGAAGCTTATAAGCTTGCACTTAAGTTAAAATGTTCATTTATGCAAGGCACATATGTAGCAGAAAAACTGCCTACTACAATACATAAAATGAATCATATGCAAAGCAACTTTTTTAGATTGATGGTTGCTGTTACAAAAGAAGAGCCAAATGTTGACGAGATAGAGGAAATAATTTCCAGAGATGTTGCGCTTACATTTTCTTTATTGAAATTAGTAAACTCAGCATATTTTGCACTAAGACATCAAGCTAAATCTGTAAAACAAGCTTTAGTTATATTGGGTTTAGGACAACTAAAACAGTGGATTTATTTATTGAGCTTCAAGCAAGATGATGGCAGTATGCCAACTGAAATAATAAGGATGTCTTTCCTAAGAGCAAATTTCTGTGCGGAACTACTTCAATATGCAAGCAATATGAACATATCAAAATCAGAAGCATATTTAATAGGTATGTTTTCTACATTAGGAATACTTATGGAGGTTTCCTTAGAAGAAGCATTGTCAGAAATATCTGTTTCTGATGAGATTAAGTTTGCGTTAATTAAACAAGAAGGAAGATGTGGTATATTGTACAAATTGATTTTAGCATATGAAAAGGCAGATTGGAAAAACATGAAGACATATGCTGAACAATTAGACATACCAATGAACATTATAACTCAAAAATATTTTGAATGTGTTGAGTATGTAAATTTAATATGGAATGATTTAACAAGAACAAGCGAAGAAATAGAAGCTGAAGCTAATAATTAATTTTTAAAAAGGATATAATTTATTATATAAACAGAACGGGAATAACGTTCTGTTTTATAATATAAAACAAAATCCTATATATAAATTTTAATAGCTTTAACTTTGAAATTGTAGTATAATTATTTGTCGTAAAGGATAATATACTATAATGTTGAAAGAAATAGTAAATTTAAGGATGGTTTGTTTATGAAAAGATACAAAGTTATATATAATCCATCATCAGGTAAAGAAGAGGCAGCCAGTAGAGCATTCCAAATGTCAAGATTAGTAATGGATAAAAATGACGTTGAGTTTACTTTTTATGCTACAAAGGGTAAAAATGATGCTATGAATAAAGCTACAGAAGCATGTGATGAAGGTTATGACATGATTGTCTCCTGTGGTGGTGATGGTACAGTGCATGAAATAGTTAATGGAATAATGAAAAGTAAAAATAAAACAAATCTTGCCATTTTACCTGCAGGTACAATCAATGATTTTGCTGAACAACTACATATACCTAAAACAGCTGAGAAATTTTCAAGGATGTTTAATAACTTAAAATTTAAGGAAGTTGATGTTGGAAAGATTAACAATGATTATTTTATTAATGTTGTTAGTGGTGGAATATTTACCAATATACCTCATACAGTCTCAATAGACGAAAAGACGTTGTTTGGTAGATATGCTTATTATTTTCATGCATTTTTAGAAATTCCAGAGCAATTAGTTAAGACATATGAAATAAAATTTACCATTGATGACAATGTATACGAACTAGATACACATTTGTTTTTAATTAACAATACGCCTGGTGCGGGTGGATTTAAATGTTTATCTCCAAATGCTAAATTTGATGATGGATTGCTTGATGTTGTAATTTTTGAAAAAGCATCTTATACAGATTTAATGCAAATATTTACCGGAGTATTTAATGGACAGCATGTAAAACACCCAAAAGTTAAATACTTTCAAGCAAATAATATTGTAATAGATTCGTTAGACAAAAAATTAGTAGTGGATGTTGATGGTGAACTTGGTGGAAATATGCCTATAAAAATTTCCTCAGAGAACAAAGCATTAAAAATATTAGTTCCATAAATTAATTTTTGTTTTTTATGTATATTATTTAAAATAATGTAAATAATAGCATCAAGAGAAAGGAAAAGCGCACAAACTTTTATATAACGTCCCCCTTTATAAACTTTTGTCTTTAAATCAGCGATGTGGATGGTAACATCCACAATTGTAGTGAAGCTGAATTATTAAAAAAATTAAACTATAAAAAGACTTACATTTTTTTAATAATTTGTAGCTACAATAAAGGTTAGAATAACTATCTAATCCTAAAGAAAATTGCTTTTCCTTTTTTGATAAAATATGCATAGCATATTTAAAATGGCTCAGCTTACTGAGACTATGATATAATATGAAATTTGAAGCATACATTTATAAAAATAAATGTATGCTTTTTTTATTTATATACCTTGACAGATGAGGTATTGTTGAATATAATGTATATATAATTTAAAATTATATATTTTTATAAGAGGTGATGGAAATGTCAATTGCTTCTGACTTAATTCGTGGCCATACTGATACTATTATTCTTGCACATCTTCAAAAAGGAGATAGCTATGGATACGAGATAAATAAAGCAATACAACAAAAAACAGATAATCAATATGAATTAAAAGAAGCGACTCTATACACTGCTTTTAGGAGACTTGAAGAGAACGGCTGTATATTGTCATATTGGGGAGACGAAAATACTGGGGCGAGACGTAGATATTATTCAATAACTAGTACTGGTAAAAAAACTTATGAAAAGTTAAAAGAAGAATGGGAAATAGCCAAAAAAATTATTGATAAATTAGTAAGTGAGGAGAGTATAAAAAATGAATGATAGACTTCGAAGATATATTGATATTTTATTTGAAGAAGCACCGCAAACTAAAAAAACTGTAGAGCTAAAAGAGGAAATATTACAAAATATTACTGATAAATATAATGACTTGTTGTCAGAAGGAAAAACAGAGGAAGCAGCATATAATATTGCAGTAGCAAGTGTTGGTGAAGTCGGAGAACTTATTGAAAGCTTAAAAAATAGTTCTAGTGAAAGGATAAATCCATCACAAGAGGAAATAGAGAAAAGTAAGCAACGCTCAGCTTTAGTAGTATCTATATCAGTAGCAATGTATATAATATCAGTTATTCCACCTATTATATTCGGTGAAAATTTAGGCCCAATACTTATGTTTCTAATTATTGCTATAGCAACAGCGCTACTTATATATAATAATATGACTAAAACTAAATATGTGAAAATAGATGATACTATAGTAGAAGAATTTAAAGAGTGGAAAGAAAATAGGGGAAATAGAGAGTTAAATGCAATATCTTCGGCAATTTGGTCAATAGCAACAGTTGTATATATTATTGTTAGTTTCTTAACTGGGGCTTGGCATATAACATGGGTAATATTTTTAATTGCTACTGCTATCACTTCTATTGCAAAGGCTATATTAGATTTAAGGGGGGATAGACACTAATGAAAACTTCAGCAATTATCAGAATAATAACTTGGTCAGTAGTAGTAATATTTTTAATAGCAATTTTAGTAAATGTAATTAATGGAGATGAACTATTTGGTTTAAATATAGGTTTTTCAGGATATAATTATGATGATAGCAGTAAATATTTGGTTGCTGATGGTGTAGTAAACGTAAATGATATAAAAAATGTAGATATAAGTTGGATTTCTGGTAGAATAAAAGTAATAGAATATGATGGTGACAATATTGAGTTTTATGAAGAAGGGTCATCAAGTTTAGACGAAGATAATAAAATGAGATATTTAGTGGAAGATGGAAATCTAAAAATTAAGTTTAAAAAATCAAAAAAATTTATATCGTTCTCATTATTTGAATCATTTAATAAAACATTAGTTGTGAAGATTCCTGTATCCTATAAAAATGAGCTTAATAAATTTGTTGCAGACACCGTGTCTTCGCCAGTTGAAATAGAAAATCTAACAGCCCAGAATATTTTTATAGAGGTTGTTTCTGGTGGTGTGGATATAAAAAATGTTAAAAGCGAAGTATTAAAGATTGACACAGTAAGTGGTAGTGTAAATATATCTGGTCATATTGATTTTGTAGATTGTGAAGGTGTTTCAGGAAAGATTACAATGGATTTAGAAAACTGCCCTAAAGAAATTAATGCTGAAACAGTTAGCGGTTCAATAAATGTATTTATTCCTGAAAATGAAGGTTTTACTGCCGAGTATGATTCAGTAAGCGGTAAGTTTAAATGTGATTTTGAAGTGAAGATGACAAAAAATGAAGCAATTCATAAGAATGGAAAAGCTAATTTTGAATTAGAAACAGTAAGTGGCGGAATAAATATTAATAAAAAATAAGAATATTTATCTAATCGACTAAGGTCGGTTGTAAATTTAGAAGACAAACGTGCCACTTATTACTGATTGCTTGGCTTAACGAAAAGAAGATGAGGCGAATTAAAACAAATCTACAGAAATTTTACGTTATGGGAGATAAAAGATGAAAGAAAATAGACATTTCAATCATTTGAAATCCGTTATAGTTATTTATTTGGTGTGCTTTGTGTTCAGAGCAGTTGAATACATGGTTATCCGTACGGATCAAAGTATCTTTGGTGAGGCGTTTCTACATAAACTGATAGGTATCATCGTGCTTATGTTGGCAATACGGTATTTTTCACTCAAGTGGTCGGAAATAGGTTTTGCCAGCAAACTGGCAGTAAAAAATGCACTCTATGGACTGTTGTTCGGGGCAACTGTATTTATGATTGCCTATGGAATTGAATTTTTTCTGCAATTAACAAAAGGCAACAGTCCTTCACTACAAATCTATGTGACTAGATATGCGATTGATGGCAATCAAGGCAGACAAACAGGTTTATTGTTTTTCATTTTTTGTGTGGTTGGGAATATCATCAATGTGGTTATGGAAGAAGGTATCTTTCGGGGCTTGTTCATTAAGCTTTTGGAAACAAGGTATTCATTTATTAAAGCAGTCATTTTTTCTTCCGTGCTTTTTGGCATCTGGCACACCGCAGCTCCTGTGCGCAGTCTACTAGACGGAGAAATAAGTACAGCCGGAGCGGTAATGTCTGCACTTATGCTTGTTTTAACAACAGGAATAACCGGAGCAAAATTTTGTTTGCTGACTAAAATTAGCGGTTCACTTTGGATGCCGATGGCTGATCATTTTTTCAATAACACTGTCATCAATCTTTTACATATCACAACGGTCTCTGGCATAGATGAATTGCAAGTAATCCGTATTTCAATTGCTCAAACAGTATCGTTCCTGGTTGTTCTTTTTATCTATTTGAAAAGTGGAGCACACTCAAAACACACATTTAGATTTTCAAGGGGAAAAACTTCGAAGCAGGAATAGGAACAAGAGTGCCAATTGCAAAGCGATAAACGTGATGATTTGAATGCAAATATTTTGAATTCTACCTATCTAGTCAATAAAAAGCTGTTGTTTTGGTGGTGAAATTGCTATGCGCTCGACTGGATTTTTTTCAGTCGAGCTTTTTTATGTTTTTCTCGTTTCGCATTTAACGGCTTTTGCAAACGGGCTTTTATTACCAATTACTTTCCGATTTGTATAATTTTTTAAAAAAAATTTAATTGTAATATATTATAAAAGATGATAGACTATTAACTGCTTAATTTTAATTTTGAAAATGTACTTTTTTATATAGATTGGAGAGAACCTTGGAAACAATATTAGTAAAAAAAAGCGGTGCTTTAAATGGACATCTTAAAGTTAATGGATCAAAAAATTCAATATTGCCCATATTAGCAGCTACGCTTTTGACAAAAGATAAGTGCATATTACATGACATACCAAAACTCGAAGATGTAAATGTAATGTGTGATTTACTTTCAAACTTAGGTGCAAAAATTACTATGCTTGATGAAAATTCTTTGGAAATTCAAGCTGATGATATAACAAATTACGAAGCACCATATGATTTAATTAGTAAAATGCGAGCATCTTTTTTGGTAATGGGCTCACTATTGTCAAGAATTAATAAAGCGAGAGTTTCAATGCCTGGAGGATGTGCTATTGGAACACGACCTATAGATTTACACCTAAAAGGATTTAAAAACCTGAATATAAACATAAGTTCAAATAAAGGATATATTCAAGCTGAATCAGAATGTATAATAGGGAATCATGTATATTTAGATTTTCCTAGTGTTGGAGCTACTGAAAATATAATGATGGCAGCTTGTAGAGCAAAAGGACAAACAATTATAGAAAATGCTGCTGAAGAACCAGAAATAGTAGATTTAGCAAATTTTATCAATAGTATGGGTGGTAAAATTGAAGGAGCTGGTACAAGAAACATAATAATAACTGGTGTTAAAGAATTACATGGTACTGACTATACCATAATTCCAGATAGAATAGAAGCTGGTACATATATGGTTGCAGCTGTTATAACAGGTGGTGAATTATATATAGATAATGTCATTCCAGCTCATGTTCAGCCGGTTATATCTAAGCTAAGAGAAATTGGTGCTGAAATTATTGAAGATGATGACAGCGTAATAGTACGTTCAAATGGGATAATTAAGTCTACTGATATAAAGACATTACCTTATCCTGGTTTTCCAACTGATATGCAAGCGCAATTTATGCTTTTATTATCATTAGCTAATGGAACAAGCGTTATAAATGAAACTATTTTTGAAAATAGATTTATGCACGCTAATGAACTTTTAAGAATGGGAGCCAATATTAAAATAGAAGGAAACACTGCTATTGTAAATGGGTTAAATAACTTAACTGGTACTAAAGTTAAGGCCACTGATTTAAGAGCCGGAGCTGCTTTAATTTTAGCTGGCTTAATAGCAGACGGAGAGACTGAAATTTCAGAAGTACATCATATAAAAAGAGGATATGCAGATATAGTTGAAAAATTGCAGAGTGTAGGTGCTAATATAACGTATTGTCCTAATTAAGAAATTAAATAATAAGTTTGTTGCTACAAAAGTTTGCAGCAACTTTTTGTTTTACTGTAAAAAATTTACAAATTATATATAAATTGCTTATATATATTGAAAACTAAATAAGAATAACCTTAAAATTCGCATTTTTTATTGACAAAAAGCAATAATAGAAATATAATCTCATTGTACTAAACTAATGCTTAATTTTAATTTTAAGTTAAGTTTTTAGTATTAAATCATTGATAATTATAAAAATAAAAAGAATTTATATAAAAAAGGAGAAATATATATGACTACCGCTCACAATAGTGCAAAAAAAGGTGATATTGCAGAGACTATATTGCTTCCAGGAGATCCTCTAAGAGCTAAATTTATAGCTGAAAATTTTTTAGAAGATGTTACTCAATTTAATGGAGTAAGAAATATGTTTGGTTACACTGGTACATACAATGGAAAAAGAGTATCGGTTATGGGAACAGGAATGGGTTGTGCTTCAATAGGTATATACTCATATGAGTTAATACATTTTTATGGAGTTAAAAATTTAATTAGAATTGGCTCTTGCGGAGCTATGGATCCTAATTTAAATCTATATGACATTGTTTTAGGAATAGGTTCTAGTACTGATACAAACTACGCTCATCAATACAATTTACCTGGAACATATTCAGCTACAGCTTCTTTTGATTTGTTATCAAAAGCAAAGCAAATTGCTGATGAAAACAATATAAAAACTGTTGTAGGTAATATTTTATCGTCTGATATTTTCTATAATGCAGATCCAGAAGCATGGAAAAAATGGGCTAAAATGGGAGTTTTGGCTGCTGAAATGGAAAGCTTTGCGTTATATTGTAACGCTGCTGTTGCAGGTGTTAATGCATTAACTATGTTAACAGTTTCAGATTCCATAGTTAATCATCAAGAAACAACTCCAGAAGAAAGAGAAAAAGGCTTCACAAATATGATGAAGATTGCTTTAGGGTTAGCATAGTATGAGAGCTTGGGAAATTGCATATAATTTATATTCTAATGCTAAGCCTAGAATTTTATCTGAGGAAGATCAAACTTGGACAGCTTTAAAGGCTGTTTCTAAGTTCTATGATAACAGTATATCATTAGATTGGGCGAGCAATGTACCTGGTTCTGGTGCTCCAGAAAGGATTATGGTTGCTGCTGTTCAAGCATTAGAAAATCGTGGATATGAAATAAAGGATGCTTATGAGCTTCTTGATAAAGGAACAAAAGCACATGCAGAGGGAGATTTTATTAGTCTTCACAAAATTTCTGCTGAATTAAGAAATAACTTCTTAAATGCTACTAAAAATGAAAAGTCTGACTATTGGAATTATAAAGGTTATGAAAACTTTGAGGATTACGCTAAAGATGCTAATTTTCCGAAGTCAGAAAAAGTAGATACAAATACTGAAAAATTCAAGGACCAAACAAAAGCAGCATGGCTTTCTCAAATAATAGGAGCAGCTATGGGTACGATGGTAGAAGGATATACTTCAAAAAACTTATATGAATCTTTTGGCGAGGTAACTGAATACTTAAGAGAACCTAATACTTTTAATGATGATATAACATTTGAGCTTGCATTTTTGGATGCATTTAAAGAAAAAGGCTATAATATAACATCAAAGGATATTGCCTTGGCTTGGGTAGGACTAATTCCTGCTGGTTGGTCTGCAGAGGAATTTGCATTGAGAAACATCAGAGCAGGTTTGATGCCTCCAGAGAGTGGAACTTTTAACAATCCATTTAACGAGTGGATTGGTGCACAAATGAGAGGCGCTATTTGTGGAATGGTTGCTCCAGGAAATCCAAGACTAGCGGCTGAGCTTGCTTGGAAGGATGGAGAGGTTTCACATGCTAATAACGGTATAATAGGTGAAGTGTTTAGTGCTATAATGATTTCTTTAGCATATATATACGACGATGTTAAAGAAATTGTTAAATTGACTATAGATTCAATACCAAAGGATTCAGAGTATTATAGTGTTGTTAAATTTGCATATGAGCAATGCTTAAAATATGATGATTGGCATGATGCTTTACATGAATGTGAACAAAAATACATAAAATACAATTGGATACATGCATATCCTAATATATGTTGTGAGATAATTGCACTTATGTATGGTGAAAATGATTACGAAAAAACTCTAAAAATCATAACTATGTGTGGAGTGGATGTTGACTGTAATGCAGGTATGATTATGCCTATTATAGCAATTCAAAAAGGAATGAATATCATTCCAAAAAGACTTATTCATGAAGCTTTTTCAACTCTTGTAACTTACATGAGAGGGTATGAAAAAATTACTTTAGATGAATTAGTTGATGAAACGATATTAAGTATCGCAAAAGCTATATAGTTTATGTGTACTTTATATAAAAACTGAGTTGTTTTACATTTAAACTCAGTATAATACATAATAATTTATGTGAACAAACTAGGAGGAAATATTAAATGAAAAGAATATTATCAATAGTATTGGTAATTGCTATGCTGTTCTCTTTAACGGCATGTGCTTCTGGAGAAAAGGCAGAAAAAGGCGAGACTTATAAAGCAGCCTTATTATTAAATGGAAACTTAGGTGATAAATCTTTCTTTGATTCATCTAACGAAGGTTTAACAAAACTTAAAGATGAATTAGGAAAAGATAAATTTGATTTCAAAGTTGAGCAAATGGGAGCTACACCAGCTGACGAAGCTAAATGGGAGCCAACATTAATCGACTATTGTGAAAGTGGAGAATATGATGTAATCATAGTTGGAACATGGCAAATGGCTGGAATTTTAGCAAAAGCTGCTCAAAATTATCCAGATCAAAAATTCATATTCTTTGATGAAACTTTTGATTTTGAAGCTAATGGAAATCCAAAGAATATTTACAACGTTTTATATAAGCAAAACGAGGTTTCATTCTTAGTTGGAGCTGCAGCTGCATTAATGACTACAGATGCAAGCTTACCAATGGTTAATCCAAATGACAAAACGATAGGATTCTTAGGTGGTATGGAAAATGCTGTTATACTTGACTTCTTATTAGGATATATCCAAGGAGCTCAATATGTTGATCCAGAAGTAAAAGTAGCTATAGCTTATGTTACAAACTTCTACGATTCAGCAGCAGGAAAAGACTTAGCATTAATGCAATATAACAATGGCGTTGACGTTGGATACAACGTTGCAGGTGGTGCTGGTTTAGGTCAAATAGAAGCAGCTGTAGATTCTAACAAATATGCATTTGGCGTTGACTCTGACCAAGCTGCATTATTACCAGATATGGCTAAACATATACCAACATCAGCACTTAAAAATGTAGGTAACTCTTTAATAAGAGCTATAAAAGCTGATATGGAAGGTAAATTAACTTATGGAGTAGCTGAATCAATGGGTTTTGCTGAAGGTGGAGTTGAAATAGTTAAAGATGCACATTATGAAGAAATGCTACCTGAATCAATAAGAGCTACAATAGATCAATTAGAAGCTGATATAACATCTGGTAAAATAGTTGTTGATACTTCATTTGGTAAAACAGATGAAGAGATAAAAGCTTTAATAAATAAGGCAGAATAATTAATTGCTGACAAGCGAGAGTTTTCTCTCGCTTGTCATTTAGTTAATGTCTAAGAGGTTTCAATTTTATAATAATTATTATTAAATTGAAAATTGTTAGTTATTAATTAAAAAGAGGTGACTTATTTGAATAAAGTTTTACAAATGAAAAATATAATGAAAATTTATGCAAATGGTGTAGTCGCTAACGAGGATGTAACGTTTGAACTCGAAAAAGGTGAAATACACTCTTTGCTAGGTGAGAATGGTGCCGGAAAAAGTACCCTAATGAAGATTCTATTTGGTATAGAAGCCCCAGAACAGGGAGAAATAATTCTTCGTGGAGAAAAAACTACTATTAAATCACCGCAAGATGCTATTAGTAAGGGTATAGGAATGGTTCATCAACATTTTATGTTAGTACCTTCACTAACAGTCGCTGAAAATATCATTTTAGGTACTGAGCCTAAAAAAGGTGGTCTTTTCATTGACATGAATAAAGCCATTAAAATATCTGAAGAAATTGCAAAAAAATATAATTTTGATATTGATGTTACAGCTAGAGTAGAAGAACTCCCTGTAGGTATTAAGCAGAAGGTAGAAATATTAAAGGCTCTTTATAGAGGAGCAGAAATATTAATTCTTGATGAACCTACAGCAGTATTAACACCTCAAGAAACTGACGAGCTATTTATACAATTAAAGAAATTAAGAGAATTAGGTCATACGATTATATTTATATCACATAAGCTTGATGAAATAAAGGCTATATGTGACCGTGCTACTATTATGAGAAACGGTAAAAGTCAAGGTACATATTCTGTTAAGGATATCTCAACCGATGAGATGTCAAAGCTTATGGTTGGAAGAGATGTAATTTTAAAGTTTGATAAAAAGCCTGTTAATTTAGGTGAAATTGCTATGAGTGTAAGAAACCTTTTTGTAAAAGGCTCTACGGGTAGAACGAGAGTTGATAATCTTTCATTTGATATAAAAAGTGGTGAAATACTTGGTATTGCAGGAGTAGAAGGCAATGGACAAGGACATTTAATTGAAGTATTGACTGGACTTAATAAACAGTACAGTGGAAATATTCAAATATTTAATTCAGATGTTAAAAAATTAAGTATTAAAGATATTAGGGATTTAAAGGTTGCACATATACCAGAAGATAGAATGACTCTAGGATGTGCAAAAAACATGAGCATTTTAGATAATATGTTTTCTAATCAATACCAAAATGAAGAATATTCAGGAAAGGTAATGCTTAAAACTAAGAAGATAGAAGTAAAAGCAAAGGAATTAATCAAAGAATATCTTGTGAAATGTAGCTCACATAAACAAAATATTGGTATGCTATCTGGCGGTAATATTCAAAAGGTAGTTGTTGCAAGAGAATTTTCTGCAAATCCTAAAATTATTATCGCAAATCAACCTACTCGTGGTATAGATGTTGGTGCTGCAGAATTTATAAGAAAAAGAATTATAAAATTTAGAGATGAAGGCTGTGCTGTAATACTTATCTCTGCTGATTTAAATGAAGTGTTTGAACTTAGTGACAGATTAGCAGTAATTTATAAAGGTAAGTTTTCAGGCGTGTTTACTGATGTTAAGAATCTTACTGAAGAGGAATTAGGTAAATACATGCTTGGTATTAAAAAAGACGAAGTATTGGAGGGAATAATGTATGAATAGCACAACTAAGCTTAATATACTTAGAACAGTTATGGCTATTTTGATTGCGCTAGGTATATCATTTTTAATAATTTTAATAGTTAGTGATGAGCCAATAACAGCGATTGTAAAGCTAATGTTTGGACCATTACAAAAATCAAGATATTTTGGTAATGTAATTGAGTCAATGATACCTCTGATATTTACTGGTGTTGGAGTTTGTATAATGTTTTCGGCAAATCAAATTAACCTTGCCGGTGAAGGAGCTTTCCATATAGGAGGGTTAGTCGCATCAGTTATCGCATTAAATTTTGCGATGCCTGCTGGATTACATCCGATTGTTTGTATTCTTTTAGCTGGATTAGCTGGTTCAATAATTACTTTAATACCAGCAATAATGAAGGTTAAAACAACAGCTAATGAGCTGGTTTCATCACTTATGGTTAACTATTTGGTATTATACTTTTCAAATTTTATATTAATGAAAATTTTAAGAGACCCAAAAACAGGTGCGGGCTCATATGTTTTGCCTGAAAGTGCTAATTTATTTACTTTATTTAGTGGTACAAGAATCCATGTAGGTTTGATTATAGCATTGTTAGTAGCTTTTTTTGGATACTGGTTTCTATACAAAACTAAAATTGGTTATGAATTGAGACTTACTGGAGAAAATGAAAATTTTGCTAAATATTCAGGAGTAAGTATAGTTAAAGTCGTTTTAATTTCACAGCTTGTAGGTGGATTCATTGCTGGTATAGGCGGCGGTGTTGAAATATTAAGTCCTATTTATGATAGATTTACTTGGACAGCACTACTTGGATATGGTTGGGATGCTATAATTATATCTACACTTGCAAAGAAAAACCCATTATATGTTCCATTTTCAGCATTTTTCTTAGCTTATCTAAGAGTTGGTGCTTCCATAATGTCAAGAGCAACAGATGTAAGTGTGGAAATAGTATCAATTATACAAGGTGTAATAATATTATTGATAGTAGCAGAGCAATTCTTAAGCAAATATAGATATAAAATGATAGCAAAAGAAGCAAAAAATAATTTGAATATAAAGGAGGCAAAGTAATATGTGGGATGCAGTTTTATCACCAGAGTTCTTTTATTCAATATTAAGATTAACAACTCCTATTTTATTTGCAACACTAGCTGCAACTATAGCTGCTAAATCAGGTATTATAAATATGGCATTAGAAGGTATAATGTTATTTAGTGCTTTGTTTGGAGTAATATTTAGTTCAATATTTGGAAGCTCATGGATGGGATTATTAATAACAGTTTTATTAGGCGGAATTATTGGATTCATACTAGCTTTCTTTGTTTTAAAGTTAAAAACTGATGCGATTATAGCAGCTATAGCTATTAACCTAGTAGCTGCTGGAGGTACAGTATTGTTGATGCTAGCATTTTCCGGAGACAGAGGAAACTCAGCATCAATAGCAAGTTTCCAAACACCTAGAATACCTCTACCAGGCATAGCAAACATACCATTTTTAGGTGAAGTTTTATCTAACCATAACATATTAACATATTTATCTTTGATAAGTGTTATAGTACTTCATATAGTTCTTTATAAAACACCTCTAGGACTTAAAATTAGAGCTGTTGGCGAAAATAAAGATGCTGCTGAATCAGTAGGTATTAGCTCGCGAAAAATACAATTTATTGCACTTATTTTAAGTTGTGCGTTAGCATCAATAGGAGGATTTTTTTTATCTGGTGGTTATATGACGAAATTTACAACAAATATGACCGCAGGTAGGGGATATATAGCTCTTGCTGCAAGTGCAATGGGTGGTAATACACCTATAGGTGGATTTTTAGTTTCACTGCTTTTTGGTACTGCACAAGCTTTAGCTAATGCAATGCAGTTAGCTTCCTTCCCTTCAGAGTTTGCTCAAATGCTACCTTATTTAGTAACTTTAGTAGGTCTAGGAGTTTATAGCTATAGATTAATGAAAAAAAGAGAAAAATTAAGCGGAAAATAAAGTTTAGTTTAATAATGATTTATGGGGTCGAGTAAACTTGACCCTATTACTTTATTATCAAACATAATTTAAATTATCGGAGGAAAGTGTGAAGAAAAGCATCTTCACAGTGTGAAATGTGTTTCACACTAAAATTATTGTGACGCCGTGAAACGGCGATGGAGGAAATTATGAGAAAAAATATTATTATAGATTGTGATCCAGGTATTGATGATGCAGTTGCAATATTACTTGCTATAGCAAACGAGGATAAACTTAATATACTTGGAATTACAACAGTAACAGGAAATCAAAGTATTGAGAAAGTAACAAATAACGCATTAAAGTTAGTTTCGTTTTTAAATAAAAATATAAAAGTTGCAAAAGGGGCAGATACACCACTAATAAGAGAAAAAAGAGTGGCAGGGACTGTTCACGGCACAACTGGTATGGGAAATTACGAATTACCAGAGACTGCAAGTGAAATTGTAAGTGAAAATGCAATAGAATTTTTAAAAAATACAATACTTGAATCAAGTGAAAAAGTTACCTTAGTTCCAATAGGACCGTTAACAAATATTGCGCTTCTTTTAAAGGTTTATCCTGAAGTAAAAGAGAATATAGAAGAAATAGTTCTTATGGGTGGAGCAATAAGTGGCGGAAATGTAACTTCAACTGCAGAATTTAATATATGGGCTGATCCAGAGGCAGCAAAAATTGTTTTTGCATCTAAAGTTAAAATAGTTATGAATGGATTAGATGTTACACATAGTACAGGCCTTTATAGAGATGATGTTAATGAGCTCTTAAAAAGTAAGGGTAAGGTTTCAAATATGTGTGGAGAGGTTTTAAACTTCTATTTTAATGGTGATCATGTAAAAGATGGTACATTTACTCCAATCCATGATGCAAGTGCAATAATGTACTTAATTCATCCAGAGCTTTTCTCTCATAGGTATATGCCAGTAGATGTTGATTGTTCTGAATCTCTAAATAGAGGAATGACTGTTGGTGATAATAGAGAATGGATAAAGTACGATGAAACAAACCCAAAAGTTTTAATGGGTGTAGATACAGTTAAATTTAGAGAAATATTGTTAGAATCAATATATACATTAGATTAAGGAAAAGTAGTGAAAAGAGTGAAGAAAAAACACTCTTCACTCTATGGAAGAATCAAAAAACGATTCTTCATCAACTTATTTATGAAGCCGAGATGGAGGGAATTATGAATAAAATAGTTGTTGTAGGAAGTATAAATGTTGATTTAGTTTTTACATCTGATATTAGGCCTAAAGCTGGTGAAACAGTACTTGGCAATGACTTTAAAATTATTGCTGGTGGAAAAGGTGCTAATCAAGCAGTTGCAGCTAGTAAGTTAGGTGCTGATGTTACTATGATTGGGTGTGTTGGTGATGATGCAAATGGTCAATTTTCTTTAGATAATTTTAGAAGTGTCAATGTTAATACATCTTGTATAAGCAAAATAAATAATGTATCTACAGGAGTAGCAAATATAATTGTTGCGGAAAATGATAATAGCATAATAGTTGTAGCTGGAGCAAACTATAAGGTTGATAAATCTTTAATTGATAACTATAAAAAAGAAATATTAAATGCTGATATTGTTCTTTTACAACTAGAGATACCAAGGGATGTAGTTGAGTATACTCTAAATTTATGCTATGAAAATAATATAAAAACTGTTTTTAATCCAGCACCAGCAGTGACACTAAGTAAGAATATGATTGAAAAAGCAACTTATATAACGCCTAATGAACATGAATGTAGAATTATATTAGGTTCTGATAAGGACACAAATATTAAAGATATAATAAAGGATTATCCTAATAAGCTTATGATAACTATGGGTGAGAAAGGTGTTATGTATTTTGATGGAAAAGATATAATAACAGTACCTGCCTATAAGGTTGAGGTTGTTGATACAACAGGTGCAGGAGATACATTTAATGGAGCTTTTGCAAGAGCAATAGTAAATGGATTAGAGCTAAAAGATGCAATTAATTTTGCAAACAAAGCTTCGTCTAAATCAGTAACAAAACTAGGTGCCCAAGCAGGTATGCCAACACTTGACGAATTAACTGAATAATAGTTTTTTTTCACCCTTTTAAATTAAACTCATATATTGATTATTAAAAAGGGGTGAGTGTGTGATTAATTTTAAATATTTATCAAGCGGAAATGAAGAGAGAATATATGATTATTTAAATAATCTTTCAAACTGTCAGGGTTGTTTTTGTACTAAATCTTACATTAGATTTTTGCATGCAGTTTCAGGCGCTCCTGCAGTAGATATTTATATAAATAGTAATATGGTCGCTAGTAACCTAAAACTAGGGGAATTGACAGGTTATATTTTGTATTATCCTGGAGAGTATAATGTTTCTGTGTTTGCAACAGGAGATACTATAAAACCACTATTAAACAAAGCAATAACTATTAATATGAACACTTCATATACTGCTGCAATTGCTGGAGATATGAATAGTTTTGATTTATACTTAAACAAAGAGAATAAAGAAGAGGTACCACCTTTTAGAGAAGCTGCAGTAACATATACAAATTATGTACCTATTGATAAAACATTAGATTTATATATATCTGATGGCACTGCATTATATAAGAATATAGGATTTACAAATTCTACACCTAATATTTTAATTTTTCCCACTGAAGAAAGATTTGATCTGAAATATTCGCGTACTGATGAAATTATAGCTTCTACACCAACAGTAGCATTGCAACAAAATACTTATTATTCATTATTCTCCATATTAGACGGCGATATGGTAAGGTTGATAATTACATTAAGTGGATTAAACTTTTTAGATTTATGTTAAAGTAGAGTGTTGTTTTCTTCGACATGATTTTATTCTAAATTTAAGGTGTGCAAGAAATATAAAAAAAGTTTCTGTCTCCGCAACGAGATTTACCTTGATTTTTTTAAGGGGGGTAAATCTCGTTAAAGTCGCATAAACTTTTTTTATAATTCTTGCTTCCATAGCACCGAAAATAAAAGAAAAATAAAGGGATTTTTCTTTTGTTTTCTACTGCATTAGCATGTTCTTCTACTAAGATTTCACCATTCAAAGAAAAATCCTTTATCTGCTTTGCTTTCCTTAGATTCGTAATAAAAGTATATCGAAGTAATAATACATCTACTAACTTGTTAAGTTAAATTCCTATTAAGCTTTCACTTGCCAATACATTAGCTAAGTTAATTTATTATTTAAATAAATGATTTATTGTGGTAAAATTCTAATATTAGTAATGGAGGTGGTTATTATGAAACAAAAAACCATTGAAGATTATGGTATAAATATAGGTTCCTTTAAAAAAGGAAAATTAAATAAAATCACAGATGTTAAGGGCATAAGAGTTGGGCATTGCACTATTGATGATGATGAGCATAAAACTGGAGTAACAGTGGTTATGCCTAGTGAAGATAATATATTTCTCAACAAGCTGCCATGCGCTGTTAATGTTATAAATGGCTTTGGAAAAACTTTAGGTACTATACAGGTTGAAGAATTAGGTACATTAGAAACTCCTATTGCTATTACAAATACTTTAAATGTAGGATTAGTACATGATAGTATCGTTGAGTATATGATTAAACTGTGTAAAAATGATAATTATGAATTTACATCAATAAATCCCATAGTTTGTGAATGCAATGATGGATATTTAAACAAAATAGCTGATAGAGCAGTTAAACAGGAGCATGTTTTTAAAGCAATAGAAGATGCATGCGAGGATTTTTTGCAAGGAGATATTGGTGCTGGTAAGGGTACAAGCTGTCATAATCTAAAGGGTGGAATAGGCTCTGCTTCTAGGATTGTTGAGCTTGGTGATAATGAATATACTGTTGGAATGATTGTGCAAAGTAACTACGGTAGACTTGAAGACTTAACTATTGATGGTAAAAATATAGGAAAAGAATTAAGTGAAAAAATAAATATAAACGCCACTGTTGATAAAGGCTCAATTATAATGATTATAGCAACCGATATACCACTAAGCACAAGACAGTTAAAAAGAGCGGCAAAACGTGCAAGTGTAGGGCTATCAAGAGTAGGCTCATATATAGGGCATGGAAGCGGAGATGTAGTTATTTGCTTTTCAACAGCTAATGCTGTTAAACATGAGGAACAAAATGATTTTGTTTCTTATAGTGCAATTAATGAAAATAAAATAGACAAGGTATTTAGGGCTGTTGCAGAGTGCTGTGAGGAATCAATACTTAACTCAATGATATGTTCAAATACAACTATAGGATATAAAGGCAATATCAGGTATAGCTTAGAGGAAGTAAAAAAACTCTTGTAAAACACGAATAATTGATTTATAATAAATAAAAAACATTCGCTAAGGAGCAATGAACGTGAAAAAATATAAGAGAATACAAAGAGTAGGAGCTCTTATGAAAATATTTTCTGAGAGACCAAATCAAATATTTTCATACAACTATTTTTCTGAATTATTTAATGCAGCCAAATCTACAATAAGTGAAGATATTGTTATAGTAAAAGAGCTAGTAGAAGAAATGTCATATGGAAAAATTGAAACTATAACTGGAGCATTAGGAGGAGCTATTTTTATTCCTTATATTAGCAAAGAAGAAACAGAATCTATACTTGATAGTTTATGCAAGGCTTTTTCCCAGAAAAATAGAATTATTCCTGGTGGATTTATTTACATGACTGATTTATTCAATAATCCTAATGTAGTTAATAATATAGCTAAAATAATTTCATCTAAATTTGTTCATAAAAAAATTGATTATATAGTTACAGTAGAAACAAAGGGTATACCACTAGCTATTATGACTGGTCAAAAATTAAATGTACCTGTAGCCGTTATAAGAAGAAATAATAAAGTTACAGAGGGTGCTACAGTAAGTATAAACTATGTTTCTGGTTCATCTAATACAATACAGACTATGTCTTTATCTAGAAGATCATTAAATGAGAATTCAAAGGTTTTAATAATGGATGACTTTATGAAGGGTGGGGGTACGGCTAAAGGTATGTGTGATATGATGAATGAGTTTAATGCCGAGGTTGTAGGAACTGCTGTAGTCGTTGAAACAAAAGAGCCAGAGAAAAAATTGGTTGATAATTATTTTTCTTTATTGCTACTAGAAGGCATGAACGAAAAAGAAGGAACCATAGATATTTCACCAAATATAAAATTGTTACAATAAATTAATACATATTTTACTAATTTTATGAAAATGTTTTTTGCATTTTTATGGAAAGTATAGTATTATAGAATATATTAGACATAATTTATTGGGGGGAAGGTGGTGAAAGACGTGCAAATAACAGATGTAAGGGTAAGAAAAATCAATTCTGAGGGCAAGATGAAGGCAATCGTTTCCGTAACTTTTGATGACTGTTTCGTAGTACACGATATTAAGATTATTGAAGGTGAAAATGGTCCTTTTATCGCTATGCCAAGCAGAAAAATGCCAGATGGTGAGTTTAAAGACATTGCACATCCAATCAATTCTGATACAAGAACATTATTATCAGAAGCAGTGTTTAGAGCTTACGAAGAAAAAAGAACAGAAGACGAGGAATAATTAATTATTACCAGTCAACTAAGGGAGTCTTTTAGACTCCCTTTTATTGTTTTTAAAATGTATTATTTTTTACAAATTGTAATATAGTTAAATAATATGCTAATAAAAAAATAGTAAAAATTTATCAATAAATCGTTATTTAATATGTATTTTCCACAATCAATTACTAGTAAAAATTGACAATAATATTTTAGTGTGATAGCATTATAGATGAGAATATATGCAAAATACAAATACAATTTGCAGTTATAGCAAAGTTAAGAATGTTAAATCAAATGGAAAAGAAAATAATAGAAGATAACAATATTAAAGAGTTATCAAATGAATGTATAAAAGAATTTGGAAATAGTGAAATAGAAAAATTAAAAGAAAAAAATTAATAATAAATTTTATTTTTTCAGCAGGAATATAGAAAAATTGGTTGTTTTTTGCTTCAAGAAATGTTATATTAATGCAGTTGTATAAAATTAAGTAATGAAAGTAGGTTGTATTTATGAATATGTCTATAATTTTAGCAGCAGGCGAAGGTACAAGGATGAAATCATCCTTATCAAAAGTTTTGCATAAAGTTTGCGGCAGAGAAATTGTTAAATATGTTATAGATTCAGCAAAAAATGCTGGTATTACAAAGAATGTTGTAGTTTTAGGACATAGCAAAGAACAAGTTAGCTTATGCCTTAATGATATAGATGTAAGTTTTGCAGAGCAGCCTATTGGAAGTGAATATCCATATGGTACTGGCTATGCAGTTATGTGTGCTGAAAAATTTATTAATGATGATGATACTGTAGTACTATTATGTGGTGATGGACCACTAATAAAGGATTCTACTATAAAAAATTTTTTAGATTATCATAAGAATGGAAATTATGCTGCTTCTATATTAACTTGTATTATTAATAATCCATTTGGGCTTGGAAGAATTATTAGAAATTCTGACAACACAGTTAGTAAGATAGTAGAGCACAAAGATGCTAATATAGATGAGTTACAGATAAAAGAAATAAACTCAGGGATATTATGTTTTAATGGAAAGCTTTTAAAGGAATCCTTATTAAAGCTAGACACTAATAACTCAAAAAATGAGTATTATATTACAGATGCTATAAAAATATTAGGAACACTAGGATACAAAATTGGTGCATTTTTACTTGATGATGAAAGAGAGATAAAGGCTGTAAATGATAGAGCTCAACTTTTTGAAGTTACAAAAATAATGCAAGACAGAATTAATGAAATGCACATGAAAAATGGGGTAACAATGATAGACCCTAATTCGACTTACATAGATTATGACGTAGTAGTTGGCAAAGAAACAATTATTTATCCTGGTACTATTTTAGAAAAGGCAACTATTATTGGTGAAAATTGTATAATTGGACCAAATACGAGAATAATAAATTCAGCAATCAAAAATGATGTAACAATTGAAAGCTCTAAGGTGATTGATTCATTTGTTGATGATAATTCATCAGTTGGACCTTTTGCATATTTAAGACCGGGAACAAAACTTGGAAAACATGTTAAAATAGGCGATTTTGTTGAAGTTAAAAATTCAGTTATAGGTGATGGTTCAAAGGCTTCACATTTATCATATATTGGTGATGGAGAAGTGGGTAAAGATGTCAACATTGGCTGTGCCGTAGTTTTTGTAAACTATGACGGCAAGAAAAAGCATAAAACAATAGTTAAGGATGGTGCATTTGTTGGTAGTAACTCCAATTTGATTGCTCCTGTAACTATTGAAGAAGAAGCTTATGTTGCTTGTGGCTCTACAATAACAGATGATGTAGATAAAGAAGCATTAGCTATTGCAAGAGCTAGACAGGTAAATAAACCTGGCAGAGGTAAGGGAAGATTTTAGTGTGAAAAAGGCATTTCACACTATGGAAAAATCAAATAAATGATTTTTCATCTATATTTATGATGCCACTACAATGTCTCGACTACGTCGAGACTATAGCATAATTAGAGGATAATATAAAAGAGGAATACAATGTATTTAATTGTTGGTTTAGGAAACCCTGGAAAAGAATATGCTGGCACAAGGCACAATGTAGGTTTTGATGCAATTGATTTTTTAGCATATAAAAATGATGTAAAATTAAATAAGTTAAAATTTAATGCTGTTTTTGGTGAGTATAATGTAAATGGTGAAAAAGTGTTATTATTTAAACCAGTTACATATATGAATTTAAGTGGTAACGCTGTTATTGAAGCCGTACGTTTTTATAAAATACCAATAGAAAATATAATTGTTATATACGATGATATAGATATAGGTTTAGGTTCCTTGAGGATTAGACCTCATGGAAGCAGTGGAACACATAATGGTATGAAATCATTAATTTATCAACTACAAAGTGATAAATTCAAACGTATTAGAATAGGAATTGGTAAAAGTAAAAATCCTAATCTAAGCTTAGCTGATTATGTGTTACAAAAATTTGATAGTGATGAAAGAACAACTGTTAATGAAACTATTCAAAATGCAGGATTAGCTGCGGAAGATATAATTCGCTCTGGTCTAAATCGCGCAATGGAAAATTACAATAAAAATATAAAAGAATAAATTTTGTTAATTTTTTTCTAATTATAGATGCTAGAATGTTGTTATGCAACATTCTTGTATTTCTATCTGTTTATTTTTTGGAGCAAGGTTTAAATAAATGATATATATAAAAAATAAATATCGAGTCAATGCACAAATCCTTAATGCCGATTTGTGCAACTCGTAGTATGGACATAAAAATGGAAAAATACTTATTTTCGCAATTTCAAAAAACTGAGAAATTTAATGTTATTATTGATAATTATAATCATAATAAACGCCAATTAATTCATGGTCTTAATGAAGAAGGATTGGCGTATTTGTGCTGCAATTTAAATGATTATGGAATAAATAAGATTTTAATAATAACAAATAATGAATTTAAAAGTAAAGAAATAAATAATTATGTAAAATCATATACAAATAACGCTGAACTTTTTAATCCTAGAGAATTAATATTATACAATGTTGATGCTCTAAGCAAAGAAGACATACATAAAAGAGTAGATACTTTGTATAAAATAATTAATGATAAAAAGCTTATTGTTACTACAAGTCTAAATTCTGTAGTTAGTAGGGTTATCCCTAAAGATAAATTTAAGGAAAATATATTAAAATTAGAATATGGACGTAGTTATAATTTTGAAAATTTAATTTGCAGATTAAATGAATTAGGTTATGAAAGAGTTGATGCAATAGAAGGGCATGGACAATTTTCTGTTAGGGGTGGAATTTTAGATATTTTTTCGCTATCAGAAAATAACCCATATAGAATTGAATTTTTTGATGATGAAATTGATTCCATAAGAACTGTGGATATTAAGACACAAAGATCTATAAAAAATGAAAAGCAATTGGTTATATTACCATGTAATGATGCTTTTTTTAACAAAAAAGAACTTGAAACCATCAAGGAAGAATTAGGTAAAGACTATCAAAAGAGACTAAAAAAATTTGATACAATACCTGACGGTGATAAGCTTAAAGAAAATCTAAAATCACTATATGAAAGCTATACTTTTAGATTAAACTCTGAAACTCATTTTGACAATACCGATCTTTTATTACCATTTGTGAACTCTGAATTTGAAAGTGTTCTAGATTATTTTGATGATAAAACACTAATTGTTTTAGTTGAACCAGATAAAATATATGAAGAATATAAAGTTTTGGCTGAAAGCTTTAGCTTAAGGTATGTTCAACTTTTTGAAAAGGGTGAAGCTTTTTCTAAACAATCGAATATATATTTTAGCAAGACCGATATCGAGAAAAAGATAAGCAGTAAAAAATTAATGTACCATAGTGCCATAATAAAGACTAACAAAAATTATGAAATAGATGACATATGTCAAATTATTTCGAAAGATGCAACCTCTTATTATGGTAAAATGGAGGATTTAGCAAAAGAGCTTAACAGATATAAGTATAAAGGTTATAAAACATTAATTGTATTAAGTAATAGTGAAAGCTGCAAAAAACTTCATGCAATATTAAATGACCATAGCTGTAGCACTGTATTATCCTTTGATTCTACAACTCAGATGACAGGTCAAGTCTTTATAACAACTGGAGATATAAAAAAGGGTTTTGAAATTCCAGAGAATAAACTTTTATTGTTAACTGAAAGCGAAGTTTTTGGTACAACTAAAAAGAAAAATAAAGTAAAGCATAAAGGTAAAAAAAATAAAATTGAAACTTTCTCAGATTTAAAGATTGGAGATTATGTTGTACATGAATATCACGGTATAGGACAATACATTGGTATAGAAAAATTAAATGTACAAAATGTTAAAAAAGACTATTTATGCGTAAAATATAAGGGTGAGGATAAGCTATATGTACCAGTTGATCAGCTATCTCTTATACAGAAATATATAGGCTCTGATTCGGTAGTGCCTAAAGTAAATAAGATGAGCAGTCAAGACTGGTCTAAAGTTAAAGAAAGAACCAAAAAAGCCATTGAAGATATGGCAGGTGAGCTTATTGAATTGTACGCTAAAAGAAAGATGGTTAAGGGCTATTCGTACTCTCAAGATACAGAATGGCAGAAAGATTTTGAATACAAATTTCCTTTTGAGGAGACTGATGATCAGTTAAGGTGTATTACAGAGATAAAAAAAGACATGGAAAAAAGTCAGCCTATGGATAGACTTTTATGTGGTGATGTTGGCTTTGGAAAAACTGAAGTTGCTCTTCGAGCTGTATTTAAAGCGGTTATGGATGGTAAGCAGGTTGCGATATTAGTTCCTACTACAATTTTAGCTCAACAGCATTTTTCAAATGTAATAGATAGATTTAGAGGATTTCCTATAAAATCTGAAATGCTAAGTAGATTTAGATCTGCTTCACAACAGAAAAAAATTATTGATGGAGTAAATAAAGGATTAATTGATATAGTAGTTGGAACTCATAAATTACTTTCAAAGGATTTGAAATTTAAGGATTTGGGTTTACTTGTTGTTGATGAGGAACAACGTTTTGGCGTTAAACACAAAGAGGCTATTAAGCAATTAAGAGCAAATATAGACGTTTTAACACTATCTGCTACACCAATTCCAAGAACTTTGCACATGTCGATGATTGGAATAAGAGATATGAGTTTAATAGAAGAACCACCGGGTGATAGAACTCCTATACAAACCTATGTTATAGAGTATAGCGAAGGCATAATAAGAGATGCTATTGAAAGAGAATTATCAAGGGGTGGCCAAGTATACTATGTTCATAATAAAGTGGTAGATATAGAAAGCGTGGCTCGTAAGATAAGAGAACTAGTGCCAAATGCTAGAGTTGTTGTTGGTCATGGACAAATGCAGGAAAGAGAACTTGAGAATGTTATGATTAGCTTTGTCAATAAGGAATATGATGTATTGGTATGTACAACTATTATTGAAACAGGAATGGATATACCAAATGCTAACACATTAATTATTGATTATGCTGATAATTTTGGTTTATCTCAATTATATCAATTAAGAGGTAGGGTAGGTCGCTCTAATAAAACATCATTTGCCTATCTGACATATGAAAAAAATAAAGTTTTAACAGAGATTGCTGACAAACGACTAAAAGCCATCAGAGAATTTACTGAGTTTGGCTCTGGCTTTAAAATAGCTATGCGAGATTTAGAAATAAGAGGGTGTGGTAATATACTTGGTGCTGAACAGCACGGACATATGTTAGCTATAGGATATGACTTATATGTTAAGTTTTTAGAAAGAGCTGTAAAGAAATTAAGTGGAATGGAAGTTGAAGATGATATTGAAATTTCTGTTGACTTAAATGTTGATGGATATATTCCATCTTCTTATATAACAAATGAGGAACAAAAGATTGAAATTTATAAAAAAATTGCAGCTATTGCCAATAAGGATGATATACTAGATATTACGGAAGAAGTTATTGATAGATTTGGAACTATACCAAAAGAAGTAAATAATTTGATAAAGGTTGCATATATTAAAACCTTATGTAGAAAACTTAATATAAAAGCAATAACCCAAGTAAATAAATTATTAAAAATTGAATTTATATCAAATAGTGGGCTTAATCTTGAAGCTACAAATTATTTAATTGAAAAATATTCTAATAGAATTAAATTTGATGTTTCTAAGGAACCAATTATTAAATATCAGCTTAATTCAATTGAACAAGATAATTTATTAGAAGAAATTAAAATTATTTTTGAAAATCTGTGTGAAGTAAGAGTATCTAAAAAGGTTGAAAGTAAAAGCGATGATGTTTAGGAGGAAAAACATGAGGTTAAAAAGGACAATAGCCGTTAGTATGGTAGTATGTATGCTATTTGGATTGGCGGCATGCAGTAAAAAAGAAGAACCATCATCAGTTAAGGTAAAGGTTAATGGTCAACCTATTACTGTTGGTGAATATGATAAAAGATTAGAACAAACTATGGAAATGTATGAAACTCAATACGGTTCGGAAATTTGGAATCAAGAAATCGAAAAAGGTAAAACTTATAAAGAGTATTTAGAGGAAATGGTTCTAGATACTATGGTTCTGGAAATAGTAATTTTAGAAGAAGCAAAAAAAGACGGTCTTGAAATTACAGAAGAGAAATTACAAGAAGAGTTTACTAAATATAAAGAGTATTTTACTTCAGATGATCAATATAAAAAATTTCTAGAAGATAGTGGAATGACAGAAGAGTTTCTGCTTGAGTCATTAAAAAAGGAATTGTTAATAGAGCAATTTTTAAGCTTAAAATCTGAATCGCTAGAGAAGCTTGAGCCGACTGATGAAGAGCTAAGAACTTTATATAATGACAAAAAAATTATGTTTAACAAAATAAAAGCAAGTCATATACTTGTAGATGATGAGAAGCAAGCTAAGGAAATTAAGAGTAAAATAGATAATGGTGAAAACTTTGAAGAATTAGCAAAAGAATTTTCAACATGTCCAAGCAATAAAGAAGGTGGAGATTTAGGATATTTTGCGTATGGAGATATGCTGCCTGAATTTTCTGAAGCTGCATTTAATATGGAGATTGGACAAATCAGTGATCCGGTTAAATCATCATATGGATACCATATAATAAAAGTAACAGATATAAAGGATTCATATGAAAAGATTGACAGGGAGGAATTAAAGTATCAATATAAGGCTTTGAAATATAATGAAATGCTGGATGGTTATATCGAAAATGCCAAGATTGACAAATAAAAAGCTGGGTATAATTTTAATATATAGGAATAAAATTGACAATTATACAAATAATATTAAATATTAACAATTAAATTTAATATTAGCACAAAAAATGTATTTATAATTAGGAGGAAAAATGAAAGCAACAGGAATTGTAAGACGTATTGATGATCTTGGAAGAGTGGTTATTCCAAAAGAAATCAGACGAACATTAAGAATAAGAGAAGGAGATCCCCTTGAAATATTTACTGATAGAGAAGGTGAAATAATACTTAAAAAGTATTCTCCAATTGGTGAATTAACTGAGTTTGCAGATGAGTATGTAGAATCATTATTTGAAACTACTAGACATACTGCTATAATTACAGATAGGGATTCTGCAATTGCGGTTTCAGGTAGTAGTAAAAAAGATTATTCTGAGAAAAGATTAAGCCCAGAACTAGAAAAAATCATAGAGTCTCGTGAAATGTATATAGCAGTTGGAGGAACTAAACCAATCCGTATTACCGTTAATGAATTTAATCCAGATGCATACACAGCACAGGTTATCGCCCCTATAGTTGTTCAAGGTGATTCTATAGGATCAGTAATATTATTATCTAAAGATAAAAATGCAAAAATGGGCGAAGTAGAAGAAAAATTAGTTAAAAATGCGAGTATATTTTTATCTAGACAAATGGAGAACTAATTAACTAATTAATTTATTTATTAATTTGATAACAGATTATTTATAATGGATTTATAAATGGTCTGTTTTTTTGTTAGGTGAAGCCAAAATTTTATTATAAATAGAATACATATATTGGTTTACTTGTGTTGAAAAAAGTGGTAATATAATATATATATTTAACCTAATTAATAAATTGCAAAGTCTCAAAATATTGTTTGAGACTATGGAGGTATTTATGAATATTAGTTTTTTTGGTGCAGTTGAAACGGTAACTGGTTCATGCCACTTATTGCAGTTCAATGATAAAAAAGTTTTATTAGATTGTGGTCAGTTTCAAGGCAGTAAACGAGAAGAGAACATGAATTTTGAAGAATTCAATTTTGTTCCATCTGAAATAGATTATTTGCTATTAAGTCATTGCCATATTGATCATTGCGGAAGAATACCGCTGCTTGTTAAAAGGGGTTTTAAAGGAGACATTATATGTACAAAGCCTACATATGACTTGTGTCAAATTATGCTTCTTGATAGCGCTCATATCCATGAAAGTGAAGCAGAGTGGTTAAATAGAAAAGGACAAAGAGCTGGGAAAAAAACTGTTGAACCTTTATATACACAAGAGGATGCATATGACTGCATGAAATACTTTAAGCCTTGCTTATATGAACAGATGGTAGAACTAGATGATGATTTTGTCGTTAGATTTGTTGATGCAGGTCACATATTAGGTTCATCAATTATAGAGATGTGGATAAATGAAGATATAAATGAAGAACCACTTAAATTGGTATTTTCAGGTGATTTAGGTACAGAGGACAAGCCGATATTAAATAATCCAACTTATATTGATAAAGCAGATTATGCTATTATTGAGGCAACCTATGGCAATAGATTGCATGAAAAGGCTTACTCAAAAATGGATAAGCTCATAGAAATAATATTAAAAACTGCTAGACGTGGCGGTAATGTAGTTATTCCATCCTTTGCTGTTGGAAGAACTCAAGAAATAATATATGAACTAAATAAATATTATGATTCACCTAATAAGGATGCTGAAGAGCTAAGAAAAATTCCAGTATATATAGATAGTCCTCTGGCTGCAAAAACTACTGAAATTTTCAAACTAAATTCTCAGGTTTTTGATGAAGAAACAAGAAAATTACTAATGTCTGGTAATAATCCTCTACATTTTCAAAACCTTAATTTTGTTCAGTCTCAGTTTGAATCTAAAGCATTAAACGAAGATAAGACACCTAAAATTATAATTTCGGCAAGTGGAATGTGTGAAGCAGGTAGAATTAAGCACCACTTAAAGCACAACCTTTGGAGATCAGAATCAAGTATTGTATTTGTAGGATATCAGGCTGAAAACACATTAGGAAGAAAAATTAGAGATGGTGAAAAGCTAGTCAAAATATTTGGTGAAGAAATTACTGTATTGGCAGAAATATATAATTTAGAAGGCTTTTCAGGTCATACAGATAAAAATGGTCTTTTAAAATGGCTTAATTCTTTTGAAGAAAAGCCAAAAAAATTATTTATAGTTCATGGAGAAGAAGATTCTAAAAAAGATTTTGCAAAAGAAGTAGAGTCTACCTTATCAATTGAATGTATAATACCAAATAAGGGTGTAGTATATGAATTAGAAAAAGATGAAGTTTCTATGCAAGAAATTATTAAAAATATTACTACTCCACCAAAATCATTACAGCCTGCAGATTCTGAAAAAATTAATAAATTATTAGATGAGATAAATTCTATCAAAGGATTGTTTAATAATGCATTAAATTTAACTGAAGGCGTGTTAAGTGAAACTATAAATGTTGAAGAATATAATAGAATAAATAATAAGTTAATAGAGCTTGAAAATGCTGTAATGAACTTAACTATGCTTACTGGTAAATAAGTGCATAGCATAAGTGACTCGACACAGTCGAGACTATGGTATTCTTATTAAAAAATACAATAAATTTTTGATAGACAACAATAACATGCTGTTATATAATATACATGTTATTAAGAAGAGTAAGAGAGTGAGAAATAACAGATGATGCCACGTAGTGGCATGATGCGAGGATAAAATGATTATTGAAATAATGATAATATCAATCATCATTCTTATGATTACTTTTTTAATGGTGATACTAGTTGTAGAGACGTTGCATACAACTAAAAATATTACAAAGAAAAGGAAAATGGAAAGACGTATTAAATTGACGAGGTTGCGCAAAAAAGAAAAAAATGGAGTATATTTTAAGTGAAAGTTTAAAACGACATAAAAATTCAATAACAAAAATTATAGCTGTTGCATTTTTATCAATAGTAGTGTTAAATATATTAATTACATTAACTAACAATTTAACTATGTATAGAAATATTATAAGTATTTTTTTACTGTTAATTACAGTTATATTAATGTATTTTATTTTTAGAAAAATGATTTTTGTTTTTGTTTACAATCTTGGAGAGGATTACATTAATTTTGAAAGACATACTGGAAAACATAATAGTAGTCTATTGACAGTAAATTTTAAAGACATAAAAATTATAGATAAATACGAAAATATTTATATAAACTGTAATGTCCAAAAAACATATTACTTTATTTATGGCTTTAATTATGATGACTGCTATTATTGCGAATTTAAAACAAATAATAAAATATATAGATTTGTTTTTAAACCAAGTGAAAGATTAATAAGAATATTAGAAAGGAAAATAGGAAACAAGAACTATGAGCATGGAAAAGATTGAATTAATTGATGGGATCAAAAAGTTTAGACAAGAGGTAGAGACTAGCTTCCATATGCCCGGACACAAAAACAAACCAAATATTTTAGACGAGATTGGTAATAATCTGTATAAATATGACATTACCGAGACGCTTGGAACAGACAATTTACATTTTCCGACGGGAATGATTAAGAATACTTTAGAAAGTATAAGTGAATCGTACGGAGCAAAAAATTCTTACATTGTTGTAAATGGTACCTCTTGTGGAGTTATTTCATCAATAATGGCATGTACAAGTCCAGGAGATTTTATACTAGTTCAAAGGGACTGCCATAAATCAGTATACAATGCAGTTATATTAGGCGGCTTAAAAGTAGAATATTTGTATCCTGAATTTAATAGAGAGCATGGTTTGAATTTCAGCGTTAGCTTAGAAAAATTAGAGCAAATGCTTATCGATTATCCAAAAATAAAATTAGTTGTTTTAACATACCCTACATTTTATGGTGTTTGTGTTGATATTAAAAAAGCAGCTGAAATAGTACACAAATATGGTAAAATACTTATGATAGATGAGGCACATGGAAGTCACTTAAACTTCTGCAGCAAGCTTCCACCAGCAGCAGAAAGATCAGGTGCTGATATAGTTGCTCAAAGTACACATAAGACATTGCCTGCTATGACTCAAAGCTCAGTTTTGCATGTTTGTAGTGATAGAGTAGATTTAGATAAACTAAGTAGAATGCTTAGAATGCTTCAAACTACTAGCCCATCATATATTTTAATGGCATCAGTTCAAAATGCTGTTGAATATATGGATAAGTATGGTGAAGAAAGATTATGTAAAAACATTGATATATTTAGAATTAAAACTAAAGAATTAAGAGAATTAGGAGTTCATGTATTAACTGATGATTTCTTAAAGGAAAATGGTTGCTATGCTTTTGATGAAACAAGAGCAGTTATAAGCTTAAATGATGTAGGAATCACAGGTAAAGAGTTAGAAATTATACTAAGAGAAAAATATAAAATTCAAATGGAGATGTCAGATTTGATGTATGTTGTAGGATATATTACAGCAGCTGACGAACCAGAAGATATTGCTAGATTATTTGATAGCGTTAAGGAAATATACTTAGATGCGAAGAAAAATGGTAATCAAAGCAGCAAAGTTTACATAGAAGAATTTCCACATTTAACTCAGGAAATTTCTATGAAAAATGCATTCTATTCAGATAATGAATTGGTTACAACTGAAGAATCTATAGGAAGAATATCTTCTGACTTTATAATCCCTTATCCTCCAGGTATACCACTTATTTGTCCAGGAGAAATAATAAAAGAGGAAACAATAGAGTATGCAAAATCTATACTACAAAATGGAATAAATGTTAATGGAATTGAAGACAATAAATTAAGGGTAGTAGTGTGAAAAAAGGCATTTCACACTTTCGTGGCATAATGGAGGGTTGAAATGAGAGGATTGTTTATAGTACTTGAAGGACCTGATGGTTCCGGTAAAAGTACAATGGCTAATATGATTGGAGAATACTATAAAAATGAAGGAAGAGAAATAGTATTTACAAGAGAGCCAGGTGGAACAAAGATAAGTGAGCAAATTCGCGATATAATACTTGATAATAACAATATAGAAATGGCTTATACAACAGAAGCATTATTATATGCAGCTTCAAGAGCTCAACATGTGGCTGAGTTTATTAAACCGCATCTTGAGCAGGGAAAAGTTGTAATAAGTGAAAGATATGTTTATTCAAGTATTGTATACCAAGGTATAGGTAGAAAGCTTGGTATACAAAAGGTAAAAGAAATTAACGACTTTGCCATTGATGGATTAAAACCAGATTTAGTGTTATTTTTTGATATTAACCCTGAGAAAGCTTTAAATAGAAAGCTTTCTCAGGGTAATGGTGATAGATTAGAAAATGAAGAAATAGCCTTCCATAAAAGTGTTTATGAGGGTTATAAAGAAATTTTAAAACACTACGATGAAATAGTATCAATAAATGCTGATAAAAATGTTAATGAATTATTTTATGATATAAAAAGTATCATAAATAATCTAGAATAAATTATTAGATAATTTTATTAAATTATTTATATATAATATATTATTTAGATAATTTAGTATAAATTGTTTAGTTAATTTAGAATAAATAATTTGATAATTTTGAATAAATTATTTATAATTTAATAAAAAAGGAGGACTTGACTATGAAACTTATTATTGCAATTGTACAAAATGAGGATGTAAACAAATTAATTTCATCTTTAAGAGAGAATGGTTTCTCTTCAACAAAATTAGCATCTACAGGTGGATTTTTAAGTTCTGGTAATACAACATTATTAATTGGTGTAGATGAAGAAAAGGTAGATGACGTATTAGAGGTAATCAAAAACATTTGTAAGACAAAGAAAAAAATTACTGCAGCTATGCCTCCAAGTACATGCTGTACAGTTGGTGGATATTTGCCTCACACAATTGAAGTAACTGTAGGAGGAGCAGTTGTATTTGTAACCGGTGTAGATAGATTTGAAAAAATCTAATGGAGGTTAGAGTTAAAGATAATGACATTTTGTGCAAGTAATTGCATGGAGGTAAATATGCTTTTTAATGAATTTGTAGGTCAGGATGAAATAAAAGAATACCTTAAGAAATCTATAAAAGATAATAATGTGTCTCATGGATATATCTTTGAAGGAAATAAAGGTATTGGTAAATATAATATGGCTTTGTTATTTGCACAATCATTATTGTGTGATAACTTCAGTGAGGAGCCTTGTAACGAATGTAGCTCTTGTATAAAAGTTAACACTATGAATCATCCTGACCTGCATATCATATCTACGACTGATAAGAGCATTAAAAGAGAAGTTATTGATGAGCTTATTGAATCTATAAATCAAAAACCATACGAAAGCGAAAGAAAGATTTATATAATAAAAAATAGTGAGGATATGACTCCTCAAGCTGCGAACACATTTTTAAAAACATTAGAGGAGCCTATTGGTAATACAATAATAATACTGCTTACAGAAAACTCTAATTTATTACTTCCAACAATATCCTCTAGATGTCAAATTATTAAATTTAAGAGAATAGACAATAGTATAATAGCTAGTTATGTAAAAGATAAGTTTAGATTAGATAGTAATACTGCTAAGCTTATAGCTTATTACTCACAAGGGGTATTATTAAATGCTGAAAAAATAGCACTTGATGAAAATGATATTTTAAAACGTAGATCTGAGATAATAAAAATTTATGACAAAATTTTAAGTAATGATAGAAATATAATATTTGAATATGAAGAATACTTTGAAGAAAACAAAGATAATATAGATGAATTAATAGAGATACTAATGGCGTGGCTTAGAGATATTTATTTTAAAAAATATGGAATCGATGATTTGATTATAAATACTGATTACATGGATTTATTAGACCGCCATTCCAAAATAGTTAAAACACATAATATTGATAAGCTTATTAAATACTTGCAAAATGTAAGTTATGATATAAAAAATAATGTAAATTATAAGCTTATAATTGATAATATGTTGATAAAACTTCAGGAGGAAGTTAAGGTTGAAGGAAATTATAAATAATAATAAAATATGCACCGAGCCCATGCGTAAGTTTTTATGGACTACTGTGCAAGAAAGGGCATGGGCATATTGATGATAAAGGTAGTAGGAGTAAGATTTAAACCCGCTGGCAAGATATATTTTTTTGATCCTGAAAAAAAATGGATAAAAAAAGGCGATAGTGTAATTGTTGAAACAGTGCGTGGTATTGAATTTGGTGAAGTAGTAACTGGACCGAAGTTTATAAAAGAAGAGGAAATTATATCACCGCTAAAAAAGGTTTTAAGAATTGCGACAAATGAAGATAAAGCAAAAAATGCGGAAAACAAAAGAAAAGAGCAAGAGTCATATGAAATTTGCTTAAAAAAAATAAATGAGCATAATTTAAATATGAAACTAGTAGATATAGAATATACATTTGATAATAATAAAGTTATATTTTACTTTACCGCAGAAGGTAGAGTCGACTTTAGAGAGCTTGTTAAGGATCTAGCTTCTGTATTTAGAACTAGAATAGAGCTAAGACAAATAGGTGTAAGAGATGAAGCAAAAATGCTTGGTGGTCTTGGACCATGTGGCAGACCTATGTGTTGTTCATCTTATTTAGGTGAATTTTATCCTGTTTCAATAAAAATGGCAAAGGAACAAAAATTATCTCTTAATCCAAGCAAAATATCAGGAATTTGTTCAAGACTTATGTGTTGTTTAAATTATGAGCACCAGGTATATGAGGAAAACATGAAGGAATTACCTGATGTAGGAGATAGAATAGAAGATAAGGATACAAAACGTACAGGTGTAGTAATAGACATTAATCCATTATTTAAAACAGCAAGAGTGAAATTGAAAAAAGATGATGGAACTGAGGAAATTGTTGATATTGAAGGTTCAAACCTTACTGTGATAGAAGCTGCTGCAGTTAAGAATTTACAGGTCGAAGAAATTGATTTTGCATTACTAAAAGAGTTAGAAGATTAATTAACATAAATTTTAAAAAATATAAAAAAAAGACTTTAAAAAATATCGCTTTAATGGTAGAATGGATTTAGTTAATTTGGGAGGTGAATTTGAATGGCTTATAAAATAACAGAAGCATGCATTAGCTGTGGAGCTTGTGAACCAGAATGTCCAGTAGGAGCAATTAGTGCAGGTGAAGATAGATATGAAATTGATGCTGCGGCTTGTATAGACTGTGGAGCATGTGCTAGTGTATGTCCTGTGGAAGCACCAACACAAGAATAATTATAGTTATATTATAAAATGTTAATATCAAAAAAATCGTCTTAGTGGACGGTTTTTTTTTGACTATTTTTTAACATCATATGCTATAATTACTCGTGTATTTAATTTATGAAAATATTATTTTAGAAGGCTAAGGTTGAAAGAATGCAAAAAATAATTTACTTCTTAAAAAATGAAACTGTACTAGTTATATCCGTATTACTTGCAGTAATATCAAGTTTTTTTGTAAGCCCATCTTTACAATATATAGGATATATAGATTTTAAGGTTTTGGTTTGCTTGTTTTGTCTCATGATTCTTGTAAGTGGATTTATAAAGATGAATATACTTGATATAATTTCGCAAAAGCTATTGAGCAAAGCTAATAGTTTAAGAGAAATATACATAATCATAATTTTTTTAACATTTATATCCGCAATGATTATAACAAATGATGTGGCCCTTATTACTTTTGTTCCACTTACATTAACTATACTTAAAATGTGCGATAAAATGAAATATTCTATTTTGTTTATAGTGCTACAAACTATATCTGCTAACTTAGGGAGTTCATTAACCCCTGTTGGCAATCCACAAAATTTATATCTATTTTCATTTTATAATTTAAGTACAATAGACTTTTTTTCAACTACCTTACCAATGGTAGCATTAGGTGGAGTTTTATTATTTCTATGCGTATTTTTAGTTAAAAAAGAAAGTTTAAAGATTGATGTAATAAAATCAATTCAAGTACATAATAAAATCAATTCTATAATATACTTTATATTGTTTATTATAACTGTGTTAAGTGTATTTAATATAGTTTCATATCAACTTGTATTAGCGATTGTTATTATATCAGTTTTGGTACTCGATAAAAAACTATTTAAAGAGGTTGATTATTCACTTCTCATAACATTTGTAGGATTTTTCATTTTTGTAGGTAATATTTCAAATATTGATAGTCTGAAAGTAGTATTTGCTGATATATTAAAAAATAAAGAACTTATAATTTCTATAGCTTTAAGCCAAGTCATTAGCAATGTTCCTGCTGCAATGTTATTATCTAATTTTACCGATAATGCAAAAGAAATATTATTGGGAGTTAATATTGGGGGTCTAGGTACATTAATTGCATCTTTGGCAAGTGTAATTTCATTTAAAATTTACAGCAAGGAAAAAGAGGCAAAAAAGGGCAAATACATGATAATATTCACAAGCTATAACATAATATTTTTAATCGTATTAACAATTTTCAGCATAATAACTAAATAAGAATTTAACTTACCGACTAAGGTCGGTTGTAGGCTTAGTAGATAAATAATTGCTTCGACTTACTTCTACTACGAATCTAAGGGAAGCAAAGCATATAAAAAACGTTTCTGATTCCGTGATTCGGTTTCCCTTGATTTTTGTTAAGGAAGGGAAAGCCTCATCAAGTCACATAAACGTTTTTTATATTCATTGCTCACCTTAAATTCACAACAAAAGGATGTCGAAGAAACAACTCAACTAAGCTTATACCGACTTAGTCGGTAAGATAAATTCTTATTTACTCCGTTTCTGCTGCTAAAAAATGTGGCACTGGTACGTTATTTACACAGTTAACTATAGGTAATGTGTTAAAATACTGTAAACACTGACTATAATCCATGCAGTTTGATTCACTAGTTGGATTTGTTATACCTTCTAAACAATCTACATTAGAGCAACCTGATTTTGTTAAATTTTTAGATACAGTTTTTGCAGTATAATCAAATAGTGCTACACTATCCTCTTTCTTATATATGTTATCAAAATTATAAAACAAGCTCATATTTACCTCCAAATCTCTTTTTATTAATTAATATACGCAAACAATTATTAAAAGTGAATACTTTACTATTCTACATATGTATTATATAATTTAACTAATTATTGACATTTAATATTTATATAATGGAGGAAGGTTAAAAGATATGATAATTTTTTATGGAATTTTATGCAAGAGGGGGCATGGACATAAATATGTATTATTCAACAATTCACACACATACTAATTACTGTGATGGAAATAACACACCAGAAGAAATGGTATTAGCGGCAATAAATAAAGGTATGAAAACTATAGGAATTTCAACACATGGACCACTTCCTTTTGATGTAAAATGGGCAGTTGATGATGATAAAATTCAAATTTATATAGATGAAATAAATGCATTAAAGGAAAAATATAAGGATAAAATAGATGTTCTTTTAGGCATGGAATTAGATTATTTCATAGATACTGAATTTGATCATATTGATAAAAGTATATTAAAGCAATTAGATTATACTATAGGGTCAATACATTATTTAGGTAGGTTTGATTATGGCAAGCCTTGGACGGTTGATGGCTCCTATGATAAGTTATTATCCGGAATTAACTCATCTTATGATGGTGATGTAAAAAAAGCAATTTCTGACTATTATTATCATTTATCAAAAATGGTAGAAAAATATAAACCTACTGTTGTTGGTCATATGGATTTGGTTAAGAAAAATAATAAAAATAATTTATTATTTAATGAAAATGAAGATTGGTATAAAGATTCAGTATGTAAATGTCTTGATATAATAAAAGATTTAGATTCTGTAATAGAAATAAATACCGGTGCCATAGCAAGAGGATACATGACAGAACAGTATCCATCAAGATGGATTTTAGAAGAAATAAATAGCAGGAAAATTCCAATCACCATTAATTCAGATGCACATTTGAACGATAATATAGCATGTAAATTTGATGAAATGTATGAATTGGCTAAAGAATTAAAAATTGAGAATCTAGTATATTTAACTAAAACTGGGTGGCAAAAAATAGTTTTGTAACGGAGGTAATTATGACAAATAGGATATTTTATAATGGAAATATTTATACTGCAGATAAAAACAATACAGTCGCTGAGGCAATGTATATTGAAGGTGACAAAATTAAATTTATTGGCTCTAATAAGGATATTGAGAAGTATGAGCATATGGCAGACGGTATAATAGATTTAAATAAAAAAACTGTAGTGCCGGGTTTTATAGATAGCCATATACATTTATTAGCATATGGAAATAGTCTAAGTCAGGTAAACCTTTCAGGTTGTAAATCAATTAATGAAATTATAGAAGTTTCTAAAAAATTTATAATGGATAATCACGTTGATCCAAAAAAATGGCTTGTTGGCTTTGGATGGAATCAAGAAAATTTTGATTGCAAGAGAATGCTCACTAAGTATGATTTAGACAAAATATCAAGAGATATTCCTATTGTATTTAGAAGAGCGTGTTTTCATATATCAACATGTAATTCAAAAGCTTTAGAGTTAGCTGGAATCACGAAAAACACTGCAACCGAAGGCGGACAAGTTGATGTAGTAGAGGGTGATACTACTGGAATTCTAAGAGAAAATGCATCTAATTTAGTAGAAAGATATATACCAAAGGTTACTAGAGGATATAAAAAAGAATTAGTTTTAAAAGGACTAGAAAAGCTATCCTCATATGGCATAACTGGTATACATACTGATGATTTAGGAAAAGACAATGGTGGGCTTGAAATGCTTGAAATATATAAAGAACTTGATATGGAAGACAAATTAAGTGTACGTGTTTATATACAAAGCAGAATTACAAGCTTCGATGAAGCAAAAAACTATTTTGATGTTGGATTTAACAAGTATATTGGAAGTGAAAATTTTAAGCTTGGTTCTATAAAGCTATTAGGTGATGGCTCTCTTGGAGGTCAAACCGCAGCTATGAATAAGCCATATGAAAATTCAACCGAAACTGGTATAGCCTTATTTACACAAGATGAACTTGATAAAATAGTTGATTTAGCCCATGTAAATGATGTAGCAGTAGTTATACATGCTATTGGAGATAAAACAATAGATATGGCTATAAAAAGCTTTGAAAAAGCTATGAAAAAATATCCGGAACATAAAGTTCGACATGGCATTGTTCATTGTCAGATTACATCAATGGAAGCACTTGAAAAAATTAAAGAAAACAATATATTAGCATACATTCAGCCTATTTTTGTTGCTTCTGATTCTAAGGTGGTTGAAAAAAGAGTAGGAAAAGAACGCGCTAAATATTCTTACAATTGGAAAACCTTAAATGATGATGGTGTATTATTGACATTTGGTACTGATAGCCCTGTAGAATCTCCTAATCCTTATGAAAATATCTATTGTGCAGTAACAAGAAAAGACCTAGAGGGTAAGCCTGAAGATGGATTTTTACCAGAACAACACTTAACAGTTGAAGAATCTATAAGAGCCTATACTATAAACAGTTCTTACGCATCGTATGAGGAAAATATTAAGGGAAGTCTTGAAGTAGAAAAGCTTGCAGACTTTGCAGTGCTTTCAGATAACATATTTGAAGTTGAAAAAGATAAAATAAAGAACATAAACTGTGTAATGACTGTAAAGGGTGGAAAAATAGTATTTGACAATTAGAAATTTAATAAATAATAAGAAAACACAAACATTGCTTTGTGTTTTTTTATGTAGTGTCTCTTGTCGAAATTTGACGCACTAAAAAAATTGTAATATATTGCATAATAATGTAAAATGTTGTAAAATATTATTATATATCAAAGACGGGGGAAAATTTAAGGAAAGAAGACATGAGTCTTTTCTTTTAAATTATAAGGTTATATGAGGGAATATAAACTTTTATTTTGCTTTGCCAATAATATTGAAGCTGTTATTTCAAGTCTTAAAAACTATAGTCAAGATAAAGACTATACATTTCAAATTGAGCATATTACCGATTATTCTAGCTTAATTTCATATGAAAGATTAAATATGTTTGATTGTATTATCATACAAGAATTTTTTAGTGCGGAAAATCCAATTACAGTTGATTATTTGTGCAATTTTTTAGTGTTTGAAAATTTAAAGGTTATTTGTATTTTTGATGAATCAAAGAGAAAATATTATAGTGAACAATTATATAAAAAGGGTTTGTATAATTGCTTTTTTGGTGAGGATGCAATCAATCTTTCCATTGAAAAGTTTGCTAACATAATTATAAAAGGTAGGAGCTTTATAGAAGCTAGAAATTATTATAATATAAATTTCCACGATGAGGAAAACATTAATATTAATAAAACTACTATAAGCAAGGTTATTGAGTTAGCTAAGTTATATGAAGACGATGAAGAGTTGCTTGCAGATGAATTTAATAATATGGCAGAAAATTTTAATGATTTCGAAATTAGAATGTTAATAGCACAGTTGCCATCTAAAACTATTGAAAAGCTTTTATGTATCCCAAGATTTTACTTGCAGTATCAAAGAGTTAAAGAAAATTTATTGGATTATGATAAGCAAAAAAAGTTTATTTCATTAGACAAAAATAGTATAGATGAAATAAAACTTATTCCAGTAAATTCAAAAAATATTGGAGTAGTAAATTTATCACAAGGTGCTGGGGCGACCTTTTTTACCATGAATTTTTCTAAGGCTATGTCTGAATTTATGAAGGTTTCAGTTATTGAGCTACCTACTATGCAGCCATATATGTATTACTATCTTGGCTTAAATGCGTTATGTGGCGAGAATTTAATTGATTTTACATCATATGCACATATAATAAACGAAAATAAATCACCGCAAGGCAATTATTATGTTCATGCTAAAAATAGCAACATATATTGGATAATTACTGATGCTACTAGATATCAAATTGATAATTGGGATGCAACTAAAATGATGAGACTTTTATATATGCCAAAATCATCATCTCTAAATATTGTAGATTTAGGGTACAAGCTTTTTGAGCCTTATATTATTAATATAATAGAACAGTTTTATATGATTTTAGTAGTGATAGATCCTATGATACCTAATGTTTTAAATAGCTTTGAATATTTTGAGAAAATAAAATCATTACAAGAAGAAAAGGGAATTCATATCGAATATATAGTTAACAAATACAGTAATGGCATAGATAATAATGATTTACTTAGCTTTTTAAATGTTAAACCAATAGCATATATACCTTATATCAATTCTAAATATATTTATAAGGCTGTTTATGAAGCCGACCTCCCGTGTAATATTTCTGATGTTAAAAATGAATTATATCCAGCCTTTAATAAACTTTTAAAAATAATAGTGCCAAAGGAAATTTATGAACAAAAAACTTATAAAAATAAAAAATTAATAAACAAGCTAAAAAATATGTAGGGGGAAAAGAGTGAAGAAAAACATTCTTCACTCTATGGAAAAATCAAAAAACGATTTTTCATCAATTATAAGCCGTTAAGCGGTGTAATGGAGGAAGTAAATGAAAAAATTTTATAAGAAAAATAAAAAGTTAATGGGAATATTCTTTTTATTTTTAGCAATAGCATTTTTTATATTTTGGGAGTTTGTGGGAAGAAGTGAACTATTATATGAAAGTGTAGTTGTTCTTAAAGAAGATGTACAAAAGGGGACTTTAATAACAGATGATATGCTAAATATAATAAAGATTGATGTTAACAATCATATAAAAAATTCTATTAATAAAAAGAGTGAAATAATAGGTTTTGAAGCAAAACATTATATACCGGCTAAAACACAACTAGTGGGAGAATTTTTTGACTCACCAGAATTTGTTTTAGATGATGATGAAAAAATCATGAAGTTACCTAACGAGTGGATTCATTCGTACCCAGAAACTTTAAGAAGAAAAGATAAAGTATACTTGTATGCTATAAAAAGTAACACTGATAATACTGAAAATCAAATAGTAAAAGCTAAGGATAATAAGTCGGAAGAAAAATTATATGTTTTCAATACTACTGTAGCTTATGTAAAAGACAATACAAATAGAGAGGTTGAGAGTTTGGATATTGATAGACTTGTAGGTTCATCTACTATTAGTGTCATAGAAGTAGTTATAACTGATAAAGAATTAGAAATGCTAAAGGAATATTCAAGTAACGGATATACCTTTGCACTTTTATATAAATAGGGGGAGCATATATGAAGTTAAATATAATAAGCAATGATTTTGAACTTATTAACAAACTAAAAGAAATCAGCGCTTTAAATGTAAAATCAATTGATGAAGATGAATTAAGTGATAACGATGGAGATATTTTAGTTGTAAGCAATAAAATCATAAGCTTAAATAAGCTTTTATCATTAAAAGCTAACGATATTATGTGCTTTTATTTATCGAGTCAGGATGACGCTTCTACAATAGAGAAAATTGATTCAAGTATATTAGAGCTTAAAAAAATATATATCGTACCTCCAAAAAGAACCATTACTCAAATTCAAGAAATAATTTTAAATAGGATATTTAAAACCAATAATAAAAATAATGTATTTACTTTTTTTGGTACAGATAGCAAGGTTGGTACAACAAGTATAGCTCAATCAGTAGCATATAATTTATCTAAAAGACATAAAAATAAATCTGTTCTTATGCTGTTTTTAGATGGACAAACTGGATTTGATTGGATTGATTCCACATCTAATAAAAGCTGCTTGTCAGATATAAAAGTAGCATTAAAAAATAACTTCTTAACAGCATCAAGCTTAAAGGAAAATTGTTATCAGTATGCTCCCAATTTTTTCATGTTAAAAGGAGAAATTTCATTAGAGGAAAATGTATATTACCATCAAAATGAAATTAATTCATTGATAAATTTATGCAAGGATAATTTTGATTTTGTAATAATTGATGCTGGAAATACGATGAATCTATCTTTGAGAATGACATATAGCGCATTAATAAATTCAGATAATAGAATTTTAATAACCGATCAGATGCCTAAATCCTATGAAATGTTCATAAAAGGAAAAAATCAGGTATTAGAATATTTAAAAATCAGTGATTTTAAATTTTTAATGCTAAATAAATATATACAAAATAGTGTACTACCTAAAAAAGATGAGCTTGCTGATAAATATCAATTACCAATAATCGGCGTTTTGCCATATCTTGATTTTTACTACCAAGCAGCAATTGAAAAAAGCATTTCAATGTTTGAGACAGAAAAAAATTACAAAAATGTGATACTTACCATAGTAAAATATATCGAGAAAAAATGTGGTTTAGAAATAAATGAGTTAAATAAGAAGAGATTTTTAAGCTTTATTGGAAGGTAGGTAAAATATATGGAAAGTATTAAGAATTCATGCAAACAGCCATATTATTTAAGAGATCTATTAAATGAAAAAGCATGTGAGCATAAAATTAATAAAATTTATTCATCCTTATACACAAAAAAAGAAAAGGATAAATTTATGATTTTATGTCAAGAAGTACTAAATCATTTTAATAATTTAAAAATAGGTGTAGATGATTTAGAAAGGCAAAAAAAAGCAATAATAGGGTACACTGAAGAGGTTAATTACTACAAGGATAAGATAGAAGAATATTTAAAAACTAACAATTTATTAAATGAAGAATTTCCTGGTTGGTATTTTAATTTGCCAGATGCCGTATTTCATGAAATATGGGGGTTAGCAGGTATAGCGCAGTGGTACAATGGCATAACTGAAGAGCTTAAAAATTCATCAACTGCTAAAATTATTGGAGATAAAATATTTTTTATGGTTAATGGAAAGATGACTTTGATGCCACAAACCATAAGCTCTGAAAGAAGAGAGCAACTAAGAAGAGCACTTTTATCAAATGACTTTAGAGTTAGACTTGATAATGATGTTCCGGATATAGAAATGGTAACTGGAGAAAGAATAAAAATATTTGGTGAAAACGTTACAAGAAAAAACTCTGACACTATAATATTTCGTAAGTTTCCAGTAAAGGATTATACATTTGAAAAACAAATTGAGTTAGGTACTTATCCGCATGATATACTAAAATTTTGCCAAGCAACAGCTAAAATTGGATATAATATGGTATTTACAGGAGCTGTAAGAACAAGTAAAACTACTCAACTAAGCACATGGCTTAATTATGAAAGCAATTTTGAAGAAGGGTTAATTGTCGAAACAAGACCAGAAGTCCCAATTGAACAAATTCTATCTAATGCGCCTATTATATCTCTTGTCGCTGATACAGAGGAAAAACTTGCAAGAATTAGATCATCAATAATGAGAAGTGATGCAGACTATGTAATCATGGCTGAAGCTAGGGACGCATATGCCTATGATATAGGTTTAAAAAGTGCAAGTGTTGGAACAAGAAGATGTAAACTGACTGCCCATATTAACACACCACATGACTTTCCTTATGAATTTGCAAAGGAAATAACCAGAGCCTTTGGCGGAGACATTCAGCACGAGGCCATAAGTGTTGCAAAAGCATTTACAATGAGCCTACATTTTATAAACTATCCACAACATAAAGCAAAGAAAAGGCTTGAAGGAATATATGTTTTTGAATATAACCCGCATACCTATGAAATTTTTATACATACACTTTGTAAATACAGTGTTTTAGATGATAGTTGGAGCTATAACTATTGTATAACAAAGGATATGGAAAACATTGGTATAGAGCAAAACTACGAGGCATTTAAAACTATGTGCAATGAATTGAAAAAACTAGAAATGCTATATCCTATGAGCGACGAATACTCTAAACCACTTAAGCCATTTTATAGCAGGTAGGAAGCGTGAAATGCTATGTTTCACGCTGTGAAAAAATTCACTGGAGGTTAAAATTGTCTAAAATAATTTTTATAGTCAATATAATAATATATTTTTTAATATTGTTTTCAATTTATTTAATTTTTCAAAAATCTATAGAAAATAGCTTAAAGTCATTTATGAGATATTTGCATAGAAAAAGGAAAAAAACAGCTATGTATGAATATTTTAAAAAGATATTTTTTTCTATAACCGACATATATGATGATAGGGAAATTGAATCTAAAGTTTATAATTTCTACTTCAAAACAATATTTATATTTGTTTCATTTTTTATAGTAATATTTAGATATAATATTGTAATGTATGACTTAATAAGAGCATTTGTAATATCCTTTATCCCATCATTTATACTTGCACTTGTTCCATTTATTATGCTTTTAGTTAAGCTTTATAACACTCAACGTGAAGGAAGCTATGAAGCTACAATTGTAATAACTGAGCTATTAAATCAATATAGAATACATAACGATAATATACAAGAAGCTATAGATGCTACAATTGTAAATTTAGACGAAAGTATATTATGTAGGAGATATTTAATTAGATTATCAATGAGGATTAAGGAGTATAAAACAGATGATGAATTGATTAAAATACTAGATGAATTTACATTTAGCGTAAACACGAATTGGATTAGGATGCTTTCAGATTCTATATTTTTCGCTACTTCAAATAAATTAAATATTACTCTTAGTTTAAATGGCATTATAGATCAATTAGTTATAATTAATGAAACTCAAAGCGTTGGTAAAAGGTTGAACAATGAAGGATTTGCAATGGGAAAATACTTAGCACCTATTCTATACATTTGTATGATAATCATAAGTATTAAAATGTTTGGAATAACATTAAATGATTACTTGTACAATCAATTTACAGGTCAAGGCATTAAGTACTTCATACTAATTGTATTTTTATTTGTTTTATGTTATCTATGCGAATATTTTTATAATAGAAGGAAGTTTGATTTCTAGGAGGTGTTATAATTGTTGAGATTTCAATTTGAACCTTATTCTGTTTTGGCCATTATTATATTTACAACGCTTTTTTATACTGGTATAAATTTATTGTTTTTTCAAGGCTTAAACAGAAGTAAAAAATCTAGCAGATTTGTATTAATTAATTTAAAAAATGATTTCAACAGGATGCTATACAATGACAAAATAGAACAAGAGTTTATTGATTCAGGCTTTAAAATATCTTTTGTAAATCACTATAAAAGATATCAACTAGGAAGATATTCAATTTTTTTAATAATACTGTATATATTAGTATTGAAAGCTTTTAATTCTACAATTTCAATATCTACAATTTTTATTTTATGTTTGATATTCTTTGCTACTAATCCGAAAATAAAGTTGGGTAAACATTGGACTTTATTTGGACATGCTATGAGGTTTTTTAACGACGAATATAAGAAAAAACAAGACGTAGAACTATCTAGTATTATTATACAGCTACAAAATATTGCTATATCACAAAGAGATGAACCTACTACACTGTCACATATGCTATCTAGAGTGGTTAGATTTGCTAAGTATACAAAGATAGCTTTCATAAAAATGATTTCATATCTTGACCAAGGTAGGGAAGAACAGGCTAGAAACGCGTTTATAAGTGAAATTGATACAAGCCTTGGCAAAGACTTGGCATATATATTAATTGAGCTAGACCGAATTGAGCCATCAAAGGTTATAAATCAACTTAAGCTATTGGAGGATAGGGTAAGAAAGGAAAATTTAGCTCATAAAAACAATACAGAAGAATTTTATTCTAATCTAATGTATATAGTCCCGACTGCATTATGTTTTATTATACTTTTAAATTTTTTAATGATTGTTTTAAACTTAGTTACATCAAATACTATTGCTTTTTAAATATACTAGGAAAGATATTCTAGTATATTGGCATTAATATTAATATTTTATAAAAGGAGGAAGTAGATTATATAATCTACAAAAGGGGAAATGAAAAAAATTATAATAATTTTAGGAACAATAATTTTAGGAGTTTATATTGTATCAACTTTGATATTGGGCGGTACTGGAAGCTTAAAATCTAGTGCTGCTGAAATAAATAGTAAAGGTGTAAATGCAATTGATACAATGTTGGATAACATAAAACCATAAGGATAGTAATGTATGAAAAAAATAATTATTATACTCGGGTGCATATTGTTAGGCTGCTACATATTCACACTATTATTAGGTGATCAGTCGACAAGTCTTAGAAATATGCAACGTAAGGTTATGGAAGTGGAGATTCAAAGCTATCATTCCTCACCATAAAATTATTGTAAAAGGGGGAAGCAAAAGAGGCTGTTGCAAAATGAATTTTATAAACTATACAGTTTACTTGTTTATTTTGCAACAACCTCATGATTAAACTATGAAGCAATTAATTGTACTTTGTGCAGTATTTTTACTGTTAGCTGCAATAATATTACAGATACCATTAGAAATGATTAATTATGAAAGAAAGCACGCAATTATGTTTTATGTTAATAACGCTAAAGAAATGGCAAAACAAGAGGGTTTTTACACAGATGAAATATTAAACGAATTAAAAAATAGCATTGCAAAGAAAATGAATATTAAAAATGTTAATGAGATAATTATAGGTGATAAAACCACTAAAACACCAAAATATAGACCAGATAAATTTGATAATAGAGAAACAATTTATTTAAAAGTATCAGTACCCTTTAAAAACATATTAGCAACACCAGGATTTTACGGAATTAGTGATAGTGAAAATAGGGGATACTTTATAATTGAGGAAATTACAACCTCTGAAAAACTAAGGAGTAACTAATGAAACCATTAATAGTAGGAATTGCACTAATAATTGTCATTTTAATTATGTTAGTTTTTCAAATTGATAACTATGATTATAGATTGCAGTCTAATTTTCTAAAGTTTTGCGCTGATGAAGCATCAAATTCAGCATCATTGTTTTATTATGAAAATGAATTTAAAAATGGACTAAAAATATTTGATGAAGTAGATGGAATAAAATCTATTGAACACGTTATACAAAATTACCTAAAAACAGATAATGGACTAACACCATTAAGAGAAAGCTATTGGTCGGATAAAATAACATACACAGCTTACTTTTTTAATGACAATTTATCATGTAGCGTATATAAAAATGGAGTTAAGACAGATAGCTTTAACTTCACATACCCTTATCTTTATACAGACAAAGAGCTGAATTATAAAAAAAGCGTTGGGAAAGCATCAGTTATAGTTACAATAAATGCAGGTAAAATAAATTACAGATTAAGCTTTACAGCTAAACCAATCTGTATACGATCTTCAGGATATGAATATGAAATTTAAATAAAAGGATGGTAATGGAATATGAGGAAAATAATAAGTTTAATTCTAGTTTTAATAATGATTATATCAATATTTACGACAACTAACGCAGAAATTAATTTGACAGATGTAAAATCTACCGATTGGTTTTATTCTAATGTTAAAGAAATGATAAGGCTAGGGATGGTTGATGGTTATTCTAATAATACATTTAAACCAGAGAATCCTGTTAAGGCAGATGAATTTATTAAAATGCTAGTAATTGCTCTTGGATATGATGCTAAACCAAGCACTAGCACTTATTGGGCAGACGGTTTTATTCAAAGAGCAGAGGAATTAAAAATATGTGATACAACTTTTATAAATGATTATCGCTTTGATTTAACAAGAGAGCAGGCAGTAAAAATAATAGCAAATGCTTTGTCATTAAAAGAAATGAGACCATTGGATTTATATTATGAACATGTAAAACCGTTAATAAAGGACTTTTATTTAATACAGGACAAATACAAAGAGGATATAATAGATTGCTATGTTTGGGGAATTATGCAGGGAGACAATAAAAAACTTGTCAATCCACAAAAGAGCATAACAAGAGCAGAGGCAACAACAGTTATATTAAGAATGATAGACAAAAAAAGAAGAATAAAGTTTAATCTGGATGGAGTAAAAACTATAGAAATGGAAACAAACGAACAAACTCCAGGACTTTTGGTAGCACCTAAACATAATGGAGTTATATTAAATGAAATGGTTGATTTGGTTGAAGCTGTAAAGGCAGTTGAAAATGAAACAACAGGAGTAGAACAGTATGTTTTAAATGAGCTTGGAAATGGATTTGGTATAGCTGGTTATGAAAATCAAAGAAAATATCAAGAATATTATGATTTTAATACTCGTGGTATTAATGGAGAGTTAAACTTAGAGAATTGTGTGGAAGAATTAAATAAGGTTATAGATCATCAAGATTGGAGTTTAGGTACAAGTTTAGTAGAATTTCATAATAAACGTACACCATATACTATGAGAATAAGAAATAACTACTTATCAGCTGATGATGAAACATACAATTCAAACTATGAATACATGATGAAATACTATAAAAAAACATTCCAAGCAATGTTTAAGGTATGGTTTGAAAATGAATACGAAAAAGCATGGAATATTTTTGATACAGCATTAAAGTATACAGGTACATATACTGAAGAAAAAGAAGTAGTAATAAATAATCGTAACTTCTTCATTCACTATAGTAATGATGTTGTTGGATTTACTGTTTCTGTAAAATTAAAATAATAGAGGTACAAATATATGGAAAGGAAAATAAATAGGCTTATAATATTAATATTGTTTTTTTGCTTTCTAATGAGTGAACTCAACATGTTCTATTCCTTTGAATTTGCTAATAAAGATTCAAAGCTTCCTGATAGTGTAAAATGGGTAGATCAAAAGACTAATTTAAGACTTAATTTAAGCATATATAAAGATCTAGGACTTGTGGTATATGGAGATTATACACTAATAAAAAACAATGACTTTAAGGCAAAGGCAAACGGATATTACACTAAAAATGGTGTGCGTGGAGAATACAGATATCATGGCTATACACTAGGTGGCAGTATATACGCTAACACAGATTTTCCTGAAGATGAGGTCATGACAAAGGGTGAAAATACATATAGATATATACCGCGTATTTGGGAAGAAGGTAATAAGTATTATAATTCAAAACGGCTAGATGGACCATCGCAATACACGTATATTGCAACTGCAAATAATGATAACTATGTTTCTTCAGTTATTCAATCCTTATACCAAACAAAAATAAACAGCTCAGCCCCATATTCACTAACAAACCCTTTATCCGGTGATAGCAAGTTCTACAATTACGCAAATGTTCAAACAATGTCTACATACTATAACTCGGGGGATTTTAGGTTAGACCATTTAGTGAATTACAAGGAAGGGTATACAAAACTATGGTATGTAAATAACTCACTAAAAAGAGATACAGTAGCTAAAAAGCACTCAACTGTAAAGGCAAAATTTATTAATAAACCTATATTCAAAATCATTGAAGCAATTACAGAAAAAGGTACCGTAACTGTAGAGGTTGAACTTTCGGGATTTTTAGACGATGCTTGGCTATATGACGGGGTAGACAAAAATATAAAAGAAACAGACGAACTCTTAAGATACTTATACTACAACAGACAAGATATAGACCATTGGGAGCTATATGTAACAGATACGATTACAAATAAAAAGCATACTGTAAAGCTAAATAGCAAAAATGTATCTGTACAAAGTAAATTTACGATAGATTTATCATATTCAGACTACTCAAAATTAATGCAAAAAGATGATAAAGGCAACATTATAACAACATCATTATCGGTAGGATTTTTAGGAGAAGCAAGAGCAATATACGTAGATAAACAATATGACAATGGCTATGATAATATAGGCGATTCAGATAGTACATCAATACCTGTACCTGATAAACCTCAAGAGCCGGCATCGGGTGATTTATCACCGATATTTCCTATAGTTGAAGAGCCGTTTTATATGCTTGATACAGAAAAATTCAAGTTGTATGACAGAACAGTTGAAAATGTAGTAGACAGATTTATGTTGTTTGACGGAGTACAGCTATCAGAAGAAGATGAAGAAAAAATGCTCAATGGTGAGTGGCTATTTCCATTAACAGGTGAGCATGAGCTGCACGACTATGATATATATTGGGTAAACGAGCTTGGCAGGACATATCATTGGAAAGGCTTTATAATGGTTTACTCAACTAAAGCAAATGTACAAGTAGATATAGAAGGACCGCATAAAGAGAACAGAACACATATAGCATATAACAATATAACATCGGGCAATCCTTCATACGTGACACAAAGAAGCAGTTATGAGACATTGACATTTGATATACGTGGTGATGAAATATATACAGGAACAAAAACAGATAAAAGAATAGAGTTTATCTCCAAAAGTCCATATACAGATATCAATATAGATTTACAGGTAGAATGTAAAGTAAAGCCACAGTATATAGAAAGAGACGATATACCGGCAGGATATCATGTAAGTAATTTCTACACATATACAATGCACGTACAAGAGGACCATAGACCAGATATATATTGTGTAATATGGAACCATGTTTTATCAAGAAATGAAAAATTACAAATGACTTTAGACATAGCAAGCTATGATGATGATGTAGTATCAGACAATATGGCTACATATAAACTATACTATGATGAAGATAAAGACGGAACAGCAGAAAAATTAATAAAAAGCGGTACAGTAAATGATGAAATAAAAAACTACTCTCCAAGTGATTTAGGAATGTATGAAATAGTCTTCTACGTACAAGAGGAATTCGGACAATCAACACTTGAACAGCATATAACAAATAATGATAAAAAGTATACTGAAATAAAAAGACAATTTTATGTTGAAAACTTAGCACCAAGCACACAAATCTATGCAGACATACCTGCGGACTATCTCAAAGTAGATGTAACCATATTAAACGATAAGAATATATCAAGAAGCTTTAATCAAAGTATAGTAGATACTAGGATTTCATTTGCCAATACTTTAATAAGAGAAAGCTTAAATCCATATGTTTATACATGGGACTTGCATACTTATGTCAGCACTCAGGAAGCAACAACCATTAAACAGACTGGTGCAAGCTATCCTTCAGATACTGTTCCATATTCCAGTGGCGGATATAGTGGTACATTAAATCGTTATGATCAGATAAATAATCAAGAGTGGGAAGATCACGGAAGATATGTTACGAAATATGTTACAGAAACAGTAACAGGAGAACGAGAGGGGTATTCGTATGTAGATTACGATTCAGGTGGGAATATTGTAGATACTGATAGTACAAATCAGCCTACTATGGATATTGATGGAGTAACAGCTTCAAAGGACAGCTGGGCAGAAACAGGGAACAACACCGAATCACTTCCTGGCGGGGGAAAAAGAGTAAAGAGAACATACAAAGCATCATACTCAGCAAAAATAAAAGTACCCGTTGAAGTATGGGTACCAAACATGGTGCTTGTAGATAGATGGACAGGATATTACAAGGGAAACATATATAAATATGTAAAACAACCATTCGAAGCTGTATACAGAGATACAAGTAATAAATATGTTGTATATATATCAACGGATAACTACATAAATAATTCAGAAGATTTATATCTAGTTAGACAAAGAGCAAAAAGTAAATTAATATTAGTTGGCTCAAATGCATTAAAAAGTAGTATATCACACGATTATTATATAGATGGCTCGCTCAGTCTTGATGAAATATATCAAAAGATTGCAGAGTATATATCAGGTGATAATCCAATGGAGAGAGGAAGTGTAATCCTTGTAGGTCAAAGCTTTACTACAAGCTATGCAGATTTAGACCAAGAAAATGATGCTATTGAAAAAGGTGGTTTTCAAATAGTTCATGATAAAAACTATTTTGATAATCCAATGTCGCAAGAACAAAATACCAATACATCATTTATGGAAAATAAATTTGAAACACAAGTATTACCGACTAAATTAAATAACTCCGGTAAATATATATTTTATAGACGAATAAATGATTTACCGTCAAATTATGGAGAAAAAAGCGAATATAGCAATATTGCTGAATATGTAATATATGCACATAGAAAGCCAATTGCAAGATTTGAAATAGACTGGGAATACAACATAAACACAGGGTATTATGATATAGACTTTAAAGATACAAGCTATGATTTAGATTTGCAATATAAAGATCCAGAGAATAAAAAGGGTATAAGAGAAAGAAAGTTAATATACTATAACAAAGAAGATAACATAAAGTATTACAGTGTTCCGACAAGGCTTCTACCCGGTAAATACGTAATAAATTATTATGCAAAGGATAATTATGGAGTGTGGAGTGATGTATATACAAAAGAAATAGAACTACCGCAGCTGCCACCGCCACAAGTAGATGCTAAATTAAAAGCAGAACTACCACAATTTAGTTTAGCTAGTATTCCGGCCAGCGAAAATCTTGTTGCACATGATATATGGACGAGATACCCTTATGATGTAACCACATATTTAGGATTAAATTCTCCATATACAACATACAGACAACTTTTATCATCAAGAGATGTATGGAAAAAAGACGGACAAGATATGTATTGGAACGATCAAGTTTATAATATACCTGCAACGGTAAAAAGCGGAACATATACATTTAATGTCAGAGCTGTAGATGTATTATTAGCAAACAGGTATACAGAATTACCATTTACAGTAATAGTATCTACACCGATAAACCTTGCGCCAAAATTAGAAGAACGTATAATAGCTGAAAAAACCTATAATATAACTGCAACAACAAGTAAATATGTTAATACAAGTTATACAAACAGTAATGTTACGGTAACAATGTTCTATAATTCTCCGTATGCAGTTACAATGAAGATGGACGGTAATTACACAAACTGGAATAAATCATATAGACCAACAAAGAGTATACCTGAAGATATGTATATGGCAAAATTTATAGCAACACTACCAAGCGGAGAATACGAAGAAAAAATACTATACTATCAATATGCATATAACACACCACCAGACATAAACGGTGGAGATTTGTTTGGCGGAAGTGCAAACCTGAATAATAATTATATATATGAAAATGATGATATTAACTTTACACTATATTATCAAGATGTTGATTTAACGCCGGTAACAGTAGATATAAAGCTATATGATTCTAAAAACAAATTATTAAATTCTATAAGTAAAGTGATTAATCCTGTAGGAAATGCATATCCTCCATTTGATACAAAGAATCATTTCGCTAATGGATTTTTATATGAAAATATTCCATTAGGACATTATAAGCTTGTTGCTACCGTAACTGATGATTATGACGAAACTGCAACATATGAACTTCCATTTGAGGCACATGACCTATGGGTAAAAGGAGCAGTTACGCATACTGCTGATTGGGAAAAGAATAGACAAACATACAATTCTAAATATCCGTCAAAAACTAGAGATGAAAATACCTATTGGAACGGTGAATCGTTAGAAACAAGTGCAAATACAACAGTTATAAATATAGCAAGCTTAGTAAAATGTAACAAAGTTTCTGTAGAAATAATTAACAATGATAAACCATCGGAGAATAGATATTTACAATGGCTTAATTCAGATAATATAACAGATGATAAATGGAAATTAAGCTATTGGGATAAAGAATGGGTAAATAAGAATGGAAATGTAATAGTAAGGTGGGGATCAAACAAAAAACAAGAATTAACCTTACGATTTACAGCATATTTTAACAATGAATGGATAGAGATATACGATGTTAAAATATACATAGACAATCAGGATGATTACTGGAAGCTTCATAGAGCGTGGTAAATAGGAATTTAACGTAGCTATAATTAAGATGTTGGCAAGTGAAATCTTAGTAGAGTGCTGTTTCTTCGACATACTTTTGTTGTAGATTTAAGGTGAGCAATCAATATAAAAAAAGTTTCTGTCTCCGCAACGAGATTTACCTTGATTTTTATAAGGACAGTAAATCCCGTTGAAGTCGCATAAACTTTTTTTATATTGATCGCCTCCATAGCACCGAAAATCAAAGAAAAATAAAAAGCATTTTTCTTTGATTTTCTACTGTGTTGGTTCTTCACCCGAGTGGAGTGATAACCTAAGTGCGTTAGGCATAATAGAATTTAACTTATATTACTTCTGCACATAAACTACTTCAACCATTTGCTGTGTTAGTACGCTTTCACGACTCCCGACCAACTAATATATTTAGTAGACAGCTCTGCCAAAAACGTAGATAACCAAAGAAAAATTCTTTTATTTCTCTTTGGTTATCGGTTGCTATGAATAGCGAAGTACATAAAAGTCGTTTATGTGACTTAATGAGGAGTTCCCTTCCTTAATTAGAATCAAGGGAATCCGAATTACGGAACAGAAACGACTTTTATGTATCTTGCTTTCCTTAGATTCGTGACAAAAGTATGTGGAAGTAATTATTTGTCTACTAACTTATTAAGCTTATTTATCTTTCTTTACCCAAGAAAAATAAAGCTACTGTTCCAGGCCCTGAATGTGCACCTATAACAGGGTCAACATAGTGAATTAATATATCTTTTATACCAAATCTTTCTTTAATTTTGTTTGCTAAATATTCTGCATCGTCTATGCAGTCTCCATGTGATATATATACAATTTGATTTTCAGGGTTTATTGATAAAAGCTCCATTTTTTCAAATAGTGCATCTAGTGATTTTCTTCTGCCGCGAACCTTTGTTACAGGTATTAATCGTCCTGAGTTGTCCATGTGTAAAACAGGCTTAATTCCAAGCACTGTTCCTACCACTGCTGCAGAAGCTGATACTCTTCCTCCACGCTTTAAGAAGAATAAATCATCAACGGTAAACCAGTGACATAAATGAAGTATGTTATCCATAAGCCATGAATGTACTTCTTCTATGCTTTTACCTTCTTCTCTTTGTTTTGCTGCATAGGTTACTAAAAGTCCTTCGCCTAGTGAAGCTCCAAGTGTATCAATGTCGTATATTTTTCTTTCTGGATATTTTTCTTTAAGTTCTTCTAAAACGTTATGTGCTGTCTGATAGGTGCCACTTAGTGCTGATGAAAAACCTATATAAAGAACATCATTTCCACTTGATAATATTGGCTCGAAAATTTCTAGGCAAGATGCCGGACTCATACATGATGTAGTAACAAGATCTTTATTGCGCATCATATCATAAAACTTAGATAAATCATTTTCTTCACCTTTTATATAACTTGCATATTCAACATCATTAACTCTAAAAACAAGAGATAAGATATGAAGGTTATATTTATCAATAATATCATTAGGTAGATTTGCAGATGAATCAGTAACTATTTCAAAGCTCATATTTCCCTCCCAAAACATATGTAGTATTAATTACTATTATAAATAATATAAAATACGTTGTAAACAAATATTTTATTTATATTTCATAATATATCCCAAAAATCAAAAAATAAACACACTATAAGTATGTTTATATAAAATGCATACTGAATAAACTTTCATTCAGTATGCATTAACTTGTAACATTAAATAAATAGATTAACTCCGGCATCTTCTGTAGATGACAGATAGGATGCTACCCCTGCTATTTCAACTCCATCAAGCAGTTCTTCTTTTTTTATTCCCATTAAATCCATCGACATAGAACATGCAACTACATTTACACCCATGTTTAAGGCATTGTTAATAAGTGTATCTAATGAATCTACATTGTTTTTCTTCATAATGTGCTTAATCATTTTTGGTCCCATACCAGCCATTTGCATTTTTGAAAGTGGTAATTTATCTGTGTTTTTAGGAAGCATCATATCAAACATTTTTTCTATGAAGTTTTTCTTAACAGAAGGTTTGTTTTTCTTTTTAAGTATGTTAAGTCCCCAAAAAGTAAAGAACATTGTTACCTGCTTACCCATAGAGGCAGCTCCAGTTGCTATAATGAATGAAGCAATTGCTTTATCTAAATCACCACTAAATACTACCATAGTAGCACCGTCTTTAGTTTCTGTAATTACAGGGCAATCCTTAACAGCGCTTCCTTTTTCTATAACTGAAACATATGCCTTCTTTTGTGAATCAAAGGTATTGCTTAGTAGCTTGTTACCAGTCTTATCACACCAGTTTTTTATGTCCTTTTGGAATCCAGAGTCTGTTGCCCTAATCTCTAAAATATCACCATCATTTAGCTTAGAAATTTCTTCGAAGGTTCTTCTTATAGGACCTGGGCACTGTAATCCACATGCATCAATTACTACAGTGTTACTTTTTATTTCAATCTTTTCATCAACTTGCTCTACCTTCATACTAGGTTGTTTTATTAAAGGATTATATTTTGCAATAGTATATGTTTTGTATCCACCGTCTATATTTTTGCATTTGTAACCCAATTGAGATAATAATCTGCAAGCAAGATATCCTCTTAATCCAACCTGACAATAAACATATATTGTTTTATCTTTAGGAAGTTTATCTAAGCTAGTTCTAATTTCACCTAAAGGTATATTTACAGAGTTTTCAATGTTTCCAAGCTCATACTCCATTGGCTCTCTAACATCTAGTAAGAATTCGTTATTTTTTATTAAATCATCAACCTCATAATATTGAACTGACTCGTACATACCTTCTATAAGGTTAGAAGCAGCATAGCCTGCCATATTAACAGGATCCTTTGCTGATGAATATGGTGGTGCGTAACTTAACTCTAAATTTTGTAAATCAAATACAGTTAAATTACCTTTTATTGCAGTTGCTATTACATCAATTCTTTTTTCTGCCCCCTCAATTCCTACAGCCTGAGCACCTAAAATATGGCCAGTTTCAGGATTAAACAATAATTTTAATGAAATTGGAAATGCTCCTGGATAGTAAGAAGCATGAGAAGCTGGGTGTATATGAACAGCTTTATACTCAATTCCATTTCTCTTTAAGGACTTTTCATTGTTTCCAGTAGTGCTTACAGTAATATCAAAGACTTTAGCCACTGAAGTTCCTAGAGTCCCTGGGTATTTAACATTTCTACCGCTTATATTATCTGCAACAATTCTACCTTGCCTATTTGCAGGCCAAGCAAGAGGAATCATAGTTGGTACCTTGCTTATATAATCAGTTATTTCAACAGCATCTCCTAGTGCATAAATATTTTCATCAGAAGTTTTCATATATTCATCAACTACGATAGCCTTCCTAGCATTGACTTTCAAACCAGCGTCTATAGCTATTTTAGTTTCAGGTTGAACACCTATAGAAAGAATTATCATGTCAGTGTCGATTTCTTTGCCGCTAGTTAATATAACTTTTTTGCCGTTATTTGCAAATGATTTAACCCCATCTTCTAGGATAAGATTTATTCCTTTATCTGCAAGATGTTCGTGTACAATTTGCGCCATCTCAATATCAAGTGGAGCCATTACTTGATTTAACATTTCAACAATTGTTACATCTATACCTAGGCTGTGGAGATTTTCAGCCATCTCTAAGCCTATAAATCCACCGCCAACTATAACTGCTTTTGAAGGTTTGTTTTCAGTTACAAACCCTTTTATCATATCTGTATCCGGTATGTTTCTAAGCGTAAATAAATTTTTTGCTTCACTTAGTCCTTCAATTGGAGGAACAATAGGTTTTGCACCAGGTGATAAAACTAAAACATCATAGTTTTCTTCATAAACTTCATCGGTTTTTAGGTTTTTAACTGTTACTGTTTTTTCTTCCTTATTTATACCTATAACTTCACTAAAGTTTTTAATGTTAATGTTAAATTTTGCCGACATTGCTTCTATTGTTTGAACAATAAGCTTGTTTCTTTCTTTTATCACATCTCCAATATAATATGGTAAACCACAGTTAGCAAAAGAAATATGTTCACCTTTTTCAAACATTGTAATTTGGCAGTTTTCATCTAGTCTTCTTAATCTTGCAGCAGTAGAAGCTCCTCCAGCTACACCACCAACGATAATAACTTTTTTACTCATATTTACCTCCATTACGCCGTTTCGCGGCGTCACAATTTCAAAATTATATTTTAATAATTATATATCTAAATAACCATATATTGCAATAATACGATGTATGCGTTTTAAAAAATAGGTAATACAGATTACCTTAAATTTTTTAACTAAATAAAATTTCAACCAATTGTTTAACCATAGGGTCTGCAATTTTATAAGTAATTTCAAGACCACTTCTTTCACCCTCAATGATACCACATGATTTTAGCTTTGATATGTGCTGTGATACTGTTGATTGAGGCATGTTTAAACAGTGTTGCATGTTAGTAACATTACTACCACCATTTTCTAATAAGCCTCTAACAATACACAATCTTATTGGGTGAGCAAGAGCCTTTAATATATTCGCTTTTTCTTCAAACAGTTTTGGGTTGCTTGAATAAGTATATTCTGAATTCATATCTACCTCCGTGCTTTAATTTACACAAAATGTTATTAATACTTGTGTATGGAGTTAAGGTGTATAATCTCCTCTTTTATATCACTATATTATAATATTACAATATAACGTAATTGGTGTCAATATATTTATATAAAAATTTTAATTATTAAACAAAAATAATTACATTTAAGCAATATATCAATCAATCTAATATATTTAAAAAAATAAGGCTGTTATAGCAAGATTTATGTATAAAATTTTTATTAGTATATTTTATATAAATGTAATATAATTATGGCAACAAATATAAGTGGAGGGTCGTGGTGGTGTATGTTGGATAATGATGTATATAAGCTGATTGTAGAACAGTTGGATGGTGCGGTTGTAACTGACAGGGAAGGCAGATATGTATATGTTACCAAATCGTGGGAGGAATATTTCGGGGAAAAACTTGAAAATGTCGAGGGAATGTTTGTCAGGGATATTGTTCCAACAACAAAAATTCATGAAGCACTGCTGACAAAAAGAGCCATAACAGGAGTACCAATACCGCTTAAGGCGAGGGAAAACAGGCAGAGCTTCTGCAATTATATTCCTATAATAAAGAATGGTGAAGTTGTTGCAGGGTTTATTTATATAATTTTTAATACAGAAAAAAAGGCTGTTGAATTTGCGAATATGCTAAATAAAATGAGGGATGAGCTGCAATATTACCAGCAGGAGTTAAAGGAACTGCGTAAATCAAAGTATAGTATTGATGATATAATCGGCGACAGCAATGCTGTCGTTAATTTGAAAAAACAAATCAAGAGAGCATCACAGTCCACATCAAACGTCTTAATAGAAGGGGAAACAGGAGTAGGAAAGGAATTAGTTGCACATTCCATACATGATTTGAGCATAAGGTCGGTAAAGCCATTAATAAAAGTTAATTGTGCGGCAATTCCTTCCGAATTGTTTGAATCCGAGCTATTCGGATACGAGTACGGAGCGTTTACGGGAGCCAAAAAAGGCGGCAAACAAGGTAAATTTGAAATGGCAAGCGATGGAAGCCTGTTTCTTGATGAAATCAATCAACTATCCACGGTTGTTCAGCCAAAGCTATTAAGGGTGTTGCAGGAGAAGGAAATTGAAAAAATAGGGGGCAAGGAAAGCATTCCTATAAATACTAGGCTTATAGCGGCAACAAATATTTCTCTTGAAAAGATGGTTAAGGAAAAAAATTTCAGGGAGGATTTGTATTACAGGTTAAATGTAATTAATATAAGAATTCCGTCACTACGCGAAAGAAAAGAGGATATTCCTCTATTAATAGAAAATATCATTGACAAATTGAATTTCCAGCTTGGGCTTAATGTTCAGGGAGTAAATGATGTGGCTATAAAAAAATTAATGGATTATGACTGGCCTGGAAATATAAGGGAACTGCAAAATGTTATTGAACGCGGAATGAATACAGCTTTGTCGGGAATCTTAAATTGGGGACATTTTGATGAATATTTTCAAAATAAAATGCCCGGTAAAATGAGGACCGTAAGCAGAGAAATACTACCTTTAAAGCAGGCAAAAGGTGAGACTGAAAAAGAAATTATTATCAGAAGTCTGGCAAAAAATGACAACAACAAGACTCAATGTGCCAAAGAGCTTGGAATATCAAGAACAATATTGTATAAAAAAATGAAGAAGTACGACTTGATGTAAACTTTTGTTTACGCAAACAAAAGTTTACATGTCTTTGAAGCCGTTGTGCCGCCGAGAAAGATTAAATTAAAAAACAGAATATGTAAGTATTTGTTTACATGAAAAATCAGGATGTAATACTAAAAGTATTTCAACCTGATTTTTTATTTATTCAAAAATATTGAAATTCTAATGTTGAAATCAATTGAATGCAAAATTTTAATTAATTGGCACGATTGTTGCTTTAATAATTTTATAAATAAATAAAAAATTTTAGGAGGAAATATGAAAATTGTAGATTTAAGTATTTATTTAGAAAGCGGGCTGCCAAGTGATCCACCGGCGCAAATTCCTTATATTGAATACAGAAATCATAAGGATACAGCCGAAGAAATGTCAAAATATTTTGGAAATGCCACAGTAGATGACTTGCCTGACGGAAATGGATGGGCTATTGAGTTTATAAAGCTGTCAACTCACTCAGGAACACACATTGATGCTCCTTATCATTATTATCCTACAATGAATGGCGGAGAACGTGCATGGACTATTGACGAGGTGCCCTTGGACTGGTTTTACGGACCGGCTGTAGTTGTTGACTTCAGAGATAAGCCGGACGGATATAGAGTAGGGGTTTCCGACTTTGAAGAGTATTTCAACAAAATAAATTACAGCCTGAAGCCCGGAGATATTGTGCTCGTAAATACAGGAGCAAGTAAAAAATGGGGAACAAAGGAATACCTTACAGCAGGGTGCGGAATGTCAAAGGAATCCACTCTTTGGCTTACAGACAAGGGAGTCAGAGTAGTGGGAACAGATGCGTGGAGTTGGGACAGACCACTTCCTTTTATAGGTAAGGAATTCAATGAAACCAATAATAAAGAAATTATATGGGAAGCCCATAGAGCCGGGATTGAAAAGGCATACTGTCACATAGAAAAACTGACCAATTTAGAGTCATTGCCAATTACAGGTAGCAAATTCTTCTGCTTTCCGTTTAAAATCAAGGATGCAAGTGCTGGTTGGATAAGGGCGGTTGCTTTTGTAGAGGAATAAGGGTAAGTTTTGAGTTTTATTATATTAAATACAAGAAGGGAGATTTAAAATGAATAATTTAATTTTCGCGATTTATTCTGTTATTTTTGTTGGCTTGTTAATTGGTGCTGGCTTTATTGCAAAAAAATGGGTTTCTGACAGCGATGACTTCATTATAGCAGGAAGAGAAATTAGCTTTCCTGTCAATACTCTGGGTGTTGTAGCCATAGGATTTGCAGGTACGAGCATTACCCTTGCACCTGGTTTTTCAGTTCTGTATGGTGTTAAAGGTGGTATAATTTGGGGAGTTATATATTCCCTTGCAGGCATCATGGTTTATGCAAATATTTTTTCTAATTTTATCAGAAGGAGTGGGGCACAGACACTTCCTGAGTATTTTGAAACAAGATATAACGGTAAAGTAAGAGGGCTTGTCGCAATTACATCCGTAATAGGAATGTGCGGTATATTGGCAAACAACGTTGTTTCATTGTCCTCCATAGTATCTGGATACACAGGCTGGCCTACATTCATTATTACTGGTGCTGCCTTTTTAGTTATATTAATATTTGCTACAATGAGCGGAATGTGGGCAACAACAATTACTGACTTTATTCAGGTAACCATAGGAACTATAGCTGTGCCAGTTTTCTTAGGCATTTTGATGACAAGATACGGCGGATTCGAATTTTTTGAAAGCTGGAAAGGCGGAGACTGGGTAAATGTTGGGCTTGCAGGAGCCTCCATGCCTATGTTTACTTTGAAATATCCAAGTGCATTGACATTCTTAATATTATTCGGAACAGCATTAGTTTGGGGAAATAATTATTACTGGATTAAAATGGCATCTTGTAGAAATGAAAGTGTTGCCAAGAAATCCTACACAGTGGGTTCAATATACTTGATTGTTGTATTTATGATTCCATTGTCATTAATAGGCATATATGCGGCAACTGTCATGCCTGAAGTGTTCACGCTCGCTGGTGGTAAGGTTGCACATACTGCTGCATACGGAGTTATAGCAAAAGTAATTCCCCCTGCTTTAGGTTCATTATTTATTGTTGGGGCTAGTGCCGCCGCCTTATCTACAGCATCAACCTCTGCTATGGGAGCGACTTCAACGGCTACTCGAGATATTTATAAAAGAATGATTAACAAAGATGCTACACCACAAGCAACATTAAAAGCGAGTAAGGTTTCAATGGCATTAATTATTGTGGTAACATGGATTATGACATTCTTCCCTGGCGGTCCTACCTACCTGTTTGCCTTTGCTAATGCTTGGCTTACACCTCCTGCTGTACTACTTGTATTGGGAGCATTTTGGCCTAGATTCAATGCAAAGGGAGCATACTGGGGAGCACTTTCAGGAATGCTAACAATGGTTGCTTTAACAATTTTAGAACTTACTAAAGTATTTAATATAGGTCAATGGACTCATATGGCTATAGTTGGATTCATAGTTTCTATGGTTGTCGGCATAATTGTCTCACTTATGTCTGATTCCAACTATTATGGAAAAGCTGGTTGGAACATAAAGGCTGATAAAGGTAACCGTACAAAAGTAAAATTAGATGATTTTGATTTAAAAGTGTTGGCAATGATTAGAACAGGTCATAAGTATTTAGCCGACATAAATGACGGACTAAGCGTTGACTCAAAAATATCTGGCTCATCTATTGAAAAGCTGGATATGGGTGGATATATTGAAAGAGCTGGTTTAAGGGGTAGCAAATTCTTTACATTCAACGTTACGGACAAGGCTGGTGAAGTCTTACCTAAGCTGAATGATATTGAGAGTAAGCTTTTGGAGGATTACTTAAATCCTAAATATATAAAATTTATTGAGATGTCAAAAAACAATCCACAAAAAATTGGAGCTTTTGCGAAGGAATACGGCATGGGTTCTCTACAAATGTCAAGTATGATTTCACATCTGACAAGAAGAGGCTATGTGAAAGAAAAAGGTATGTTTAAAAGAAAGGTTGAAATAACTGAGAAAGGAAATTCAATACTACAAAAATATGCCGCATTAGGAGGTGTTCTATAATGTCTAAAATAATAATAACAGCAGCAGTAACAGGCGCATGGCCTAAAAAGGAACAAAATCCTCATGTTCCAATGACTCCACAGGAGATTGCCGAAGATGTGTACAAATGCTATTTAGCAGGAGCTTCTATAGCCCATCTCCATATGAGAGATGATGAGGGCAACGGGACAATGGATAAAGGTAAATTTGAGGAGACCGTAAACTTAATCAGACAAAAATGCGATATAGTGATTAATTGTACCACGTCAGGAGATTTAAATGCAACTGACGAAACCAGACAGGCACATTTAAAGTCACTTAAACCTGAAATGGCCTCATATGACTGCGGAAGTATGAATTGGATGCACAGCGGTTTATTTATCAATCACCCCAAGTTTTTAGAAGAGTTAGGATACACAATGCAGGAATGCAATGTAAAACCTGAAATAGAAATATTTGATGCAGGTATGGTGTATAATTCCTTACACTATCTGAAAAAGGGTGTACTAAAAGGACCTCTGCACTATCAGTTTGTTCTAGGAGCAGCGGGAGGTACTGCGGCGACTGTTGAAAATTTAGTATATTTAAAGAGCTTAATACCCGAAGGCTCAACATGGTCGGCATTTGGCATAGGTAAGGGCCATGTTCCTATAATGCTAACTGCAATAGCAATGGGTGGGCATGTAAGAGTTGGTCTTGAGGATAATCTGTATTACAGACCCGGTGTTTTAGCAACAAACGAACAGTTGGTAAGTAGGGCTGCCAATATAATAAGAGAATCAGGAAATGAAGTGGCCTCTTCCGATGATGCAAGAGAAATATTAGGATTGAAATAAAAAGCATTATGACAATAAAGGGAGGGCAACCTCCCTTTATCATAGGAGGAAAAAATATGAATAGAAATGTTGTTATTGTCAGCGCTGCAAGAACACCGATTGGTTCTTTTATGGGCTCCTTTTCTGGGCTGAAGGCTCAGACATTAGGTGCTACGGCAATTAAAGAAGCTGTTAAAAGGTCAGGCATAGATTCATCAATTATTGATGAAGTGATAATAGGCAATATCGTGGGAACCGACCCGAAGGGTAATCCCGCCAGAGAAGCTTTATTGGAAGCGGAATTACCAATAAGCGTGCCTGCATTTACGGTGAATAAAAACTGTGCATCGGGATTAAAGAGCGTATCTCTTGCATCCTCGCTGATTAAGTCCGGAGATTACGATATTATACTTGCAGGTGGCATGGAAAATATGTCAAGGATACCATATTTGCTGAGAAATGCAAGACAGGGCTTTTGTATGGGAGATCAGAAAATCGAAGATTTGCTGACTCAGTTATTAGATGGAATGGGATCAACAGCAGAGCGCCTTGCAGAAAAGTACAATATAAGCAGAGCGGAGCAGGATCAATTTGCTTATAGCAGCCAGCAAAAAGCAAGAATAGCCCAGGAAAGCGGATATTTTAATGATGAAATTGTTCCTGTGGAACTTGCTGGTCGAAAGGAAATTAATATTATTTCAAAAGATGAGGGAGTCAAGCCGGATACCACGTTAGAGGGACTTTCCAAACTGAAACCTGTTTTCAAAGAGGGAGGAACAGTTACCGCAGGAAATTCATCCACCATAAATGATGCGGGAGCGGCACTTTTGCTTATGAGTGAAAATAAGGCAAAGGAGCTTGGACTAAAGCCCCTGGCGAGGGTGCTTGGTTGGGCATCAGCAGGTTGCGCCCCCGATATTATGGGTATCGGACCTGTGCCTGCAACACAGCTTCTTATGAAAAAGACGGGAATGAAGCTGTCAGATTTTGATTTGATTGAACTCAACGAAGCATTTGCAGCTCAAAGCATAGCTGTAATCAAAGAATTGAACCTTGATATAGATAAGGTCAACGTAAACGGCGGAGCAATCTCCTTAGGTCATCCTACCGGAGCAACGGGAGCAATTTTGACTGCTAAAATAATTTATGCAATGAAGCGAAGAAATGCAGAAACAGGTCTAATAACTCTGTGTATAGGAGGAGGGCAGGGAATGTCTCTTGCCTTAGAAAATATTTGATTGGAATTAAATAAAGCTTTTCCAAGGACTTTAATGATTTTTCTATTCCTCATTACCAAAGAACCATTTTTGTAAAAATTTTTTGCTTGCAATATAAATTCTAATTTAGTATAATACTACAATAATATAAATATTAAATGCTTAGATTTGGAAGTAGTAAATTTTAAAATCTTAAAGAGAGCTGTTGGCTGGTGTGAAACAGTAGATAATACAATTGAACTCGTCCAAGGAGTTGCTAAGGTGAAAATTTTAGCCGGTGAGGAACCGTTATGTAAATGAGTGAGACAGTATAACTGTCTAATTTGGGTGGTACCACGGATTATTCGTCCCATGTCGTTAGACATGGGACTTTGTTTTTGTTTAATAAGAAAAGGAGAGATTTTTATGCAAACTTATAACCCGCAGCATATTGAAAAAAAGTGGCAAAAAATATGGGAAGAAAATAATACATTTAAAGCAGAAGATAAATCAAATAAGAAAAAGTTTTATTCATTAGTAGAGTTTCCTTACCCATCAGGAGCTGGCTTACATGTTGGCCATATTAGAGCCTATACTTCGTTAGAGGTAATATCGAGAAAGAGAAGATTAGAAGGATATAATGTTTTATTTCCAATCGGTTGGGATGCCTTTGGTTTGCCTACAGAAAACTATGCTATTCAAACTGGAAAGCATCCAAGAAAGGTAACAGATGAAAACATTAAGGTGTTTACTGAACAATTACAATCTATTGGGTATTCATTTGATTGGGATAGAACTGTTGATACAACTAATCCAGATTATTATAAATGGACTCAATGGATATTCCTAAAAATGTTTGAAAATGGATTAGCATTTAAAGATAAAACCTATGTTAACTTCTGTAACACTTGTAAAGTTGTACTTGCAAATGAGGAATCACAAGATGGTGTGTGTGATAGATGTGGAAGTGAAGTAGTCCAAATGGAAAAAGACGTATGGTTTTTGAAAATTAGAGAATACGCGGATAAGTTGTTAGATGGACTTGAAAGTGAAGATGTAGATTTCTTGCCAAGAATCAAGATGGAGCAGGAAAACTGGATAGGGCGTTCATATGGAGCAGAAGTTGATTTTAGAATTAAAGATAGTGAAGATAAATTAAGAGTATTCACAACTAGACCTGACACACTTTACGGTGTAACCTTTATGGTTATAGCTCCTGAGCATCCATTGCTTGAAAAATATGCAGATAAAATAACAAATATAAATGAAATAGCTGCATATCAAGAAGCAGCTAAGAAAAAGTCTGAATTTGAAAGAGTGCAACTTGCTAAAGAAAAATCAGGTGTACAAATTCAAGGTATTAGTGCTATAAATCCAGTATCAAACGAGATTATTCCTATTTGGGTAGCTGACTATGTTATGATGGGCTACGGTACAGGAGCTATAATGGCAGTTCCGGGTCATGACACAAGAGATTGGGAATTCGCAGAGAAGTTTGGTATACCTAAGATTGAAGTAATTCAAGGTGGAGATATATCAAAAGAGGCTTATACAGATACTAATGATGGAATTTTAGTCAACTCAGGTATACTAAATGGATTAAGAGTAAAAGAAGCAAAGGAAAAAATCACAAATTATATAAAAGAAAATGGTATAGGTGAGTCTAAAACCAACTATAAAATGAAGGACTGGGCATTTAATAGACAAAGATACTGGGGAGAGCCATTTCCAATAATACATTGTGAAAAATGTGGCATGGTTGGTGTTCCAGAAAAAGATTTACCTGTAAGACTTCCAAATGTTGAAAATTATAAGCCAACAGATACTGGTGAGTCACCTCTTGCAAATATAGAAGAGTGGGTAAATACTACATGTCCTAAATGTGGTGGACCTGCAGAGCGAGAAACTGATACTATGCCTCAATGGGCTGGTTCATCATGGTATTTCCTAAGATATATGGATCCACACAATAATAATGAATTGGCTTCAAAGGATAATTTAAATTATTGGGGTCCGGTAGATTGGTATAACGGTGGTATGGAGCACGTTACTAGACATCTTATTTATTCAAGATTTTGGCATAGATTCTTGTATGATATTGGAGCAGTACCATATAAAGAGCCTTACAAAAAAAGAACAGCTCAGGGATTAATACTTGGTCCTGATGGAGAAAAGATGTCTAAATCAAGAGGTAATGTTATAAATCCTAATGAAATTGTTGATGATATGGGAGCTGATACATTAAGAACCTATGTTATGTTTATAGGGGATTATGAAAAAGCAGCTGTATGGGTTGATAATAGTGTTAAGGGCTGTAAAAGATTTTTGGATAGAGTATGGAAGCTACAAGAAATATTAACAGATGAAGAGGATTGCTCTAAAAAACATGTATCACTAATGCATAGAACAATAAAAAAGGTAACGCAAGATTATGAAGCTATGAAATTTAATACAGCAATTGCGGCTATGATGAGTGCTATAAATGAGTTTTATGATAGCGGTTATATAACTAGGGGAGAATTAAAGACATTTATAACCTTATTAAATCCAATAGCTCCTCATATAACAGAGGAAATTTGGGAAGAACAAAAATATGATGGCATGCTAAATCAAACAACATGGCCTGTATGGGATGAAGAAAAAACTGTTGAAGATGAAATAGAGATGCCAGTGCAAATAAACGGAAAAGTAAGAGGCAAAGTAATTATTTCTAAGGATGCTGATTTAACTGAGGCAAAAGCTAAAGCTAATGAAGATGATAACATTCAGAAATTTTTAGAAGGCAAAATTATAGTTAAAGAAATTTATGTTCCAGGAAAAATATTTAACATAGTAGTGAAATAAAATGCCTTAGCCTGTGAAGTTTGGGGGTAAAATGAAAAAAGTTTTAAAATGGTTTGAAGAAAGACAAGTTTTATCATGCATAATCTTAGGATTTCTTCTTAACCTTATAATCGAAATGCTTAGCAGAAAATCTATGATTTTAGGCTTAAAACATATGATATTTAGTCCGCATGTATTTTTATATAACGTATCGTTTATATTATGTACATTGTCTATATCATTTTTATTTAAAAGAAGATATTTTGTTGTTATGCTGATATCTGCCGTATGGCTGGGATTAGGTATAACAAATCGAGTTTTATTAAGCTATAGGACTACTCCTTTGGGTGCAATTGATTTTAAAATAGTTAAATCAGCACTTAGCATAATGCCGGTGTATCTTAACATATTCGAAATTATCTTAATTGGGGTTCTGACTTTGTTAGCAGTTGCATTAATAGTATATCTGTGGTTTAAATTGCCAAAGAAAACTCCTAATTATGTTAAATCACTAGCTACTACTTCTACAAGTATACTTTTGATGATATTAGTTACAGTATTTTTTATAAATAAAAGCTATTTGTCTACAAGCTTTAAAAATTTGGCAAATGCTTATAGAGATTATGGATTTGTATACTGTTTTTCTTGCACAATGGTAGATAGAGGTATAGATAGACCTAAGGATTATTCTAAAGATGCAATTGATGAAATTTTAACTGAAATAGAAGATAAAGAAGTTGCTAATGGAGAGCAGAATGGCGGTGTAACAAACCCCGTTGATGATGGAGCAAATAAAGTTGATAGTCCCTTTGAGAGTGAAGAGAAAAAACCAAATATTATCTTTCTACAGTTAGAGTCATTTTATGATGTTAATTACATGAAGGGTGTTACTTACTCTGAAGATCCAATACCAGTATTTAGACACCTTAAAGATAAATATAGCTCTGGTTTTTTAACTGTTCCTTCAGTTGGAGCAGGTACAGCCAATACTGAATTTGAAGTTATATCTGGTATGAGTTTAGAGTTTTTTGGACCAGGAGAGTATCCGTATACAACTATACTGAAAGAATCTACCTGCGAGACATTAAATTACAATCTTAAAGAGCTAGGTTATAAAACTCATGCTATTCATAATCATACAGGAACATTTTACGACAGAAATATTGTCTATTCTCAACTTGGATTTGATTCATTTACTTCACTAGAGTATATGAGTAATATTGAGTATAATCCAGTTGGTTGGGCTAAGGATAATGTATTGCCGAATGAAATAATGAAAGCATTAAAATCTACTAAAGAAAAAGATCATGTTTATGCCATTTCGGTTCAGGGACATGGAAAATATCCAAAAGAAGTAGTTGATACTACTCAAAGCATTACAGTTGAAGGCATAAGAGAAGAAATAAAAATTCCATTTGAATACTATGTAAATCAGCTAAATGATATGGATGAATTTATTGGAGGATTAATTTCAACACTTGAATCCTTTGATGAACCTACAGTTCTAGTTATGTTTGGTGATCATTTACCTTCATTTGATATAAGTAACGAGGAACTGGAAAATAATGACATATTTCAGACTGAGTATGTTATATGGAATAATATTGATCTTGAAGTAGAAGATAAGGATCTACATTCCTATCAGCTTTCGTCAAATGTTCTTAATAAACTAGGAATAACAAATGGTGTACTAACAAAATTTCATGAAAACAATATTGATAAAGAAAATTATATACATGAGCTTGAGATGCTAGAGCATGACATGCTGTATGGAGAGAAGGTAATTTATAATGGAGTGAATCCTTATACACCAACTCAGTTAAAAATGGGAATAGATGATATATCTATTCATACAGTTTCAGTTATAGAGAAATCAGCTTATGTAATTGGTAATAATTTTACTAAATGGAGCCATGTTTTTGTTAATGGAAAGAAACAAGAAACAAAGTTCATTGATAAAAATATCCTTATAGCAGAAAATGTTGATGTAAAATCTGGGGACATAATAACTATATGTCAAATAGCAGATGATAAAACTACTCTTAGTATATCTGAGGAATATGTAATTAAATAAAAATACAAGGCAAGGTTTTCTTTAAAAAGTGAACCTTGCTTTTTATTTATCAACAATATTAAAAGAATATTATTAATAGTAAAATAGACTTCTTAAGTTTGACATATGGACATTTTCAGTATAAAATATAGGACATGTACAAATGCTTAAATTAAGACGGTAAGGAGATGAAAATGAACAAAGACATTAACAAAAATTTAGGTGAGGGTAATGTTTTTTCTTTACTCATGAAATTGTCATTACCAATGATTCTAGCACAGATAATAAATGTCCTTTATAACATTGTTGATAGAATGTATATTGGACGTATAGCTGGAGTAGGAGTTGATGCATTAACTGGAGTAGGAGTTACACTCCCTATAATAGTGCTAATATCAGCATTTGCAGCTCTTATTGGAATGGGTGGCGCACCTATTGCCTCAATAAAAATGGGTGAAGGCAAAAAAGAAGAGGCTGAACACATTTTATCAAATGCCTTTACCTTATTAGTAGTTTTCGGTATTGCATTGCCTGCAATATTTTTTATTTTTAAAGATAAATTGCTTTACATGTTTGGAGCAAGTGAAAAGACATTTCAATATGCTAATGAATACATTTCCATATATACCTTAGGAAGTATTTTTGTTATGTTTACTCTTGGCTTAAACAGCTTTATTAATTCACAGGGATTTTCAAAATTCGCCATGATTACAGTAATTGTTGGTGCTTTAACAAATATTATATTAGATCCAATATTAATTTTTGGATTTAACATGGGAGTTAAAGGTGCTGCATATGCTACTGTTATTTCACAAGCGATATCTGCGTTGTGGGCATTAAAGTTTTTGCTTGGCAAAAAAACTATTCTAAAAATTAGAAAAGAGTATTTAGTACCAAAATTGAAAATATTAAGACCAATGATTTTATTAGGACTATCTCCATTTATTATGCAATCTACAGAAAGTTTATTGCAAATTACTTTTAATGTTAATCTTGGAAAATTCGGTGGAGATATATATATTGGTATAATGACTGTTTTAACCTCTGTAATGCAAATGATGTTTTTACCTCTACAAGGCTTCACTCAAGGAGCACAGCCAATACTTGGATATAACTATGGAGCTAAAAATATAGAGAGAGTTAAAAAAACTATGAAATATTTAATTGCTACATGTCTTACATTCGCAGTGTGTTCTTGGATTTTAGCACAAACCATGCCGAAATTTTTAATATTAATTTTTAATGATGATCCAACGCTTGTGAATGAAGGTGTTAAATGCTTGAAAGTATTCTTTGCAATGCAATTTATTATGGGTTTACAATTGCCATGTCAGCAAATATTTATATCCCTTGGTAAAGCCAAAACATCCATATTCTTTGCACTACTTAGAAAGGTGTTTTTATTGATACCTTTAATTCTTATATTACCAAGGATAGGACTAGGTGTAAAAGGTATATTTATGGCTGAGCCAATAGCAGATACAATTTCAGCATTATCATGTTTTATAACATTCTTAATATACTATAGAAAACTAGATTATGATTTATCCTAAACTAGTAGAAATATGCATAAGGGGGAATTAAAAGGAGTGTTGTAATGTCAACAAACTTTTATATTAATTTCATATATTTTGTCCTATATAGTGTTATTGGATGGATATGTGAAGTTATATTTTGTTCTATACCTGAGAAAAAATTTATCAATAGGGGTTTTTTGAATGGCCCTTTATGTCCAATTTATGGTTTCGGCGCTTTAATTGTAATATTTTTTTTAACACCTTTCAAAGATAGTATATTTTTAGTATTTATATTTGGACTAATATTTACAAGTATATTGGAATATTTCACCAGTTATGCTATGGAAAAGCTATTTCATTCAAAATGGTGGGACTATTCTAATAATAGATTTAATATCAATGGTAGGGTATGTCTTTTAAACTCTGTATTATTCGGTATAATGTCTGTTTTTGTGATGTTTGTGCTTCACGTCAAAATAGAAGACTTTGTAAATAGTATATCATATTTATGGATACAAATTATTGCGATAGTATCTTTAGTGATATTAACAGTAGATATCACTGTAACAGTTCAATCAGCTGTAAATATAAACGAAAAATTACAAAAATTAAGAGACTTATCAACAGAAATAAAGGAAAAATTAGACGAAAAACAGCTGTTTATGGAAGCTAAAATACATGATAGAATTTCAATGTTAAAAGAAAATTTTGAAAGCATTGAATACGATAAAGAATTGTACACAAGGATAGAAAGATTAGTGAAGGACTTTAATCAAATAGCAAAGTCATACAAGTTTTTTGAAAGACGTTTAATTCGTGCATTTCCTGATATGAAATCAATTAAATTCCAAGAACAATTTCAAAGCTTAAAAAATGAGTTAGAAAAAATTAAAAATAAAGGTACAAAAAAATAAACTATTTATATAAAAATAATACATAGCATAAAATAAGAAATAATATTTGAGATATCTCTATTATTAAGCCCTCTATTGATGAGGGCAATATTTTTATTTTTGAATCAAAATAATTCATTATAATACCGGTAATTATGAAAGTTAATGATAAAGCTATCGTTAGCTTATAACTGACAATTATTGTAACAGCAAAGGAAAAAATAAAGGCTAAAATAGCATGATTTTTTGAGCAGTATTTTAATATGCTAGTGTTATCTTTATTTCTTTTAATTATTAAATTTAAAATTAGCAGATTACTAAACCCAACCATAGGTGTAAGCATAATGGCTCTTACTGATAAAATAGAAAAAAGTGCAAAATATAATATACATAAGAGTACAATAGCCATGTTACTTAACAATTGATCGTTTATATTTTTAGGTTTAATTATTGTATTAATTGTTTTATAGACATCAATAATATTAGTAGATTTTGTAATAATACAATAGTATATTAAAATAAGCACACCGACAAAAATAGGCTCATATAAAAATCTAAATATAGATAAAGGAATGGATAATATGCCAATCAATAAGCCTAAAAAAGGAAGCAAAAATACACCGAATATATAATCATTATCTTCGGTTTCAGCATAGAATTTTATATCAAATATTGTAAACTTTTTGAGCATTAATAAAGCTCCAATAAATGCATTTTTTGCTTCAAACATAATATCATCCTTATTCAATATAAAACTATTATAGCATAGTCTCAGCTAATGCCTGAGCCATTTATAATATCTAAGGATATTATAGCACATTTATTAGTATTATAGAATAAATTTTATTGAAAGCAAAGATAAAAAATTGTAGAATGCTTATATAAGTTAAATTATTTTCTGAACAAATAGACTAAGAGGAGTTTTTATGAAAATAACAGTAATATCAGTTGGTAAGATTAAAGAAAAATTTTTTAGCGAAGCCATAAAAGAATATACAAAAAGACTTTCTAAATTTTGCACATTGACTGAAGAAATTATACAGGATGAAAGAGCTGATGATAATTATTCAGATAAAGAAATAGAACAGGTAAAATATTTGGAAGGACAAAAAATTTTAAAAAAGGTTAAGGACAGTAGCTTTGTTATAACCTTGTGCATTGATGGTAAACAGTTGTCATCAGTTGAATTGGCAGATAAAATAAATGAATTAGGGATTAATGGTAATTCAGATATAACATTTATTATAGGAGGAAGTAACGGATTGTCAGATGAAGTCATAAGACGAGCAGATTTAAAATTATCTTTTTCTAAGATGACATTTCCACACCAATTATTTAAAGTTATTTTGCTTGAACAAATATATAGAGCTTTTAAGATAAATGCAAATGAAAGCTATCATAAATAAAAGCGCTTAAAAATAAATTTAAACGCTTTTTTAATTTACGAAGATTTTTAATGATAGATTAGTTTTACAGACTTGTATCAATCATTATATAGTCTTTGCTGTTCATATTGTCTGCTTTGTTATGTAAGAAATTAGGTATATCTGTAAAAATAAATACATTTTTCGACGAAGACAGCATATATTTATTTCTTTTTTTCATGTTATCAATATAGGATTTTTTACTAATAAAATTTTCAATATCGCACTTGCCAAGGATATTATAGTATGATTCTCTATCTCCCTCACTCCATCCAACAGCCTGAAGTTCATCTGGTAATGCACACTCAAAGACAATATTTTTATATTGCTCCTTTAGTTCCAATACAATTTTAGCAGCGAACATCTCAAATCCAACATTCATTCCACTAATAAATTTTACACTGTTTTCTCTTTTTAATAATTTTTCAAGCTCCCCTTTAAAATTTGTTTTAATTTTCCCAATTTCTTGCGCATCAAAACTATCGTATTTTCTAAATGAATAGTCTAATACGCAACATGCATTATTAAGTTTTAACATTTGTTTGGCCCCCGTTAATTATAAATACATATAACATAATAATACATAATTTTGTATAATGCAACAATTTTTATATAAAATTTGCAAAAAAATGTTTTTTTATTCCTCTAGAAAATATCCAAGCCCTACAGTTCCCTCACCGCAATGACTTGAGATTACACAACCTATTTCATATTCATGATATTTTGTAATGCCGGTTTCTTTAATAAGTTGTTTTTTTAGCCAGTTAAGTTCCCCTTCATTTCCTACAGAGCACCCAATATGAATTTCATTATATCTAATTTTATCCTTATCTCTTACAGCTTCTTCTATCATTAAATTAATTGCTTTCTTTTTACCAAGGGTTTTTCTCCAAACATCCATGCCATCCTTTGACATAAGTATAATAGGCTTAATGTTTAAAGTGTTACCAAATATAAGCTGAGTCGCACTACATCTTCCACCCATATGAAGATAATCTAGTGCTTCGACTGTAAAAAACAGCTTGTAATTATCCTTTATTTTTGTAATTTCATTTACAATATCATCTACTGCCATATCACTTTGGCAAAAATTATAGCAATATTTTACTAAACCACCAAGAGTGCAGCAAAAATCCAATGAGTCTATAACTTTAACTTTATCATTACCAAGCATTTCAGCAGCAGTTAAAGCATTGTTATAGGTTGATGAAACCTTAGAAGATAAGCTAATATATATTATGGTTTTTCCTTCATCTACAAAAGGCTTAAAATGTTCAACAAATTCTGCTGGAGATGGTGCTGATGTCTTTGGAAGTACCTTCTGCGCTTTTACCATTTTAAAGAGTTGTTTTGTGTTAATATCTATTCCTTCTTTATAAACATCATTGTTAAATACTATAGACAGTGGAACTATCCCAATATCCATTTGCTTAATATCTTCTGGCGACAAATCACATGTGCTGTCTGAAAATATTTTTATATTACTCATATATTCCTCCAAAATTATAATAAACTTAATACTCGTATAATATCGTAATTAAAATTGCTATTAAATAGTATATAATTTTTTTGCCCTAATGTAAATAAAATTTATGCATTATAATGTTTATACAGCATTAAAATAGGATGCTCATTTTATGTAATTTTAACCATTATTATAACTACTGCAGCTTAGAATAAGCTTAATAGTTTTATACTAAAGTTAATATAGCATAAAAAAAGCTACCTTATAAAAGATAGCTTTTTAAATGGTTAATTATTCAACGTTTACGTTTACTGCTTGTGGTCCACGGTTTCCTTGAGTTACTTCAAAAGTTACTCTTTGACCATCAGTTAAAGATTTGAAACCTTCTTTAGCTATTCCAGTGAAGTGTACAAATACATCTTCGCCACCATCATCATTAGTTATAAATCCAAATCCTTTTTCTGCGTTAAACCATTTTACTGTACCTTTATTCATGAAAGATACCTCCTATATAATTAAAATTTCATATTTTATTTGAAGATAAAAAAATTCACACATTTTTGTAAATCATCAAATTAAATAATGACTTACAAAAACATGTGAAATCAAAACTTACAGCTAAAATACATCTTTATTCTATCACGTAAATATATTTATGTCAATAATTTTTTAAAATTTTTTTTATTTATTATTTAACTTTCTATATAATGTCCTTATTCCTATACCAAGTTCCTTGGCGGCTAAAGTTTTTCCATTTACATCCCAACCATATTTGTTTACTGTTTCGATAATTAAATTATATTCATTTTCTTTTACTTTATTGCCATTGCTTTCATTTGATTGTATAGAAGCTAGTAAATCTTCGGGTAAATCGTTAATGGATATAATATCAGAATCTGCTATATTTACAGCGTATTCTATAGCATTTTCAAGTTGACGAATATTTCCAGGCCAATTATATCTGGTAAAAATCTCAAGTACCTCATCTTCAAATGCATTTAAATTTCTATTGAGCTTTTTACTATACATGGATAAAAAATTGTTAGCTATATCTACTATATCGTCCCTTCTATCTCTAAGAGCAGGAATTTCTATAGGAATAACATTTAGTCTGTAATATAAATCAGATCTAAATTGTTTTGCTTCAATTAGTTTTAATAGATTTTTATTAGTAGCTGCTATAATTCTTACATCTACATTTATAGGAGTTATTCCTCCTACTCTTTCGAATGTTGATTCTTGCAGAACGCTTAATAGTTTTGATTGAAGATTTAAAGGCATTTCACCTATTTCATCTAAGAAAAGAGTACCCTCATTAGCTAATTCGAATTTACCGGGTTTACCTTCTTTTTTTGCACCAGTAAATGCGCCAGTCTCATATCCAAACAGCTCGCTTTCGAAAAGATTTTCAGGTATGCTTGTGCAATTTACTGTTATAAATGGTTTGTTCTTTCTTGAACTCTCATTATGAATAGCTTTTGCTAATAAACCTTTACCTGTACCTGTTTCACCAGTTATTAATATTGTCGAAGGACTATTTTGAATTTTAACTATTTTATTTTTTATATTTTGTATTTGTTTTCCCTTACCTATTATGCTATTTAACGAGAATGGTTTATTATCTTTACTAAAGCTAGTATCTTTATTTGGCACATTAATTGATTTATTTGAAATTCTTATAACTGTTCCTATGCTTTTATTATTTTCAAAAATAGGCATTGATGAAATCTTTATTTTAGTAGAATTTATTTTTGTAGATAGATTTGATATGTTATGTCCACTTAAAACAGCAGGTAAAATATTTTTGTTAAATAATTGATATAATGATTTTGTATGTAAATTACATGATGAAAAAAGCTCTAGTGCATAATTATTAATTATGCTTATATCTCCATTAGAATCAGCAACAATTAACCCATCGTCAATAAGCTCAAATGCGCTTATTACAGCATTTATATAAGAATCTAAGTGCATACTTTTATTTTTATAGTATATTGTTTTTGAAATTAATACAGAAAAAGTATCTATTAATGATGTGTATTTTTTTATATTATTTAAAATTTCATCATGTCCTTCTGTTGTAAAAGAAGTAAATGCTATTACACCAATTGTTTCATTGTCCGCTTTTAAACAATTTAAAAGTTCTATGGTTGATGGACAGTTATCTTTGAATCTACATCCAATACATGATGGCATTTTTCCAGGATTATTTACTAAAATCCTTCCTTCTTCCATAACTTCAAGTAACGATGGAGCATGAACTGCATTCCCTTTATTTTGTAAATACTTCTTTGTACTAGTAATAATATTGCAGTCTGTATTAAAAATAGCAACATCAATGTTAAATGTATTATTTATTAAAGTAACTATATGCTCAATATCCTCAGTAAAATTATTTATAGAAATCATGTTGCCCTCCAAACATTTATTGAATCCATTATAAACAATAATTGCGGATATGGCAAATAAATTGTCAAAATTGTCATTAATTTTTTTATTTTTATAGCTTAAGAGTAAGTATTTTATAAGTATTTTAATAAAAAAAGCGCTAAAAACTATATATAAAATATGTTTTTACATATATAATTAAAATTGGCATATTAATTGCTTGTTATATATTTGCCAAATAAAATGTTTTATTAATATTAAATTGTAGGAGGAATAAAATGTTTGAAAGAAAAGATTTATTATCATTGGATGGTAAAGTAGCTGTTATTACAGGAGCAGCATCAGGAATTGGTCTTGGAACGGCAGAGCTTTTATCTGCATATGGTGCAACTGTTGCAATGCTTGATTTAAATCCAAATGGGGAAAATGAAGCTAAAAGAATAAGCAACGCAGGAAGAAAAGCAAAATTCTACAAATGCAATGTAACAGATAATGATGAAGTAAAAAACACTGTAGAGGCAATTAAGTCAGATTTTGACAGAATAGATATATTGTTTAATAATGCAGGTGTTACAGTAAGAAAAACTGTAGTTGATTTAACAGAAAAAGAATGGGACTTTGTACTAGATGTAGGACTAAAGGGAACATTTTTAATGTCTAAATACGTTATTCCTGTAATGGCAGCCCAAGGTGGAGGAAGTATCATCAACACTGGATCAGGATGGGGATTAAAAGGTGGAGATTTAGCTGCGGCATACTGTGCAGTTAAGGGTGGTATTGTTAACTTAACTCGTGCATTAGCTATTGATCATGGTCCACAAAATATAAGAGTAAATAGTGTTAATCCTGGTGATACAGATACAGCTATGTTAAGAGATGAGGGCGTACAAACAGGACTTGTTAAGGATAATGTTTCAAGAGATGAATATTTAAAAGATTGTGGAATAAGTAGACCATTAAAAAGAATTGGTATGCCAGAAGATATAGCAAGAGCAGTTTTATTTTTGGCAAGTGATATGTCAAGTTGGGTTACTGGCGCTGCATTAGTTGTAGATGGCGGCGGAATTGCATAATATTTAATAATAGGTAGGAGGAAAAATAATGACTATTCAAGGATTTAAAAATCATCCATATATTCCTAACTCTGTTAAGGATGTACAAGATGAAATGTTAAAAGAACTAGGGCTAAATTGTCTTGAAGATTTACACGAAGAAATACCTGAGGAAATAAAGTTAAAAGAAAAACTTAATATTCCAGAAGCATTTATGTCAGAATATGAACTTAAAAGACATGTGGAAAGATTATTAAATAAAAATAAAAATTGTAATGATAATATAAATTTCTTAGGTGCTGGATGTTGGCAACACTATGTTCCAGCAATATGTGATGAAATCAATGGACGTGGTGAGTTTTTAACTGCATATGGTGGTGAGCCATATAATGATTTTGGTAGATTTCAAACATTATTCGAATATCAAAGTTTAGTTGCAGAGCTTGTAGACATGGAGGTAGTTAACGTACCAACTATGGATTGGTCACAAGCTGCTTCTACAGCTGTAAGAATGGCATCAAGAATTACAGGAAGAAATGAAATATTAGTACCTGAGTTAATGAATGTAGAAAAACTTTTAGTTATGAAAAACTATTGCTCTCCAGATTTAACACTAATTCCAGTTAAATCTGATGAAAAAACAGGACTTATGGATTTAAATGATTTACAATCTAAAATGTCTGAAAAAACAGCAGCTGTTTATTTTGAAAATCCGTCATATTTAGGATTTATAGAAATTAATGGACAAAAAATATCTGATATTGCTCATGGAAAAGGTGCACTAAGTGTAGTTGGCGTAGATCCAATTTCATTGGGCGTTATTGCACCTCCTTCCCATTATGGTGCTAATATAGTATGTGGAGATTTACAACCATTAGGAATACATATGAATTATGGTGGTGGACAGTCTGGATTTATGGCAACTATGGATGAAGAAAAATATGTTATGGAATATCCATCTAGACTATTTGGTATTGCTCCTACAAGCGTAGAGGGTGAATATGGATTTGGTGATGTTGCATACGATAGAACATCATTTGGACATCATAGAGAGCACGGTAAAGAATATGTTGGTACTCAGTCAGCATTATGGGGAATTACTGCTGGAGTGTATTTAGCAACAATGGGACCTCATGGAATGGAAGAGGTTGGTACGACTATAATGCAAAAAGCACAATACGCTTTAGCTAAAATAAGTGAAATTAATAATATATCAATTAAATTCCCAACGAGCCCTATTTTCAAAGAGTTCGTTATAGACTTTAGTAAAACAGGAAAAACTGTTAAAGAAATAAATAAATTGTTGATTGAAAGAAATATATTCGGTGGTAAAGATTTATCGCAGGAATTCCCTGTTCTAGGACAATGTGCTTTGTACTGTGTAACAGAAGTACATTCAAAATCTGATATTGACACATTGGTAGCAGCACTTAATGAAATACTTAATTAGTAAGTAAAGGAGGTAATAATAATGAAGAGAATAGATAGAAGCTCAAAAGTTAGAAAGAATTTTCATCAAGCTAAATGGGATGAACCAATAATATTTGAATTAACTAAAAAAGGTGAGAGAGGTATTCTAGTAAATAAAGCTGAAAAAGAAATTGAATCAGCTGTTGGAGATGGAGTATCAATTTTACCAGAACAAATGAGAAGAAAAACATTACCTGCATTACCGGAAATATCTCAGCCAAGAGTATTAAGACACTATATGAGATTATCTCAACAAACTCTAGGTGCTGATGTAAATATAGAAATTGGTCAAGGAACATGTACTGTAAAATATAGTCCAAAAATTAATGATCAGTTATCTAGATTGCCAAATATGACAGAACTTCATCCATTGCAAGATGAAGATACTGTACAAGGGATACTTCAAATAATGTACGAAACTGATTTATATATGAGAGAAATATCAGGAATGGAAAGATTCACATTCCAACCAAGCAGTGGTAGCCAAGGTATACTTGCTATGGCATCTTTAACTCGTTCATATTTAAAATCAATAGGAGAAGAAGGAAAAAGAGATGAAATTATAACTACAATATATTCTCACCCTTCTGATGCAGCTGCACCTGCAACTGTTGGATTTAAAATTATTTATATTCAACCTGATGAGGATGGATATCCGGATTATGAAGCTTTTAAAGCAGCAGTAAGTGATAAAACAGCGGCTTTTTTCGTTGCAAATCCAGAAGATACAGGGGTTTATAACAAGAATATATTGAAATTTACAAAATTAGTACATGAGCATGGTGGATTATGTGGATATGATCAAGCTAATGCTAATGGATTATTAGCTGTAACTAGAGCAAAAGAAGCAGGCTTTGACATGTGTTTCTTCAATTTACATAAAACTTTCTCTACACCACACGGTTGTGGAGGTCCAGCAGTAGGAGCAACTGGATGTACTAAGGAATTAGAAAAATTCTTACCAGCACCGCTAATTGACTATTGTGAAGAAAGAAAGAAATATTTCTTGAATTATGATATTACAAACAATCCATTTAGTATAGGTAAAATTAGAATGTTTAACGGTGTTGCACCTGTTGTATTAAAAGCATATTCGTGGATTAGAAGTATGGGTCCAGATGGTTTATATGAGGTTGCAAAAATAGCTGTTCTAAATAATAACTATTTATTTAAAAAACTTATGGATTTAGATTGTGTTGATGCACCATACATAAGAGGTAAACAACGTATTGAACAGGCAAGATATACTATAGAAAAATTATTTAATGAAACAGGTGTATCTACTGCTGATATTCAAAGAAGAATGATGGATTTTGGTATGCATTACTGGCAAAGTCACCATCCTTACTATATACCTGAACCAATAACTTTAGAGCCTACTGAAACACCATCTAAGGAAGATTTAGACGAGTATATAGAAACATTAAAATATATATTTAACGAAGCATATGAGAATCCAGAGATTGTTAAAACTGCACCTCATCAAAGTGTTTGTCATCAAGTAGATGAGTCTGGCATGGATGACCCAGCTAAATGGGCAATAACTTGGAGAACATATTTAAAAAAATATAATTAATATAAATTTAATAAGCAAGCCATAGAAATATGGCTTGCTAATAAAGGAATAGTGATTTTATGAAAAAAGTTGGATTAATAGTAAACCCTATTGCAGGTATGGGCGGTAGTGTAGGATTAAAGGGTACAGACAATGTTGTTGAAGAAGCTATTAAAAGAGGTGCAACTGCCAAATCAGCTTTTAGATGTATGGAGGCATTGTATGAGTTAGTTGATATAAAAGATAAATTTGAAATTATAACAGCTAGTGATGATATGGGACAAGCTATATCCAAATCATTTGGTTTTAATACTAAAGTCATTTATTCGAGCGAAAAATTAACTACTTCTAGTACTGATACAATAAACCTAGCAAGGGCTCTGGTAGAGGAAAAGGTAGATATTATTATGTTTGCCGGCGGTGATGGTACAGCTAGAGATGTATGTAGTGTAGTAGGTGAAAACGTTATTTGTGTCGGTATACCAGCTGGAGTGAAAATCCATTCTGCAGTATATGCTCAAAATCCTAAAAAAGCGGGTATGCTTGCTAAACTTTTTTTAGAAGGAAAAGCAACTTTAATTAAAGAAGTTGAGGTGTTAGATATTGATGAGGAAGAGTATCGAAAAGGTTTTGTTAATACTAAGCTTTATGGATATCTAAACATTCCTTTCGAAAGACGTTTAATGCAAAGTAAAAAATCACCATCTCCTCAAAGTGAAAAGTCATCACAGTATGAAATTGCTTGTGCTGTAATCAATAACATGGAGAATAATAGATACTACCTTATAGGTCCCGGTTCAACAACAAAAATGGTCATGGACCATTTAGGAATAGACAATACTTTAATAGGTGTCGATTTAATTTTGAACAAAAAATTAGTGAAAAATGATTTAACTGAATTAGAAATATTGCATTATATTGAAAATACACCAACTAGTTTAATTATTACACCTACAGGAGGCCAAGGATTTTTGCTTGGTAGAGGGAATCAGCAGCTAAGTTATAATGTTATTGATAAGATAGGTAAAGAAAACATTATTGTAATAGCAACAAAACAAAAAATAGCAAGCTTGAATTTTGAACCATTTCTTGTTGATACGGGTAATCAAAATACTGATAAACTGTTAGAAGGTTATATTAAAGTTATCACTGGACTCAAAGAAACAGTCATGTATAAAGTAAAATCATAATTAAATGTTTTTTAGTGATTGCATTTAATAAAAATAAATTAAAGTTGGAGGACTTTATGGAAAATCAAAAGAAAAGTGACGGGATTTTTTTTGCAATATTGAAATTTATACCAATTATAGTTTTTGCATTATTAGTAATTCTTTTTGAGCTAGATTTATTAGTAGCAGCTCCATTGGCTACAGTAGTTGCAATAATTGTAGCTATGATTACTAGTAACTTTAAATTTAAAGATGTTTTTGAAAAGGGTATTAATAGCGCAAAGGAAATCGTTATTGTGTTTTTTATATTAATGTTCGCATATGGTGTTGCTGAGTGTTTTATGGCTACAGGTGTTGGAGCTGTAATAATTAACATAGCATTAAAACTAGGTGTATCCGCAAGGACTATAGCGCTAGTAGGGTATATAGTAACTTGTGTGTTGTCAGTAGCTACAGGTACTTCATGGGGTACATTTGCAGCTTGTGCACCAGTATTTTTATGGTTAAACTACATAGTAGGTGGAGATATAATTTTAACTGTATGTTCAATTGCAGGTGGAGCTTGTTTCGGAGATAACATTGGACTTATATCTGATACAACAGTATTAAGCTCAGGTCTTCAAGGTGTAGAGATAATACATAGAGTTAGACATCAAGGTGTTTGGTCCTTGCTTTGTGTAGTACTTACAGCATTAATCATAATATTATTTAGCTTAGGATTACCAAATGAAATAGGTAACCCAGTAGAAGCTATTGAGGCAATACCACAAGAAGCATGGGAAGCCTTAGAGGTTGAGCGACCATCAGCTGTAGCATTGTTAAACCAAGTAAAAACAGGTGTACCGCTTTACATGATTATACCTCTATTCTTGGTTGTTGGGTTAGCAATAGCGGGTGTCCAAACTATGTTGTGCTTAGGGGTAGGTATGGTTTCCACCTTGATATTTGGATTAATGGCTGGAACTGTAACAGTAAAGCTGTGGCTAGAGGGGTTAGTATTGACTGGATTTAGTGACGCAGGTAGTTGGTCGATAGTTATGATGATGTGGGTTGCTGCATTTGGTGGTATTATGAACAGTATGAATGCGTTTGCACCTTTAGCAAAGTTAGTTGTTATGATGTCTGGAAAGGTACGTCATTTGATGGGCTGGAATGCAGTTTTATGCTTATTAGGTAACGTAGCATTAGCAGATGAAACAGCAGAAATTGCAACTATTTCTCCTATAATCAAAAATATTACTGAGGAAAACGTTGAAGCCTCTGAAGAAGATATGTATACATTAAAGCTAAGACTAGCTACATTCGCTGATGCGTTAGGAGTATATGGTTCTCAACTTATACCTTGGCATTGCTTTGTAGTATTCTATGTATCAATTGCAAATGCAGTTTTCCCGATACATCATTTTGTACCGTTTGATATAATTAAAATGAATTTTATGGCTTTTGTAGCGATAGGTTCAATGTTGTTTTTAACATTTACGGGTCTGGATAGATTTATTCCACTATTTAAGCTACCTTCAGAACCGGATGTTAAGTTAAAAAAGAAACAAAGAGTATTATCTAAATAAATAAAAAAGTAAAAGGAAATATTAGAATTGTCCTAGGATAGCTTTAATATTTCCTTATTTTAAATAATGAATTAGATATTTAATTGAATTTAATTGAATTATAATTTTATATGTATTATAATTCTATTAAATTATTACGAGATTTGGATAATGCGGGAGGGCTTTATGAAACGTAAAAAAATGATTAGTAATTGCATGTTACTTATTACTGCTTTTATATGGGGTTCATCATTTGTTGCACAAAGCAAGGGTTTAGATTATGTAGGACCTTTTACATTTAACACAGTAAAAAATATTATTGGTGGATTTTTTTTGATACCAATTATAATGGTTATTGATAAGATTAAAATGAAAAATCAGCTTGCAGACCAACAATTTAAAGAAGAAAAAGTTATGAATAAGACTTTAATTATTGGTGGAATCTTGTGTGGAATTGCTTTGTATGCAGGATGTTCTTTACAACAATTTGGTCTTCTTTATACTACTGCAGGCAAAAGTGGATTTATAACTGCATTATACATAGTAATTGTACCATTGCTAGGTATTTTTTTTAAGAATAGAATTACTTTAAAGGTATGGATAAGTGTCGTAGTGGCAATTTTCGGGTTTTATTTATTATGTATAACTGAAAATTTTAATATAAATAAGGGAGATATAATTACTTTAATTTGTGCATTATTCTTTTCAATACATATTCTACTAATTGATTACTTTGCACCACGTGTAGATGGTGTTCGCATGTCATGTATACAGTTTTTTGTATGTGGTATAATATCGTTTTTTTCTATGATTATTTTTGAAGAACCCAGTATTTCATCTATAATGTCAGCATGGCTACCTTTAGCATATGCAGGATTTTTATCATGTGGGGTTGCATATACATTGCAGGTTATAGCTCAAAAAGACACTGAACCTGTAATTGCATCATTAATAATGAGTTTAGAGGCAGTATTTGCAGCATTATCAGGATGGCTTATTTTACATGAAGTACTTTCTGTACAAGAATTTATAGGATGTATATTAGTGTTTGTAGCAATAGTTATTACGCAATTGCCAAGTAAGCATGAAAAAACTCTTGATTTGTAGCAACATCAACCAAATTTAAAGTGCTATATTTTAAATTCGTAATACATATATTCTTGATAATTTTTTTATTTTATGTTAATTTATATTAGGTAACTAATTATCGAGGTGCGTTTTAATGAAAAATTGTGATAAAGCTATCGGTGTTTTTGATTCTGGTTTAGGTGGAATAAGTGTTTTAAAAGAATTGGTATCATTAATGCCTAATGAAAATTTTATTTATTATGGAGATTCTTTACATGCGCCATATGGAATAAAGAAGAAGGAAGAAATAATACAAAGATGTATAGAAATATGTGATTATTTTATAAGTAAAGACGTTAAAGCAATAGTAATAGCCTGCAACACTGCTACAAGTGCTGCTGTAAGCACTTTAAGAGACACATATAAAGACATACCTATTATAGGAATGGAACCAGCACTTAAAGTTGCAGCAGAAAATAAAGAAAATAATAACATAGCTGTTATGGCTACAATTTTAACATTAAATGAAGAAAAATTTAATAGTCTAATGAGAAATTATAGTGATAAAAATAATATTATAAAAATGCCATGTCCAGAGTTAGTGAATATTGTTGAAAATGACAAGCTTAATGATACAGATATGATATATAATCAAATAAAAGAATATTTCAAGAATATTAATTTAGAAACTTTAGATAGCATAGTGTTAGGATGTACGCATTTTGTATTTTATAAGGAATACTTAAGTAATATGCTAAATAAAAGAACTTGTATTATAGATGGCAATAATGGCACTGCAAGACATCTTAAGGAAATTTTAGAGGCGAATAAAGATTTAAGTGAAAGCAATGAAGAAGGTAATATTATATTTTTAAACTCGTATAATGAAGAAAAATATATAGAATTATCCAAAAAATTATTTAACTTAATTTAAAAAGCCAAAATGGCGCCTTATAATAAATATTTTTTTACAAATAATATTTATTTATAAGGTGCTTTTATTATGAAAAATTATAGGAAAATTAAAAAAAATAAATAATTTTTGTAAAAAAGCTTGCAAAAACTTGAAAAAAATATTAAACTAACGTGTGGATTTTTATTTGAAAGAAGGAAAAAAATGAAAAATAAAATAATAAATATTGCAGTTATAGCGCATGTTGACGCTGGAAAGTCTACATTAGTTGATGCATTTTTACAGCAAAGCGGTGTTTTTAGAGAAAACCAAGAAGTTGTAGACTGTGTTATGGATAGCAATGACATAGAGCGTGAAAGAGGAATAACAATTTACTCAAAAAACTGTTCTGTAATGCATGATGATATAAAAATAAATATAGTTGATACACCTGGTCACGCCGACTTCTCGTCTGAGGTAGAGCGTATAATGAAAACAGTTGATACTGTTATATTATTAGTTGATTCTATAGAAGGACCAATGCCTCAAACTAGATTTGTATTACAAAAATCTCTTGAGCTTGGACTTAGACCTATACTATTAATAAATAAAATAGATAAGAAAAATCATAGAGCACAAGAAGTTGTAAACATGGTATTTGATTTATTTGTAGAGCTAGACGCTACAGATGAGCAAATTGAATTTCCTGTTTTATACGGAATGGCTAAAAAAGGTATTATTCAGTATGAATTAGAAGATGAAGGAACAGATTTAACACCTTTATTTGACACTATAGTAAAGCATGTTAATCCATATCCAGACAAAGACAGTGAATCTTTACAATTACAGGTGTCATCACTTGCATATGATGACTATATAGGAAGACTTGGAGTAGGTAGAATTTTCTCAGGAACAATTAAAGAAGGACAAACAGTTTCAGTATGTAAGGCTGACGGTAGCATTGTTAGACAAAAGGTTTCTGGATTGTTTGTATATCAAGGTTTAAAAAGAATTGCAGTAAAAGAAGCTGTTAGTGGAGATATAGTTGTTATATCAGGATTATCTGATATATCTATAGGTGAAACAATTTGTAATAGTGATAATCCAATGCCTATGGAAACAATTAAAATAGAAGAACCAACACTTTCAATGAACTTTCTAATCAATACATCACCATTTGTAGGTAAAAGTGGAAAATTTGTTACAACTAGACATTTAAAAGGTAGATTAGAAAAAGAATTAGAGGTTAATGTAGGTTTAAGAGTAGAGCCTCTTGAAAATGCTGTTGATGGTTTTAAGGTTTCAGGTAGAGGGGAGCTTCATCTTTCAATATTACTAGAAAACATGAGAAGAGAAGGATACGAGGTAGCAGTGTCAAGACCTGAGGTTATACTTCATAAGGAAGACGGAGTGATTAAAGAGCCTATTGAAAGAGTTATAGTAAGTGTACCAGAGGAATATTCAGGTACAGTTATTTCTAAGCTAAATCTTAGAAAAGGTATGATGGAAGCAATGTCTCCAGATGGCAATTATGTTAAGATTGAATACTTAGTTCCAACTAGAGGACTTTTAGGATATAGAACAGAACTTATAAATGAAACAAGAGGTCAAGGCACTATGGTAAGAAGCTTTGAACACTATGATAAATATAAGGGAGAAATTCCACAAAGATCAAATGGGGTATTAATCTCTAGTGATCAAGGTGAAGCAATAGCTTATGCACTTAATAACCTTGAAGAAAGAGGAATTTTGTTTGTAGGACCTGGAGAAAAAGTTTATGAGGGTATGATCATAGGTATGAATTCACGTGATGACGATATGACAGTTAACCCGTGTAAGGTTAAAAAACTTACAAATACACGTTCTTCAGGCACAGATGATGCAGTTAAGCTTTCACCACCAAGAATTATGTCACTTGAAGAGGCATTAGAATTTATAAATGATGACGAACTAGTGGAAGTAACTCCAGATAACATTAGATTAAGAAAAAGATTCTTAACAGAAATTGAAAGAAGAAAAAATGCTAACATAGCAAAAAAAGCAGTAAACGAAGAAAATTAAAATATTTATAAAAGACTGATGGTAAAGTGAACTGAACAGTACACTTCGTAATCATCGGTCTTTTTTTGGAACTTTCAATACAATTGCTCGTCTAATAATAATGTAACATAACATAATAAATAATTTTTGAGGAATGGCAAAAAAATGTTTCCTGACTCTAAACAATTGCATGGAGGTAATAAATGAAGAAGTTATTAATGGTTGGAGTGTCGCTAATGATAATATTAAGTTTGGTGGCATGTTCAAAAAAAGAAGACGATAAGAAGGATGATGCTAATAAACCTGGTATAGAAGATAATGTTGATAAAGATAAACAAGAAAACGAAAAAGATGATGACAATAAAGATGAAGCATTGAAAAATAAGTTAATGCAAATTATTTCTAATAATAGGAATGCAGAGCTTAACTCTACAGTTGGAATAGTAGATTCTAATGATGATCAAGGTGCAGAAATTACTTTTGAAATGCTAGGTATTGATGAAAAGGATATGTCTGAATATGCAATAAGTTTATCACCTATGAATATTAATGCTTATTGTGTAGCAATAGTTAAGCCTGCTGATGGCAAAAAAGATGTTATAAAAGAAGCTTTTGAGACATATAAATCAAGCCAAGAGGAAGCTTTTGAACAATATTTGCAAGAACAATATAAAATTGCTCAAGATGCGGTTATTACAGAAGTTGGTGATTATATAGTATTTGCTATGTGTGAAGATTCTACAACATTTAGAGATAATGTTGTTAGTGCATTAAAAAAATAATTTAATAGGTTTAAATTTATAGATAGTCTTTGAGGTTTAAATAACTTCAAAGACTAATTTTTTATGTAGATTTTTTAAATTTTTATCCTTTTTAGTATCTTAATTAAATGTATCAAAATTGTTTAAAATTTTATAAAATTTTGAATTAAACTATTGACAAAATAAATCGAAAGTAGTATCTTATATTTAGCGATTAGCACTCAAGTTAAACGAGTGCTAACAAGAGAGGTGATTAAAATGTCATTAGATAATAGAAAAATTAACATTTTAAAAGCTATAATTGGAAGCTATATAGAAAGTGGAGAAGCAATAGGCTCAAGAACAATTTCAAAAAAATATGAACTTGGTGTTAGTCCCGCTACTATAAGAAATGAAATGTCTGATTTAGAAGAAATGGGATTTTTAATTCAACCGCATACTTCGTCTGGAAGGATACCGACAGATAAAGCATATAGATATTATGTTGATAATATTTGGAAGACATTCTTGCAACCTAATACCGGTAAAATGAATTTATCTGATATAAAAAAGGTAATTGAGGACGAAGTTCAAGAAATGGATTTGATACTTAAAAATTCTGTTAGAATGCTTTCTCAATTTACTAAATATACATCATTTATAATTGCTCCTCAAATGAAAAAATCTGTAGTTAGTAGAATACAGCTAGTTCCTGTAGAATACAATAAGGTTTTGATGATTATTATATTAAATAACAATATTGTACGACAAGGAATTATAAAACTTAACAAGCATATTCCGTACGAACATATGGATAAGATTTCCAATATTTTAACAGAGAGATTGTGCGGATATAAGCTAGAAGATTTTAATGACGATTTAAAAAGGCTTATAATTAATGATATATATGGTATAAAAGAAAATATTAGCGAGTCAATTTGTGATTTAATGCCATACTTAATAAGTCATGTATCAACATTTGAGGACATAAATATGTACGCAGATGGAATAGAAAACATACTTGATTTTCCTGAGTATAGCGACCCAGCTAAGGCGAAAGAATTCATGTCATTTATATCTAATAAGGAAAGTGTAGCAAAATTAGTTCAAGATATAGGAAAACATGACATAGACATAAGCATTGGACACGAAAATCCATATGAAGAATTGAAGGACTGTAGTTTAATTACAGCAACATATAAATTTAATGGTAAGACTATAGGAAAAATTGGTGTAATTGGTCCCACAAGAATGGATTATGAAAGTGTTATTAGTACAGTTAAAGCAATGTCAGAGGCTATGAATGAAATAATAGATAATAACTTTTCTGACAAAAATAAGGAGTGATGATAATGGCAAAAAAAGATAAGGCAGACATATCTAAAGATTCAAAAGATAAAACGACTGCTGAAGAAAGCATAAAAGATTTATTCAATGAAAATTGCGAATGCAATGATAGTTGTAAATGTAACGAAAACGTAGAAGAAGACTGCGAGGAAACTAAGTTAAAAGAAGAATATGATGCAATAAATAACAAAATGCTAAGATTGCAAGCCGACTTCTTAAACTATAAGACCAGAACAGAAAAAGAAAAATCTACAACCTATGGCAATGCTGTTTCAGATGTACTAACCGATTTATTGCCAATAATTGATAACTTTGAAAGGGCAATTGACGCTGTTAATTCTGAAAATCAAGAGGTAATAAACTTTAAAAACGGTGTTAAAATGATATATGATCAATTTTTAAATACCCTGCAAAAAAAAGGTCTTAAAGAGATTGAGGCTTTAAATTCTAAATTTGATCCTAATATGCATTCAGGAATCGCATTTGAGGTTACAGAAGAAAAAGAGGAAGATACAGTTATTGAGGTTTTCCAAAAAGGTTATGTAATAAATGACAGAGTAATTAGACCAAGTATGGTTAAAATAGCAAGGAAATAAATTTAAAATTATAGTTTTTAGAGATTTATAGGAGGTTTTTAAAATGAGTAAAATTATAGGAATAGACTTAGGTACAACAAATTCATGTGTTTCTGTTATGGAAGGTGGAGAAGCCGTAGTTATAACAAACATAGAAGGAAAAAGAACAACTCCGTCAGTAGTTGCTTTTACTAAAGATGGTGAAAGATTAGTTGGAGAGACTGCAAAAAGACAAGCGGTTACAAACCCTGATAAGACAATTTCTTCAATAAAAAGACATATGGGAACAGACCATAAAACAAAAATAGATGGAAAAATATATACTCCACAAGATATATCTGCATTTACATTACAAAAGTTAAAAGCAGATGCTGAAAGTTACTTAGGAGAAACTGTAACTGATGCAGTTATAACTGTACCTGCATACTTTACAGATAGCCAAAGACAAGCAACAAAAGACGCTGGAAAAATAGCTGGATTAAATGTAAGAAGAATTATAAATGAGCCAACTGCAGCAGCATTAGCATACGGGGTTGACAAGGATACTGAGGCTCATACTATTATGGTATTTGACCTTGGTGGTGGTACATTTGACGTATCGATACTAGAAATTGGTGATGGTGTATTTGAAGTTAAGGCAACAAGTGGTAACAACCATTTAGGTGGAGATGACTTTGACCAAATTATAGTTGACTATTTAGCGGAAGAATTTAAAAAAGAAAATGGAGTCGATTTAAGAAATGACAAAATGTCATTACAAAGATTAAGAGAAGCAGCTGAAAATGCTAAGAAAGAATTGTCTAGTGCAATGTCATCAAACATTAACTTGCCTTTCATTACTGCAACAGCTGAAGGTCCAAAACACTTAAATTTTGACTTGACAAGAGCTAAATTTGATGAGCTTACAGCAAAACTTGTTCAACAGACTATAGACCCTGTTAAAAAAGCAATGTTAGATGCTAAGTTAACAGCAAATGATATAGATAGAGTATTATTAGTTGGTGGTTCAACAAGAATACCAGCAGTTCAAGACGCAGTTAAAAGATTAACTGGTAAAGAGCCTCACAAAGGAATAAACCCAGATGAATGTGTTGCTATTGGAGCAGCTATTCAAGGTGGTGTTTTAACAGGTGAGTTTGGTACAGATATACTATTAGTTGACGTTACTCCTTTATCATTAGGTATTGAAACACTTGGTGGTGTTACAACTAAATTAATAGATAGAAATACTAGAATACCAGCTAAGAAGAGCCAAGTATTCTCAACTGCACAAGATAATCAACCATCAGTTGATATCCACGTTTTACAAGGTGAGAGACAAATGGCAGCTGATAATATAACACTTGGTAGATTCCAATTATCAGGTATTGTTCCAGCACCAAGAGGAATTCCTCAAATAGAAGTTACTTTTGATATTGATGCTAACGGTATAGTTAATGTTAGTGCTAAGGATTTAGGAACTGGTAAAGAACAAAAAATTACTATTACTGCTTCAACAAATCTTTCAAAAGATGATATTGATAAAAAAGTTAAAGAAGCTGAGCAATTTGCTGAAGAAGATAAAAGAAGAAAAGAAGAAATTGAAGTTAGAAATAATGCAGACAGTTTAGTATATCAAACAGAAAAAGCATTAAAAGACCTTGAAGGAAAAATTGATGCTAGTGAAAAAGCAGCAGCTCAAGCTAAGGTTGATGAACTTAAAAAGGCTATAGAGAGCAACGACCTAGAAAGCATGAAGCAAAAAACAACTGAATTAACAGAGGAATTTAATAAACTAGCTCAAAAATTATATGCTCAAACTCAAGGAGTAGGTCCAGATATGGATCAGCAACAACCAGAAAATGGTGGAGATGATGTTGTAGATGCTGACTTTGAAGTAGTAGATGACGATAAATAATATAGTTTAAAATATTTAACTAAATTAAGGCTAAATCTCTAGAAGGTTTAGCCTTATGCTGAGTTAAAATGAATTAAGGTGGTAAGGATATGGCAAAGAAGGATTATTATGAAGTCTTAGGGTTAAGTAAAGATGCTGATGAAAAAGAAATAAAATCCGCTTTTAGAAAGCTAGCAAAGCAATATCATCCAGATTTAAATCCAGACAATAAAGAGGCAGAAGCTAAATTTAAAGAAGTCAATGAGGCTTATGAAGTATTAAGTGACTCTGATAAAAAAGCTAAATACGATAAATTTGGTCATGCTGCATTTGATCCAAACCAAGGTTTTGGAGGTGGAGGATTCTCTGGTGGTGGATTTGGAGGATTTGAAGATATATTTGGCGATATATTTGGTGATATGTTTGGCGGAGGAGGTAGAAGCTCACAAAGAACTGGCCCTAGACCTGGCTCAGATTTGAAATTAAAGATAGATATAACCTTTGAAGAAGCAGCTTTTGGAACGAAAAAAGAGATTAAGATAAATCGTGTAGAGAAATGTAGTACTTGTGATGGAAGTGGTGCTAAGAAGGGCACTAGTAAGAAAACTTGTAGCACATGTGGTGGAACAGGTACAGTTAGAACTGTTCAACGTACTCCTTTTGGTCAGTTTGCAAGCACTCAAACATGTAGTACTTGTAGAGGAACTGGTGAAATTGTAGAAAATCCATGTACATCATGTAATGGAACAGGTAAAGAGAAAAAATCAAGAAATATTACCATTAACATTCCAGCAGGAGTTGACACAAATTCTGTTATACCTTTAAGAGGCGAGGGCAATCATGGTGATAAGGGAGCCCCAGCTGGAGATTTATATGTTTATATAAATGTTAAGGATCACGAAATATTTGAAAGGGATGGAGACGATGTATGGTGTGAAATTCCAATATCGTTTACAAAAGCAGCCCTTGGTGGCAGTATAGAGGTCCCAACACTTGAAGGTAAAGTAAAATACGAAGTTCCAAGTGGTACACAAACTGGAACTGTATTTAGACTAAAAAATAGAGGTATTAAAAACGTAAGAAGTACAAACAAAGGCGACCAATATGTTAAAGTTAAAATTGAAGTGCCTAAAAAATTAACAGATAAGCAAAAACAGATATTATCGCAATTTGCTGAAGAAAGTGGAGAAACAAATGATGGTGAGAAAAAAGGTTTCTTCGATAAAATAAAGGATTCATTTAAAGAATAGAAATTGTAAGGCTGAATATGCATAGGCATATTTAGCTTTTTTATTTTGCTTAAGGATTTTTTTAATTAAATAAAGATACAGTAGAAGGAATAGTAAAGTAGTTATGGTTTAGAATATTTGCAAATGTTGACAGAAGTATATCTAAATGATAGAATTACATTAGGCAAAAAAATATTTTGGAGGTATACTTATGAAATCACTTATTAGATTAAGAATGAGCGCACATGATGCTCACTATGGTGGAAATCTTGTTGACGGAGCTAGAATGCTTCAATTGTTTGGTGATGTTGCTACAGAACTGTTAATTATCAATGATGGTGACGAGGGTTTGTTTTGCGCCTATGATAGTGTAGAATTTTTAGCACCAGTATATGCAGGTGACTATATAGAAGCAGAGGGTGAAATAACTTCAGTTGGCAATAGTTCAAGAAAAATGAAGTTTGAAGCTAGAAAAGTAATTGTTCCAAGAAATGATATTAATGATTCAGCTTGCGATGTTTTAGCTGAACCAATTATTGTATGTCGTGCTTCAGGAACTTGCGTAGTGCCGAAAGACAAGCAAAGAAAAAATAAATAATGCATAATAAAGGATGTAGGATTATTCCTACATCCTTTTAGTTTTAATTTTAATACTTTTCTTGACAGGACATATATATTATGGTATGTTTAAGTTTAGTTTGCTGCAAAAAGACAACGGTTTTAGGAGGTTTTGTATATGTTTTATAATTTAAATATGATTACCAAAAAACAAATATCTCTTATTATAATACTTGTTATTTTTTTGTCTTGCATTAGTGTAATAACACATGATACGGATAAGGATTTGGGTAGATTTAATATAAATGAAAAATTGTCTAATAATGTTGTAGATGTTTATTATGAAATGTTAGTATTACAATATAATATTGTTGAAAATAAATGTAGAGAAAGAAATTTTAAAATTAATTACAATGATAGAATAGCAATTTTATTTATATTTTTTGCTGCAAATAATATAGATAGATTAATTAAAATATCTAATCGAAAAAGCATATCAGAAATTAATTTAATACAAGATACAATTCTATTATTTATTCATAATAAGGATGGAAAAAAACAACTGATTTAAATTTATATTTATTGCAAATTTTAAATTTATAGGAGGATATTTTGAGAAAATACGTTTGCGTTATTATAATGCTATTAATTGTTTCAATAACACTTATTGCTGTTTTCGGCATTCATATTGGTGATTTCAATATAAGAGGTGCCAGGGAAATAAGATTTGGTATAGACATAAGAGGTGGAGTAGAAGCAGTATATGAGCCAAAGGATTTAGACAGAAAACCTACTAATCAAGAACTAGAAAATGCTAGAATTATAATTGAAAGTAGATTAGATGCAAAAAACATTTTAGACAGAGAAGTAACAACAGATAAAGTAAATGGTCAAATATTAATAAGATTTCCATGGAAAACTGACGAAGCTGAATTTAATCCACAAGCTGCTATAGCAGAACTTGGTGAGACAGCTAGACTTACATTTAGGGATCCACAAGGTAATATATTAATTGAAGGTAAAAATGTTAAGGAAAGTAAGGTGGAATATAATCCTAAAGATAACAGTCCAGTTGTAACATTACTTTTTGATACAGAAGGAGCAAAGCTATTTGCTGAAGCCACAGAAAAGTTTAAAGGACAAAAAATATCAATTTATATGGATGATACGTTAATTTCAGACCCTATAGTTAACGAAGTTATAAATAATGGTGCTGCTATTATATCTAATTTAGACAGCAAGGAAGAAGCAATCGAATTATCTGAAAAAATTAATTCTGGTTCTTTACCATTTTCATTAATGTCTAAAAACCACAGTACTATAAGTCCAACTGTTGGTGAAGGGGCATTGGATATAATGGTTAGGGCAGGAATATTGGTATATATATTAATATGCGTATTCATGATATTGTACTACAGATTAATGGGCTTCGTTGCTTGCTTTGGAATATTGTTGCAGTTAGCTATACAGCTTTTGATGCTTTCAATACCTCAAATAACTCTTACATTACCGGGTATAGCTGGAATGGTATTATCGTTAGGAATGGGAGTTGACGCTAATATTATAATTTCTGAAAGAATAAGGGAAGAATTAAAATCTGGAAAATCACTAGGAGCTTCAATAGATACTGGATACCATAGGGCTTTTTCAGCTGTTTTTGATGGAAATATAACTAGTATGATAGTTGCTATTATATTAATGATTTTTGGTAGCGGTGCTATGATTTCATTTGGATATACTTTACTGATTGGTACTGCTTTAAACTTCATATGTGGAGTTACTGTTTCTAAGCATATGTTGAAATCCTTTAGCTTTAGCAAATTCTTTAGAAATAAGGCATTCTATGGAGTTAAGGAAGGTGGTGCTAGACTATGATAAAATTTTATGAGAAAAGAAAAATATTTTTTGCAATTTCAGCATTTATACTCGCTTTAGGATTAATCTTTATGTTTGTTAATGGTGTTAAGCTTTCAATACAATTTAAAGGTGGGGCTATATTAAAATATAGTTATGATGGAGAAATTGATACAAACAAAGTTGCAAAAATATCATCAGATGTTCTAGATAGAACAACAGAGGTACAAATAACTGAAGACATAGCAACAAAAAGTAAGAAAGCTGTATTAAACTTATCAGGAAATTCAGGTCTATCAGCAGAAGAACAGGATAAGCTTAATGAAGCACTTAAGCTAGAATTTGCTGAAAATAATTTTGTTTTGGCAGAGTCAAATGTTGTGGAGCCTTTTATAGGAAAAACATTTCTTACAAAGGGGATAATAGCTGTATTAATTTCATCAGTAATGATAGTATTGTATGTTTGGGTTAGATTTAAGAAAATCTCTGGATTGTCAGCTGGTATAGCTGCTCTTATAGCACTTTTCCATGACGTTATAGTAGTGTTTTTTATATTTGTAATTTTCAGAATACCATTAAATGATTCGTTTATAGCAGTAGTTCTGACGATAATAGGTTTTTCTGTAAATGATACTATAGTAATTTATGATAGAATCAGAGAAAATAAAAGGTTATTTCCTAAAATGGATGTAGAGGAGTTAGTTGATACAAGTATTACACAATCAATGACAAGAAGTATCAACACTACTGTAACTACCGTTCTAAGCGTTTTAGTGTTATATGTATTTGCACAATTATACGATATAGAATCAATCAAATTTTTCTCATTACCTATGGCATTTGGTCTATTATCTGGATGCTACTCAACTATATGTATAGCTGGACCAATTTGGGTAATGTGGCAAAAAAGAAAAAAATCTGCGATGTAATTTTAAATAAATACTTAAATAGAGGGGACATAATTAATGAAAGAGTTTGTAGTATCGAGATTAGTAAAGTCAGAAGATTTAAATCATCATGGAACGTTGTTTGCTGGAAGAACAGCAGAATGGTTTGTTGAGGCAGCATTTATTGCAGCAGCATCAAGTGTTGGAAATCCAGAAAATATAGTTTGTATGAATGTTCATGGTTTGTTATTTAAAACACCAGTTTCTAAAGGTGATATAATCACTTTCAAAAGTAAGATTGTAAGATTAGGAACAACAAGTATAACAGTTCATACTTCTATTTACTCAGAAACAACGGAAATAACTCCAGTAAATGGATTTTTAACATTTATACATGTTGATGAAAGTGGTAAAAAAATACCGCATAGTTTAGTTATTGATGAAACGACTAACGAAGAAGAATTAAAATTAAGAGAGCAAGCAAAAAAATTGTTCTAAAGAATAATGGTTGTTGCAAAATGAATTTTGCAACAACCATTTATTATTTTATTAATACTTTTGTTATTTCAGCTATATAAAGTGTATGATAGTCTTTATTAGGATAATTTTTACTCATAATTTCATTGTCTATAAAATTTTCTTCCTTATAGTCTGAAGCAAATAGCTTTTTGCAAAACAAAACTAGGTTTGCCTCTTCAAAATAAGGTATATTATTATCATAACTAGTTGTCAATTGACACTTTGATATTTTATCTTCATCTCTTCCAGACACTGTTCCTAAATACATTAACTTATCTTTAAATTCTTTATCAAAGAAAGTAAGAGAAAAACAATCTGAAGAATCAACAAATTCCTTGGTATATCTTTGTGGACGTATTACAACAAATGCAACATTTTTATTCCACATAACTCCTAAACCACCCCATGATGCGGTCATAGTATTAACCTTATCATCTTTTTTAGCCGTGACTAACATTGAGTCTTTCCCTATTTGTGTAAATGTGTTTTTTTCAATATTGTAAGGTGTTATTTCAACAAAATTTGTGCTCATTTATGCCTCCTAAATTTATTTTATTTTATGTAAAATGTTTATTTCGGAGTTTAGTCTTTTATCACTTATTTGAGGAACTATTCTAGTAAAATGTACAGTTTTTTTATGAGTCTCGAGGTGTTCTTCACTTTCCCACTGCTCAACTATTGTAAGTATATTTTCGTTGTTTATATCTTGAAAAAGCTCATAGGATATACATCCGTCTTCTTGCCTAGTTTTTTGAACTAATTCATCGTATAAATTAATTACTTTTTCTAATTCACCATCTTTAATTATGCTTTTAGCGATTACTTTAATCATATAATACTCCTAAAATATATTTAAGTCTAATTTTTCAGAAAGTTGTTTTAAAACATGAATTCCTGCTACTGAATTACCCTTTGCATCTAGTGATGGGCCATAAACACCAATACCCATTTTCTTAGGTACTGCCGCAAGTATTCCACCGCCAACTCCAGACTTTGCTGGAATACCAATGTGAATTGCGAACTCCCCAGAGGCGTCGTATAAACCGCAAGTAACCATAATCGTTTTTGTTATTCTGCATATTTCTTTAGAAACAATTCGTTTACCATTCCAAGGTAATACTCCATCATTTGCTAGAACAGCTCCAATTCTAGCCATATCCTTACATGTTGCTTCCATTGAGCAGTGACTAAAATATACATCAAGGATTTCATCAACATCACCTTTCATAGAATTGTAACTTTTCATAAAATATGCTAATGCTCTATTTCTGTCTCCTGTTTCTTTTTCTGATAAATAAGTGCTTTTATTTATTTGTATATCATTGTTGTTTGCAAGCTTTCTTGTAAAGTCTAAAATTCTTTCGATTTTTTCTTCAACAGAGTTACCTAAGATTAAAGATGAAGTCAGTATTGCACCGGCGTTAATCATTGGGTTATATGGTTTATGTAAACTTTTCACCTCTAAGCTTGCTATTGAGTTAAAACTATCACCTGTTGGTTCGGCACCAACATAGGAGAATACCTTTTGCTCTCCGTTGTCCATTATTGCTAGCATTAATGTTATTATTTTTGATATACTTTGTAGAGTAAATTTTTTATCATAATCCCCTGCAAAATATTCATCACCATCTAATGTAACTGCATAAATACCAAGGTCATTAGGATTTGCCTTAGATAATTCAGGTATATAAGATGCAACGTTTCCATTACTTGTGTATTTTTTACTTTCTTCTATTATGCTTGAAAAAATTGTGTTCATTTATTTACTCCTAGTTTTTTCTTAATTTTAATATATTTTCAAGTTTTTTTCAAGGTGATTTAAAAGGTAAATTGGCTATTTGCAAAATATTTTGTACTATTTTATAATAATTATAATTTTATGTATATAATATAATTAATATTAATAATAATATTGATTCAATATTATTTATAATGATGTGAAAATTTAAAGGAAATAAATTGTTTTATTGACAAAAAAGATGTATAATATTTTATATAAATACCAAAAATAAGTAAAAACGTTATTAGGAGATAAAATGAATACATATAGTGCTCATAATCATGAAAATATTTTTTCTCATATGATTGAAGAGGTGCTAGAAAATTTTGGTGCCAGTCATGAGTTATCTGAATTTTTTGTCCATTTAATAACTGATACAATAAATATATTCTTACTATTATTTTTTATTATGTTTCTTGTTTCATTTTTACAAACTTATATAAATTATGATAGATTAAAGGAAAAGCTAGTAAAATTAAATAATGTGTGGGTTTATTTACTTGCTGTTGGATTTGGGGTTATATCACCGTTTTGTAGTTGTACTATAGTGCCTGTTTTAATAGGTATTGTTAATCTCGGCATACCAACATCAGTAGCAATATGCTTTTTTACATCAGCATCGCTTTTAAATATTGCTGCTATTGTAACGATGTATGCATCAACAGGATTTAATTTTACCCTAACATATATAATAAGCTCACTTATAATTATATTTGTTGTGTCTTTATTAATGTCTAAATTTAATATAAAGGATTCAGCTAAAACTTACGGTGTAAATAATTGCTGTAATCATGCGCATTTTAATAAAAAATATCATAGAATTCATGATGCCTTGCATAATACAATGCATGTGTTTCGAGGAGCATGGATATTTATAATAATAGGAGTTGTTATCTCATCAGCAACCTTAATATTTGTACCATTAGATAAAATAACTGAAATTATAAATAATAATTTCTCTGTTCTGCTTGTTGCAATTATTGGACTTCCAATACATTCTGATGTATTTACTATTTTGCCGATACTTCTTATGATTAAAGAAGTATCAAATGGAGTTGCGTTAGCTTTTGCTCTTGCTACAATGTCTATATCATTGCCTTCAGTTATTTTGTTAAGTAGAGCTTTTAAAATTAAATTTATATTAATATATACAGCTATGTTGTTTGTTTTATCAGTTGCAATCGGATATATTGGGATAGTTATTTAGAATTAATTAGTTAATTAAGTGAAAATGGAGGATGCTAGAAATGATGTACGTTAGAATTGAAGATTTAGAAAAATATTTAAAACTAAAAGTAGTTTATGCTTCAACGAATATCCATTCAATAAAAGTATACACGCCGGAGGTGGTCAGACCGGGACTTCAGATGGCAGGCTATTTTGATTGGTTTTCTCATGAAAGAATACAAGTTTTAGGTAAAACAGAAATGTATTATATAAAGACGCTTGAACAAAGTGTAAAAGAAGAAAGACTTGATAAATTTTTTAGCTTTGATATACCAGTCGTAATAGTGGCAAATGATATAGATATTGATGAAGATATGTTAAAATATGCCCAGAAATATGATAGAACAATTATGAGAACGAAGCAAAAAACAATGAAGCTAGTTAATGACACTATTAATTATTTAGAAGAACAGTTGGCACCAGAAATAACTGTTCATGGTGTTTGTGCAGAAGTTTTTGGTATCGGTGTATTAATTAGAGGGAAAAGCGGGATAGGAAAAAGTGAGACTGCGCTAGAACTAGTAAAAAGAGGACATAGATTAATAGCTGATGACGCTGTTATAATAAGAAAAATAGATAATAGGATAAAAGGGTATTGCCCGGAGTTAACACAGCATTTATTAGAAATTAGGGGAATTGGAATATTAGATATAAAGCATTTATATGGAGTTGGTTCTATAAAGATAGATCAATTTATTAATTTAGTTATTGATCTTGAAGAATGGGATGAAAATAAAGAATATGACAGATTAGGCTTAGATGATGCTAAAGCTGAAATCTTAGATATTAGAATTCCACTTGTAACTATACCAGTTAGACCAGGTAGAAATATTGCAACAGTTGTAGAAGTTGCTGCGAAAAATTACAGACAAAAACTATTAGGATACAATACTTTAGATTTATATAATAGAAGATTTTTTAACGTAATAGAGGATTAATAATTATTTTACGGACAAAGTTTGTCCGTTTTTTAATTATTAATATAAAATGAATTTTAAAAAAATAAAGTTGCATTTACATCGAAAATATGCTTTTATTCACAATGAATTTTTGGATTAAAAAAATAACTATATCTTTAAATTTCTTTATTTTATTCACTAAAACTCAGTTATAATTATTATAATGCAAAAATGACTTAATGGGTAGAAAAGTATCAAAAAATACTATTTCATTATTGCAATTTTGTAGATTTTAGGTTATACTTGTGATTGATATTGAAAACAAAACCTTAGGAGGTAAATTATAAATGGCAAAAGTTATGAAAACTATGGATGGTAACACTGCTGCAGCATATGTGTCATATGCATTTACAGAAGTAGCAGCGATATTTCCTATAACACCATCCTCACCAATGGCTGAGCTTTCAGATGAGTGGTCAGCAAATGGT
>DLNM01000054.1:791-1056 GCA_002479485.1 Firmicutes bacterium UBA7510 | reverse complement strand
AAACAAATATATTTGGACAAACAGTAAGAGTTACTGAATTACAATCAGAGGCTGGAGCATCAGGAGCGGTTCACGGATCACTTGCAGCAGGTGCTTTGACAACAACATACACAGCATCACAAGGCTTACTGCTTATGATACCAAATATGTACAAAATAGCAGGAGAATTATTACCTGGAGTATTCCATGTAACTGCAAGAGCAGTAGCAGGTCATGCACTTTCAATATTTGGAGATCATTCAGATGTTATGGCAGCAAGACAAAC
>DLNM01000054.1:0-593 GCA_002479485.1 Firmicutes bacterium UBA7510 | reverse complement strand
ATGTTATGGCAGCAAGACAAACAGGTTTTGCTCTTTTAGCTTCAAGTAGCGTGCAAGAAGTTATGGATTTAGGTGGAGTAGCTCATTTAACATCTATAAAAACTAGAGTACCATTTTTACACTTCTTTGATGGATTTAGAACATCTCATGAAGTACAAAAAATTGAAACAATTGATTATGCTGATTTTGCAAAATTAGTTGACTATGATGCAGTTAAAGCATTTAGAGACAGATCATTAAATCCAGAACGTCCAGTAACAAAAGGTACTGCTCAAAACCCTGATATATTCTTCCAAGCTAAAGAAGCTTCAAATAAATTCTATGAGGCAGTTCCAGATGCAGTAAATAGTTACATGCAAGAAATAACTAAGTTAACAGGAAGAGAATATAAACCATTTAATTACTATGGAGCAGCTGATGCTGAACACGTAATAGTTGCAATGGGCTCAGTAACAGAAACAATTCAAGAAGTTATTGATTATTTAATGGCAAAAGGTGAAAAAGTAGGTTTATTAATAGTTCACTTATATAGACCATTCTCAGCTAAATATTTCTTTGATGTGATGCCATCAACAGTTAAAAAAATAGCTGTA
>DLNM01000062.1:38945-39575 GCA_002479485.1 Firmicutes bacterium UBA7510 | reverse complement strand
ATTTAATAACTAATAGATATAATTTTTTTTAACTAATATTTTTTATTATTTCACAAAAATAATTTATTATTATAGTTATTGAAAAAAAAGAAATAAACATATATACTAAAGATATTAGACTAAAAATTGTAGTTTTATATAAACAAAAGAGGTGTTCAATGTATATCAATAATTATGCTCTTAATTTAACAACCGAAGAGTCTGTTAATATAGAAACAGATTTTGGAAAGGCAACATTAACAAAAATTAAAATAGGATCTTTAAAATTAAAAAGTGGAAATATCATAGCTACAGACCCAATTCTTTTATATGATGATCAACCCTTCAATGTAAAAGTTAAACCTGGTGAATATCCAGTATATGTTTATGTAGCTAACTTTGAAAATGATGAAAAAAGAACAGCTTTATCAAAAATAGAATTATCAACTGAAAAACCAGTGAAATGGGTAATGGCACTATATGAAGGTGAAAGTTCAAATAATTTAAAAAATGACGAATTTTTAGGCTTTGATGTTGAAAATGGTATATGCGCATATATGGATGAAAGCATAATGGAAGAACTGGATATGTTATTTGAAGATGATCTAGATGAATATGAAGATTTAATATCTTCTTCAGTAAAATTTTCTA
>DLNM01000062.1:0-38754 GCA_002479485.1 Firmicutes bacterium UBA7510 | reverse complement strand
TCTTCTTCAGTAAAATTTTCTAAAAAGACATTTACATATAGAAATATTCCATATGGTAAAAAAGATTGCAATATAATTGCATTTACAGCAGGCTGGAAAGACGGAACATTTCCATCTTACTTTGGATATGATAAAAATAATAAACCTTGTTGTCTTGTAACTGATTTTATGGTGTTAGAATAAAATTAAGCACACATTAAAAAAATTAATGTGTGCTTATATTATGTATTAATTAAATAACAAAATATAAAAATCTTAATACCTCATAATAATCCTTCGTTTCAAATCTAATAGTATGCTCATCAAGATATACTGTACCTGGATAATTAGATGCCTTTGTTGCATCATAATGCTTATTATATGATATTTCTACAGAAAATTTTTCTGGTAATTCTATTAATCTCTCTTTAAAGTCACCATTCAATGCATCAATAACATTTTTTTCAATAAGTTCTTCTGCTAAAACAGGATGAATACTTTTTACAGAACTTCCACTGCCTTCTTTAGTGCCCACAGTAAGTATATTTTTATTTAATAATTGTGCTTTTTTACAGATTTCATTGTCTCCGCTTACAAAAACAGTAGGAACCCCTAAATATGCTGCAGCATACATAAAAATATGCAATTCACCGACATTCTGACCGTTAATTTTTATTTCTCTTACAGTTCTGCCACTGATTGTATGAGCCATTGGATTATACTTTGATCCAGCAGAGTCATGGTATCCAATAAACATTATAGCATCAAAGCTTTTATCAATACCTCCAATCATAGAAAATGGAGTTTTTGTGCTTCCTCTTATTAGCATAACTTCCTTTGGAAGATAATCCTGGATTATATTCATTCCACTTGAATGTGCATCTTTGACAACAACCTCTCTAGCACCGGCTTTTAATGCTCCTCTACATGCAGCTGAAACCTCTTTACTCATTTGAATAGCCGCTCTATCATATGTAGCGGAGGATTCAGAGCTTATTTCTTCAAATGAAGCAAGGCTAGCTACACCTTCTATATCTGATCCTATAAATATTTTCATTGCTACCTCCTATAATTTAAATATTTTAAAACTCAAATAAATTCTTTGATGGAAATAAGCCGAATAAGCCACCAGTATGAATAAACAATATGTTTTTGCTGTCGTTAAATTTTCCTTTTTTAATTTCTTCGATTAAACCATACATGCACTTGCCAGTATAAACTGGATCTAAAACTATTCCTTCAAGCTTTCCAAAGTCATAGATAAAATCAATCTCTTCTTTCCTGCTTAATGCATATCCTCTGCCAACATAGCCGTCTATAATATTTATTTCTTTATCCGTTATTTTAACATCCTCTTTTAAATATTCTTTACTTTCCTCTATAAGTTGTTTAACTCTATTTCTAAAGATTTCTTCATTATCACAAATATTTACTCCTACAATATGTTTATTAGTATTAAAGATTTTATTAGCTAAAACCGTTCCTGCATAGGTTCCACCAGAACCAATAGTTAAAACTATTGTATCAAATTCAATACCTAATTCTTTCTCTTGTTCTTTTATTTCTTTCATGCAATTAAAGTATCCAAATGTTCCTATTCCATTGGATGCACCTTCAGGTATTATGTATGCATTGTAACCGTTAGAATCATACTCTTTTTTTATAGATTCCATAATTTCTTGTCTTTTATTTTTATAATCATCAGGGCTAATAATCTTAATATCTGCACCTAAAACCCTATCTAAGAAATAGTTTCCATCTACAGGTGGTTTTTCATCACCATATCTTAGAACAAGGCAAGATTTAAGCCCTAGCTTTGCTGCAACAGCTGCAGTTGCTCTACAGTGATTAGACTGAATACCACCACAAGTTATTAAAACATTACACTTTCTATCTAGTGCCTCTTTAACAGTAAATTCTAACTTTCTTATCTTATTACCTGAATATTCAGTACCTGTTTGATCATCTCTTTTAATGTAAATATTAGGTCCACCTAATATAGCTGTAAGCCTTTCAAGCTTTTCGATTTTAGTAGGCAAATTTGCCAATGCTAAATGCTCTGGTATTATCATCTTTTTGTCTATTCCTCCTTTTTTATTATTCATAAAACTTTCTAATATTTTCTGCTTATATTCAAACATATTATCTCGTTAGTAAATTATATCATAGATTAAAATAAAAAAGCTTTAAATATTTTTTTATTTAAAGCTTTTTATAAACTATTTATTTGTATTATTTTTCATATAAACACTTAAGCTTGGTAATGCAAACTCTACTTTTTCCTCTTCAAATATTGAAATTATATTAAAGTTTACTTCTTCTTTAATTTGCATATATATACCATATTCAGGAGTATTAACTAGATAAACTACTAATATCTCTAAACTACTATTACCAAACCCATCAAATTTTACATTCACAGAGTCTGCCAATACTCTATCATTTTTCTTTAACATATCAGTAATTTTATCTATTACAGCTTTTAGTTTAATTGAACTTGTTGAATATGTCGCACCAATTACCTGTCTAACTCTTCGGTTGCCACGCTTTGAATAATTAATGACTGAGCCTTCAGCAAATTTAGAGTTAGGTACAACTATAAGCTCCTGTTCAATTGTTCTCACTTTCGTGCTTCTAATTCCAACCTCTTCAACAGAACCTTCATTAGAATCTATTTTTATAAAATCTCCGGTATTGAATGTTCTGTCAGTTAAAATAACAAAGCCACCAAATATGTTTTTTAATAAATCCTGAGCTGCTAGTGCAACTGCAACGCCACCTATACCAACACCAGCCAGTAAGCTTTTTAACTCCTCAAAGCCTAAATCAACTGCTATAATAACTACTGCAATTAATATTAGGAGAAACTTTAATCCTTTAATAATTAAAGGAAATAGAGTTTTCAATACTGGTTTTTTTTCAAAGAGATCATTATTGTTATTAATTACAATATGATTATATGTGTCTAGTAGATTTAGCAGCCCTCCAGTTAATATTAACACCATTAGAATTCTATATGCCTTAATGATAAGACTAACTATTGCTGCATTAAATGGAATAACTAATAATGCACAATATATACCAGTAATTATAATTATCCTTTTTAAATGTTTTTCCGTTGAATCAATTGATAAAGAAATAATACTTTTATTCCATTTATCTGATAATTTTTTTGCAAAATTTATAATAAATTTCACTATAATATTTTTAAATATTAAAAATATCAATAAAATAATTACTATTTTAATAATGGTATTAACATTTATACTGTTTACAAATATTTCGTCAAACATAAAAATCTCCATGTGATTATTTACTTTAGGATCGTTTTAAAGCCTCAACTGGCGGTAATGATGAAGCATTTATTGCAGGATATACACCAAATAATAATCCTGATGATAATGCAACACCTATAGCTATTTTAATAGATTGACCGCTTATTACAGCGTCCAAACCATATTTTGTAGCTAAGTTAACTGCAAATGCTCCTAAAACAACTCCAACAAAACAACCTATAATACTAACATATATAGCTTCAAGCAAGAATTGAATAAGTAAGTCTTCTTGCTTAGCACCTAATGCTCTTCTAACACCAATTTCACTTGTTCTTTCTGTTACAGCAACAAGCATTATGTTCATGATACCAATACCACCAACAAGCAATGAAACTGCAGCTATACCACCAAGCAACAATGACATAACTCTATTTGCTTGATCTGCTTGCTTTACTAATTGATTTAAGCTCGTAATAGTAATAGGTTCTTCGCCTTTTGTGAAAATATTCTCTTCTTTTGGTGTTTCTCCAGGAACTTCTTCAGGTGGAACAGGAACTTCTCCGCTAGTATCTCCACCATCAACAACTCCACCATCAACAGCTCCGCCATCTGGGTTACCTTGTTGATCCTTATTACCGTTAATTACAGTACCATCAATTTTTCTTTTAAAAATTCTACCTAATTGTACCATAGCTAAGTCAGCCTCATCAGATGAGTTTGATTTAGCCCAAATTTCTTCTATATCTTTCTTTTCAGATATTCTTAAAGCAGAAGTGTATGGTATTATAACCTTATCATCTATACCATCACCATTACCTTCTCCCTTTGGAGCCATAACACCTACTATTCTATAGTTTATGCCATTTATCTTCATTGTCTGTCCGACAGGACTTCTACCATTTAAAAATGACATGGCTACATTGTATCCCAAAACAGCAACAGGTGCATTTTGCTTAACATGCAATGATGTAAAAAAATTACCTGACATTACATTATGATCTCTTATTATTGGATAATTATTATTAACTCCAAGAACCTCAAGTTCAAAGTCATTTCTTCTCCATCTCATAGCGATTTTCTTAGAATTAGTCTTAGGATTTGCAGCATTAACTACAGGAGTAGCATATTCTATTCCTTCAACTCTTTCTTGCAAGTTGACAGCTTCATTTTGATTAAAGTTATATTCTTTAGAATTTGATTTTATAACTATTACGTTTTGACCTAAGCTCTCAAATTGAGCAACAACTGCTTGCCTAGCACCTTCACCTATTCCCATAAGGCTAACTACAGCAGCAACACCTATAGCTATACCAAGTACAGTTAAAAATGTCCTTAGAAGATTTGATGTAATACCACTGGCAGCCATTTGTGCAGAAAATTTTAATCGAACAAGGAAGGAGGAAATAAATCCTTTTTTCTTCATAGCCTTACCTCCCATGTATTAGTTATTTTTTCCTGGTATTATAGAGTTACTTTTATCTACAGTTTGACTTGGCATTAAATCTCCTGAACTACCAGTTACAACTTGTTGACCCTCTTCAAGTCCACTTAATACCTCAACAAATCTATCATTCATTAATCCTATTTCTATTTCTACAGCTTCTACAGTTCCATCCTCTTTTAATACCTCAACCTTTTGTTTGAAATCTTCTTCAAATACAGCCTCAATTGGAACCATTAATGTATCTAGTGACTCACCAGCATCTATAAAGCAGTTAGTATTCATACCAGGTCTTAAGCCTTCTTCACCTGTTACACTTATATTAACATTGTATATTACTTTTCCATTTTCGTTGTATTGATATAATCTTTCTACAGTACCTTGAAATGTTTTTCCTGGTAAAGCATCAACCGTAATCTCTACTGTAGCTCCTTGCTGTACAAAGTTTACGTCAAGGTCACTAACTTGAGTGCTAATTGACAATTGGTTAGAATTATATAAATTTATTACTTCATAGTCCCATTGACTTGAACTAGAAGTTGTTTCAAAAGTATCTCCAACATTATACCTTTTCCATGCAACTATACCGTCCATTGTAGCTGTTACCAAAAGCTTACTTGAAAATTCCATTATATTAGCTACATATTTTTTCGCTTTATCAATTTCTTCATTTTTTTCACTAGCTTTGTCATATAAAGCTTTTATCTTATCAATATCGTCTTGTATAGATTTATTAACACCACTTCCGCTTATTTTAACTATTGGTTGCCCTTCATTAACAAACTCATTTTCGCTTACATAAACTTCTGTTGCTAGTACTGTTTTTGTTGAATCAGAAACTTCATATGATAAAGCTTTAGCTTGACTTATATATGAATCAACTGTTCCAGCATAAGTAAGAGTAGTTCCGGCTACTCCATCATTATTTAAAGATATACTTACAGAAGTACCCTCCTGAATAAGTCCTGGATTATTAGCTTCTATTACTCCATTATGTATATATGATATTTTATCTTCATTCGGCACTTTATTAGGATTTATTTCTTTTATAACTCCCTCATAATATCCCTCATAACCACTATAATTCAAGAAAACTTTTTGACCTTTTTTTATTGTTGGAAACTCATTAACAGTAGCCTTAAAAGTTATCTTAAACTTACTGTCATTAACAACATTAGCAACTGCTGAATCAGTGATTTTTTCGCCTTCCTTTATTTTTAGTTCAGTAATTCTTCCAGAAATAGGTGAAGATATAACTATTCCGTCTGAAGGATTTACATCACGATAGCTAGTTATACTTTTATTAACCTTATTACCTAATCTTTCAGTTTCGGTATCAATTTCAGCTTGAATATCAGAAAGCTCTTTATATAATTTTTCTAATGTAGTATTTCCATCTGATATTAACTCTGGTAAATTTGATACAGACAATCTTATTATCGGAGCATCTTTTTTTACTTCATCATTTTCATTAGCAAATACTTCTTCCACAACATATTTAATTGGTTTGGTAACATCTTCCAATTTGGGTGCAAACACAGAGCCACCCCAGCCAGCATTTAACTGTCCGGTTATATTAACTCCAACCTTTAAATCTCCTCTTGTAACTGGTTTTGTAGCATATGTAGGACCTGCATTAGTCTCAGTTGATTTTGGTATTAATTGTATAGCTGTATAGTAACCGCCTACAAATACCAATGCAAATACAATAAGTAATGAAATAATTTTTTTAGCCATTTTTCCTCCTGTTCGTTTCCGCATCGGAAACTATCTCCCCATCTACTAATCTTAAAATTCTACTGCCGTATGCAGCAATATCTTCTTCGTGTGTTACCTGAACTATTGTTATTCCACTATTTTCGTTTAGTTCAGTAAACAACTCCATAATTTTATTACCTGTTTTTGAATCTAGAGCTCCTGTCGGCTCATCTGCAAGTATCAAAGCAGGACTTCCAGCTAATGCTCTGGCTATAGCAACTCTTTGTTGCTGTCCTCCAGATAATTGGCTAGGTAAGTGGTGCATCCTATCTTTTAGTCCAACAAGCTCTAAAGATTTTTCTGAAAGCTCCTTACGTGATTTAGCATTTAATCCTCTATAAATTAGTGGAATTTCAACATTTTTTTGAGCCGATAAGTTAGGTAATAAGTGAAAATTTTGAAATACGAAGCCTAAAAATTCATTACGTATTTCTGACATTTTGGAATCAGTTAATTTTTCAACCTTATGTCCAGCTAATTCATATGACCCACCAGATGGCTTATCTAAGCATCCAATTAAATTCAACAAGGTGGATTTACCAGAACCAGAAGGACCCATAATTGAAACAAACTCACCACTAACTACCTTAAAGTTAATGTTTTTCAAAGCATCAACTTGGATTACTCCAGTTTTATACAGCTTTGAAATATTAGTCATATTAATTATATCCATTTTTATGTCCATGCCTCCATTTGCACCAAATGCCATGAAAAACTAAGCATGTACTCGGTACTATTTTATTATTTCTTTTCATAACTTTTTGAACCCTTTTCCTCTTTCTGCTTTCTGTGATTTACTATTATATATAAGCTATATTATTAAAAAATATAGGTTGCATATATTAGACGAATTTAATTTTAAAAAGTTTCATATTTTTCCAAATTATTTTAATATGTCTATTGCAAGTGTATCTATCCATACTTTATTTTTTCCTGAATATTCGATGTATAGATTTACTCTATCAATATCACCTACATTGATTGTTATTTCCTTTTGAGACCAAATATCATCAAATATTTGTATTTTTCCACTATTGTTAGCTGATAATTTATCATTCATGTATGCCTCTACAACAAGCTTAGCATCAACATCTTCTAAAGCCTTAAATTTAGCCGCAATTCCAACTTGATTGTTTTTCATATAGCTTAATTTATCATTTGAAAAATCAATTACAGCAAACAATACTTTTAAACTTTCATCAGTTTCATTCTCAACAAGTAATGAACTACTTCCCTCATTATAGTTTTCAGTATCTATAACAGCAGTCTTTCCTGTATATCCTATCTTTTTAATAAGCTCATCATTTAGATATAATTTAAATTCATTGCTATCACTGTTCAATTGTGATTGATCCTTCTCATCGTTTTTTGATGAGTTGTCATCGTTTTTTGACGAATCTTCATCAGAATTATTTTCATTATTAGTATTTTGTGAACCGTCATTACTTGAATTATTATCTTGATCTGAAATTACATTATCACTGACTGTTTCTTTATCTTTACTGTAAAGATTTTTAATTAAAAGAACACTAACAACTGTGACAAAAACAATAATAAATGCTGGAATTATAAATTTCATAGCTTTTCCAAACTTATTATCACTTTTATCATCTATCAAATTATCATTTTTTGTTTTATCATCAATTGAATTGTTTAGATATATGTCAATAATATTTAAATTATCATCGATGTTTTCAGCAGTATCATCACTTTCGCTATCAATAATGTTTTTACTATCAGCTAAATTATCATTTTCATCGTGAAGATCACTATAATTTTCCTCACCATTTAATTCTATTCTTAATTCCTCATTATTATTATCATCATTAAGTATTTCTCCGTTTTGATTATTTTCACCTTTTTTTTCATTACATACCATAGTAGTCAAGTCTGATAGTTTCGCTTTATTTACTTGGGTATCAGTTTTACAGTTTATAATGCTGTAAATTGGTGAACTTTCAAACTCTTTTAGTATATCCTTTGGATGAAAATATTCCCTAGTTAAACATTTAACTATTATTTTTAGAATGTCAGGAGGAATTGAATCAGATATATTATAATCAACTATATCCTCTTTTGAAAATAAATAATGTATTATATTTCCTAAATTTTTATATGAATAATTATCAGATAAATCATATTCATCTTTAAATTCAAAATATCCGTTAACATATAAAGTATCATCTTCGCTAACACTTAAATTATCAAAGCTTAATATTTTAAATTGAAGTAAATCTGTTACATTATATATTTCTATGAATAAATTTATAAGCTGTTCTGTTAATATAAATTGCTGTTTTAAGGTTAAATTATTGGTATCTATGTATTCCTTTAAAATTTTTTGATTATTTAATTCATGAGGTTTTGTGATTATGTATAATCTATCTTGTGTCTTGTAACTCTTTACTATATTAGATTTTATAGAATTTAAAATATTAATATCAATTAATTTTATCAGCTTTTGATTAAATACAGTGTTATATATAAAGGTCTCACCAGTTTTAATATCCTTACATTCTACTATTCTTTGACATTCATTTTCATATAGAGACTTAATTATTTCTAAATTACTATCCATCAATTTACCTCCTAAATGTTTAGTCTCTTAACAATACAAATAATTACAATTATTTATTTTTTATCACAAAAATATACATAAACATTTTACCATAATTTATTAAAATATTTAAGTATTAATTTATTAATTTTTACTTAATTTTTTAAAAATTAATTATTTTATTATTCTAAACAAAAGGCATGTGTCTTTTGTTATTTACTATATCGTTATACATTTGCTCTGGACTAACACTTATTGGCTCACGGGATGTTATTTCTTTCATCTTTTTAGCTTTTATTTTTTCAAAGCAATAATCATCAATATCCGCAAGTTCTGTTATAAGAGGGTATTGACGACAGTGAAATATCAATGCCTCACCTCTGTTTTTATTTAATCTTTGCAATTGTGAAACCGAAATAAGAGGACTCTCATTTTCGTTATTTTCGCCAAATCTAAGCTTTCCACATAATTTACTTATTTCCTCAAGTAAGGAAAGTTCTTTACTAGTTAAAAATACCCAGTTATCGCAATTTCCTTTAATAGTTTGAGCTTCTTCTTTATACCTATTTTCCAATTGATGTACACTTTGAATAACTAGAAAAAATCTCATGTTACGACTTCTTGCCGCAGTTATCATAGAAGGCATGTCCGGTAAAGCTGGTATATTTGCAAATTCATCTAACACAAAATTAACTCTTACTGGTAACGCTCTGTTTTTTTCTATCTGAGCCTCTTGAATTAATGTTTCGTAGCACTGCTTTACAAAAGTTGTTGCTATAAAATGATACGTGCTTTTTTCATCAGGTACAATTATATAAACTGCAGTCTTTTTTCTGCCAATGTTTCTCATATCGAAGCTATTATAGCACATATTGCGAACAAGATTTTCTTGTGTCATAAAAACTTGTATAAGTGTAAATAACGTAGATTGAACATCTCCTTTAGCTTTATCACTAGAATTAGCAATGCCAAAATAATTAAGTGATGCTATGCTTTCTGGTGAAGCTGATTTCATGAGTAATGTTAAATAATTCTTATTTTTTTCACCCATAGACAATCCCATAACACTTTCAAAGGCTGATTCATTTGAAGCTTTTGCAAATTCAACACAAAATCTTGTAAAGGTTTTAAGGTTACATTCTTCTTTTGTACACTCATCTAGCATTAAAAGAAGTATAGCTATAGCAACTGAACGAGCAGCATTTACCCAAAAGATGTCCTTTGTATTATTCATATTATGTTCAGATATTGCATTAACAAAATCATTTATACGAGCAACGGCATCATCCTTATGGCCAGTATGATATAGTTCATATGGCAAGGCTAAAGGATTCCATGTATCTCCTAATGACAAATCTCTATAGTTTAGAACAACAACATCATATCCCTTGCTTTTTACAAAGCCCGAGGTGTAATCATACAGTTCACCTTTTGGATCAGTTACAACAAACGATTCACCGGCTCCAGCCATAATATTTAATAGTGGCATACAAAATAGCCTTGATTTTTTTGATCCAGTTGATCCAAAAATAAGGCTATGAGTATCAGTATTATCTACCCATACATTTAATCCATCGCTTAAGATTGGTAATCCTGCCGCTTTATATTCATTGTCTGTTATTTTTATATGTACTGTATCGGCTTTTATTTCATTTATTTCAGCCCATCTGGTTTCTTGCTGAACACGATAGTATTTGGTATATTTATAGCTTTCTTCATTCATTATAAGTTACCCCCGAAACCCATTTTTCTAGTCTTAATTATTTCCTTCATGCTTTTAACAAATTCTCCGTTCTTTGAATAACGGCTAAGCTTTTCAACAGTTATGTTTAATGGAGAAAAGTCCTTAGAAGAACATAGGTCAAAAACAATATCTTGGCACATACGATTTATTGTCTTATACCCATCAAAATATTTATTTTCCTTTAATTCATCTATAGACTCTGATAATAGTTCTCTAGCCTTCTCCTCAAGCTTTAGACCATATGTAGAAAGTTTATGTTCTAAATAATCAGCTAACTGTGTGACGGAAGGATATAGCAAACTTACTCTACGAATACGAAAAAATGATGATAAAATATTTTCAATCTTTTGCATATCTTCATCAGAAAAATTCTCAGCAATAAAAATAACACATATATAATCATCGACGCTAGAAAGATATTCTAATATACGATGAAAATATAATTCCTCAAAATGTCCGTTCCAAAGTGTTATATCTAGTGCTAATACTCCTCTATATTCACTCCTAAATCCAGCAGCACAGTTTACTTCTCGTATTAACCTTGTAAGCTCTGTAAGAGGCATATTAGGTTGACAATATTCTAACAAAAATTCAAAATATCTTATGTCACCATAAAAATCCATTAATCTTTTTGAATACAAATATTCAGTCAAAAGTTTTATAAGATGAGTTTTACCAGCTCCTGAACGTGTTGACCACAACAAATCCGGCAAAACAATAGGTGTATCTGTTGGCATTCTTGAAATATTATTGGCTGCTCTGTCCCATTGTAACAGTATTTCTTTCATTTCCTCAAGTCCAGGTAACGCCATTATCTGATCGTAGTAAATGTTAGTCATTAACTTTCTCCTTGCATTATTAGTTAAAATATTAATTATCAACTAATACTAAAATAAAACCTTAATTACAATTATATATGCCAATGAAGTATTAATCAACTATTCAATTTATTTCTTATAAAAGAAAAAGAGTCGCTATGCAACTCTCTTATTTTCACACTTTTTAATTATACATCAGTCTCTTTCATCATAATTAACTTTATAATCTACATCTTCAATTATGGTTTTATCCTTTATATCTTTCTTTATAGAGTCATCCTGTTTTTGTGTCCCGTAGTATTTTTGAGTCTTAGATTTAACCATAGAAAGTAAAAACAATAACACAACTAAATCATCTATGATTGAAAATCCAAGTACAGGAAATGGAATTAAGTCTATGGGACTTAAAATATATATTGCAGGTAATATAATCCACCACTTTTCTCTTAGTGGAATATTTTTATCAAATAAAAATTTAAAAATTAAACCTATTCTCATAAATAACCTTCATAACAATTTATATAACAAATTCGATATCTGGTAATTTTCTTCTTAATTTTTGCTCAAAATTCTTTGTAGCTGTAATATCTGTCGCACTTCCTAATATAATATGTGATATTTCTTTTTCTGATGCAAAATCTACTAAAGTTTTAATTACATCTTTAGATCTTTTTATAACTAAATCAGCACCTAATTCTTTAGTTATTTCAAATAGATACTCTAAGGCGTCCCCATCGCTTAAGTTAAACAAAAGCTTATCATTTTCATTTACAACATGTATAACATATAGTGTTGCATTTTCAGCTTTTGAATAAACCTCATACCCAATTCTTATAAGTTTCTCACAAGTCTTTTGTTGTGTCACACAAACCATTATATTATTTTGCATATTTTCTCCTTATATGTAGGGAACATGACGTTACAATTTCCCAACAAATTAGTTAATTGTTCTTAATAATATTGATATAATATTGTCTTGAATTAGCTAAGTTATTAATGCTTGTTTTTCACAACTTATAAATTCACTAACATTATATATTATTTCATTAATATTTACAAGGATGTAAATACTAAAATTAATTATAAAACTTATTTCTTTAATTTATATTAAATAAAATCTAAATCAGAAAGAAAATTTTTATATTATAACGTTTCTAAGATAATTTTTTTTAATTGTTTCTTAATCATGTGTACTTTAGATTGTGAAATCCCCATCATTAATGCTATCTGTTTTTGTTTATATCCATAATAAAACAATAAAACTATTGTCAAAATTTCTATATTTGCTTTAATGTACTCAATAAATTTTTCAAAAACTATGTTGTTTATCGCTTCGTTTTCAACATTATATAGTTCACATGTATACTTAAATTCTTTATTATTTACTATATCATTAATATATAAAACTGTTGCATTTCTCTTTTTACAACATTTTTTTCTAAAATCTTTATATATCGTCTTTTTAATACAATTTGATGAAAAAGTTTCAAACTTAATATTTCTACTAGAATCAAATTTATATGCTGCTTCACATAAACCTATAGCTGCTAAATCATAATACTCTTCTATTGATAACCTTAACATTTTTAAACATGTATAGATTATATTATGATGATTTTCTACTAATCTTTTCTGCTCTTCACTTAATCTATTTATCATCTTTTCCTCGCAACATTTTAATGCTTTATATTTTAGAATTTTATATTAAAAACAAAAATTAAAATTGATTTTAATTTTATAAAAAATTTATAAATTATTTACTATCCAATCTTTATAATTAAACTTAAATGAAGCCCATGTCATATTACTACCGAATTGTAGCAAACACTGTTTATAAAATAAATTGTGTTCGTTATTATTCAATATATCATCCTTTAAACTATATTTTTTTAATTTAGCCTCTTCATTTAAATAATTAATTAATCCACTTCTGTATATCGACCTTAAACTTAGTCTTTTTTCGTTCGTAATATTCTTTAAATGAAATGAAAAAAATCTATTAAAATTAGCCTGTGCTCTTTGTTCATATGATCTAGTTGAGCCTTTATCTATAAACTTAAAAATTTGATTAGGATTTTTAAATATAGTTAAATCTACTTCATTTTGATTACCGTTACGTCCCCCTAAAAATAATGTTTTTATATTAGAAGTTTTGAATAATATAGAAAAAATTTCATCATCTATTTTAACTTTACGATCATTATACAATGAAATTTCATTATCATGCTTGTCTATATTGTCAATTGATAAATTAATCATTTCCTTAAATGACTTCCCTAATATTCCGTAATACGGGCATATGAACATTGATAAATAATATTCGCCATTTATTGAATTTAGTATTTTTGCTTTATATTCTTCAAATTGCATTGTATCAAATAAAAAATTATCTTGAGCGTCTAATTCATCTATTATTAATTGTTTTGGTATAGCTCTTAAAATGTTAAATTTAGTATATTCAGGAATACAATAATCTATATAAATTAATAATTTTGACAGAGTAACTCCAATTGTCGATTTTGATTGACCCTCATAACATTTAAGCATTTCGATATACTCATCTACACTCATTTCAAAAATATCCTTATTTCTTGACTCTTCAAATAACTTTGTTTTTTTAAAAATATCATCATAGATTACTCTAATACTATCTGATACTACACAATTATTTAAAAATTCATTCTTAATTAACTGATTATAGTATTTGTACATATACTAATAGTCTCCTTTTAAATTTTATTTACTACTAGATTAAAACATGTGAACGATATTGTCAATATAATTTAATAATAAATATTTTAGAAATTTATTTTAAACTTATAATAAAAATAAATAAAAAGATAATATAGTTATTTGAGTAGTATTATTCTTTATTTATATTTTAAATTTCTAAAATACTATTATTTATTTTAAAATTAATGATAATATTAGGATGGTGAAATGTATATGAAAAAACAACAATCATATCAAAAATTTGCTTTTAAATTACATTCAACTAGGCTTAGGAAAGCAAATTGGAATTTGAAACTAAGCATTGCGGATGCAATTAAAAATCAAGAGATTATTTCTCTTGCAGATACTACAATCTTAAGATTTATAGATGAATTAAATGACATGGAAAATTCAAATGAAGAGGTTGAAGTTATCAAAAACAAAATAAAAGCTATACAGAAAAATTCATCAGAATCAAAAATTTATAAAAAGTCAGAATTAAAAAAATTATATGAAAAATTAAATACTATACAATTTAAAGCTGATTACCTATGTTTAGTTATTGATAAGGTATCAGATTATTGGTATGCATTTGAAAAAGGCTTTATGATTAATAATATCAAATACAAAAGACTTTTGGCAACCACTGGGGGTATCAAAGAAAATACAATTATTTTTACAAGTGAAAAATTAGAACCAGAGCTCAAAATAAGATTAGAAAATGGCATAGATAAAACAAAGGAGCTTGTTCCTGCAAAATACGGAGCTTATGAGTCTCTTACCTGCTCAACTTCTACTGTTGTTTCTGATCCAATCGGAATTTTGGTAGTAAGGGACTGCGAAGTTAGTTTTTATGAAGATGTAATAAAATTAGATGACTCAAGCACTGATGAACCGCTAATACAATATAAAAAAAATGAAAAAATAGTTAAAAATATTAATGATGGCTTTGGATTAATGTTACCTTCTCGTGCAAATATATGGAGCAAAGAATTAAGTCTTGATTATATACCATCTGGATTCGTAGTCAGACCATATGCTTTTACTAAAGGGCTTTTAGTAAGTTTTGACTTCATAGAATTTGCTGATAAGATAGCACATAAATCTATGGTTAGAGATGCATGGGGAAATCTTGTCGATATACACTCTGTTGATGTAATAATTACTACATCAATGCTAAAGCTTTGGGATTGTTATAAAAGCTTTGATGAGTATATGAAAAATTGTAAAAAAAATAATTATAAGTTTTGTATTACAAAAGCATGCCCAGAAGAATTAGAAAATGAGAGAAATCTTAACTATCAGTTCATTCAAAGCTATAAACTTTCAGATAGTCAAATAGGAGAATTAATAAAACCTACAACTGATGAAATACACGATGTATTAGGAGAAGATTACAGAAAAAGCATTTTATTTCTAAGAGGAGTTGATGTAACAGAAAAAAATGCTGAATCTATTGAATTGGATTTTATAAAAGCTTTAATGATAGATAAAAGAATGATAAATGACCCATATGTTAAAAATTGCATATTTAAAATGATAAAAAAACGAATTAACAAAGCTAAGATTGGTGTAATAAAAGTTAATGGTAATTTTCAAATAGCTTGTGGAGACCCATTTGCATTATGTCAGTCAATTTTTGATATGAAAGTAACCGGGTTGTTGCAAAAAGGAAGATTTTATTCTCAATACTGGAATGAAAGAAATGTCAATGAGGTAGTCTGCTTTAGAGCCCCTATGACTTGTCATAATAATATTAGAAAGTTACAATTATCTAATACAACCTGGCAACAGCATTGGTACAAGCATATGAAAACTATACTTATATTTAATTCTTGGGACACAACAACAGATGCTGAAAATGGTGAAGATTTTGATGGAGATCAAAATTTAGTAACTGACAATCAAATTCTATTAAAAAACCATATAGAATTACCAACCATTATTTGTATTCAAAGAAAAGCAAATAAAAAGATATTGACTGAAAAAGATTTAGTTCAATCTAATATTGACAGTTTCGGAGATGATATAGGTATATATACAAACAGTATAACTTGTCAATTTAACATTCAGGCACAATTTGAAGATAATTCAGAACAATATAAAGAACTTAATTACAGGATTATGTGTGGTCAGTTATTTCAACAAAATGCAATTGATAAAGCAAAAGGAATTATTTCAAAACCAAGACCAAAATATTGGTTTGATTATATTGCATGCAAAACAGATAACGCAGATATAGATGAAATTAGACAAAAAAAAATATTTAATGCTTCAATTGTCGCTGATAAAAAGCCTTATTTTATGCAGTATATATATCCGCAATGCAAAAAAAATCTAAAAAAATACATATCTGATTCAAGTAAAAAATGCCAAATACAACATAGACATACTATAACTGAACTTATAGAAAAAAAAGAAAAATCAGAAAATGAAGAAGAATTTTTAAACTACTACTATAAACATATGCCCGTTGGTATTCATGGATGTATAACAAACAAAATATGCTGGAGAATTGAAAAAGAATTTGATACGTATGTCAAAGAAACTAATGAATTATCTTATTTTGACTGTAGCATTTTAAAATCGTCAGAAGTAGATGAAACATCCTCAGAATATAATAAAACTAAATTAAAAATTGAAAAAATATATAATGATTATTGTGATAAGGTCAGTAAATTTCAACAAAATATAAAAATAACACGCATAGATGAAGACAGTATCATTAATGAAAAATATATTATGGTACAAGCCTTCAAGCAAGAATGTTATCTATTATGTCCAAATAGATATATGCTTGCAAATATTGTACTTGATTTATGCTACTTTTCAAATAAATCTAAGCAATTTGCATGGGATATATGTGGGAAAATTTTTATTGAAAACCTACTAAAGAAAAATGATTATTTAATCTCTTTTCCAACGCAGGATCAAAACGGAGATATAGAGTTTGCAGGAAAAAAATTTATAATGAAATATAAAAAAATTGGGGGTATTTAAAATTAATATTATATTAAACGAAGAAAAATATGCAGTAGATTTACTAAATCAAGTAAGCTTAAATAAAAAAGTTTATAATGATTTAAATCTGATAGCTAGATATCTATATCATAATCAGTCGTTAAAAGATTCAGAAATATATAATGAATTAGTTAATATTATGGAAAACAAATATGCAAATTTTATAATATCAAAATGGCAAAATTCACTCTTGAAAATATCAAAAGATGCGAAGAAAAAAAGTTTAATTGTAATTGATTACATACCAATCACAGTAAACGAGCTAGATACTATAAACAATATTGAAAGTAAACCTATCAAAAGAGTTGCATTTACGCTTCTATGTCTTGCAAAATATAAAAATATAGTTAATCCTAATAATAATAATTGGATAAATTATGAATTTAAAGATATATTTAAAGCTTCGAATGTCACGGCTACAGTTAAGGAGCAATGCAACATTATTAATGAAATGAAACATTTAGAGTTGATTAAAATGAATAATTTAGTTAACAATCTAAGCTTAAATATATGCTACATAGATAAAGAAAATTCAAATACAGTTCTTCAAATTAATGATTTTAGAAATCTAGGCTATGAGTATCTTCTATACTGTGGCGAAAAGTTTATCAGATGTAAGAGATGCAATATTTTAGTAAAAAAGCGTGGTAAAACCGATAAATACTGCAAAGAATGTGTTTTAATTACTGAAAGAGAGAAAACAAATGAACGTGTAAAAAAACATAGAACATTAAAATGTAACGCTTCATAAAAAGGTACAAGCATTGTATTACTATAACTTTTAGAACCCATGTCATTATTTCTATAGTGTATATTTATATAGTTTAGTTTTAGATGCGGCATATAAAGCTTTACTTTTTACATATACCTCTCCTGCTCCACATTTACAAAGCGTGAAGTGTTCTTTTCACACTATTGTCTTATTTAATGTGGAGCTTTCTAAATTTTTAACCAGACTAAGATTTAAGAATAATAATTTTATAATCAAGGGGTGAATTTTATTGTTAAGCTTTAATAGTATAGAAAATCTTGTCACTTATTTTATAAACACCATTGATAGTGTAAGTGATAAATTCGGATTTATAACGATAGTTGCCAAACGAGATATGACAAAAGAAATCATGGATATTTTACTTGGTAAATATAATTTTGATACATATTGTATTAAGTATGACAAACTTGATTATTTATTATCGGAGTATTTGATTAGTATTGATAAAAACTATGTTATTAGTATAACTTCGGCTAAAAACAAAGGAAAAAATGAATACTTATTTTGTGAAGCAGAAAAATTTTATATCCATGAGGATATAAGTAGTAAATTTTTAATTAAGAATGAAGAAACACCTTATGAAATATTTGAAATATGTTAAAAACAATTTATTTGGAGGCAATTGATGAGTATTGAAGACTTAACAAAGTATAAAGAAATTATCATATCTAAAATCACACAGTCACAGGATATAAAAAATATTATATTATCTGCAAATGGATCTGAAGGCTTGCCAAACGAACCACTATTATATAGTAATATATTTCCCTACCTACATACTCCTGGGACCCAGTCAGATTTAAAAACATATATATGTGTAGATTGCATAGTTTCAAAAATTATAAATCCTTCTGTTAAAGAAATAAAAATTATTATAAATGTATTTTCACATAAAGACACAATGAAGTATTCTGACACAGATATTTCAAAAACAAAACCAGATATTATATCAAACATGCTAGATACTTTATTAAACTCTTCAAGAGAATTTGGTATAGGAAAATTATCACTAGAATCTGTAGATTTATATAATTTACAAAATGTTTATTACGGTAAGATATTAACCTATAAATGTGCAGAATTTACTAACAAATAAATTTAGGTGGTGATAAATTGATATATGTTACAGAAGATATTCAGCTAAAACTACTTTCAGGCATTGAAATATATTTTGATGATATACCTATGTATTCAGTATCATTAATAGATATTGTAAATTTCGGATATACAAAATATAGGCAAATTATTTCATTATTGTGCATGGACGATGATTCTTCAAAATTATATTTCAAAAACGATGCAAAAATCAAGTCTACTTTTTTTCTAATATCTTCACTGATTTTTAACGAAACAAAAGCAATAGAATGTGAAGAAACTGATAGTGATAAAGACTCAATAAATAATTTAACCTTACGGTTTTTAAAGCTTATTTTTAAAAATGAAGTAATTTTTGATATTAATAACGGATTTATAATTAAAAGTAATAATGGAAACAAAATATTGACATTAGACAACTATGATAGTTTTAGAAATCTTCTTAAAATAAGAAATTGTATAGATGATATAGAAGATGAAATAGAAAACCCTGATAATGAAAAAACACGTAGACTTTTAGAGAAACGCAGAAAAATTCGTAAAAAATTGCAAAATACAAAATCTTCAAACTCAGATAATAATGATGAAGGATTAAATTTAGCCGACTTAGTTAGCATTTTTTCAGAAGCTGAACATATACCCCCTTCAGATGTATTTAAAAAATACGACATTTATCAGTTCAACGATCAATTTAGTAGGATGAAAATCTTTAATGATTATAATGTAAACATTCAAGCTTTATTGGCAGGAGCAAAAAGTGAAGATTTAAACTTACAACATTGGTTATCCAAAATAAAAAAATAATAATTAGATTAATTTATTAAATTTTAATACATTAATCTTTTTTTATTTATAAATAATTAAACTTTAGGAGGAAACAAAATGAGTGCAAACACTAAATTTGGTGCAAAAGAGGTCATGGATGTAACATTATATGATATGACTACAAACAAACCTGTTATTTACTTCGATACACTAAAAACATCTTCTATTGAAGTTACTTCTGAGAAGGTATATGCAAGAGGTGGTAAGGGAAATAGTAAGTTAATAACTTGGGAACTAAACAAGGAAGCTAAAATAACTATTGAAGATGCATTACTATCTCCAAAATCAATTGAGTTAGTTACAGGTATTGCAACTAAAATTGGAACTCAAACAATATCAATGAGACAAAATACAGTTTGGGTAGATAGCATAGATCAAGGAGATTTATACCCATTAACTGCTAGTTCAACTGGAGTAATATCACTAGCATTCTTGCCAAAAGAAAGTGCAACAAATATTTTAGTATACGAAAAAGATGATGATTGTGGAACACCTATCCCTATGACTGATGCTTCATTAAATGGAAAAGATTTAACAGTTGCAGCAGCAAGCAACAAACAAGTTGTAGTTTATTATACTTGTGATTCATCATCAGAAGCTGAAACATATATTGTTGATTCAAGTAAATTCTCTGGAACTTATAAACTTGTTGGTGACACTGTAATAAGAAATCAAAGCACTGGTAAGGATGAAAGCTTCCAAATAACAATCCCTAATCTGAAATGGAGTTCTAACATGAATCTTGGATTTAGCGCTGAAGGAGATCCTTCAACAACTTCATTTGAATGTGAAATAATGAGACCATCTAACTCAACTACATTAATACAAATGGTTAAATGGTAAAATATCTGTATTAAAGGAAGAGCAAAACTGCTCTTCCCTATTAATTTGAATGTTGATTTTTAATTTGTGGACATATATCAATATTCAATTAATTGAATATTGATATATGTCCATTTTTTTTGGGAAGTGGGTGGAAAATTTGAAAATCAAAGATTATGGATTTCCAGTATTTCGTATTTTAAATCAATGGGAAGTTGCATTGTTCTGCTCTCATAACGTTAAACCAATTGACCACTATGTATCTGTAGACAAAAATGAAAAATACTCTTTAGTCTATGTATTTAGACGAGATGAAGCACAAGAATTGCTAAACAGATTTAAAAAACACGAATTGGAAATAGGAAAATATGTAGTTAAATTTTAATATAGAAAATTAAATATATTATTTATAAAAATATAAATTCAACGGAGGAAAATATGAAAAAGGAAAATATAAAAATAAAAGAAAAACTAACAATATTTGAAAAAATAGAAGCAATAAAAGAAATTTCAAATTCATACTTTGTAAAAGATGAAAACCAAGAAATTGAATATACTCCCTACTTTGGTAGTATGGCTACAATCTTAGCATTTATAAAATATTATGTTGAAGGTATAACTTTTGATGATAACGAAAATTTATATGAAAGTATTGTAAATGATGAAAATTTAATGAGTATGTATTATGAAGCAAGTTCAAACAATGTAGATTTTATTGATATTTTAAAAAATGTTGAAACTATTATAGAATTTGAAAAAAATAAAATATTGTATAAAAGCATAAATATAACTTCAAAATTTGATAGTTTATCAGATCCCTTATCATTAGTTTTTTCAACTTTAAATAAAAAAATAGAAGAACTTAATCTCAATGAAATCATTGATAATACTAATCACAATTTAAAACCTTTCTAAAAATCCTCGTGAAAACCCATAAATTCAAGTTTTTCACTTAATTTTTTAGAGCTTTTATAATTAAGATAAGTATAAAAATAAATTAATTAGTAATAAATGATTCAATGTGCTGAAATTTTACATATTTCGACATTTATCCCACACACGAAATACATTGTATGTTAAAATTTTCCTAAGACACTTTGTACAAATTATTGCATACTTAAAGAAAAACGGAAAGAGGTATTCTATGAAAAATAATTTGTATAAAATTAGAGCTGAAAGACAGCTTACATTGAAACAATTAGAGCTTTTAACAGGTGTTTCCGATTCAACTCTAAATAGAATAGAAAATAATCAGACCAATCCAACATTAAGCACTATTCATAAAATTGCTAAGGGACTTAAAGTTAAAATTAATGATATAATTCAATGTTAGCCTCGTAGTATTTTAAATATCATTTTTATAGGGGGTAAAAATGAAAACAACATTAACAAAAAAACAATTAATTGAATTATTAAATGATCTAGAGTATGAAAACAGAATCTTTTATTACCACAAATATGATTTTAATCATAATATATTGTTAAAGCGTAAGTGTAAAAATCATATAATTATGTTAAATAAAATTAATAACATAAACAAAATTGATTTGTACCATTCTGATAAAAATAATACTATGTACGCTTTCATATATTACAATTTTAAAGCAAATGATATAGGAACAGGTCAATTGATTAGGTTTTCAATATACCCAAAAACAGATAAAAAACTCCCATAAGGGAGTTTTCAGACTGATGACAAAGTCATCAGTCTATGGCAACAAAAATTACAAAAATTTAACAATAAATCGTTGAGAAATCAACGATTTATTTTGTTTTTTGTGGTATAATTAAGTAAGAAAATGAACAGGAGAAAACATTGAAATGCTAACTAAAACAGGTGATATTCAATCAAAGATGGAAGTTGTGGTAATAGATAATTTAATACAAGAGGATCATATACTTAAAAAAATAGATAAATATATTGATTTTAATTTCATATATAAACTTGTAGAAGATAAATATTGTCTCGATAATGGTAGACCTTCAATAGATCCAGTAGTGTTATTCAAAATGATTTTCATTGGATATCTTTTTGGTATACGATCTGAAAGAAGATTAGTAGATGAAATACACCACAACTTAGCATACAGATGGTTTCTAGGATTTGGACTAACTGATAAAATTCCAGATTCAAGTACAATAAGCCAAAATAGAAAGAGAAGATTTAATAGCACAGATATATATCAAAAAATTTTTGATAATATATTAGAACAAGCGGTTTCAATGAATTTAGTACCTGGAAAAGTAATATATGTTGATTCAACACACATAAAAGCAAATGCTAACATTGGAAAATTTACAAATGAACAAGTTGAAATTCCAATGCAAAATTACATAAACGAATTAGAAGAATCAATTGATGAATCAAGAAAAGCACATGGACAAAGACCTCTAAAAAAAAGAAAAAATTCAAGAAGTAAAAGAAAGAAAAGTTAGTACAATAGACCCTGAAAGTGGTTTTATGACAAGAGATAGAAAACCACAAGGATTTTTCTATTTAAATCACATGTGTGTAGATGGTGAAAATAATATAATAACTGGAGTACATCCAACAAGTGCAGCAATAAATGACGCAGTACCTTTTTTAGAAATAATAAAGAAACAACAAGAAAAATTTAATGTAAAATATGTAGGAGCAGATGCAGGATATTACACAGCACCAATAGCAAAAGGGTTAGAAAAATTAAACATACAAGGTTCAATAGCAAGAAGATTAGGACCTAAACCAAAAGGAATAATGAGTAAACTTAACTTTAATTACATAGAAGAATTTGATTTATACGTATGTCCAGAAAATCATCATTTAACATATAAGACAACAACAAGACAAGGATATAAAGAATATATAGGCTGTAAGGAAGTATGTAAAAATTGTCCAAGAAAAGATAAATGCCTTACAGGAAATGATGCTAGAATAATTAGACGACATGTTTGGCAAGAAAGTCTAACTAAAATAGATAGATTTAAAGAAAAAACAAAACTAGGAAAAAATATATACAAAAGAAGAAAAGAAACTATTGAACGTGCTTTTGCTGATTTAAAAGAATTGCATGGATTTCGTTATGCTCGTTTTCGAGGTTTAGAGAAAATGAAAGAGCAGTGCTTAATGACAGCAGCTGCGTATAATATGAAAAAAATAGCTAAATTGATAGCTTAAATGGCTAGAATTTGCTAAATAATTCAACAAATTTAGAAATATATGAGTTTTTTTGACTCTTTTTTTATTTTTTGAAGAAATAAACTTTTAATATAAAAATGACAAACAAATCTTCGCAAAAAGACTAGTTTGTCATTAATCTGAAAACTCCCATAAGGGAGTTTTTTTATGAAAGGAGATATCTTATATAAATGGATAATATTAATCTTAAAATTAAAATCAATATAGATGATGAACTACTTAAAATAAAAAAGAAGATTGAATCATTAAAGTTAAAGCCATTAAAGATAGACCTAGAACTGAATAACGTAAAAAATAAAAAATCAAAAAAAAATAGCTCTTCAACAGGTCAACTGGAGGTTTTTTTTGCACAGGAGGCTCCTGGTAGAAAGCAAAATTACGAAGAACTCAGTAGGGAAGCTGAAAATTACGTTCAATCTGAAAAAGAAGTTATTAAAGTGCAAAATGATTCTAAAGCATCTGCGCTTAGCTTAAGTAGTGTTGGAAATGCCTTAATAAGTAGTTTTACCAGTTCTATTACTGATTTAGTAGCAAGTTTTGCTATTAATATGCTCATTAAAGGTCTTGACAGCTTAATTGTAACACTTGAAGAGCAAAAACAAAAAGTTCGAGAGGCTCAAGAAGCTTATTCGAATATAAAGTCAGAAATACAAAACATCAACAGCGAGTTGAAAATAACTGATGACAGAATAAATGAGTTGCAATTGAAAGGAAATTTAACATTAACCGAAAAAGATGAACTCACTAGACTTCAACAAACTAACTATGAATTAGAGAGAAGAAAAGAACTCCTAAAAAAAGATGAATCAGATAAAGCGGCAACTGTAAACAAAGAAAACGAAAAGTTATATAAAAAGCAGATTGAAAGAGCTACAGAACTTTTATATTTTGATGAACAAAATTATTTTGATTTTGATACTATGTCTAATCTATTAAAGATTGCCCCTGAAGAACAGTATAAATTTTACACTAATAGATTATTTGAGTTAAAAAGCAAAAATAGTTTAACCGATGACGAAATATCAGAAGTTGAAAATTTAGAAAGAAGTTTATATGATTTTTCAAAAAAATTTATAGACATAAAAGATAACATAGTAATAGTAGATGAAAAATCTCAACAACTTTACGATAGTGTTGAGGATATAATTGATTCTACATATAAAGCACTAAATCCCGACTCATGGAACACTAACCAAATAAATAAGTTGCTTTCCAGTGATTTTTCAAACATCAAGGAAGAATTACTTGGGCTCTCAAATGCTGGCAAATTAGATGAAGCCACTCTATCTAAATATAGTGATTTTAAAAGTAAGCTAGATAATTTAGGTATTTCAGCAGACAAAGCGGTCAGCAGTATAAATGAAATAACTAATACTCAATTTAAAATAAGCCCAGATCAAGGAATTAAAGAATCAATAGATGAAGTTCAAACTTTTTCCGATAAAATAAAAACATTACAAGCTGTTTATAACGCATTAAATAATAATGAAAAAATCAGTACAGATACCATATCACAATTAATTATGAAATATCCAGAATACTCTTCTGAACTACTAAAAATTAATGAAAATCGTGAAGCTGGAATTTCTTTAGTAAATCAGCTTTTTGAAATTGAAAAAAAAGAGGCAATAGAATCTTTAGAGCAAATTAAAGCTAAAATTTTATCAGAAAATGAATTGTTGAAGCTTAAACAACGAATAGCAGATACCTCCAAATCTACTTGGATATCTCAAGAAGCTTTAGCTGCCTATAAAAAAATTAAGGAATCTGAAAATGCTACAAAAGATGCTACAAAAATTATAGAAGGATTACAAGCCTCCTTAAATGGCTTAAATACAACCGATAATGCAACGTCTAACATATATAAAGTTAACGAAGCAAAAAATAAAGATGATACCCTAAAAAACAAATTTCAAGAAGAATATAATTCATTAAAAGAGCAACGCTCAAATGACATTATTAACGCACAGCAGTACTACGATAAACTTAAAAAACTAAACAATGATTATTTTGCCAATAAACCAGAATATGCTGATGAATATCAGCAATATGAACTTGAACTACACAGGCTTAGTCAAGATTTAGCAGAAGAAAAAATTAAGAATTGGGAATTTAATATACAGCTTAAAATTAATGCTGTCGGTGAAGAAGAAACTGTTGATGAGCAAATTAAAGTATACACCCAAATTCAAGATGAGCTTCATAGATTGGCAGAAGAAGAACGAAGCCGTAAAGTAGGTAAAAATGAAGAACTAATCCAAAAATACTCTCAACAATGGTGGGAATATGAGCAAAAGAAGTTTAACATAACAAAACAATATTATGATAAGCAAAAATCCCTCTATGAAGGCTATATATCCACTATAGAGAAGATCCAAGATATGACCATTTCTATGATTAAAAAAGAAATGGAAATGAATAAGGAACTCCATGCAGAAAAAATTAAATCTATAAATGATGAATTTGATTTAAAACGCAGCCTTCTTGATGGTGAATTGGATGAATACACCTACAGTAAAGAATTACAAAGTAAAATTGATAATGTAAATAAAATTCAGTCACAAATAGATCTAATAAAAAATGATGAAAGCAATAAAGGAAAGCTAAAACAACTTGAGGATGAGTTAAAACAAGCGACAACTGAATTAGATGATTTTCAATACAACCACGACATTGATTTACAAAAGCAAATCCTTGATGAACAAGAAAAATTGCTGGTAGATGAGCAGCAAGCTAAAATTGATGCAATAGATGAAAAACTTAACAATGAAGTATATTTAAAACAGCAAGCTGATGAAAAAATAAAAAGTAGCGGACAAAATTTATATAATGAATTAATAGCTTTTTCCGAGAAATATGGCACTATTTCAAAACATGAAATTGATGAAATATGGATTAAATATTCTGCAATAATAGATAAATTTGATATTAAGCAAAATGGTGTAACAGCTACATTAGGTACATTATATAATCAGCTCCTTGATGTAAAAACTGTGTTAGAAGATATTAACAATATGTCTTTAGGAGATTTCAACGCAAGTAAATATTCTAAACCTCGTACAAAAGAAGATGTAATTGCTGATATGAAAGCTAATTCAAAAGCATGGCATGAGACAACTGACGTAAATATAAGAGATGATTTAGTAGTAGCAAACATTGATTTAGCTGAAGAATTAGAAAAAATACTTAAAGAAATGGGAATCATATCAAAAGAAGATTCATTACTTAGATCGTCAAATGGAGAATTGCGCAGTAAATTAACTGGTGTTAGATATTATCATAATGGTGGAATTGTTGATAAAAACATTACTGAAAATAAGTTAAAACCAAATGAACTCCACTCCATCCTAGAAGAAGGCGAGCTTGTAATAAGCAAAAATGGAGTTAAAAACCTTTTAGAAAATATTATCCCTATCAAAAATGTCAGTACACTAGGACTTCCTAACTATTTTTACACTCCCCTACCTAATTTATTGTCATCAATTAACCATACCTCTTCTACAGGAGATATTGTAATAGAAAATAATTATAACATAACTGGTACAACATCAGAAGAATTATTAAACAATATGAAACAAATGGTAGATATAAACTCAAATTATACAATCAAAAAAATTGCTGAACTTGCAAAAAACAATTCCGGTAATAAAATTAACACAATATATAAATATTAATCTATAACGAAAGTTGGTGATAAAATTGAGTTTCAACGCTTGTGATTTTATTTTTGATGGCATATCCTCTAGCCAATACGGTATGATGATAGCCTATTTAAATAATGACAGACAAGATACCTTTACGGTATCAAAACACACTATAAATATATATAAGTCTAAGTTTGGCAAAAGCAAGATATTAGATATACAAGAAGATACAAACCGAAGCTTTGATATATCTCTAGTAAAGGCTACTCCTATAGCTCCTTACGAAATAGATTCTATATTCAGATGGCTTATGCCTAAAGATAATAAATTTAGAAAACTTTATATAAATGACGAAAAATATCAAGGATACTATTATTACTGTAAAATACTTGAGATAGAAGCAAATGAAATTGCCGGATATCCGTATGCAATTAAGTGCAAAATAGAATGTAACTCTCAATACTCCTATAGTGATAAAAGAAAAAAATTATACAACTCCCCTACTCTACCATTAACAATTAATTTTATTAATGATAGTTCTACAGAAATGAAACCTACCTTTAAGTTTAAATGTAACTTAGTAAATGGAAGCATAACTTTGCAAAATCAATCTACTAATAAAACCATGACCCTTAATGATTTATCACAAAACGAAACTATTACAATTGATTGCGAGGAACAATCTATTAACTCTGATTTAAGCTATTTAAGGCTTAACAATTTTAACAAAGAATTTATGAACTTTAAGATTGGGATAAATAAATTAGTTTTAATCGGTAACGTAGATTATTTTGAATTTGAATATCAAAATGCTAAAATATTTGGAAATTAAAATATTAGGTGGTAAACGTGAAAAAAGATACTCACGATATGATGCCACTTCGTGGCATAATGAGAGGTAAATATGAACTTAAGATTTTTAGAAACAATCAATAAAAAAAATTTCATCCTATGTAACCCAAATAGTGATGAGCTTATGGTTATTCAACATAAAGATGAAAAACTAGACATTTGGCTTAATGATATCTGGGAATTGTCATTTACTGTTGATAACCTAAATATAAATGGTGATAATGAAAACTTATATTACCCTCTTATCATCAAAGACAGAATAGTTAAAATACAGGATATCGGTGAATTTGTCATAACCGATATTAAAGAAAATGACAATGGTATTTCGCAAAGTAAGCAAGTAACATGTAAATCCTTGGAATATAATATTTCAAAAAAAAGTATAAGCTATATGGAATGTAAAGCATATAAATTTTATGATATTATCCCAAATAATATTCCTAATACCTTTATAGGTATAATCATGTCTTATTTACCTAATTGGACTATAGGTCATATAGATACTGAGCTATATAATTTATATAGAATATTTGATATATCCTCTGACACAAGTATATACAATCTGCTGATAGAAAATGCTCAGGCTGCTTATGAGTGTATATTTCAATTTGACAGGTTAAATAAAACTATAAATGCATATACAAGAGACAATATAGTTAAAGAAACAGATATATTTACATCATTCGATAACTTAATTAATGAATTAAATATAACTCCATTAAACGACGGATTATGTACTGCATTAATCGTTAATGGTGCTAACGATATGAGTATCAACCTAGTCAATCCGCTTGGTACAAGCATAATATACAATTTAGACAATGTAATTGATAATATTGATGAAAAAACTGGTATTAGACTTATGACACTTGATACGGCTAATGCTTGGAAAAGCTGGAAGACTCAATATGATAATTTAAAGATTAGTTATGCAAATAATTTACTTTCTATTAAAAACAAAAAATCTGAGATATTAAACATAAAGACACAATTAAGCAATATAAATGCAGAAATAAAGGCTTTAAACACTTCTATCGCTTCATTTGATACCTTAGAGGAGGATAAAACTGATTTAGTTAATCAATATAACTCTAAAGTTATAGAGAGAAATAATACTGAAAATAGCATCAATACCTTAAATAGTGAAATTACTAACCTTGAAGAGCAATTAAAGCAAACTAATAGTATTTTAAAATTCAGCAGCTTCTTTACTCCTATTCAGCTTAAGGAGCTAGATAATTTTATCACTGTTGGCAACTATTCTGATGATAATTTTGCTATAACTGACAGTATGACTGATGTTGAAGTAATAGAAATGACACAGGAATTATTTGATAAGGCTCAAAGGCAATTAAACATTGTATCAAAAAACAGATATAGCTTTGATATCAATATGCTTTGCCCTTTCTTTGTCGAAAATTTCTTAACATTTAAAAAACAATTAGATTTAGGCAGTCAAATCACTTTAAGTGATGGTAAAGAAAACTACTATTATCCCCTACTCATTGGTATTTCACTATCCTTTGATAAATTAAATGATGTTAAATTTACTTTTAGCGAAAGCTTAAAAAATCAAAATGAAGAGTTTAATTTAAGCCAACTACTGGGCAAAACTGCTAATGTTGCAACTAATCTTTCTATGAACAACTTAAAATACAATGCCTATGTTGATTCTGGTGATAAAGAAACCTTGCATAGACTAAGAAATGATGCTTTAAATGCTGATTTAAATTCTGTAATTAACAGTTCTAATCAAGAGATTATAATTGACGCTACAGGAATATTGGGAAGAAAGCTATTAGATGACGGTAATTATGACAATAAGCAATACAGATTTACTAATCAACAATTATTGTTTACTGATGATGCTTGGAAGCATGCTAAGCTTGGTATAGGAAATATAACCTTACCTAACGGACAAAAAGCTTATGGTATCAATGGCGAAGTAATTATGGGTGATATGCTAATTGGAAGTAATTTAGGTATACATAATGTTAATAACTCTTTTGTAGTTGACGAAAATGGTGCTACACTTACAAATGCAACTCTATCTATTATTGGTAATGGTGGATTAAATAAAATGTTATTTGATCCAATTAACGGATTTAAGATACAGAAGAAAGTTAACAATGAATTTAATGATATGATTTATCTTGATAATAATGGTGATGCTAATTTTAGCGGTAATATAAGAGGTGGAAGTATTAATATTGCTAACAAGTTTAAAGTTAATGCTGACGGTTCTGTGGAAATGGCTAGTGGTACTCTTAAAAGTTTTCAGTCTTTAATGGCTAATGGTAAGGGATTAAAAGTTAATGACGGAGTTTCTGATATAGATGGCGATTGTAAAATAACAGGAAATTTAGTTGTAAAAGGTAACACTACCTTAGGTGGTAATATTACATGGGAAACACATGACACTAAATTTGATGATTATTCTAATACGATACAAATGAATGCTGCAATTAAGACTTCTGCCGAAGGAATAAATCTTTCTGTTACAAATACATTAAAAAACTATTCAACTACTGAACAAATGAACACTGCAATTCAAATATCTGCTAATGGCATAACATCTACAGTTAATACTCAAATTAATGGAGTTAATCAAAGTATTACTACTATTAGACAGACATCTGATACCATTGCATTAGCAGTAAACAATAATAAATTAGTGTTTAATTCAAATGGATTAAGTATATATAATTCCGGCTTTAGTATTTATAATGGAAGCGATAGAGTTTTCTATGTTGATACAGGTGGAAATGTAATTACTAAAGGTTATTACTATGGAAATGGCGTTACAAGTGATTCTAATGGTTTAAAGATATTGGGTGGTAAATTGCAAATAACAGACTCTAGTGGCTATAATACATATTTTACAGTTACATCATCTGGTGAAGTTAGGAGTAAAGGTTTAACTGTATTAAATTCAAGTGGTAATACGGTGTTTAGTGTATCAACCTCTGGGGAAATTATTAGTAAAGGTTTATCTGTACAAAGTTCATCTAATAGAAATGTATTAAATATTGATTCTAACGGTAATTTAACCGTTTATAATTCTAATAATACAGGGGTGTTGACAGTATCATCATCTGGTCAAGTGACATCTTTAGGATTACACGTTACATATAATGGAACTACTTATTTTTCAGTAGTAAATGGTAAAGTTTCAATAGGAGATAGCGCTGGTAAATATATATTTTATCCATATACTAACCATCCTGGTTATCAGTACAGACATGAATTTATTGGAAACATAAGAATGTATGGGATGACTTTTAAAGGAGTAACAGCTATATCTCCTGGAATATATGGATTAACAACTTAAAATAAAAAAACAAAAGAGGTCTTAAACTTTATGAAAACAAAATTAATAGATATAGTAAATTCATTAGATTCGCTTGTGGTTATGAGTGAGTTAGAAATAGATGCTCAAACAGCTTACGATTTAGGAAAAATGATAATTAAATTTAATGAAGAAAATCAAATATATGAGCAAAAAAGAATTAAACTAATTGAAAAATATGGTGAAAGAAATAGCAATGAGATGCGGGTTAAAAATGAAAATTTACCTGCATTTTTTAATGAACTAGCTGAGTTTGGTAATTTAGAAGTAGAAACTCCTTTTGAAAAATTTATAATATCTAAAAAAGTATTGTCAATGTGTCCTAATATAAAACCAAAACATTTTATTAATACTGCTGAATTTATAGAATTTTATGATGATGATATAGATGAATAAAATATTTGATTATTTAATTTAATGAAAGGATAAACTTTATGAATTGCGAAGAAAAAATTGAATTTATAAATGGCGATGATATTAAAATCACATTTACAGTTTATAAAAATGAACAACTTGTATCTTTAGATGGAGCAACTATAAAATTTCTTATGTCATACTACTGCTCCGAAGATTTATTAGTAGAGAAAACAGGAATTAAAACAAATAACTTAGGAGAATTTATTGTTACTTTAGTTCCTAATGATACAAAAGGTTTTATTGGTACTTTTGACTATCAAATTGAAATAACAGATATCACAGGCAAAATAAACACTACAAATAGCAGAAAAATAAATATTATGAAAAAAATAAATTAGGAAAGTGAGAAATTAATCATGGCACAAAGTAATTATTTATATAACAAAATTTTAGAACATTTAGTTGGAAACAGAACATTCGAAAATACAAATACTTTTTATGTAGCTTTATCGTTTAATGTTAATGGTCAAGCAATATTAGAACCTTCTGGAAGTGGTTATGCTAGAGTTGCTGTTGCAAACAATTCATCAAACTGGTCTTCAAATACAGATGGTATTGTTAAAAATCTTACTGATATATCATTTGCTGAATCTACTGACTCATGGGGAACTGAAACTATTAAATCTATAGCAATCTATGACGCTTTAACAGAAGGTAATTTACTTTACACAGGTTCTTTACCTACTAACATGCAAAAAATAATTCAAAATGCAGTAGTAGTAGTAATTCCTACTGGTTCAATTGAATTTGGTAAAGTAGCAGAATAATTTTAGGTGATGTTTAATGAGAGTAAATAGAGCATTAGAGTTAATAGATACTTTTAAAGCTATAATAAAATTAAACAATGAATTTAAATTTAGCCTTAGCATAGATGATTATGTTGAGGCTTTATTTATCAATGGCTTAATAGAAATAGAAGAAATAAAAGTAATATGTGATTGTATAAAGTTAGTGGAAAAATTACAAGGAAAATTGGAACTTGATGCCATTAATTTAATATGTAATATATTATCTTCTACAGAAAAAATAAAAGCTAATATTGAATTAATTGATATAGGTTTAAAATGTGAATATTTAAAAACTTTAGAGAAAATATCTTTTGGTATAAATAAAGAAAATATTAATTTAAAGACAGATATTATAAGAACAAAAGAAAAAATTAAATCATTAGTGAAACAATATAATATTAATATGATAGTTAAAGAGTTATTATTGACTAAATGGAAATATATTTATGAAATTGAGGATCTGTATCTAACTGAATTAGAAGATCTAGACATAAAAAATATAGAAAGAATAATTATATAAAAAAAGGGAGGTTTAAATGACTAATACTCCAAATTTAAATTTAATGGAATTAACATACGATAATACTAAAAAAGTTAAAGACTTTTTCACAGACGAGATTATTGGAAAAATAAACTCCAATAATACAAAAATAGATACTTCAATTGCAGAAAAAATTACTCAAGTCGCTTTAAAATCATCTCTACCTACTTCTCCTAATACATCCAATAATTTATATATTGTCTATGGAGATACAAAAAATAACAACGGTCAATATCGTTGGAATGGTACTACATATGAAAAAATAAGCACACAACTAGATTATGCAACAAAAGCTGAAGCTGAAGCTGGTGCAGACAATACAAAGGTAATGACACCTCAACGAGTTAGAGATTTTTTTATAGCTAATGGTGGTGGAAGTGGCGGGGTTACAAATGTAGTATTTCAAAGTGGTAAAAAATATCATAAATTTACTGCAGCCGCTGTTACTGATAATTTTGAAATACCAAGCAATTTATTTAATTCTGTAACTGATGTGGTTGAGTTAATTCATGGTGGAAATATACCTTTAATTAAAGATGAAAATTATACATTAGTAGGCAATTTAGTGACTTTTATAGGCTATTCACTAGATACAAATGATGATATACATTGTCTTATAACTAATACAGCATATAGCTATAATGCATTAGTTGATAAACCTGATTTGACATTAAAATTAGATACAACTGGTGATGCAAAAGATACAACAGTTACCTTTACTGAAATTACAACTAGAGAAAATTTAATATCAGGTGATAAATTATCGGTTTTAATTGGTAAGATAAAAAAATGGTTTACAGATATTTGGACTACTTTAGCTGATAAAGCGGACAAACAATGGATGCCCAGTGGTTGGAAAGTAGAATCAGATTTACCAACAACATATCCAAGAAGTGCAACTACTATATTTAGAGCAACTTCGTCGTTTGGTGGTTTATCTGATGGTGTTCTTGTTAAAACAGAATTAAACAATAGTGGTATAGGTAAACAAGAAATTACTCGTTTAAATGGGGAGTCAATTAAATTTAGAATTGTAACAGCAGTAGATGGTTGGGGAGCATGGCAAACAGTAGCTACAAATGCGGATTTGGAACAAAAAACGGACAAAGGATATTATACTTTAGAAGCAAATTCTATTTATAAAATTGGAACATTAAAAAATTCTATAAATCATATTTGTATAATTGTTAATGGAATATTAGATTATGACTATAGCGCTTTTGGGATATTGACAATTAATACAACTGGTGATGGTGGATTTAGCAGTAATAGAGGTGAATATGGAAGTTTTGACTTTATAACAAGAAATGTAAAATCTAGTATTAATCAAAGAATTGATTTCAAAGTAAATGATAGTAAAGAAATATTTTTAATAACTAAGACTTATAACACTAAAGTTGAAATTACGGTATTGTCTGATAATAACAATTGTTTAATCGATTTTACAAAAGTAACTGCAATTAGTGGTAGCATACTAAAAAGCACAGAAAGTATAAATTACGAAATTGCTACAAGTACGGATTTGGAACAAAAATCGGACAAAATTGACTTAGAAACAAATTACTTAAAAGCAACTGGTACTAAATTATTTAGTGGAAAAATGATTGGCTCTATGATAAAAGGAGATGGTGTAACCTCAGGAGGTATACTATATGGCTTAAAATATATTGATAACAATATTCCTGTAAGTGGATTAGGTACTATACGAGGTCAAACGCATGCAACTATATTTAGTGGTTGCGATTCATCTAAAGCAGTTTCTAGTCAAATTATTGCAGTAAATTCAGAAAATGATAACTATCCTAAAGCTCCAGCATATTTAGAAGTTACTAATAATGGAATTAACTATGGATATGCTCCAACAAGAGTATATCAACCTAATGAAGTAATTGATATGACTGTCAAACAAGTAGCTACAACAGATAAAATAGATATTTCATCTACTTTAGATTCGGGTTTATCTATTTATGCAAGTGACTGGATTGGTTTTCAGGTAGTTAAAAGTGGTAATTATTGTAATATAAATGCATGTTTTAAGAACACCGCTATAATAAATCCAGCAACAGTGATAGCAAAGGTTAATGATGTTAACTTTAGACCTGTTAAAAGATGTTCTTTAAAGATTTGTACTTATATTAATTCTAATACATATAGCGCATATATTCATGCAGATGGCTCTATATACACATTAGAACAATTACCGCTAATAGGTGATAGTATGTTTTATTATATAGATGGGGGGTATCCGATAGTATGATAACAAAAGAAAGTGATTTTTTAAATAATATTATAACAATAAATAATCAACCTGTTTACCCCCAGCATCAATTCGATAGATATTTTTATGATGAAGATTTGGAAAGTTGGGTTTATGAAAATCTAGTTATTACAAAAACAGCACAACAAGTCTATAATGAACAGCAAAATGCAATTTTTAAACCAAGTCAACAAGACACTTTTAATGCACAGCTTTTAAAAGATAATGCAACAATGAAAGTTGAGATAAATAATCAAAAGACTTTAAATTCTCAATTACTATTAGAGATAGCGAAGTTAAAAGGAGGTACTGCAAATGTTTAGTTATATAAAAGAGTATTGTAAAATGGGTTTATATACTCAATCCGATTTAGACATTTTTTTAATTACAATCAAACAATAAAGGAGAGAATCTTTTATGTCAAAACCAAAATTATTAACAGATATTGAAAATAAAATAGATAAAGATTCGATAGTAAACGACCTAACAACCGGTGGAGCCGATAAAGTAGCAAGTGCTGAAACTGTGAAGATATTGAATACAAATAAAGCAGATAAAATAATAGGCAGTGAGTTCACAGGAGATATTTTTAAAATAACTGGTGATAGCTATAAAACATATACAATTAAGTATTTATCAAATGTAGCAAATGCACCTGCAAATAATATAAATGATTGGTGCATATTAGAGTATATACCTTTTGAGAATACTAAAAAGTTTAAAATAACACCTTTTACATCAACTTATAATGGGATTACACAAGAAGCTGTAGTATCATTAGATGGATTGATCGTATACACATCATGGACTATTATTCCAACAAATCAGCAAATGGAACATAAAACGGATAACATGATAATGTCTAATAGAATTACCACAGAAGAAATTACCGCTAATAAGGGATTTTTAATAAAAACTGATATGCCTTTTGCAAATGCTGAATCTTTTTTTATTGAAATAAAAGGCAATACTTATGCTGGTGGCAATTTCCCTATTAACACGCTATTACAAGGTTATATATATTTTGATACTGTATATACATACAAGGCTATAAACTTAGGTAATAGCATTCCGGCTATAAATATATTTAATCTAAATGGTAAAATATGTTTATGGATAGCATATAATATTTATTTTGCTGGATTACAAGTTAAGGCAACATATGATGTTAAAGAATATGGCGGAAATTTTAAAAATTTAGTAACAGAAATAACAATTGAAACAAAACCTACTGGTATAACACAAGAGGTAGTTTGTGTTCCTAAACAAGTAGCCACTACAGAAAAAGTAGACATTTCATCACGTTTACTTAATAATTGGATTAATTCCCATAGTAGTTTCCCTTTAACTTTAACTATAAGCGGTAATCAAGCAACTATAAATGGATATATAAAAAATGGCATTGCGACTCGAAACACAACGTTATTTACATTACCAGATGGTATACTAGCTTCCGCAAGTAGATTTTTACCAGCATATCAACATACTAGTCCTGTTATAACTCGTACAATAAGAATAGATAATAATTCACCTAATATAAAAATAGACAATAATTATGACTGGGTCGATGGTGAATATTTATTAAATTTCTCATTCCCAATACAATAGGAGGCAAAAAATGTTTTATGAAAAAATAAAAGTAGCTGAATTACAAGAAATGACAGTAAATGACATCACACCTAACTACACAGTTGAGAGTTATGATTTTGAAATTGATAAAATTACTAATAAACAAATACATTATGCTTATGGAGTTAATATTATCAAAACAGCAGAAGAAGTATATTCAGAATGGGAAATACAGCAAAATACTATTCCCCAAATGAAGTTTGAAGAACTACTATTATTAAAACAATCAGAACAAGAAGAAGTTTTACAGACTATATTATTAGACGTTGCGATATTAAAAGGAGAAACTACAAATGTTTAACACTATAAAAAATGGATATTTAACAGGAAGATATAATGATACTCACTTAGATTTGTTTGTTAGAGTTGGTTATCTTACAACAGATCAAAAGACTGAATTAGTTGCTCTAAAAGCAACAGAATAATGTTCACTTTATAAACATTTTGTAAACATTCTTAATTTACAACTAAGATTGATTTAAACATATTTGTTAGTACTAAGAAGATAACGGAAGTGGGGAAATAACAAATACTTTCTTAAGAATTTTTTCAATAAAATGGAGATATATCTCCGAAATTGAAGTGTTAATTATGTCTTATATAGAAAATTTAAACGTATTAAATCTAAAAAGAATAACAATATAAGGAGGTTTAAATGGCTAATACTCCAAATTTAAATTTAATAGAATTAATTTATGATAATACTAAAAAAGTTAAAGACTTTTTTATGAACGAGATTATTGGAAAAACAAACTTCAATAATACAAAAATAGATACTGCAATTGCAGAAAAAATTACTCAAGTCGCTTTAAAATCATCTTTACCTACTTCCCCTAATACATCCAATAATTTATATATTGTCTATGGAGATACAAAAAATAACAACGGTCAATATCGTTGGAATGGTACTACATATGAAAAAATAAGCACACAACTAGATTATGCTACAAAAGCTGAAGCTGAAGCTGGTGCGGATAACACAAAAGTAATGACACCACAACGAGTTAGAGATTTTTTTATAGCTAATGGTGGTGGAAGTGGCGGAGTTACTAATGTAGTATTTCAAAGTGGTAAAAAATATTATAAGTATACTGCTACCGCTGTTACTGATAACTTTGTAATACCAAATAATTTATTTAATCCTATAACTGATGTGGTTGAGTTAATTCATGGTAGCAATATACCTTTAATTAAAGATGAGAATTATACATTAGTAGGTAATTTAGTAACTTTTATAGGTTATTCACTAGATACAAATGATGACATACATTGTCTTATAA
>DLNM01000051.1 GCA_002479485.1 Firmicutes bacterium UBA7510 | reverse complement strand
TGAAAATAAAATGTGTATATTTATTGGAAATATGTCATTTACATTATATATATTTCATTATCCTGTTATTGTTTTTCTAAAAAAATTTATAGATAATAAGGTTTTGATCTTTTTATTAGGTATAATTCTTACTTTTATATTAACTTTTGTGTATAGAAAATTAGAACATAAGTATAAGGAATTAAAATTAAGGAGAAAAAAAAATAATGATACCGTTATATAAACCATACATGCCCAAATTACCTGAATTAAATTCTATAATTAATAGTGGTGATTTAGCATTTGGAAAACATGGAATTGAATTTGAAAATATATTAAAGCAATTTATTGGAAATGATAATTTGATAGTAACTAATTCTTATAGTAATGCACTAAATATTGCACTAGCTTCTTTAGGTATAGGATATGGTGATGAAGTTTTAGTTTCGCCTATGGCCTGTTTAGTATCTTTACAACCGTTAGTTTCTTTAGGACTTAAAGTTAGATGGCTTGATGTTGATCCTAATTATGGTACTGTATCTCCGGAAAGTGTTAAAAGTCGTATTACAAAAGATACTAAAGCTATTATACATAATCACTTTTGTGGATATGTTGGATATATTGATGAAGTAAATAGTATAGCAAAGCAATTCGGAATACCTGTAATTGATGATTGTATTGAGGCATTTGGCAGTGAGTACAAAGGCAAACGTATTGGTAATGTTAAAACTGATGTAACTGTATTTTCGTTTAATGCTGTTAGAATACCTAATACAATTGAAGGTGGAGCAGTTGTATTTAATAATAAAGTACTATATAAAAAAAGCAAAATAATTAGAGATAATGGAATAGATAGAAGTAATTTTAGGGATGAAAATGGAGAAATAAATCCGTATTGTGATATTACAACAATTGGGTATAATGCAACGATGAGTAATGTAAATGCGTATATAGGGATAAAGCAAATGGAAATAGTTAATGAATTGTTACTAAAACAAAGAGCTAATGCATATTCTTGGGATAAGGTATTTTGTAATAATTCTAAAAACAGATCAATTAGCAGAAAAGATACAAATCCTAACTATTGGGTTTATGGATTATTATCTGAAAATAAAATGGAAACTTTATTAAGATTTAGAGAACACGGTTTTTATTCATCGAGTGTGCATATTAATAATAATATCTATAGTATTTTTAAAGAAAAAGCTTACTTACCAGGAGTACAAGAATTTTCTAAAAAATTTTTAGCTATACCGAGTGGCTGGTGGATGGGAGATAATGATGGAAAGACAAATTAAATTAAGTGAAATATCAAAATTAATTGATTTAAAATTTGAAGGACCTGATGCTATAATAAATGGATTGAATTTGTGTAATAGAGTGACAATTTATGATTCCATTATAACTTATGTTACTTCTAAAAGCTATATAAGTCATGCAGTTAATAATAAGAGTGTTAAAGCAATATTTCTTTCCTTAGATATGTATGAAGAGAATAAGCATTTATTTAATAGTCAAACAGCTTTTTTTATTACAAATAATCCAGAAGTTGAATTTTATAATTTACATAAAAAACTTTACGATGATACTAACTTTTATCATAAATACAGCTTTAGTTCTAAAATTGGACAAAATTCATATATACATAGTAGTGCTGTTATTGAAGAAGGAGTAATAATTGGAGATAATGTTATAATAGGAGCGAATACAGTTATTAAAAAAGGTACTGTAATTGAAAATAATGTGACCATAGGATGCAATAATGTTATTGGAGGAGAAGGATTCCAGCCAATTAAATTTTTGGATGGCAATTACTATCTGATTAGGCATGTAGGAGGTGTATTAATCAGAAACAATGTAAATATTGCAGAATGTGGAGTTATAGAAAATAGCCTTTTTGAGGGAAACACATACATAGGGAAATATGTAAAAATAGATAATTTAGTTTGTATAGGACATAATTCCATTATTGGTGATAATTCAGTCATTACTGCAGGATGTATTTTATGTGGATCTGCCATAATTGAAAATAATGCATGGATAGGTGTAAATTCGTCAATATTGAACAGGGTAACTGTGGGTGAAAATGCACTTATAGGCATAATGTCCGCAGTGACTCGTGATGTAAAAAAAAATTCTCTTGCATATGGAGTTCCTGCAAAAGAGAAAATTAGAGGTTAGTATATGCAAAAATTGTTGAGTATAATTGTTCCTACCAAAAATAGGTATGGAACATTAAAATACATAGTTGAAACAGTATCTAAAATAGAGTCAAAAGAATTAGAATTGATAATTCAAGATAATTCAGACGATAATTCAGAATTTTTAAAAGCACTAAATACTTATAAAAATGATAATATTAAATATTTCTACTCGAATGAACAATTATCTGTGGTTGACAATTCTAATCTTGCTGTTAAGCATTCTAATGGAGAATATGTTTGTTTTATTGGAGATGATGATAGTTTTTCATATCAAATAATTGATTGTGTTCAATATATGAAAAAAGAAAGAATTGATTCTGCAATTTTTAATGTTGCTATGTATTTTTGGCCTGGTATGGAGTTCGCTATTCATAAATTTCCTAACTTGATTATACCTGATTTCAAAAATATAATTGAAAAAGTAGATGTAAATAATGAGTTAAACAAATGTTTGATGACAGGCGCATATAGTTTAGGGAAGTTACCTAAACTATATCACGGTATTGTTAGAAGACATTGTTTGGAGGAAGTTTTTAAAATTGCGAATTCATATTTTCCAGGACCTAGTCCTGATATGGCAAATGCAATAGCACTATGTTTTAGTGTTAAAAAACATGTATATATTGATTTGCCAATAATAATAAGCGGGCAAAGTTTAAAAAGTGCGGGTGGACAAGGTGCACGTCATAAACATAATGGAAAACTTGAAGATATGAATTTTTTACCTAAAGATACAGTTGAAAATTGGGAGAAAGGTATTCCTAAAATATGGACTGGAAGTACTATTTATGCAGAATCTGCAATAAAGGCGCTACGTGCAATGAAAAAAGATAAAATGATAGAGAAATTTAATTTTGCATATCATTATGCATGCTTTATGTGTTTCAATAGAATATATAAAGACATGGCTAAACCATATTTGAATAATAGTATTAAAATAAAAACGATTTTACATTGTATACAAATCACGATAAAAAGAGCAATTATATTTATAAGAAATATTCTTATGACAAAGTTACGAATTGTAAACGGAAAAACTTACGATGACATTTCTGATAGTAATATTGCACATATGAATGTATCAGAGAATATTAAATCAAGCAATAATATATTTATATAACTAAAATATAGTTTGATATTTGTTATTTGATTAAAATAAATTATTAAAATCTAAAATAAGAAGTTTATAAATAATATTAAAGAAAGAGATATAAATATGTCTTCATTAAAAAAAACAGCGCTAATTATAACAATTATATCACTAATATGCAAACTATTCGGGTTTGGGCGTGAAATAGTTCAAGCCTATTTTTTTGGTACCTCTTTTGTAGTTGATGCATATTTGATGGCGAGTAGCATACCAAGTATACTTTTTGGGTGGCTTACATCTTTGTCGGTATCTTTTACTCCTATATATACAGATATAAGAGAAAAGCATGGGATAGAGAAATCAAAGCAATTTACTAATAATATCATAACCTTGGTTTTTATTGTGGCAATGGTATGTATTTTTATAGCTTTAATATTTAATAGGCAGATAGTGTCAATTACAGCTTATGGATTTGAGGGTGAGGTATTTGAACTTACATCATACTATTTAAATATATCAATATGGACAATTTTATTTGTAGCGCCAATTCAGATACTTACAGCATATCTAAACTGCAATGATGGTTTTATTCAATCAAGCATTGCTACTTTAGTAATCAGTAGTACACAACTTTTGATGATTATTGCTGCAGGGATATTTAATAAGTTGTTATTAATTTATGGCTTTTTAATATCGAATATAGTTCATTTTATAATAGTATATATTTTTTCTTATAAAAACAGATATAGATTAAATCCTAAATTAGCTTTTACACCAGAGATAAAACATGCATTTATTATAGTTATACCAATCTTTATAAGCAGTATGATTAATCAAATAAGTGCTTTTATAGATAAATCTTTTGCATCTGGGCTTGTAGAAGGAAGTATCTCAGCCTTGAATTATGGAGCTATAATGTATGGCTTTATACTTTCAATATTTAGCGTCGCTATTACCACTATGATATATCCTATGCTTTCGCAGGCTACTGCTGAAGGGAATATGAAGAAGCTTAAGGATATATTCTCTAAGGGTTCTAATATTACAATAATTCTATTTGTTCCTATTACTATAGGGGCTATTATCTTGGCACAACCAGCCATTTCTTTTGTATTTGAGCGTGGTGAATTTGGCAGTGCATCAGCTATGATGACTGCGTCTGCATTTATAATGTATAGTGTAGGTCTTTTAGCAGTGGCTCTGAGAGATGTAATAATTAAAGTTTTTTACTCTATGAAGGAAACTAAATCAACATTATTTATATCTGTTTTAGCTTTAGCACTTGACTTTATATTTAATATCATCCTAATCAAACCAATGGGCCATACTGGACTTGCTCTTGGCACGAGTCTATCAGCTATTATAACTATACCTATATTTTTTATAGTTTTAAGAAAGAAATTAGGTGCTTTAGGGCTTAAGAATACTATGATTTTATTTGTAAAATCGTGTGTTTCAACTGCAGTGATGGGTATAGCTGTGTACTTTGGCTTCAATTGGTTATCAGAGATCTTAGGTGGTGGGAAATTAAGCATATTATTATCAATTCTTTTATCAGCAGGTATAGGTGGTATAATATATTTTATATTGATGATTATATTAAAAGTTAAAGAAATGGATTTTTTTACTGATATAATTAAAAAAGTAGTTTCTAAATTAGTAATAAGAGGATGATATCATGTATCCAAAAATAAATAAATTGAACAAATTATTTTTCATCCCACTTATCCTTTGGATGATAATTATATTCTACTTCTCACACCAACCTGTAAACGAGTCAAGTCAATTAAGCGAAGGTATTAGTAAACCTATAGTTGAAAAACTTGAAAGCATTATAAAAATTGATATAGATGAAGAGAAGTTTGACTATTTGATTAGAAAACTTGCACATTTTACTGAATATATGATACTTGGTATACTTATGTATGTGGCCTCTAGTAAAAATAATATACCTAGAAACAATAAAGTACTATGGTGTATATTATTATGTGCATTATATGCTATAACTGATGAGGTTCATCAAGCGTTCGTTCCAGGTAGGGGGTCTAGAGTGTTTGATGTAATTATTGATACTGCAGGTTCTATCACTGGTATATTAATGACAAAATTCATTATTAAATAAATTAAGCTGTTGCATTACTAAAATACTAGTCAGCAACAGCTTTTTAGATTGTATATCATATTATAATAATTATATTAATTCATAACCACACTATCCGTATAAAATCCATTTACACCTAAGCCTCGATATATTTCTTGCTCTTCTAGGGTGCTGATAGTGTGTGTTAGTAATAGAATGTTAGATTTTTTTAGTTCATTTATAAATCTTTCATTAGCTAGCTCATATGAAAATGTGAAAGCAAATAAATTGTTTTCCTTCGCAAAATCAACTAAAGCAGATGTTTGCATAACTTCGGTATATGGCATATTATAAAATGTTAGAATTATATTTTTATATCCTAGCTCTTTAATAATTGGGACTTCTGCTTTGCTGTAGGCTTGGGGGATGATGCGGTCAATCATTTGTGGGTATTTCGAGGATATTAGCTTTAGGGCTTCGATGTTATCGTCTTTAATATCAGTAACTAGGTATGTTCCTTCATTTTCTTCCATTATATTCATTAAATCATCTAAATCTAGTGGGGTAAATTTGTTAAATATTTTTGCTTTTTTAAACTTATATAAGCTTAAAGGCTCGTAATCATCGATGTAATCGGGAGCATAGTAATTCATCCATTTATGTATGCAAGCTAGCTCACCGTCTCTGGTGAAATTAAAATCTATTTCTAAAATTCTCCCGCCTTCAGATATGGATTTTTGAACAGCTTCAAGGCTGTTGGTTTTATCATATCCTTCAATTAGTCCTCCACCATGAATAACTCCTGTTTTTGTTATTTTATATTCTAAGCTTAAGGATTCATAAACCCTTACTACTAAAGCTAATGATTCTTCTATTGTAATATAATATTTAGGATAAAAATGACCACTATCTGTACCTTCTATATAGCCTTCTTTAGCCATTTCATTTACGCCTAAAATTGCCCAATTAGAAATGTCGCTTAGATCCCAAAATCCTATTGATTCGCCTTTGTTTTCATTATATAGGTAACTTTTTTGTTTTGCTTGGTATATAGCTCTAGACAATAGTGTAGCTGCTTCTTCTCTTGTTATATATCTATTTGGTCCAAATTCAGTGCTGCTTATGCCGTTTGTTATACCCAGATTATAAGCTTTTAGTACTTTTATGTTTGTTGTATCGTTGAATGGATTATCTGATATGTCTTCAAAATCTTTTGTCAATGATTCATATAATTTGACGATAAGCTCACAAAATACTTCCCTTGTGATATTGCTTTGAAATTGAGAGTTTGTCTTATCAGTAATTAAATTATATTTTTTAGATTTTGCAATTTCTTCTTCAGCCCAGCTACTTGGCATATCAGATGTGGCATATACCTTAAACGAACTTAATGCTATTATAAATATTAAAAATAAGCATATATTTTTTTTAAACATAATTCTCTCCTTTCAATACAATCATAATTATATTATAACAAAATTTATAAATATTTAAACCTTGTTTGGCAAATGTAATGTGTTTGTAATGTGTATAAAAATGTAAAAAATATATGCTACTATTTAAATCTTTAGTAATAAAATTAATTTAAAGTAATGAGATTCATTATTCTTTTACCAACACCATCCCATGATATATCATTTAAGTTTATTGTATTATCATAGCTTTTATTCACACAGCTTATTATAGCATTGGCTATATTTTGTTCAAACAAAGGAAGTTCTTCTAGTCTAGGCTCGTCTGTGTTAATAAGTGTTGGAAGTGTAATATATGTTATGTTGTTGTTTGGTACATTCTTATCCATCCAATCCTTTATACCTGGCAGGTCTGTTGATATAACCTTTAATCCACAAGCCAAAGCCTCAATCAATACTAATGGCAGACCTTCAAAAAAGGATGGAAGTATAAATATATCAGGGCTGTTAAACTCATATGCTAGCTCTTGTTGATTTAACTTTCCTAGAAGTTTAACAGGATATTTGCAGTTACTTATAAGTTCTAATAGCATGTCGTATTCTTCGTTATCGCCATTACCACCTGCTAACTTAAGTGTTAACTTGTCCCTTTCATATGGTAAGTTTTCTAGTGATTTTACTAGATTCATTACACCTTTCTTCTGATTAAGTTTTCCTGCGTATATTAGGTTAATGTGGCTAGTATTCTTATTTAGCTTCATGTTATAGAATATACTATTGTTGTAACCACTTCCTATAACTTTGATGTTAGATTTATCTACTCCATAGGTTATTGCTATATCCTCTCTTTGCTCTTCGTGTAGTGCAAATATTAAATCTAATTTTCTTATATTCTCTTTTATATATTCATTTTCTAGTTGATTTTTTTTAATTTGTCTAATATCCGTTCCATGACATACACAAGCAATCCTATAATTAGGGAAATTCTCTCTTACTAAGGCTGTTAGTAAATATAAGTGGTGACAAAGAATCAAATCTGGATTAAAATCATCTATTATATTTTTTAGCTTTGCAAGAAATACATTCTTAAAGCTATTAATCATTTTTTCGGTCATTTGGCTATATACAGTGCTTTCATAAGGCATTTGGTCTGTCATGCCAGGGATGGCAAAGGGAAGTTCGTCAGTTTTATAAAAAACAGGGCAAAACTTAACATTAGGTGGAAATTCAACTTGATCCTCTTTATATATACCTGCTACAACTACTTGTTCGCAGTCTAATTTATCAAAGGCTTTTACAAGCTCTGTTAGATAAACTCCGCTTCCTGTACTATGTGGTTTTTGTGCTAGGATACTTAATATTTTCATAATATACTCCCATATCATTGATTTTGTTATTTTAGAAGCTAAACACAAATTTTTATATTAAATAATATAAGGATTATATTATTATATAAAGTTAACTATATATTATTAGTAATATCTTTAATATAAAAATTTAGTCAATAATAAGTATAATACTTTTAAAATATTATACCACAGTCTTAGCTACGCTGCGTAACTTATAATTTAAAAAAATATTATAACTTGACGTTTTTTATAATTATAGTAAACTAAATTAAAGGTAAATTAAAAGATACTAAAAATAAGGGAGTCACAAAATGAAATACATTTGTTATGCAGCATACAGTAACGATTTTGTAGATTTAGCTAAGAATGTTTTTAAAAAGCTAGGTAAAAATGATGTAGATGTTCAATTATGGGATCAGAATAATCCACAGAAGTTTATACAACAAGGCTTTAAGGTTTTGATGGCAAGAGGTGGTACGGCTATTAGAATAAAAAAAGCATTGGATATACCTGTTGTTGAAATCCCAGTTCCTCTTGAGGATATGATAGCTGCACTAGTAGAAGCTAGTAAGCTAGGTAAAAATGTAGCTGTTATAGGTTACAATAATTTAACTAGAGGACTTGATTTATTAAACCCTATACTTAACATTAATATAAAGCAAATAACAGCTGAAGATTCTGCAGATACAAGATTGAAAATAGAAAGATTAAAGGAAGAAAATATAGATGTAATCGTAGGTGGACTTTTACAGACATATATAGCTAAAGAGCTTAATCTTACTTGTGTTAGAATTAATTTAACAGAGAAAGCATTAATATATGCATATAATGAATGTAAAAACATATTAAATTCACTTCTTAGTGAAGCGAGAAAAACGGAGGAGTTAAAAACAATACTTAATACAACTAATGAGGGTTATGTCGCAATTGATAATTCTAGTAAAATTACACTTATAAATAACAGAGCTTTAAAGATGATACCTAAACTTTGCGATGAGCCTATTGGAGAGGAAATAAATAAGGCTGTACCAGAGCTAAATGAACTAGTAAATGTATTTGAAAGCGGAATAGAAAAGACTCAGGAAACTATAACTATTGGCAAAAATCAGGTACTTTGTGATATGATACCTATAAAGCTTGATAATAATAAGATTATAGGTGCTATTGCAACATTTAACGATATAAATACTATAACCAAGGGTGAACACAAGATTCGTACTGCTATACTTGATAAAGGGCTATATGCTACCTATAACTTTGATGACATATTGGGTGTTAGTGATGAAATTAAAAAATCAATAGAAATAGCTAAGAATTTTTCTTTAGCAGACTCAACGGTTTTGATTGTAGGTAATACTGGAGTTGGAAAGGAATTATTTGCTCAAAGTATTCATAATGAAAGCAATAGAAAGTCTGGTCCGTTTATAGCTGTTAACTGTGCATCTCTTCCAGAGAGCATATTGGAAAGCGAGTTGTTTGGTTATGAAGAGGGTGCTTTTACTGGAGCGAAAAAGTCAGGTAAGCCAGGTTTGTTTGAGTTAGCACATAAGGGAACAATTTTTTTAGATGAAATCAGTGAAATTCCTTTAGTATTACAAGGAAGACTTTTAAGAGTTATACAGGAAAGAAAGGTTATGAGACTTGGGAGCGATAGAGTTATACCTATAGATGTAAGAATCATAGCAGCTACTAACAAAAAACTTGCTGAACTTGTTTCTATAAATAAGTTTAGAGAGGATTTATTTTATAGATTAAATGTTTTGACCTTGGCCATACCACCTTTGTGTGAACGAAAGGATGATATAGATTATTTATCTAAGGCATTTTTAAATAACTTTAATAAGAGTGAAAAAATAGTTCTAACAGATGAAGCGATTCGAGCATTAAGGTTATATAATTGGCCGGGAAATATTAGACAACTTCAGAATTTTATTGAGAAGGTCTGCATTATCTGTCGTGATAAAGTTTTAGATTTTGATGTAGTATATAACATGATAAAAGAATATGAACCAAGGTTTATGCATGAGGATGGAAATAATAATGATGCAGATAACTTAGCATGTATACACAAGTCTGTTACCCTTGAGGATGTAGAAAAAGCTTTATCTAGCAGTGGAGGAAATAAAAACGAAGCTGCAAAGCTTCTAGGTATACACAGATCTACTTTATGGAGAATTTTAAAAAATAATAAATAAGTTTTATGTTGCGTTGCATATGTGTTTTATGAAACATATGCAACGTTTTATTTTTTGTCTATTATCCATGAAGATTCTAAAAGTATTGTAAAATGCCAAATTAAAATTTTATTTCAAGTTGGCATGTAATTTGCTTAATGTTAATTGAGATAAATTAATAATAATTAATATAAAATATAGGAGGAAGAAATGATAGATTTAAGAAGCGATACCCTAACAATGCCTACTCAAGAAATGCTTGAATCTATATTGACAGCAAAGCTTGGAGATGATGGTAGAACAGATGCTTCAGGAAGAGGAGAAGATAAAACAATAAACGAGCTAGAGGATTTAGCAGCACTTATGACAGGTAAGGAAGAAGCTATATTATTTTGCTCTGGAACTGCTGGCAATACTACAGCTATTTTGACACACTGCAAGCTATCTGATAAAGTGCTTGTTGATAGATTACAGCATATTTACAAAAGTGAAAAGGTTGTATTTGATAAAAATATAGGGCAACTTGAGCCAGTGTTTTATGAATTAGATGAAAACCATATGCCAGATATAGATAGCTTAGAAAAACTATTAAGTTCTAATGACATTAAAATGCTATGCATTGAAAATACTCATAACTTTTCTGGTGGAGCATGTATCGACCTAGAACGCTTAGAGAAAATATACAATCTAGCTAAAAAATACAATGTTCATGTTCATATGGATGGTGCAAGATTATTTAATGCAGCTACGTTTCTTAAGATTGACGTAAAGGAGATATGCAAGTATACAGATTCAGTTATGTTTTGTATATCAAAAGGACTTGGAGCTCCAGTAGGATCATTGGTTTGTGGTACACACAAGTTTATGAAGGAAGTTAGAAAAGAAAGAAAGCTTTTAGGTGGAACTATGAGACAAGCTGGTATTATAGCTGCACCAGGAATTTATGCTCTTAAGCATAATGTTACTAGATTACAAAAGGATCATGAAAATGCACAATATGTAGCAGGTAGTTTAAAAAATTTGGATAAAATAATTGTTCAAACTAATGTTGCAACAAATATTATTATGCTTGATGTAACACAAACAGGCTTAACACCAGAGGAGTTTTGTACTGAAGCTAAAAAATTAGGACTTTTAATTAGGCCAGTTTTAGAGAATAAGGTAAGACTTGTTTTTCATTTGGGTGTAAATAGAAATGATGCTATAGAAACAGTAAAAATTATTAAGCAATTGAATAATCAATTGACATAAACTAAAATAATATGAGGAAGGAAGAGGATTATGAAATTAGGTAAAAAGAAAATTAGTTTAACAACACAAGTTTTTCTTGCAATGATTTTAGGTGCTATTTTTGGCTTAATTATTGGCGAACCAATGACTAAGCTAGGATTTATAGGTGATGTGTGGTTAAACTGTATTAAACTAATAGTTGTTCCTATGGTTATAGTTACAATTATTACAGGTATTACCTCACAAAAGGATATCAAGGCCTTAGGACGTATCAGCTTTAGAATAATGGCGTACTATATTGCTACAACAATTGTTGCTTGTATAATTGGTATAGCTGTAGCATCAATAATTAAACCAGGCACTATTGCTAATTTTACAGGCTTAGCATCAAAAGAGGTTACAGGTTCAACAGATATCACTGTTTCAGATTTCTTTTTAGGTATGTTTTCATCTAATATGTTTAAAACATTTTCGGATGGCAATATATTACAAACATTAATTATATCTGTTATGTTAGGTGTTGCAATATTAAGAATGAAAAATGAAAATACAAAAGCAACAGCAATAAGATGCTTTAACGCATTAAATGATATGGTATTTTCATTAATCAACATGATAATGATAGTTTCACCAATAGGTATATTTTTCTTAATGGCTAACTCCTTTGGAAAATACGGTGCAGGAATATTTACAAGTATGGCAACATTAGCAGGAACATACTATCTAGCTTGTATACTACAAGTAATACTAGTATATGGTGGAGTTTTGATGGTAACAGCTAAAATTAATCCATTCAAGTTTATTAAGGATAGTGCTGAACTATGGATATATACTTTATCAACATGTAGTAGTGTAGCTTCAATACCTGTAAATATAAAGGTTGCTAAAGAAAAATTCGGAGTTCCAGAAAGAATATCAGGCTTTACAGTTCCTTTAGGATCACAGATGAATTATGATGGAAGTGTTATATTATATGGCTGTGTTATAATGTTTATAAGTCAGGTAGTAGGAGTACCAGTGGATTTAGGAACTATGGTTAAAGTTATATTTTTATCAGCTATACTTTCAACTGGTGGTGGTGGAATACCAGGAAGCGGTATTGTTAAGCTACTAGTAATGGTTGAAGCGTTTGGTTTACCAACAGAAATTGTAGGAATTATAGCTGCCTTCTATCGTATATTTGATATGGGAACTACTACAAACAATTGCTTAGGAGATTTAGCAGGTACAATATTTGTATCTAAACTAGAAGAAAAACGTGAATTAAAGCAAGCATCAAAATAAAATAATTAAATGCTTTTTAAAGCCAGAGAGTAATTGTTATTCTTTGGCTTTAATTTATTTAATTAATAGATAGGTATTAACAAATTTTGTAATTAAGTGTATAATATCTTTAGATATTATTAAATGGCTAGATTATGAAATAAAAATTAGAAAGTGAGGAAGTGATATGATGGATAATACTAAGTATATTAATTTTGATTTATTGGAAAGATTTATGGCTGATGTTTTTGTTAAGCTTGGTGTTCCAGCAGATGATGCTAAGATTGTTGCAGACGTTCTTATAACATCAGATAAGCTGGGTATTGATTCTCATGGTATAGGAAGATTTAAGCCTATATACATAGATAGAATAAAAGATGGCATATTAAATCCTGTTACCAAAATAGATGTAATAAAAGAAACCTATACTACAGCAATACTTGATGCTAATGATGGTATGGGGCATGTTGTAAGTAAAAAAGCTATGGAAATGGCTATTGAAAAGGCAAAGATTTATGGAATGGGTATGGTGACGGTAAAAAATTCTTCTCATTATGGCTTTGCTGGATATTATCCTCTTATGGCATCTAAGGAAGGCATGATTGGTATAACCGGAACAAATGCTAGACCTTCTATAGCACCTACCTTTGGTGTTGAAAACATGCTTGGAACAAATCCATTAACATTTGCAATACCTACAGATGAAGAATTTGACTTCTTACTTGACTGTGCTACATCAACATCTCAAAGGGGTAAAATAGAGAAGTACAGTAGGGAGGGCAAGCCGCTTCCTGAAGGCTGGGTTATAGATGATGAAGGTAATGTAAGAACTGATACTGACCAAGTACTTATAGATTTAACTAAGGGAAAGGCTGCATTGACACCTCTCGGTGGGATAGGTGAGGAGCTGGCAGGCTACAAGGGCTATGGATATGCAACTGTTGTTGAAATATTATCATCAGCACTTCATCTTGGACCATTTATGAAGGCTTTAACTGATGTTGATGAAAGTGGAAATAAAAAACCATATAAACTAGGTCATTTCTTTATAGCCATAAATGTTGAAAATTTCGTTGAAATAGATAAGTTTAGAAAACAAACTGGAGATATGTTAAGAGAGCTTCGTAGCTCTAAAAAGGCTCCAGGGTGTGATAGAATCTATACTGCTGGTGAAAAAGAGTACTTAACTTATCAATACAGAAAAGATAAAGGTGTTCCAATGAATGATGTTCTTATTAAACAAATAAATGAGTTAAATAATAAGTATAGCCTTGAGTATAAATTTAACTAAAAAAGACTGGATTTCCAGTCTTTTTGGCTATTTATATTCTGCACTGTGTAAGATCAAGTGAATATTCTATACTGTAATTATCCAAACTATGCAATAGTACTACCTACATTGGCTGTTGGAGGAAATGGTACAGCAAATATAGGCATAATATAAATCCAAAAATCAGAAAAGTTTATGGTATAAAATAATAAGTGGCTTAAAAGAGGTGAAAAAATGCAAAATGAAAGACATGTAGTAGTTATAGGTGGAACGGCAGCTGGCCTAAGTGCTGCATCAAAAGCAAAAAGAAATTTACCTGATCTAAAAATAACAGTATTTGAGCGTTCTGGTTTTGTAAGCTATGGAGCATGTGGATTACCTTATTTTGTAGGAGATATGATTAAAGAGGCGAATGATTTAGTTACATTTACTGCTGATGATTTAATCAATAAAAGAGGTATCGATACTTATATTAAGTATGAAGTCACAAAGATAGATAGACTTAACAAAACGGTTACAGCAAAAGACTTAATTACAAGAGAAATTAAAGAGGTTAGCTATACAGAACTTGTAATTGCTACAGGTGCTTCTCCATTTGTTCCAGCAATTGAAGGTATTAATTTAGATGGAGTACATTACCTAAGAACTGTAGAAAATGGTATAGAAATTAAAAGAAGAATACAAAATAATTCAGTTAAAAATGCCGTTATAATTGGTGGCGGCTTTATAGGCCTTGAAATGGCTGAAGAGTTAAAGTTAAGTGGCTTAAATGTAACATTAATTGAAGCTATGCCTAGATTACTTCCATTTCTAAATAAAGATTTTTCTGACAGTGTAAAGGATACATTAATTAAAAATGGAGTTAATGTTGAATTAAGTACAACTGTAACTGAAATTTGTGGATGTAACAATAAGGTAACATCAGTTAGAACAAAGGATGAAAAAGAATTTAAAGCAGATATAGTAATTATGTCAATTGGAGTAAAGCCAAATTCTGAGCTTGCAAAAGATGCTGGACTAGATATTGGATATAAGGGTGGAATAGTAGTAAATGAATATATGCAGACAAGTGATAAGGATATTTATGCTTGTGGTGATTGTGTTCAAATGTTTAATCTTTTAACAAAAGAACCAACTTATGTGCCTTTAGGAACAACAGCTAATAAGCAGGGTAAGATAGCGGGAAGTAATCTGTCTGGTGAAAAAGAATCATTTAAGGGAGTGCTTGGCTCTGGAGTGACTAAAGTGTTTGACTTGTATATTGCATCTACTGGTTTAACTGAAGAACAGGCTAAAAAAGCTGGTTACAAAGTTGCTACTACAAAGATAACAAAAGGTGATAGAGCTTCATATTATCCCGGTAGTGAAGATAATCACCTTTATCTTGTATTTGATGGTGAAACAGGAGTTATATTAGGAGCACAAGCAATTGGAAGCTTCAGCGTTGCAGGAAGAATAAATGTATTTGTAGCTGCAATAACTGCTGGAATGACTGTACCTCAGATTAATGAATTAGATTTAGTTTATTCACCATCTGTGGCTCCAGTATACGATCCTATATTGATAGCGACTGCTCAAGCTATCAAAAAGGTAAAAAGATAGAAAGGTCTGACATGGCAATGAAATATGGTCAATATAGACGAATTTAAAAAGTACACCAACATGATAAACGATTAATAATTATATATAAATAGAGCTACTGCAAAACTAGAAATTAGAAGCAGTAGCTCTTTATATATAGTTTTATAAACTATTTCTAGAAAGCTTTATCAACAGATAAAAGAAGTAATGTATATTTATAAAAATTAATTTTTTCAAGCTATTTTTTAATATAATATTTTAATTTTATTTTGACTTTTTTTTAATATTTTGACTTAATTATTACAAAAATGAAAATAAAAATTAATTAGTAAAAATATGTTCGATTAGTAACTAAGTTATCAACAGCTGTGGATTAAATTGTGCACAACTATGAAAAGAGTAAATATTAACAGTGGTTTTTGTCAACAATTTTTTCAAAAAAGTTAAAAATTTTTATTTTATCAAAAATCATAGTATTTTGGACATGTAGTTATCCACAGGTTATTAACAATTGTGGATAAACAATTGGTTATATTTATTCAGTATAATATAATGTTTCTAGTGAAATAATAAAGTTTTTGAAAAATGAAAAAGTTATTTGTATAATTTTGTAGATTATAGTATCATTTATATATAACATCCATATGTTTCAATATATAGATGGTTTAGAAAATAATCAAATTAAACTAAGGAGGATTAAGTTGCTATGATGGAAAATGTAAAATTAAATAATTTTGTTTTTATGTCAAATTATTTTGAGCCCTTTATAACCTGCGAAAATAAATATAATGATATTACAAATGAATGTGAATTATATATAATTAATGCTAACAAACATTTTTCTAATATCACGGGCGTTCCTAACTCTGAAATTATAAATAAAAAATTTACTGAAATATGTCCAAGCACAAAAACCTCCATATTTGATTGGCCATTAATTATTACAAATGCAGCAATGACAAGCGACTATAAAATAATTGAACAATATTTTGATTGTTTCAACAAATTTTTAAAATTATTTATATTTGGTTATGATAACGGAATTTTTCACATAATTATACAAGATATAACCAATAAAAAACAGTTAAATAGAATAATGCTTGAAAAAAATAGACAAATTGAATATTTAGTTGAGGATATGAGAAGCAAAAACGACAAGGACAGCCTTACTGGACTTTATAACTACCAATTTGTATTAGATAGTTTAGACACTAGTATAAGAAATTACAATGAGGAACATATAGAATTTTCTCTATTATTAATTGATTTTTTGAATTTTAGAAAAATAAATTTAAATTTTGGTTTTAAATTAGCAGATAAATTGTTAGCAGAGATTGCTGAGTGCATAATGTCCAATACAAGAAAAATAGATATATCTTGCAGATATTCTGGTGATAAATTCTTAATTGTATATAATAATGTTGATACAGATATAGCAAAAATATTAATAGATAGGTTGAAGAAAACTCTTAAAAAGACTATAATATTGTTTGATGGATCCGAAATATTATTTAACGGTTCAATGATAGACTACTCTGGACAGACAAAGGAACAGTTAATAATTGAGCTTGAAGAAAATGTTAAAAAATCTAAGCTATTAGGTCCTGGTGTTATATTATAGTTTTATAGCATTAGTCACACATAGTGAAAATTTCAGTTGCGGTGAAAGGTTGAAAGAAATGAAAAATAATAAGAAAGTATGCACCGAGCACATGCACAAACCTTTCATGACTCCTTGTGCAATAGAGGCATGTGCATAAAAATGGAAAAAGTTAAGTTATATAGTAAAAGAAATTCAGTATATAGAATATATAATAATTCAAAAACATATATTGTGAAGAAGTTTAGTGATATAGACTATATGTTATTTGAAGCGGAAATGTTAAATGTTTTGTTACATAGTAAAGCTAGTGTGCCTAAAATAATATCTGTGTCAAATGATGAGGTTATGCTTGAAGATTTGGGAGATTTAACCTTCCTAGATTGGCTGGAAAAGGAAGAGTTAAACTCAAGTGTAACATATCATAAAATGATAATTAAGCTTCTAGGTTTTTTACAAAAATTTTATAAAGTAACAAATGAATATTATGGTAAACAATATATTATAAATGATATAAATTTAAGAAATTTTTTGGTTAATAATAATAAAGTATATGGCATAGATTTTGAATTGTGCAGTGAAGGTAAAATAGAATCAGATATAGGAAAGATGATAGCTTATATCATAACATATGATCCAATAGCCACAGATTGGAAATATAAATTTATTAATGATTTTGTACATATATTTTTGTTGAATTTTAATTTAAATGTTGTATTATTAATTAAGGAGATTAGATTAGAATTAAATAAAATATTTGATAAAAGAAATTTAGATATTAATACAGATGACATAATTTGCAAAATAGCAGAGGAAATAATTTAATGCATTATACGCATATTATAGAGTATAAAGTATTATATTAATAAGACATTAAAAAATAGAATAAAAAATAATAAATTAATTAATAGATAATAAAGTAGGAGTAAATAAATGGAGAATAAAATAATTGTTGATAGCAGCATAGATTTTAGTGACGATATAACAGAAGAAATTGATAGAGTTCCATTTAAAATATTAATTGACAATGATGAAATAGCAGATGTTAATTTAAATACAGAGGAATTAATAAGTAAAATGAAATCAAGTAAAAAACACATAAAAACTGCATGTCCTTCTCCTGACGAGTATATGAACTTATTTTCAAAGGATGGAGCATCATTTGTTGTTACTATTTCATCTGCATTAAGTGGTTCATATAATAGCGCTATGCTAGCAAAAAACATGTTTTTAGAAAAAATTCCTGAGGGTTTAGTACACATTTTTGATACTAAATCTGCAGCATCTGGCTCAACGCTAGTGGCGTTAAAAATAAAGCAATTAATTGAAGAAAATTTAAATTTTAGTGAAATAATTGAAGCAACAAACAAATATGTATCTAAGCTAAAAACATTTTTTATTTTAGATTCACTTGATAACTTAGTTAAAAACGGAAGAATAAGCGGCGTTAAAGCTAAAGTTGCGTCTTTACTTCATATTGTTCCAATAATGGGCGAAAACGGAAATGGCGAAATAGAACTTGTTGAACAAGTAAGAGGAAATAAAAAAGCTTTTAACAGATTAATAGAAATAATCGGAGAATTTAATATAGACTTTGAAAATACTATATTAGGCATAACACATTCAAATGCTATGGAAAAAGCAGAAAACTTAAAAAAAGAGCTTTTAAGCAGATATAAATTTAAAGATGTTCTAATATTTAAAGCTGGTGGTTTAAGCACGGTTTACGCGGATGATGGAGGAATAGTAGTAGCATTTTAAAAACAAAATTATATAAAAATTGGGAGGAAATATGGAATATAAAAAACTTATATCGAACAGAAAGTCCGTTAGAGACTATAAAAAGACAGCATTGAAGGATGAACATATAAAAGAATTAAAGGATTATGTCGATAAATCAAAAAAATTAATAAGTGAAATTGAAGTTGAAACTCTTATTATGGGAAATGAAGTGTTCGAAAACCTAAATGGCAAAGCAGGCTATAAAGGTTTTATGCTTGATGCGCCAAATTATGCAATATTATTATCAGAGAAAAAAGATAATTATATAAAAAATGCTGGATATATTGGTGAAGAAATTGTATTGAAGGCCCTAGATATGCAGATTGGCTCCTGCTGGGTAACATTTAATGACAGTGATTTAGTAAAAAGCAATCTAGGTATTAATTCTGATAAAGAAGTTGTTGCTATCATAGCATTAGGATATGATGATAATAAAACTAAGATTATTAATATACCTACAATCGGAGCTAATGAATCTAAAACAAAAATTGAAAAAGTCGCAGACAATGTATCAGAAAGACTTGGAGTTGAAGATATAGTTTACTTAAATAAATGGGGATGTAGTGCTACAGCAGATGATTTAGAAAACAGAGCATTATTAGATGCTTTCCATTACGCAAGATTAGCACCGTCAACACTTAACAGACAGCCATGGAGATTTATATTAGATGATGGCATGGTAGTCTTAGCAGTTAGAAATGATGATCATACAGGTACTTATGAAGAAGAAATAGATGCGGGAATAGTTATGCTATACTTTGAAGCTATAGTTGACGTAACACTAACGGATATAACATGGATCCTAGAGGCTCCGAAAAAGGATTATAATATCCCAGAAGAATATGTAGTAGTAGGATACTGCAATATATAAAAAAATGCGCTTAGGCGCATTTTTTATATGTTCAATCTAAATATTCAATTTAAATCGTTTATTTACTGCTTCTAAAATTGTTGCGATTACAACAGTATAGATTGGTATTATAAAGAAGTTTGATAGAACTCTTGCTGGTAAAAATACTAGATAGCCCTTACCATACAATACCGATAAAAAGTAAGTATTTAATATTATTGATGTTACAAATTGTATTATACTTACCATAAATAAAATCTTATTTGTCTTAATATTAAATTTTAGTTTAGAAGTTATAACGATTGGAACTATAATATATGCAAGCACTAAAGCTAAAAAACCAATTACATATATCATACTTAATGGTTCTCCGTTATAATATAATGTCTTATCCTGAAATGTCAGTAAACCCTTCATGATGAAAGCTCCAACACAGCCACCTGATAATACAGAAATAAAAACTGTATTTAGTAGATTGTAATTTAGCTTATCGTTTTTTAGATACTTGTAAATTAATCCTGCCATTAATCCAGTTAATCCAGCTGCTATTGTAAAACCAGGAAAATATGGACCAGCAGGTCTAATTATACACGTTAAAATATCTACTATAGCTCCTGAAAAAAATCCCATTAATGGACCACATACTATTCCTGTAATCATTGTTATTGCAGATGATAATGTAAATTTAACAGTGTTAAAACCCGCAACTGGGATGTAAACCATAAAGATTAAGTTTAATACTAAACTCATTGAGATTAGTATACCTGCCCTTGTTATATTAGTGGCAGAAAATTGTTTTGACATAGAAAAAGTATTACCTTTCATTTGAACCTCCTATTAGGCACAAAGTAATACTTCCGCAAATACTAAACATATTAATATTAATGTATTGTATATTAATACTAACGTATTATATAATACGTTAACAGCGGAAGCGACAAGATACCGCAGACCCATAGTCCTTCGTTTAAGAGCGACCTCCCATCTCTTAACACTTTACGCATCTTATCCACTCTGTTTATTTTGATTATGAACATAATAGCATAATTTTCCTAGTTTGTCACGCACTATTTATCTACATTAATAGGTAATAAAAATCAATTATGAAAATTTTGTAATTTTGTTTGCTTTACAAAATTAGCAAATTGGTATATTATAGTATTTAATATAATTTAAATGGATGGTACTGTAATATGAATGTTGTAGATTTACTAAAGGATAAATATAAGACAATGACGACAAAACAGAAAAAACTAGCTGATTACATGCTAAATGACCCCCATATAATGTGCTTTATAACGCTGAAGGATTTAAGCCAAGCTACTAATGTAACAGAGGTTACTATACTAAATGCTTGCTCTGCTTGGGGATTTGAGAATTTCAATGAACTAAAATATGAGTTCAGAAAATATAATGTAATTTCCAATAAAAATGAAGTCCAGATTCAAAATGCATACGCCTCAGATCCTGTCCCATCTTATGAATTAACACACAAGGAACAATTGCTAATTGATATTTGCCATGAAGAGCTGGCAATAATAAACAATTATGTTGCTAACATCGATATAAGTAAACTATTCAATGCAGCAGAAATGATACTTAAGCATAAAACAATTGTTATATGTGGCAGAGGTATCTCCTATCAGCTCGCTGAATTCATTTCAATGCGTTTAGCAACTGTAGGTATATCCTCTATAACAGTAAATACAGAGCTTAATGACAGTATATATGGTACTCTTTCATTTATAAAGAGTGATATTCTATTAATACCAGTTTCTTTTCCGGACTACTATTATATGACAAATAAATTTGTTGAATACGCAAAAATTAAGGGGTCTGCTATACTGGCAATAACTGATAATGAAAATACAGAAGTAGCTTTATACAGCAATTTAGTTTTAACATGTCCAAGCACCACAAGACTTTTTCTTAATACACTTTCTGCTCCAATGATGCTAGGAAATCTATTGACATCGGCTGTAAGCATTGCTAAAAGCACAAAATCTAAAAATGATATTAATAATATAGAGGAATTCTCTAAAATATTTAAAGGACAGGAAAAAAATATTTTAAATTAATAGTGAAAATGTATACATCGTGAAGACTAAAGTGTTTGCGATGTTTTTTTTATAGCAAAAACATAAATTTACTTTGTTATTTATGATTCACTATAAATTTTTTTTATACTTTGCTGCAAATTAATGAAAAAAATTAAATAAATTTTAAAACTAGTTAATTAAAGTATATAAAACTTACAAAATTAATCATTAATTAAAGTATTTACACAAAACATTGTTAAATTATTGACAGTAATTATAGTGTATGCTATAATCTGAGATAATTAAATACAATAAACTAAGGAGTGTAAAAAATGAAAAAGATATTAGCTATAATATTAATTTTTACAATGTGTTTAAGTATTGTTGCATGTAGCAATACAGACAAGCCTGTAGACTCAGGTAGTAAAGATTCAAATGAAAACGTAAACTCAGATTCAGATGAAAATATAAAACCAGGAGAGCCTGATAAAGAGCAGTATTTAAATACTTATTTAGCATCAGATCCAACATCTCTTGACGTTTCACTTCGTTCAGACTCTTACTCAAGTACTATTATAACTAACGTTATGGAAGGACTTGTTCGTCTTGAAGATAGAGATGGAGAATATTTCATGGCACCTGGAGATGCACAAACTTGGGAAAGTAATGAAGAAGGTACAGTTTGGACATTCCACTTAGGAGACAACAAATGGTCAGACGGAGAGCCTGTAACAGCTCAGCAATATGTTTACTCATTACAACGTAGTGCAAACCCTGCAACAGGATGTCCTAATGGATGGTTTTTATCACCAGTTCTTAACTATGATGCAATAAGTAAGGGTGAGATGGATCCATCAGAGCTAGGGGTAAAAGCTATAGACGAAAAAACATTAGAAATTACTCTTGCACACACAACACCAGCATTCTTAGAAATGTGCAATAATACAATTTACTACCCACAAAGAGAAGATAAAGTAAAAGAGTGGGGAGAAAAATATGGTACAGAACCACAGTATACTATTTACAACGGACCATTTGTTCTTGAAAGCTGGACACATAACAGTTCTTTAGTGCTTAAAAAGAACCCTAATTATTGGAATGCTGATTCAGTAAAATTAGACACAGTTAATTTAGCTATAATGTCTGACACAACTACTATAATCAATGCATACAAGAGTGGAGATTTAGATGTTGTTGGTGTTAGTACACAAGAATGGTTAGATGAATTTAATAATGATAGCAATTCTAAGTATGAATACTATACAACTCAAGGTTTAACATTTAATTTTTACAATACACAAGATGAATTATTCAAAAATGAAAACATTCGTAAAGCATTTAGCTTAGCTATAGACCTTGATGATATCAATGAAATGTGTTTTGGTGGATTAAGAGTTCCTACATATGGATGGGTTGTACCAACAATCTCTGTTGGAGAAACTAACTTCCGTCAAGCTGCAGGAGATGTATTAAAAGAGCAAAAAGCAGAATTAGAAGCTAATGGTCAAACACCAAAAGATTTATTAATTAAAGGAATGCAAGAATTAGGTTTAGGTGATGACCCATCAACTCTTGATGTAACATTATCTTTAGCTGGTACAGATGATTGGTTCCGTACATTTGGTGAATATTTACAACAAGTATACTTAACTGACTTAGGAGTTACCTTAAAAATTAACTTTGCTGAGTGGGGAATATTCTATGAAAATGTTCAAAATGGAAACTACCAAATGGCTTATATGAGCTGGGGAGCATACTACAATGATCCATATGATGTGTTAAGTATATTCAAATCAGAGTGGGACCAAGTTGAAACTGGTTGGGCAAATAAAGAATTTGACGAATTAGTTGATAAAGGTGCTATTGAAATGGATGAAAAAGTAAGAATTCAACACTATACAGATGCTGAAAAGATACTTTTAGATGAAGCAGTTGTTTGTCCTTTAGCTACATCTACATCTCACTCATTCTACAAAAATTATGTATTCGGATATTCTAATCTTGGCTTTAGTGCTAATGGATATAAGGATATGTTTACTAGCGGTAGATAACATAAAATATTTATTAGCTAAAAATATGGGCAACTTTAGTAGTTGCCCAATTTTGTTAACACAGAGGGAGGTTTCAAGTTGAAAAAATATATCTTTAAACGATGTATGTATATGATATTTACATTATTTATCATAATAACAATTACATTTTTTCTTATGAGAAGTATACCTGGTGATCCGCTTTCTTCTATGGCACAGATGTTGCCAGAGCAGACTAGAGCCAATTTTTATGCAAAGTATGGCTTAGACAAACCTTTATATCAGCAATATTTATCATATATGAAAAATTTATTACATCTTGATTTGGGAGAGAGTGTTGTATTTGCAGGTAGGTCTGTTAGTCAAACTATAGCTACAACATCTCCAGTATCAGCAATGGTTGGTGGTATTGCGCTATTCATAGGTGTTACCATAGGAGTAACATTAGGAATTGTTGCAGCGCTTAACAAAAACAAGTGGCCAGATTACATTGTAATGTTTATTGCAATATTAGGTGTAACTATACCAGTATTCGTTTTAGCTTCACTTGTTCAGCTAGTGTTTGCAGTTAACCTAGGTTGGTTCCCAGCATCAGGGTGGGGCAAGGCTAAAAACATGGTATTGCCAATTTTGGTATTGTGCTTTGGTCCAATCGCAAGTTACGCTAGATATATTAAGTCAAGTATGCTGGACACTCTTGAGCAGGATTATGTTCTAACTGCAAGAGCAAAGGGTTTATCAGAGGGTAAGGTAATTAGAAGACATGTTCTTAGAAACTCTATGCTACCGGCTGTTACAATGCTTGCAGGTAGTATTGTAGGTATTTTTACAGGAGCATTTATTACAGAAAAAATGTTTTCTATACCAGGAATAGGATTTTATTTTATAAGCTCTATTAATAATAATGACTATACTATGATTCTTGGTACTACAATTTTTTACGCCATCTTATTTGTTGTGATGCAGCTTATAGTAGATTTTGTTTATGTATTGGTAGATCCTAGAATTAGGCTATCAAATGACAGTTTGGAGGGGTAATGATTATGCAAAATAATGAAAAAATAGACGCATCTTCTTTTGAAATTATTGGGATAGCTGAAGATCAAGGCGATATCATTGCACGTCCAAGAGTTGGTTATTTCAAAGATGCATGGAGAAGATTTAAAGAAAATAAAGTTGCATTAATTGCTATGTGCATACTTTTATTGCTTATTGTAATGGTTATTGTTGGACCTGCATTAAGTGGATATGGATTTGAATCTGTTGATAAGGCTGCTCGTAACCAAGGGCCAAGCTCAACACACTGGTTTGGTACAGATAAGCTAGGTCGTGACTTGTTTGCTAGAGTTTGGGTTGGTGGTAGAGTATCAATTATTATTGGTATCACTGGTGCATTAATTTCTTCTGTTATTGGATGTATATATGGTGGTATCGCTGCTTACTTTGGTGGAAGAGTTGATAATATAATGATGCGTATCGTAGAGATACTAATAAGTATACCATATCTAATTGTAGTAATACTTATGTCAATTATATTCAATAGTAAAAGTCTTTGGACACTTATACTAGCTATGACAATAACCGGCTGGTGCGGTATGGCTAGACTTGTTAGAGGGCAGATGCTGCAGATAAAAAACGAAGAATATATTCATGCAGCTAAAGCTATGGGTGTTAGCCCTTGGAAAATAGTTGTTAAATATATGATACCAAATACTATTAGTGTTGTAATTGTTTCTATAACATTTGATATACCAGGATATATATTCTCAGAGGCATTCTTAAGTTATATAGGTCTTGGAATTCAACCTCCGGGAACAAGCTGGGGTGCATTAGCATCGGCTGCACAGGCTCAATTTACGCACTATCCATATCAGCTATTTTTTCCTTCAATAATGATTGCGCTAACTATGTTATCATTCACGCTTATGGGTGATGGCTTACGTGATGCTCTTGATCCACGTTTAAGAAAGTAGGTGTATTATGAATAACAATATATTAGAAGTTAAAGATCTTAGAGTTTCTTTTAACACATATGCTGGAGAAGTAAGAGCTGTTAGAGGTGTTGATTTTGAATTAAAACCAGGTGAAACTCTTGCATTTGTTGGAGAATCAGGCTGTGGTAAAACAGTAACTGCCAAGGCTATTATGAGACTTTTAAAGGAATCAGTAGCTGAAATTAAAAAAGACTCAAGTATATTATATAATGGTGAAAATGTTTTAAAAATGGATAAGAAAAGACTTCATGAGTATAGAGGAAATGAAGTTAGTATGATTTTCCAAGACCCTATGAGTTCACTAAATCCTACTATGTCTTGTGGTAAGCAGGTTATGGAAAGCTTAATGCTACATCGTGGTATGAATAAAGAAGAGGCTAAAAAAGAAGCTCTTAAAATGTTTGAGTTAGTTCGTATTCCAGATGCTGAAAAAAGATTAAAGGCATATCCACATCAGTTATCAGGAGGTATGCGTCAAAGAGTTATGATTGCTATTGCACTTGCTTGTACTCCAAGTATACTAATAGCTGATGAGCCTACAACAGCACTTGATGTTACAATTCAAGCACAAATTATGGATTTGTTAAATGATTTGAAGAAGGAATTAAACACTGCAATTATACTTGTTACTCATGACTTAGGAGTAGTAGCCAATTTTGCTGATAGAATACAGGTAATGTATGCTGGACAAGTAATAGAAAGAGGTACTGCAAAGGAAATTTTCTATGATTCTAAGCACCCATACACATGGGCTTTATTAAGTTCAGTACCTAAACTAGCTAAAACAAATAAACAGGAACTATACGCATTAAAGGGTACACCACCTGATTTAATATTGCCTTTAGAGCATTGTCCATTTGCTGACAGATGTCAATATTGTATGAAAATATGCCGTCAACAAATGCCAGCTGAAACTAAGTTATCTGATACACATAAGGTATCCTGTTGGTTAATGCATCCTTCTGCACCAAAGATAGATCCATTATATAAAAGGGAGGAAAATTAAATGGCAGATAAAATTGTAGAAGTAAAAGACCTATGTAGATATTTTAATGTAGGTAAAAATGCTACATTAAAGGCTGTTGACGGGGTAAGCTTTGGTATAAATCGTGGAGAAACCCTTGGACTTGTTGGTGAATCAGGCTGTGGTAAAACTACTTGTGGTCGTACTGTTTTAAAGCTTTATGATGCAACTAGGGGACAGGTTTTATTTAATGGAGAAGATATCAGCAAGTATAGTAAGAAAGAGATTTTAAGCTTCAAGAAAAATGCACAAATGATTTTCCAAGACCCATACTCTTCACTTAATCCAAGAATGACTATATTTGAAATTATAGCTGAAGGGCTTAATGTACACTATAATCTTTCAAAGGAAGAAAAAAACAAGCGCGTAAATGAGATTTTATATTCTGTAGGACTTACAGAAAGCTTTGGCAATAGATTTGCACATGAATTATCAGGTGGCCAAAGACAACGTGTTGGGATTGCTAGAGCATTGGTTGTTGAGCCACAATTTATCGTTTGTGATGAGCCAATTTCAGCTCTTGACGTTTCTATTCAAGCACAAATAGTAAACCTTCTGATTAAACTTCAAAAAGAACGTAATTTAACCTATTTATTTATATCTCATGACTTATCTATGGTAAGACATATTTCTGATAGAATTGGAGTTATGTATTTGGGTAGCTTAGTTGAGCTTACATCAAGTGATAGATTATTTGAACGTACATTGCATCCATATACGCAGGTACTGCTATCTGCTATACCTGATGCAGAACCAGATCCCGCTTTACAAAGAAAGCGTATGAAAATTGAAGGAGAGATACCAAGTCCTGTTAATCAGCCAAAGGGTTGCAAGTTTTCTACTAGATGTAGCTTTGTGACAGATATTTGTAAAACGGAGCGTCCAATACTTAAAGAGGTTGAAAAAGAGCATTTTGTAGCATGTCATAATTGTGAACAATTTATGTAGTATATACTAATTTATTCATAAAAAGAGGTAGTTACAATGAACAGAAAGTATAGAATTATAGCCTTAGTCCTTATAAGCATTATGTTCATGGGATTATTTACAGGATGTGATAACAATACAAATGAACTGATAGAGTTAAAAGACAAAGATATTATTGCTTCTGTGGATAAAACATGCGTTGATTATTTTAAAGAAAAACAATTTGTAGGTATGTCAGTTGCAATTATCAAGGACGGTAAGGTAGCATATTTAAACTATGGTAATAAAAGCAAGGATGGAGAGGCTGTTAACGAAAATACAATTTATGAGATAGCCTCTATATCTAAGACCTTTGCAGGTACATTACTAGCAATGAAAACTTTAGAGGGAAAGGTCGCACTAGATGACCCCGTTCAAAAGTATATAGAATATCCTATATCAGGTGAATATGAGGGTGTGACTATGACCTTGGAAAATTTGGCAACACATACTTCTGGACTTAGCAGAATGCCAAATAACTGGAGGGGTGGACCAAATCCATATAAAAATTATACTAGAGAAAAACTAGATGCATATATGAAGAAAAATGTTCTAACTAGAAAGCCTGGTTCAGTATATGATTATTCCAATCTTTCTTTCGGACTGCTAGGATGTATACTAGAGGATGTTGAAGGTCGTACTTATGATGAGCTTTTAAAAGATTCAATATATGAACCACTAGATATGAAAAGTACAGCAATATTTTTAGATGAGGAACAACAATCTCGTAAAGCATTACCTTATTCGACCGCTGATGTGGAGGGTTATGAATGGGATTTCGATGCCATGCAAGCTTGTGCAGGTATGAAAAGCACAACACGAGATTTAGCAAGGTATATAGCTGCAAATATGTATCAGTTAGATGTAAATGAAGAGCTAAAGAATTCCTTTGAACTAGCACAGGAAATACACTTTAATGGATCACCAAATATTGGTCTCGGATGGAGATTTGCTAATATTGGAGGTCAGACAGTACTTGAGCATGATGGGCTTGCTGGAGGATATACAAGCTACACTGCTTTTAACACAGAAAAGGGTGTAGGAGTAGTAGTTTTGTGCAATAGTGCTGATGGTGTAATTGGTTTAGGCACCGGAATTATGGAAATACTTATGAAGCAAGATAGTAAATAAGTAAATAACTTATATTGGAGATTGCTACAATGATAGGACCTAATTTAATAAATAAAATTCTGCAAACTGCTCTCATGAATGGAGGAGACTTTGCAGAGGTATTTGTAGAGGACAAATATAATACAAATATAATTATAAATAATGATGTAATAGACAATGGTATAGTTGCTAAAGATTATGGTATTGGAATAAGAGTTTTCTCAAAAAACAATTATGTATACACATATACTAGCAATGACACAGAAGAAAACCTATTAAAAATAACAAAGGAAGCGTGTAAAGCTTTTAACAACAATACTATTAATAGCTTTAATACATTGCCTGATATAACAAAAGGTGTTGTCGCTGCAGAAAAATACTTTAGTAAAACTTTGTACAAACAAAAGCTTGATGTAATAAATCAAGCAATTTCAGCAGGTAAAGCTTATGACTCTTCAGTAAAAAGAATGTTTGTGAAATACTTAGATCAAGAACAGCATGTTATAATTGCAAATACTGAAGGATTATACAAGGAAGACAATAGATTTAAAACAAGAATGATTATAAGCGCATTCGCTGAAAAAAATGGAGACCTTCAAAGTGGATATATAGGACCAGGAGCTGCAAAGGGCTTTGAATTTTATGACGAGATAGACTTAAATTATTATGGTAGAGAAGCAGCTCGCTCAGCCTGTGCAATGGCAGGTGCAAAATACTGTCCAGCAGGTCAAATGGCAGTAGTAGTTGACAATGGATTCGGAGGACTTATGTTTCACGAGGCTTGTGGACATAGCTTAGAGGCAAGCAGTGTTGCAAAAGGTAATTCGGAATTTTCAGGAAGACTAGGTCAAAAAGTAGCATCTGACATACTGACATTAGTAGATGATGGAAGTATAGACAAGGCATGGGGTTCACTAAATATTGATGACGAAGGCACTAAAACAAGGAAAAATGTACTTATTGAAAATGGTACTTTAAAAGGATACATGATAGATAAGCTAAATAGTAGAATTATGAATATGGCGGCTACTGGCTCAGGAAGACGTGAATCTTATAAATACGCACCTACTTCAAGGATGTCCAATACATATATAGAAGCAGGAAAGCATACAAGAGATGAAATCATTTCAAGTACTGAGAAAGGCTTATTTGTTAAATCAATAAATGCTGGCTCAGTTAATCCTTTGACAGGTGAATTTAATTTCTCGGTGTCTGAGGCGTACCTTATAGAAAATGGAAAGCTTACAGAGCCCGTTAAGGGAGCAACTTTAATTGGAACAGGTGGAAGTATTTTAAAGCTTGTTGATATGGTTGGCGATAATTTAAACATAGGTCAAGGATATTGCTATGCTGCAAGTGGAGCTTTATTTATAGGTGCTGGACAGCCTACAGTCAGAATATCAAATATGACAGTAGGAGGTATGAGATAATGGATATTAAAAAATTTATAAATAAGCTGATTGATGCTTGTAACAATCAAAAAATTACCGATGTAGAGGTATATTATTCTAACTCTAGCTCTACTATGATTAATGTAGTTGACAATGAGGTGGAAACATTTAATCTATCAAATGATGAGGGCATAAACCTAAGCGGTAATTATGAGGGCAAAAACAGCACAACCTATATCGAAAAATTTGATGATGATGCGTTGTCAGAGGCAGTTAACAATATTAAAGAGACTGCACCATATAACGGAAAGACCAAAAAATCTATAGAAAAAAGTCAAATAAAACCTAACAGCAACAATACATATAATGCTGATGTCAATGTAGTAATTGATAGGTTAAAAAAAGTGCAAAATACAGCTAAAAATATAGATTCAAGAGTAATATCTATTCCAACATGTGAGTATTATGAGAAAAATACAAGTATTATGCTATTAGATGATAAGGGAACTGAACTTGAGGATTCTTACTCATACACTATAGGAAGCATATCTGTTGTAGCTGAGGAAAATGGTATAAAGAAAAATGGCTATTCATTTAGCATTAATAAGAAATTTGAAGATATAAATTACGAAACAATCTTAAAAGATGCAATATATGAAGCAACAAGTATGATAAATGCCTCACCGATTGCAAGTGGTAATTACGATGTAATAATTAAAAATAATGTGGCAGCTAATATGTTTGCTACGTTTATGACGGTGTTTTGTGCAGATTCTATTAAAAAAAATACTAGTAAATTTGTAAATAAAGTAGATACACAGGTGGCAGTTAAAAATTTAAGCATTATAGAAGATCCTATGTATCAAAATGGTAGAATAAATCGTATATTTGATGATGAAGGAATAAAAACATATAAAAAATATTTGATAGAAAATGGTATTCTTAAAAATATACTTAGTACAAATGAGTATGAAGTTTCAACAGGCAATGCATTTAGAAATTCATATAGAGATAATATATCTATATCTGCTCTTAATTGCTACATAGAAGCTGGAACTAAAAACACAAATGAAATACTTTCTGAACTAACAGAAGCAGTAATGATTACAAATATTGACGGTTTACATGCAGGAATGAACACCGTAACTGGTGATTTTTCATTGATTGCTAACGGTTATTATATAAAAAATGGTTTAATTGATAAATCTATAAATCAAATAACTGTAGCAGGAAATTTTTATGATTTACTTAACAACATTATAGATATATCCGAAGATGTATACACATCTGATGCATATATAAACTTTTTTGAATCGCCATCATTGCTTGTAAAAGGCTTGATGATAGGCGGATTATAATTTTCCCCCCAATAAAACGAACAAATGGGGACATAATCTTTTTAGGATATGTCCCCATTTGTTCATTTATTTTAAATTGCTTTTTAAGGTTTCAAGTTCTTTTCTTAGTTCCTGTGGAATTCTACCATTAAATTTGTCATAGAATTCTTCAATTCCGTCTGCATCTTCAAGCCATAAATCTTTATCTATAGATAATAGATCCTCAATAGTTTCCTTGGATAAACTTAAGTCCTCTATGTTAATGTCATCAACATTAGGAATATATCCAATTTCAACCTCTTTAGCGTCAACCTCGTTCTCGCATCTTTTAATTATCCAATCTAATATTCTGAAATTCTCACCATATCCTGGCCAAATAAACTTACCTTCTTCATCTGTTCTAAACCAGTTTACATTAAATATCTTAGGCAATTTATTTGCCTTGGCAACCTTGGAAGCCTTGTCCACCTTTGCTCCCATTTCAATCCAATGATTAAAATAGTCTGCCATATTATATCCGCAGAAAGGTAGCATCGCCATTGGATCTCTTCTAACTACACCAACTTTTCCAGCAGCAGCAGCTGTTGTTTCACTTGCCATTGCTGAGCCTATAAACACTCCATGATTCCAATCTCTAGCTTCATAAACAAGAGGAGCTGTCTTAGCACGTCTTCCACCAAATATTATTGCTGATAGTGGAACCCCGTTTGGATTTTCCCATTCACTTGATATACATGGGCAGTTTTTAGCTGGAGCTGTAAATCTTGAGTTAGGATGAGCACCTTTTTCAGAAGATTCTTCAAAGTTCCAAGGATTACCCTTCCAATCAAGCATATTCTTTGTAGGTGGAGTTTTAGTTAAGCCTTCCCACCAAACAGTATTATCATCTAAGTTAAGTGCAACGTTAGTAAATATTGTATCTTTTGATGTAGCTGATAGTGCATTAGGATTCGAATTTCTTCCTGTTCCAGGTGCTACTCCAAAGAAGCCTGCTTCTGGATTTATAGCATATAATCTTCCGTCATCACCAATTCTTATCCAAGCTATGTCATCACCAACAGTCCATATTTTATAGCCTTTTTTAGTATAAACTTCAGGTGGTATAAGCATTGCAAGATTTGTTTTTCCACATGCAGATGGGAATGCTGCTGCAACATATTTTACTTCACCTTGAGGGTTTTCAATACCAAGTATAAGCATATGCTCTGCCATCCATGATTCCTTACGTCCAAGATTAGTTGCAATTCTTAGTGCAAAGCATTTTTTACCTAACAGTACGTTTCCACCATAAGCAGAGTTGCACGACCATATTGTATTGTCCTCTGGGAAGTGGAATATATATCTTTTTTCCTTATCTAATTCACATTTACTATGTAAACCACGAACGAAATCATTGGATTCTTGTCCAAGCATATTTAAAACTTGCTTTCCAATTCTTGTCATGATATTCATATTTAGTACAACATATATAGAGTCTGTTACTTCTATACCTACTTTAGAAAAAGGTGATCCTAAAGGTCCCATGCAATAAGGTATAATATACATAGTTCTGTCCTTCATAGAATCCTTAAATATTGATTTTCCAAGAGCATATGCATCTTCAGGAGATTTCCAATTGTTAGTTGGGCCAGCGTCAATTTCTTTTCTTGAGCATATAAAAGTTCTATCTTCCATACGAGCTACGTCATTTTCATTAGTACGGTGATAGTAACAATTTGGTAGTTTTTCTTGATTAAGTGCCATGATTTCATTAGTATCACAAGCTTCTTTTGTAAGCATATTTATTTGTCTTTCACTACCATCTATCCACATTATATCCTTTGGATTTGTAAGTTCTACAACCTCATCTATCCAAGCAAGAATATTTTTATTGTTTGTTAATTTATTCATGATTATTTCCTCTCTGATTCCTTACATAATAATTGTGTTATAATAAATATCAATATGTTACATTATATTACTTTAAAACATGTCTTTCAATAGAAATATGTTAACAAACATAATTTCATATTATATAATTTTTACTATAAAAAAACTTAATAAAATAACATATTAAATTAAATAAATTATTTTTATTCTGTTTTTTGGATAGAGTAAGCTTAATAGACTGTGACCATAAAAGATAATTTGACTTTATAGTTTTCAAGAATTATAATTAAAGGTACAGATTAAGCTATGATTAAGAAAAAAGGTATAAAATGGTCATATATAGGTTTTGACATGTAGGAAATACGGAGATAACAGACTCCTAAAGTATAGAATGTAAATGTTAAATAATTTAAAATGGAAAGGGAGAATTATATTGGCTCAAAAAAAGAAAACTAATATCGGAGGGCAAGCTCTTATTGAGGGAATCATGATGAAAGGACCTCATAAAATGGCTACGGCTGTGAGAAAGCCTGACGGTGAAATAACTATAAAAACAACAAAATTAAGCTCAACATTTAAAAATAAATTTTTTAAACTACCTTTAATTAGAGGAACATTTATGCTCATTGAATCAATGATTTCTGGAGTTAAAGAGCTTATGTTCTCTGCAAGCTTTTATGAGGATACTATAGAAGAGGATGCTGTAGACAGATTTTTAAAGAAGGTATTCAAGGAAAAAGCTGATAAAGCAATAATTTATGTTTCATTAGTGCTTGCTTTAGTTTTTAGTGTTGGTGTATTTATTATAGGTCCATCTCTATTGACTAGCGTTTTAAAGCACGTTACTGATAATAGCATTATATTAAATCTTGTTGAGGGTATAATAAGAGTAGGAATATTTATATTATACACATTGCTTATATCAAAACTTGATGATATTAAACGAGTATTTAAATATCACGGCGCAGAGCATAAAACTATATATTGTTATGAAAATGGAGAGGAATTAACAGTTGAAAATGTAAGAAAATACTCTACACTTCATCCAAGATGCGGAACTAGCTTTATAGTAAATGTACTTATAATTAGTATAATTGTATTTTCATTTTTCGGATGGCCAAATCCACTTATGAGAGTTATTATAAGAATTCTTATGTTACCTGTTATAGCTGGAATTTCTTATGAAATTAATAGATTTATAGGTAGATGTGAAAAGCAAAATATTTTAACAAAAATTATTTCATATCCAGGATTCTTAATTCAAAAAATAACAACCAGTGAACCAGATGACTCAATGATAGAGGTTGCAATTGCAGCAATGAAAGAAGTTATTCCTGAAAATGGAGCAGATGATTTATGGTAAAAAATTCAATTGAATATCTAATAAATGATGGAATGAATATATTAAAAGAAAGGGATTATAATAATCCCTTTCTTGATTTGCAATTAATTTTAATGCATTTACTAAAAAAAGATAAGATTTATCTTTATGCTCATAAAGATGAGATTGTTGATGAACAAATAATAAAAAAATATTATGAAATGATTAACAAGAGAGATTCTGGATATCCGCTTCAGTATATGCTGCACTCACAGGAATTTATGGGACTAGATTTTTATGTAGAAGAAGGAGTGTTAATTCCAAGACCAGATACCGAAACTCTTGTTGAAAAAATAATAAATCTAGTTAAAAATAGCGAATATAAGGATAAACATATTAATATACTTGATATTGGCACTGGAAGTGGTGCAATTGCACTTAGTCTTGCATATTATATAAAAAATGCAAGTGTAACTGCAATAGATATAAGTGACACCGCTGTTAAGGTTGCAAATATAAATAAGAAAAATCTTGCTATAGAGAATGCTGAAATAATTAAAGGAGATTTATTCGGCAATTTAAATACACAAGACAAAAAATTTCATATTATAGTTTCAAACCCACCGTATATAGAAAAAAAAGAAATAGAAAAACTGCAAATTGAAGTTGCAAAGTATGAACCTCGCTTGGCACTTGACGGAGGAGATAGTGGGCTTATATATTATGAAAGAATTTCAAATATAGTAAAAGATATAATTTACGATAATGGTATCTTATCTGTTGAAATTGGTCATAACCAAGCTGAGACTGTTTCAAATATGCTTAGAAATACAAATCTTTTTCATAAAATAGAAGTTGATAAAGATTTGTACGGCAATACTAGAGTAGTAACTGCATATTATAATTTTAGTTGACATAAATTACCGTAATTTTATATAATAATACTATGTAAAAATATAGAAAAGTGTTTCACGCTTTAAAGGTAAGTGTAATATAATTATAGAATTGGAGCTGATGATCTATGGAATTTTTTAAAGGGCTAGGTAACAAAATATCACATACAAGCCAAGAAGCAATTAAAAAAACTAAAGAAATAGCGGATATAACAAAACTTAATGGTGAGATTTCAGCCGAAGAGAAAAAGATAAACAATACATACCAAATGATTGGGCAAAAATATTTTGAGTTACATGCTAATTTACCAGAAGAAGAGTTTGTTGAACTAGTTATTTCAATAAAAAATTCAATGAACAAAATTGAGGAAGCTAAAGAAGATATACGCAGGTTAAAGGGAAAAAGAGTATGCCCTCAATGTAGTGCAGTACTAGAAGGTGAAGCACCATTTTGTCCAATGTGCGGAGCGAAACTCCCTGTTATTGAAAAACCAATAGTTGAGGAAACAAAGGTTGAAGTGATAGAAGAAAAAAATACGTGCAAGAACTGTGGAGAAGAATTAGAGGACGGAGCAATGTTTTGCCAATCCTGTGGAGATAAGGTAAATTAATAACTATATAATAAAAAATAGACATAATATGTAAAAGTATTATGTTTATTTTTTATTGAAACTGTATGCTAAGTTTTATATAATATTAATTAATAAAATCACAGAATGGAGTAAATAACTTGAAATTATTAAAAGAACGCATTAGAAAAGATGGTATTGTAAAAGAAGGCAATGTTCTTAAGGTTGATAGCTTTTTAAACCATCAGATGGATATAGAATTAATAAATGAAATAGGAAAAGAATTTAAAAGATTATTTGCAGACAAGCCAATTAATAAAATTTTAACTATAGAAGCTTCTGGTATTGGCATAGCTTGTATTGTTGCGCAGTATTTTAATGTGCCAGTAGTATTTGCAAAGAAAAGCAAAAGCATAAACCTTGAAGGAGAAATGTATGTCTCAAAGGTTGAATCTTTTACTCATAAAAAGACCTTTGATATAATAGTGTCTAAAAAATTTCTGAGTGAAAATGACAATATACTAATAATTGATGATTTTTTGGCTAATGGGTATGCTGTTCAGGGGCTTATAGATATAATAAAAAAATCAGGAGCAACCTTAGAAGGTGTTGGAATTGTAATTGAAAAGGGTTTCCAAGATGGAGGAAGGAAACTAAGAGAAAATGGCATACATCTAGAGTCTCTTGCAATAGTTAAAAGTATGGACGCGATAAATGGAACTGTAGAATTTAAGTAATTTTAAAAATATAAAATTTATATTGACTCTTCCCTAACGTCATTTTGTAATATTAATTTATAGGATATATCGAAGAAAATATTTATTAAAGTTGGGAGGAAAGGTGAAAAAATGAATGAAGTAATGAAAATTAGAGAAGTATCATTACAGTATGGAGTTTCGGTTAGAACGTTAAGGTATTATGAGGATATGGGGCTATTAGAAAGTATACGCCCCAATGATTATGCTTATAGAGTATATGATGAGAATGCACTCAAAAGATTAGAACAAATTCTACTTCTTAGAAAGCTTGATATTTCAATTAAGGACATTCAAACTGTCTTTAAAAACAGCGATTCTAAAGTGTTACTTGATGTTTTGCAAAAAAAAGTAGATGATATAGATGATGAAGCGGCACAATTGTACATACTAAAGAAAATTGTTACGGATTTTATTAATCAAATTAAAAATTATAGTTTCTCAGAAGAAGCGGACATAAAAATGCTATATGAACGTGTAAGTGAGCTTGAAGAAAAAATGAATACAATAGAAAGTGATAATAATACTGAAGAAACAACCGATTTCGATGAAAGCAAGGCCGCAAAGAAAATATCGTTAAACGATTTGAATTATGTTTCTATACCAGATGTAAGAGTAGTATTGTTACCGGCATGCAAAATGGTATCATCAGGTTATGGATTTTTTGGTGAAGAAAAATTTGATAGATTTGACAGCTGGTTTAGTGATATTTCTAAAAACGAAGTTAACATGTGGGAGATGCCACAAGATTTTTTATGGTATGATCCTGAAAAGGGCTCTAGTGTATGGTGGTATGTAAAACCAGATTATGATGTAGATACTCAAGATTTTGATATAGTTGATTTTGAAGGTGGAATGTATGCAGCAGCTGTATCTCGTGATGGTGATGATGAGGATGGTAATAGAGTGTACGCAGGAGTTAAAAAATGGATAGAAAAAAACGGTACTCTTGAGCTAGATGAAAGACCAGGTCATTATACTATGTGTCATATAATAACAGATAAAAGAGTAAAAGAAACCTTAGGGTTTTGCCAGCTCGAGATACTTGTTCCTGTTAAAAAAATAGAAAAATAAATATAAATTAGGGATGGATATTGAACCGACCCCAAAAGTTAGACCTAAAATCTAACGATTGGAGGCCGGTTCATTTTAAAAATTCATCCTTTTTTTTATTTTAGTAGAAAAAGTCGGGTGTACTATTTATAAAATGTGGTACAATGTTTTTATCTTAAGGTATTAGGTAGGAGGAGCTCCATGAATTACTATCAAAGAATTAAAAAATCCATAGATTATATTGAAGATTCACTGGATACTGATATAAAGGTTGAAGATGCTGCAAGAATAGCATTTATGTCTGTGTCTGTTTTTCATCGCATGTTTTTTGCAATAGTAGGCTATTTGCCAAAGGAATATATTAGACTTAGGCGTATAAGTCTTTCAGCAGATGAAATAAAAGCTGGGAACAGCAGGATAATAGACATAGCTATGAAATATGCTTACGACAGCGCAGATTCATTTTCCAGAGCCTTCAAAAGTGTAACCGGATTTTTGCCAAGTAAGTACTCTGAGAGTACGAAGGATTATAATTTTGAAAGGATAGATATTATGGACAAATATTTTGAGGTACAGGATAAAGAAATGCTAGAAAAGTATCCTGACATTAAAGTTCTAAAAGAAATTCAGCCGATGAGAGTGGCATACTACTGTTATTACGGAGAAAACCCTGAAAATGGAGCTTTTTCTGTAATGAGTAATTGGGTATTAAAAAACAACATAAATTTAAATAATAATAATTATAGAATCTTTGGATATGATGCACCAGATAGTGAGCTTTCAAAAGAGGGGTATGGATATGAGGTTTGCATTACAATTCCTGATAATATGAATGTAGAAGAAGATAAGTTAGTAAAAGTAAAAAATCTAGAGGGCGGCTTATATGCTGTAATAGCAGTTGAACGTGATGAGTGCCTTGGAGAGAATATCATTAAAAGCTGGGATAGACTTCAAAAATGGCTTGAAGGAAGCAAGTATGCTTATGGTGGTAGACAACATCTAGAAGAGCACCTTGGATTTTCAGAGCAGGCAGAGCACATAGGTGGGGTTGATTTATATATGCCTATAATGCTAAAGAATGAATTAAATTCTGAAGAAATAGAAGAATTTGTTAATAAAATGACTGTTGTTTCTTATACACAAAAAGGTAAAAATGCACAACACAAGGCTTGTAAATATATATTTGATTGGGCAGTACAAAATAGTATTAATTTATCAGATGAGAAAACTCGGATATTTGCATTTTATAATTTTGAGCAAATTGGGAAGCCAGATTTTTTCTATACAATTTACTTGTCAATTGATGAAAATATGTCTGTGAATGATGAAAATCTTAGAAAAAGAATGTTTGATGGTGGTTTATATTTAAAAAGAAATGTGAAATATAAAAATAATGCATACTCTTGGTTTGATTTTATAAATTCGGTTGAAAAAAGTCGCAAATATTCATTTGGAAGGCATCAGTTCATGGAGGAATATCTGATTAATAGACCAGAGATAAATAACGAAACTGAAATTGTACAACACATGCCTGTTGCGATAGTATAAGATAACATTAGTATTAAATATGGGAGAGATATTATGAATTTAATTATGCAGCCAAATCCTTGTGCATGTGGACAAGCATGTATAGCGATGATAACAAATAGAAGTATAGAAGAAATATTTAAAGTTATGAAGAAGGAAGGGCCTACATCAATTGGACAATTGATAGAGGTATTAGATTATTATAATATTAAACATGCAGAAAGAAATGTTCGTATATCTAAGAAGAATCCAAAGCACTCTGACTATTCAATTCTTACAGTACATATGCCAAGTTATACTCATTGGGTAGTGTTTTATAATGGCAAATATTATGATCCTGAATTTGGATTGTTAAATAATCCTCACCCAAATGGCAAAATTACTTCTTTCTTGGCTATATATGAGTAAATTTAAAGATTATCATGCTACTTAAGACGTTAATTATTGAAATAGCAGCTAATAGGTTGCTATTTTTTATTTTTATATCTGTTATCGTATTTTATTGCGCTTCTTGGAAGCGTCACAAAGAGTTTACATAATTTTAAGATATGTAGTCACTTGACACGAGAATTTTTTTGCAATATAATGACTACATAAACTATTATAGTCATTTAGTATAAGAAGGAGTGCGTTTATGCCAAAAATTTTTAACGAGAATGATAAAAATTTAATAAGGGAAAATCTTATCAAATTTGGTTTAGAAGCCTTGGAGAGCAATGGATATAAAGCCGCTTCAATAGAAAAGGTTGCAAATCAAGCTGGTATTGCAAAAGGAACATTTTACAATTTCTTTCAATCGAAAGAACAATTTTTTTACGAAGTAATGTTATCTATTAGAGATAAAAATAGAAATGATTTTTATGAATTTCTATCTACCAATAGCAAAATTGATAAAGAGAGTATGAAAAAGTTTTTATTTGAACGATATGCAAAAAAGAAAAACATTTACCATTATTTTGCTTTGGATGAATTTAACATCATATTCCGAAAAACAACTGACAGATTGTCATTAACAAATATTGATAGTATAAATTTTTCGGATAAACTATTGGCAGGCATACCCAATGTAAATCCCCGGTTGGACAATGAAGTAGTAGTAAATATGATAAATATTATAGGTCGTTTTGCCGCGGATAAGGACCTTGTATCAGTTGAAAGCCGTGAAGAAACGATAGAGATTTTAGCAAATGCTTTAGCCTGTTATATATTCGAGGAGGCATAATTATGGCAGCAGTAGAATTATTTAAGAAAAAATACCATAAGCAAACAGAAAATATAAATGGCAAAATATTCCCATACCGATACTATAAAAACGAAAATTCAAATAAGACCGTTGTTCTTCTAACTGGTGGCATTGGCCTATCTGATTTGTTATTGTTTCACTTTGAAGAATTTTCAAAATCTTATTCTGTTATATCATTTGATTATCCTATTGCTTATTCATCAATTCAAGAATTAGTTGAAGCTATTGCTGAATTGATAAAAAAACTAAATGTAACGGTATTTCTCATAGGACAATCTTTGGGTGGCTTCATAGCGCAGATATTGGCTCAACAGCATCCCGAAATCGTCGAAGGATTGATATTATCAAATACAGGTACATTATCTGCAGAACTTGACGAAAAAGGCACACAATGTTTTAGAAACATGATGAAACGAATAGACAAGTCTTTGTTGATGATTAAACTTGTACCTTTTGGCTTTGTAAAGAAGAACATCAAAAAAGCTGTGTTGAAAAAAGTAACATATTTGCTCTCGGAAGAAGAAAAAAATGTTATGTCTGAGATTTGCGACGAAATGATAAACACTCTTACAAAAGAATATGAAATACATATGACATTATTATTAAAAGACTTGCAAAAACATTGGAATATGAAAAAAAGTGATTTTCTTCGATTTCAAAATAGGGTGTTGCTTATATTATCTGATGATGATTTCACTTTTGACGAAAGCATAAAACGTGCTCTTATTGATATAATGCCAAGCCCAAAGGTTATTACCGATATACGCGGGGGACATCTCGCTTTATTGCTTAAAATAGATAAATATACCAACTCTATTACAAGCTTTATAAATAACATATAAAATTTACTTTATTCAATTATTATTAATTGCATAATACTTATAGATGATGGAAAATTGGTATTAATATAACAGTTCCATCATCTTTGCAGCATTCAATTTCAGCATCTCCAGTTAGCTTATATTTAGTAGAATGTAGCCACTCATTATATATACGCTCAATAAAACAACCTATGTTAGCTTCATCCTGTTTAGGAACATTGAATACTGCATAAGTTTGTGGTTTAACAGTAAGTAATTCTAAGTTGTCATTAATAGGTGAACCGTTGTATTTAACACATGCCATATAGTTAAATGAACTTGGCTCGTTACAATGTGTTGAAACGGCATAAACAAGTTCTTCGTCAGAGTATTTTCTTAATATGTCGTACATTCTGGTTTCTTCAAACTCTCGCCAGAATAGCCAAATACTATGAAAATGCTCTTTGTTTTTAGTGCTCATTTTTCTATTTATACCTATAAAGGTGGTTGAGTCTTTTTCTTCGATTTTATAGTCTATCTCTTTTATTCCTTGTACCATAAAATTAAATGAAATTCTAGGGTAGGTTCTGAGTATAACACCTTCCTTGCGTGCCAAGGAAGGTGTTGTGTTATGTAATTTTCGAAAAGCTCTTGTAAATGATGCATGAGAATCATATCCATATTTAAATGCTATATCAATAACTTTTTCATTACTGTTTTGCAAATCACATGCTGCCAGTGTTAATCTTCGGCGTCTAATATACTCAGATAACGAAACTCCAGTTAGTATTGAAAAAATTCTTTGAAACTCACCGACAGAACAACATATAAACCTTGCAGTAATTTCATAATCTATACTCTTATCAAGATTATCGTCAATGTATTTTATTGCCTCATTCATTCCACTTTGCCAATCCATCTAATCACCATGTATAATAAATTTCGTTTTTATTTAATTATATTCTATAAATTTGGAGTATTCAATCATATCTTCGTCTCTTTTTATTTCTTGATAACCAAATTTAGTATATAGATGCTGATTTCCAACACTAAATACAGGCGTAGTTAATTTCCATTCTTTAATATTAGGGTACGTTTTTTCAACTAATCCCATAGCATGATAGCCATATCCTTTTCCCTGATATTCAGGTTTAATTGCAAAATCTTCAAACCACATTATATTTTCTTTAACTGGAACAAGAAAGAATGTTCCTACAATTATGTCATCTAACATAATTTTATAAGCTAAGAATTTATCAATTATATCTATTTGTGAGTCAACATTATCATAACCCGGTGGACCAGCATTCCTATTAAGATATTTAAAGTTTTCTTTATTGAAGGCTTCTGTTTTTATTTCTGTTATTATTTGAGCATCCTCTATATTAGAACGTAAAATTTTAATCATAATTACCTCCATATAATTATTTAGAATTGGGCTTAATCTATATATTTCTCATACTGAAAGCCAAGCTTATCTTGTCCAATTTTTACATAACCCATTTTTTCGTATAAATACTGATTTCTTAAGCTGAATTTAAAAGTAGATAAAGTCCATATTTTTATGTCTTTATGCTTTTGTTCCATTAGCTTTATTGCCTCAGCGCCATACCCTTTATTTTGATATATAGGATCAATACAAAAATCTTGTAGCTCAAAATGATTAGGCCTTTCATCAGTTTCATGGTCTAGCCAAAATGTACCTATTACTATATCATCAAGATTTATTTTGTATAATATATAGCGATTGATACACCATGAAATAAAATTAACATCTCCAATATACTGTGTGCATTCACCCTTGCCTTTGCCAAAACGAATATCTTCGTCGGTATATGCATTTTTTTTGATTTTAACTATTATTTCAGCATCCTCAATTGATGCTCTTTCAATATGAATCATTTAATACCTCCAATTCTAGTGCTATAAGCTTAAAAGCAATGAAAAAATCATACCATATATACTTTATTATAGCTTTGCATTTTAAGTATTATAATGCATAATTTTATAGGCTCTAAGTTTAAACTGAGATTGAACTATATATACCAATTGTGTTAAAATTCAAATAATTAAGATATAGAAAAATTAAGGCAAAATTTTAACTTTAAGTAGGTGAGTTGATTGAGAAAGGATTATTATTCTATAACAGATATTGCTACAATGACAGGTCTTTCAACAAGAACAATTCGTACATATATAAAAAATGGGTTGTTGTCTGGTGCTAAAAAAGATGGAGCGTGGCTTTTTACTGAAGAAGATATTGGAAGATGTTTAAATGAACAATTTGTTAAAGAAAGTATAAGGATTAAATCTAATTCTTTAGTTAGAGATTTTGTTGATATTAAAGAAAAAAGTGTAAATTCTGTTTGCTCTATTTTTGATTATATAGTAAATAGCGACGAGGAAGCGGAACTTTTGTGTGATAAAATTATAGAGCAAATAAACTCAAAGCACAAATTGCCTGATAAAGGTCAAGACCATGGTGACATAAAATTTTCCTTTAAATATGATAATAATATTAATATGGCTAGGATAATACTGATTGGTCCAACTAAGCTAGTTATGGAAATGATTAATAAATGCTTAGAATAAATTCTACATATGAAAAAGTCGTCGCTTTTCAAATTGAAAACATATTTTTATTCCTTTACACTTAAAGCAAGATAAACATAGGAAAGGAATAAGAATATGAGAGAGCTTTATAATAAAATATTAAATAATTTAGAAAAAATTAATTATGAAAAGCTATGGGGTGGATTTAGCAGATATGAATTTGTTTTATACTCCTCTAAGGAGGTATATTTTGAGTATAAAGTAATCCCTTGGGATAAACGCTTCATTGGAAATACAGCAATTAAATACGAAGATAGATATATTGCTATATGGAATATTGAATATGATTTATTAAATGACAATGATGATATAGATATTTTGTCTGCAAATATAGTTCATGAAATGTTTCATGTATATCAGTATGAAAATGGAGAGATAAGATTTCCAAAAGATTTAGTAACACTTGATTATCCTTATAATGTACATAATTTTTGCTTAAAGTATGAAGAAAATAAGATATTATCTAAGGCTTTTCACGAAAGCAATTTAACTGCAAAAAGACAGCTGCTTGAAATATTTTATAGTATCCGAATAAATCGTCAACAAATAATTGGTGACATGTGTAAATGTGAATTTTTATCAGAAACTTCTGAGGGAATGGCTGAGTATGTTGGAATTATGGCGTTAAAACAGCTGTCAGAAAAAAAGTATACTGAACGAATGAAGAAATATTCAGAGTATTTACACAACTTCTCACCATTACAATTAAATATTAGAAGAATATCTTACTATAGTGGAGCTGTTTTTCTTGTAGTTTCTCATGATTTAGGGATAAATTTTGAACATGTACTATCAGAACAAAATAAGACTGTATTTGAAATTGTAACCGATAGCTTTGAATACACAAAAATAAATGACCTACACCTAGAAACGGCCTTGATAGAAAAAGCTATTAATGAAAATATAGCACGTAAAAAAGATTTAATTGATAAATTTATGCAATCCTCTGACAGAATCGCTACAAAAGGTGGCTTCTATATTAGCGGATATGATCCAATGAATATGATAAAGATAGATAATAAAATCCTGTGTAAAACATTTATTAGTCTTACTGACATAAAGACAAATGAAAAGAATATATATATGGGGGAAACTTTATTAGAAATGAAGGGTGGAACTGTTGATAAGGTGATATGCTATTATAAATAATATAATATGAATCTGTAACAGTACATCTACCTTTAAATATTCTTAATTCCCAAGGTTTGTTTTGTGTACTATTTCTAGAGACTAATATTTAATATTAAATATCAAGCCGCTTGATATTTTTATTATTTGAATAAAAAATATTAAAAAGAAGTGCTGAAAACTTTTTCAAAATAGTTTTGTGGCACTCTTTTTTTGTTATTTAAATTATAGTTTTAAGTATGATATTTTATTGCACATCTATAAGTTAAGTGATACAATATTTATACAAAAATAGAAAATATGTCTATTTATATAAATATATGCGATTAAATATATTTTAAACATAGCTGAAATATGCAAAATATTATTTAACATCAATGCAATTATAATATATTAAGTATTCTTTTTTATTGTGAATAAAATCAATGGGAGGATAAAATGGCAATAGTAGAAGTAATAAAATATAATGGTGGACCAGACGTGTTTGTATGGAAATATCCAAGTGAAGAGCTAGGAACATGGACGCAATTAGTTGTAAACGAATCTCAAGAAGCAATATTGTTTAAAGGTGGGAAAGCACTAGATATTTTCGAAAGTGGAAGGCATACTTTAGATACAGCCAATATACCTTTGTTAAATAAAATAGTTAATATACCGTTCGGAGGACGTTCGCCTTTTACTGCTGAGGTATGGTTCATTAATAAAATACATTCTTTGGATATAAAATGGGGAACTGCTTCACCAATTCAAATACAGGATCCCAAATATGGTGTGTTTATACCTATTCGTTCTAATGGGGTATTTGGAATTAAAATTGAAAATTCCAAACAATTTTTATTAAAGTTAGTCGGAACCTTGCCAATCTTTAATAAAGACAATATAGTTAAATATTTTAAAGGATTATATATAACAAAAGTTAAAGATTCTATATCACAGTATTTAATTCACAAACAAGTAAGTGTACTTGAAATTAATGCATATATTGATGAAATATCACAGTATATGAAAGAACGCATAGAACCTATAATGGCGGATTATGGAATCAAATTAGTTAACTTTTATGTTAATGATATAAGTATCCCAGAGGGTGATCCAGCCGTAATTAAATTAAAAGATGCATTGGCAAAACGAGCTGAAATGAACATTATTGGATATAACTACCAACAAGAACGTTCTTTTGATACACTAGAAGGAGCTGCTAAAAATGAAGGGTCAGCTTCAGCGCCTATCATGGGAGCTGGAATTGGACTTGGAATGGGTTTTGGACTAGGGGGAAATGTAGGAGGTGCTTTTGGTAATTTAGCAAAGGAAGTTGATATCGCCAATAATCAAAATCACAAGAAAGAATGTCCTAAATGTCACTCTAAAGTAGACTTATCGCAAAGATTTTGTGGTACATGTGGATTTGACACTGAGTCAATTAGTACAAATAATATGAATCAAAACGATATGATAGTTTGCACAAAATGTAGTAACCAAATATCAAAATCTGCAAAGTTTTGCCCAGAATGCGGCGTTTCTATGGTTTGTAAGTGTCCTAAGTGTAATGCTGAAATAGAGGGTTCGCCAAAATTCTGCTCTGAATGTGGGGAAAGGTTATAACGGGTGGTGTTATATGAATAATAGAATTAAAGCAATAACAATTATTGGTAGTTTAACATTTTTGCTTTCAATATTTTTATACTTTATGATTTCAATAGAGCGAATCACTATAGTATGGCTAGGTATGATATTTATTTTACTAGCTGAGATGATTTTTTTTGGTGGCTTGGCACTAATTGAGTATCTATCTAGGTCTGTGTCGCAAGTGTTTATAAGGTCATTTGGTGGAGCAGCAATAGTTATTATTCCAATAATATCAGTTGCAGTATCAATGGTTTTTATGCTAACTAAGAGTGAATCTATTAATATGTTTATTATAATACAAGTATCTTTAATAGTAATTCTAAGCATCATTGCAGTTATAGCCTATTATGTTTCATTAGGTATAAAGAAAGAAAGTGACAATGTACTTAAGTCAGTTAGTGAGCTAAGTGCAATGATAGGAAAGTTAAATCTGCTTAGGAATGATAATAGTAATACAAAGTATTCAGCAATGATTGGTAAAGTAGAGGATGAATTAAAATATAGTGATATATCATCAGTGGTGCCTTGTGACGAAAAATTAAATGCAAAGTTAACAAATCTTGAGAGTGAACTATTAAAGAATGATTGTGAGAGTAAGGATAAGAAAGTAAGTGTAATTCTTAATGATATGTTAAATATTATTAAACATAGAAAAATAGAATTAAGAGGCATAAAAAAAGGAGGAATATAAAGTGAACAGTTCAAAAGTCACACTTATAACCACTCAAATTATTGAAAAAGTTCAATTTATAATAGGAATTATTATTGTATTTCTTTTTGGAATATCTGCACTTGTGCTTACGTTTGATAAAGAAATGGATTTTAATGCCATAATAGTAATGTATGTATTTGTTGCTATTGGGGTTGTATTTATAGTTCTTAGTAGAAGACGTAGAAGGCTTATAAAAAATTTTAAGGATTATGTTATTAGATTATCTGCGGACCCAACAGGCTCAATTGAAAATCTTGCATCAAGTGTTAACACATCTCAAGATATAGTAAAAGCTAACTTACAAAAAATGATATATAAAAAATATTTTGCAAATGCATATATAGATGAAGTACAAAATAGAATAGTGTTTCCAACAATAATAGATCATAATAATGTATCTAATAATTCACAGCAAGGAGACGTACAAATTAAGCAAGAAGCAGAATATTTGGCTGTTACATGTAATAATTGTGGCGGAGTGAATAAAATTACAAAGGGAAAGGTTCAGGATTGTGAATTTTGTGGTTCGCCATTAAATGCCAAATAAAAGTGTAATGCTTTGAAATAACGTAATGGAGGAAATTATGAACAAAGTTAATGATAAAAAGCATACTCCAATAATAGTGATTATAATTGCTATGATTTTCTTTTTTCCTATTGGAATATATCTTATATATAAAAGAATGACTGATGATAAAACAGAGATCTTAAAAAATAGTAAAACTGTTAAAAAACTTGGATGGTTTCTTGTATTCCTTGGTATAGTTTATGCTATTTTATATATATCTGGTGGATTTGAAACAGAAAGTGGAGAAAAAGTAGCAGAGCCACTCATTTTAATGATAGTTTTATTTTTAGGTGGAGGAATACTTACCCTGCGTGGCTCTAGAAAAATGCGAAAACGTGGTGAAGTGTATGAAAAGTGTTTAAGAAATGTGAATTCAAATCAAAGAGATATTAGTAGCATAGCCAACAACCTTTCTATTTCACATGAAGAGACAGAGAAGGTCTTACATGAAATGATAAACGAAGGTTTTTTTGAAGATGCACATTTTGATATGATTAACAAGAAAATAGTTTTGCCAAATAGTTCGTTTAATGACCATTATGTACGTATACAGTACAAGGCAACAAATAGTTCACATGTAGCAGATTCTCCTAGGATAAAGGTTGTCGAATGCCCAAATTGCGGAGCTGATATTGAATCTACAGAGGGTTTTGTTACAGAATGTGAATATTGTGGTTCACGTATTAATGTGTAATTTATTGTTCGTATAAATTATGCTGATGCTCATTTTAAAATAGCGAGTTTAATATAAGCCAACTACTTACGAGTAAAAAAATTATTGATATAATATAAATATAAAAATATAAACGAGGTAATTAAAAAAGATGTTTATACGCTTTCTTTTTGACGACAATAGAATTCGTTATTAGATAATTTATCTAATTTAGTAAAGGTTCTAAATAATAGAGCTTTGGTTTTTGTACGAATTTATTGATTGTAAGGGTAATGTGTACCCTTGCAGAATTGTTAGAAAGGAAGTTTTTTATGCAAAAAAATAATAAATTATAATATAAATCTGCTTTAGTTTACTTGTGTACGCTTATGAAGTCTCACAAAAAATGGTATTTACTTGCCTTGATAGCTTCAAGATGAGATAACATCAGCCCTTGATTGTGATACTGAAGAACAAATTTTACAAACAATAAAAGAGATAAGTAGACAAAAAACTGTTTTACTTGTCACACATAACAAAAATATAGTAAAATATACAAATAGAATAGTAAATATATAACTATAATAATATAGTTATATCAACAAAATAATGTTTGCATACTAATACATTTTCATGGTATAATATTTTGTTAATATATAATGAGGTGAAAACTAATGTTAGATAAATTAGAATTTCTAGAAGGAAAATATATAGATTTAAGTGAAAAAATTGCAGACCCTGATGTTATTGCTAATTCAAGTGAATGGCAAAAGCTTGTTAAAGAGCACGCGCAGGTTGAGCCAATAGTTTTAAAATATAAAGAATATAAAGATGCTAAGACACAACTAGAAGAATCTAAGGAAATGATTTACGATAAATCATTAGATGAAGATTTTAGGGAAATGGCAAAGGAAGAAGTTAAGGAATTAACTTCTCAAATAGAAGAGTTAGAAACTGAGCTAAAAATACTGCTTTTACCAAAGGATCCTAATGATGAAAGAGACGTTATAGTAGAGATTAGAGCAGGTGTTGGTGGTGATGAGGCAGGTCTTTTTGCCGGAAATTTATTTAGAATGTATTCTAGATATGCTGAAAGACAGCGTTGGAAAACTGAGATAATTTCTATCAATGAGCAAAGTATGGGAGTATTAAAAGAAGTTGTATTTGCAATAAAAGGATATGGAGCATACTCAAAGCTTAAATATGAAAGTGGAGTTCATAGAGTTCAAAGAGTTCCTGACACTGAATCAAGTGGTAGAATTCATACTTCATCTGCTACAGTTGCTGTTTTGCCAGAGGTAGACGATATTGAAGTTGAAATCAATCCTAATGATATTAAAATTGACGTATTCAGATCTTCAGGTAACGGTGGTCAGTGTGTAAATACTACAGACTCAGCGGTTAGACTTACACATATACCAACTGGTATAGTTATCTCGTGTCAGGATGAAAAATCTCAGCTTAAAAATAGAGATAAAGCTATGAAAGTATTAAAGGTTAAATTATATGACAAATATCAACAAGAACAACATGATGAAATAGCTTCAGCTAGAAAAAGTCAAGTAGGTTCTGGAGATAGAAGTGAAAGAATAAGAACATATAACTTCCCACAAGGAAGAGTAACAGACCATAGAATTGGACTTACACTATATAAGCTAGACGGCTTTATAGATGGAGACCTAACAGAAATGATAGAAGGTTTAATTACATCAGACCAAGCAGAAAAACTTAAAAACTTAAATAACTAATTTGCACTTAAAGTGCCATATGGAGGTTAGTGTGAAAAAAAGCATTCACACTATGGAAAAATCAAAAAAACGATTTTTCATCTATATTTATAATGCCACTTCGTGGCATAATGAGAGGATATTATGAGAATTGATAAATTTCTTAAAAATGCAAGAGTTATAAAAAGAAGAACTGTTGCAAAAGAAGCTTGCGAACAGGGACGTGTATTCGTTAATGGAAAGCTTGCTAAGCCAGGTACTGAATTAGTAGTTGGAGATGAAATTGAAATAGTATTTGGAACAAATCCAATGAAGATAAGAGTAGAAAAATTACTAGAGCACGTTATGAAAGACGATTCAAAGGATATGTATACTATATTAAGTTAAATTTAAAAATATACCATGGAATTATTAGAAAATTCCATGGTATATTTTTAAA
>DLNM01000046.1 GCA_002479485.1 Firmicutes bacterium UBA7510 | reverse complement strand
TGATGATAAGTATGTAGGATATAAATTCGACCATACAGATCCAAGTCTATTGCCTTCCAGTATAGCAAATGGCTCGACAATAAATGTATACTATGTAAAAGATGAAAGCCAAACAAAAGAGCTAAGCTATACAATACAGTATTATAAAGATGGAATATTAGCAGAAACTGATACAGATAAAGAAATAGTATGGGTAACCGCACCTGATACATTAGTAGTAGATAAGGTAGATACAAATGATGATAAGTATGTAGGATATAAATTCGATCATACAGATCCAAGTCTATTACCTTCCAGTATAGCAGATGGTTCAACAATAAAGGTATACTATGTAAAAGATGAAAGCCAAACAAGAGAGCTAAGCTATACAATAGAATACTATAAAGATGGTTTATTAGCAGAAACTGATACAGATAATGAAGTAGTATGGATAAATGCACCTAATACATTAACTGTAGATAAGGTAGATACAAATGATAATAGGTATGTAGGATATAAATTCGACCATACAGACCCAAGTCAATTACCTTCAAGTATAGTTAGTGGTGGAGTAATAAAGGTGTATTATGTAATAAATAAATATACTGTAACAACTCATGCAACACCATTAGCAGGCGGTACAACAAAAGGTGATGGAATATATAATCATGGTACTCAAGTAACAATTACTGCAACTCCTAATAGTGGCTATTACTTTGTAGAATGGAAATTAATAATTAACGAAGATAATACTCCTAGAATTGCATCAGTTAATGAAATTAGTGTATCAGATAAGCCTAATTATACATTTACCGTTGAAAATGATATGGAGTATATAGCTGTATTTAAAGCTAATACAACACAACCAGAACCTACAACTTATGAAGTTAAGGTAATGTATAAAGATTTGGATACAGATACTGATATAAGGAAACCATATGTTTTCTATAGAGAATTAGGTAGTACTGTAATAGCTTCAAATCAAGTTAAGCAAATAGAAGGATATAAATATGTAAGTGCAAGTGTTGATAAAATAACTGTTAATAGTAAATCTAGTTTAAATGTTATAACTCTTTATTATGAGAAGGTAACAGATACTGAATACTTTCCATACAACTTAATAGAGCTTAACAGAGAAGACCATTTTGCATATATTGTTGGTTATCCAGAGGGGGATATAAGGCCTCTTAATACTATAACAAGAGAAGAGGTTGCAACTATTTTCTACAGATTGCTTACTGATGATAGTAGAGAAAAAGCTTTAAGTTATTCAAATGATTTTACTGATATTGGGGAAAAACGCTGGTCAAACATTGCAATTTCTACATTATTCAATTCAGGTATAATAAATGGATACGAAGATGGAACTTTTAGACCAGAAAAACCTATAACAAGAGCTGAATTTGCTGCTATAGCATCAAGATTTGATAAGTTAGAAGAATCAAATAAGGATCTGTTTACTGATATAAAAGGACACTGGGCTAGTTCATATATTAATTCATCCGCAATGAAAGGTTGGATTAAAGGTTACCCAGATAAAACTTTTAGTCCAAACAAAAACATTACAAGAGCAGAAGCAATGACTCTCATAAATGCTGTTTTAGACAGAATAGTTGAAAAAGAAAACATCCATAAGGACGCAAAACAATGGCCAGACATTAAGAAGAATGATTGGTACTACGAAGAGGTACTTGAAGCAACAAATAGCCATGACTATAAGATTGAAGATGAAAAAGAAGAATGGCTAAAAATAAAAGCAAATAAAATTTGGCCATAAAAGGGATTTTTTTCAACTAGATTAAAGAATTAAACTATAAATTTTTAAATTAAAAAGCACCAAAATGCTAGTTTTTCTAACAGTTTGGTGCTTTTCATTTGTTAAACTTCCCAGTTTTTTTCAATACCTAGAAGCTTTGCTTTTCTAACTATTGTTGGTTGTGTAGTTTTTAGAGCTTCAGCAGCTTTATATGTTGTTTTATATTTTTTTAGAGCATCTTGAATTAATTTACGTTCTAGTGATTGAACAGCATCTTTTAAAGATATATCCTCTTCTAAATCAAAATTATTATTTGATTCTAATTTTATAAGCTCATTAGGATTTGTGATAGTTAATACTTGATTAGCACATATAACATCCTTTTCTCCAACTACAACAAGTCTTTCAATAGCATTTTTTAATTCTCGTATATTTCCTGGCCATTCGTATTGTTCTAAATAGAACAATGCTTTATCATTAAAAAATTTATTTCTATTATATTTTATATTAAAATCCTCCAAAAATTTAAGGCAGAATAGTTTTATATCGTCCTTTCTTTCTCTAAGAGGGGGTATTTTTATTGGAATTACGTTTAATCTATAATACAAATCTTGTCTAAAATTACCTGTTTTTATTTGTGTGAGAAGGTTTTCGTTAGTGGCAGAGATTACTCTAACATCTAATGGTATCTTTTTTGTACCTCCAACACGCATAAACTCGTTTTCCTGTAAAACTCTAAGAAGCTTAGGCTGTAAGCTTAGAGGCATTGTACCAATTTCATCAAGTAAAATAGTTCCGCCATTAGCAAGTTCAAATAAACCTTCCTTTGCTTTTACAGCCCCAGTAAAAGCACCTTTTTCATATCCAAACATTTCAGATTCTAATAGGTTTTCTGGTATAGCTGCACAATTGACTGTAATAAATGGTTTATCATTTCTAAGGCTATTTGAATATATTTCTTTAGATAATACTTCTTTACCTACTCCACTTTCGCCTAATATTAAAACTGAGGCATCTGTTTTTGCTACAGAAGCAAGTAAGGATTTTATTTCTTTAATTTTTTTTGAATTGCCTATAATTTTAGAATAACTGTTATTTTCTTTTAAAGATTTTATTTTATCACAAAGTATTTTGTTTTTCTCTATTTCAGCATCAAGACGTTCCTTTAGATCTGAGATTTTAGTTAAATCTTGTACAAGAGTAAATACATATTCAACTTCGTTTTTACCATTAAATATAGGTGTACTTGTAACCATTAACTTTCGATTATCTGGAGCATGTGTAACCATAGATATTTTTTTTCTTTGATTTAATGCCAATATTGCAGTGGATTGAGATGTTGTTTTATCAAAAAGACTATACACGTAAATGTTTTCATTTGCATATGAATCTTCATTTACAGAAAGAAAATAATCTAAATGTTTACTCATTATTTCTTGAATATGTTTGCCATATGCTTCATGCTTTTGCATTTTATAAACATCACACCATGTTTTGTTTACAAAAATAATTAACCCTTCATTATTAATAATGTGAATTGGCAAATCAACTAAATCCGAAACAAAAAAAGCATTTAAATATTTATAACTTTCTGGAAAACTGTAATTATATTTCAATACTAGAACCTCCATCGCTTATGTAAGAAAAGGATATCATAAAATTTTATTAAAAACAAGTTTAAAAAAATCGTTTTTACATTATTGATACAAAAATGAATTATTTTTGAAAATCTGCATGGAAAATTATACTAAATATTTTGCGCTTTATATAATAAAAAAAATATAATTTCATTTAAAAATCAACAATATTTAAAATATATATGACTTGCTAAGAGAACTTGGCATAAGATTTGCTCTATAGAATAGTATGAAATTTAGAAAAATATAAATTTGGAGGTAACTTAATGGATAGAAGAATTCTTAAAGGAATTATTGACATTCACGTTCACGCTGGCCCTTCAGTAGCAAATAGAGCACTTGATGCAGCTGAAATGCTTAAGGAAGCAGAGGCAGCAGGATACGCTGGATTTTTAGTGAAGGATCACTTTTTTCCAAGTATACTTGGTACAAAAATGGTAGAAAAACACTTAGGAAATGGAAGCTGTAAAATATATGGCTCTATGGCTCTAAACAATTCGATTGGGCTTTTTAACTTAAAAGCTGTTGATACTGCAAGACAGATGGATACAAAAATTATTTATTTTCCAACAGTATCTACAAAAAAACACATTGATGACCATAAGCAGGTTGGATTTGTTGGGGCAGGAAAAACTTCAGTGCCAGAGACTCCTGTTGTTTATGTGGATGAAAATGGAAAAATGGACGATAAAGCAATTGAAGTTCTCAAATACATGGCTGAGTACGATATGGTGTTAGGAACAGGGCATGGTAATCTGTGGGAAATAGATCATCTTGTCGATAAAGCAGTTGAGTTAGGTGTAAAAAGAATTTTAGTAAACCATCCTCACTACAATGTAGGAGCATCATATGAGCATATGGCTAAATGGGCTAAGATGGGAGCATTTATTGAATTAAATGTCTGTGTTTTTGAAAGTGGTTCAAGAATAGGGAATGTTAAAGATTTTGTAGCAATAGAAATGATTGAGGCATGTGGTGCAGAACATATTATACTTGATTCAGATATGGGTCAAAACGGTAATGGTTCACCTGTTGAAGGAATGTATAACTTTATAAATCTTTTAATGAATGAATTTGGAATTACGGAAGAACAAATAAATACTATGGCAAAAAAGAATCCAGCAAAATTATTGAATCTTTAATTGGATTATAAGTAAAAAATAGTTATAAATAGCTTTAGCTATAAACAATAGCTTAAGCTATTATATAAAGCACTAATATTAAAATATGGAGGAAAAAATGAAAAGAGGAAAAAAACTTTATAGTACGTTAGCTTTAGTATTATCTTTAGTACTTTTATTTACAGGATGTTCTAAAGGAGATGCAAATAAACCATCAACTGGAAGCAATGATGAGGTTCTAAAAATTACATTTGGTGGAACAGAGCAATCAAACTTGGCAACTGGAATGGCTGCGCAATGGGCAGTAGATGAAATATCAAAATTATCTGGTGGGAAAATAGATATATCATATCACCCACAAGGAACTCTAGGAACTGATGCAGATTTATCACAACAAGTGTTATCAGGAAATATTCCAATAGCAGGTGTTAGTGTAGGTGCTTTAAGTCAGTACACACCGCTGTTAGAAGTTATTCAATTACCTTTCATGCTAACTTCTTATGAAGAAGAGTTAGAAGCATTAAATAGTGATGAATTTAAAGCTCTTGTTGCAGCTGTTGAAGAAGAATTTGACATAAAAATACTAGGATTATTCGAAAATGGTATGAGACATTTTGCAACAATAGACAAGCCTGTAAATACTATGAAAGATATAGAAAATGTAAAATTAAGAGTAGCACCATCAGTTATTATTCAAAAGGCTATGAGTTTAATAGGTGCAAATCCTATGTCAATAACTTATGGAGAAGTTTCTTCTGCACTTCAAAACCGTACTATTGATGGAGAAGAAATAAACATTACTTCTGCTGGTTCACAAAAGCATTATGAAGTAATTAAATATATTTCAGAGGTTGGATTCTATCCTTATCCAAGTATTTACATCATGAACGGTAATTATTACAGAACTTTAACAGAAGAACAACAAAAAATTATTGTAGGTACATTTGCTGAAGCTCAAAATAAAGCCTTGACAGAATACATAGAGCAAACTGAAAAAACATTTAGAGAAGAATGTGAAACAAATGGTGTTGTATTTAATAAAGTTGAAAATATACAACCATTCAAAGATGCTGTTCAAAGTCTGTATGAAGAGTACAGTGCAAAAGATCCTAAAATAGAAGCTTTTGTAAATAGATTTAAATAAAAAAGTAAGAATCGAGGTTAATAATGACTAAATTTAAAAATATTTGCGGTGCCTTAGAAAAGATATTATTAATCATTATAGGTATATTTGCAGGTATAATGATAATTATTACAACTGTAGAAGTTGTACGCAGATATATTTTTTCGGCATCGTTTCAATGGGCTGAAGAACTGTCAAGATATTTAATGGTAGGAGTTGCATTCTTAGGTGGTTCAATTGGTTATAGAAAAAAGAATTTAATACCTTTGGATTTAGTAACAGGTAAATTACCTCCAAAAGTGCAGCTCATCTTAGAACTTGTTATGGAAATAATCAGCGCAGCAATATTAGCATTACTATTTTATTTATCAATGAATTCTGTACTATCTCCTGTTGTTTATAAGCAAAAAAGTATTGGATTTCCTATTTCAATGGCTATTCCATTTAGTGCAATGCCAATAGGGTTTGGATGTATGTTAATATTTGCTTTTGAACATTTTATGGACATGGTAAAAAAATTTAAGGAGGTCAAATAATGGTTATAGCATTAATTGCCTTTGTTGTATTTTTATTGTTAGGAATGCCAATCCCTTTTGTTTTGGGCTCGACTGGGATTGCTCATATAATTAATATAGATCCTAACTTATTATCTGTAGTTCCACAAAGAATTTTTGCTGGAATTAATAGTTCAAGTTTATCAGCTATACCATTCTTTATTATAGCTGGTGAACTAATGGGTGAATCAGGAGTTTCAAATAGATTGTTGCAATTGGTTAGAGATTTAATTGGTTGGGTAAAGGGTGGCTTAGGATATGCAACCTTAATTATTGCAGGAATACTCTCATCAGTTTTAGGTTCTCCAAATGCAGTATCATCGATACTGTGTAAGACTATGATACCAGATATGAAAAAAGATGGCTACAATGAAGAGTTTACAGGAGCACTAATAGCAGCTTCAGGAGTACTAGCTATTATACCACCATCTTCTGCGCTAGTTATTTATAGTGTTATTGCTAGTACATCTATACAAAAAATGTATTCATCTGCTGTTGTTCCAAGTTTAATAATAATGGTGGGTTATGGATTGGTTGTATATTTTTATGTGCGTAAAAATGACATAAAAACAATTGATGAAACAGGGGAGCCTTACCGCTTCGATGTAAAAAAAGCAGGAAAGTCATTCGTAAGTGCAATTCCTGCACTATTAGTACCAACTATTATGGTAGGTGGTTCAATGTCAGGCATATTTACTCCAACAGAAGCGGGTGCTATTTCGTGCGTTGCTGCATTATTGGCAGGTCTTATATATAGAACTCTTGATTTAAAGAAAGTTCCACAAATGCTAGGGAGTGCTGCTGCATCTTCAGCAGTAATACTTTTTATTATAGCTATGGGTAATATTTTAGGATATTCAATGGCAGTGGATAAAATACCACAATTAATGTCTGGAGCAATACTTGGTTTAACAGCTAGTAAAGAGATTATAATTCTTTTGATGTTATTAGTATTAATAGTAGTAGGATGTTTAATGGAATCAACTGCAGGTATCATGATATTTGCACCAGTAATGATACCTATAGCAACGGCTATTGGTATGGATCCAATTCACTTTGGAATAGTATTTACACTGATGATGACTGTTGCATTGATTACCCCGCCAGTAGGGATGCTTTTGTTCGTAACATCAAACGTAGGAAATATTCCAATAGGAAAGTTGTTCAAAAGAATATTACCATTTGCATTAGTAGCTTTAGCTATAACAATGTCGCTAGCTTATTTAGAAGATTTGGTTATGTTTGTACCTAGATTGATGGGGTACTAAAGCAGTTAGAAATGTTATAAGGTATTAATTTAGATAGTAAAATATGTTTTCAATATATGATTATGGAGGAATTATAAATGGCAAAAATAGAATCAGGAAATTGGAATGAGCTACCATGGCAAGAAGTTAGGGCAGGCATTTCAAGAGTAGTATTTGGTATGGGAGCTGATAATATAAGCTGCACAGCTAATAGGGTAGATAACGGTAATGAAGTAAGACCTCATACACATCCAAATGAGCAAGTTGCATTGGTTGTTGAAGGACAATGTGATTATTATGTAGATGGAGTATGTTATAGATTGACTCCAGGTTCTTGGGTTTCTGTACCGTCAAATGTCGAACATTATATTCATGTGTATGATAGTCCAGTACCATGTTTGCAGCTTGATATATTTTATCCTGTTAGACCAGAATACACTGAATCATACAGTAAATTTTTAGTAGAGCAGAATAAATAAATATAAATCATAAGCAAAAATGTTGAAGCGGAGGTGATAAAATGAATACTAAATATTCACTTAGAGAAAGGATACTAAACAAAGAAGTTGTTGTTGGTATGTTTTATAAGTTTAATAGTCAATCAATAGTTGAAATGGTAGGTAATGCAGGATTTGACTTTGTCATAATAGATATGGAACATTCAAATTATTCAAATTATGATGTAGAGGGTTTAATTAGAGCTGCCGAATGTGTAGGTATGAGCAGTGTTGTAAGAATAAAGGAAGCTATACCAGAAGATGTTCTTCATTGTCTAGATTCTGGAGCAGACGGAGTTCAAATTCCAAGTATTACTTCAATAGATACGGCTAAAGATGTTTGCTTGTCCTCAAAATATTATCCAGAAGGAAACAGAGGACTTTCAATGACTCAAAGAGCTGCTATGTACACTGTATGGAACAAAGAAATCTCATATATTGAACATGCCAATCAGAACTCTTTAGTAATCGTTCATGTGGAAAGTAAAGAGATAGCTGATAAAGTTGATGAGTTGTTAGAAATTCCTCAATTGGATGTAATTTTCGTTGGACCTTCAGATTTAAGTCAATCAATGGGGAAACCAGGGAAATCTAATGATCCAGAGGTTGTTTTGGTAATAGAAGAAGTATTCAAGAAAACTTTGGCAAAGGGTAAGGCTGTAGGAATTTATTGCGCAACACCTAATGATATTAAAAAATATGTTCAACTAGGAGCGACATATATAGCTTATGGCTCAGATGTTACAGCAATGGCAGGTGCATTAAAAAGTATGAAGAAATCAGTCGATGAATTATTCGACAATTAATAAAACTTAATCGTAGAATACTAAAAATTTAGAATTTATTATTTTAGCAGAATCTATTTAATTATAGATTCTGCTTTTTTATTGGAGTAAATATCCTATCATAGGTTACGCCTTACTCTAAAACCACATATGTCTTTATTTTGTACCCATTTTCATCTGATAATTGGAAATTAAAATTATAAATTGGTAAATTTATGTAAAAACAACTCATAAATAAATATTTTTTCAAGAAAAATATAATTATTTGCTTTGAAATCCGAACAGAAATTGACATTTTTTCTAAAACTATAAGAGTATTATTAGTTTAAGGGAAACTTGTAGTTAATGGTTTTACCTTTGTGAATGTTGGTTTGGAGATTAACATCATAACATGAAGTAGGGGGTTATTGTTTTTTATTTAAAAAAATCTGTAATCCTTGATATATAAATAAATTAAATTTAAAAGGGAGTGTTAGAATTACGCTACCTAAAAGTCAAAGGAGGATTCTTATGAGAAAAAGAAGTAAGGTATTATCATTAATTATTATGCTATTAATGTTAATATCTTCAGTTTCAACTGTTTATGCCCAAGTTTCAGATGTTGAAAAGCATTGGGCGAAAGAGGAGATTAGTTACATGTTGGACAAAGGTTATTTAACAGGTTATCCGGATGGTACATTTAGGCCAGAAAACAATGTTAGTAAAGCAGAATTTTACAGAATTATAAACAATTTAATGGGTTATACGGAAAAAGCTGAATTTGGATTTAAAGACGTTAAATCTGAGGATTGGTTTTATAATGATGTAGCTAAAGGCATTAAGATGGGATACTTAATAGATGCAGAATTTTTGAATCCAAGAGATTTTATTACAAGAGAAGAAGTAGCTAGAATTATTGGTGTTACATTTAAATTAAGTGAAAATGTGGAATCAACTACATATTTTAAAGATTATACATTAATATCACCAAGTGCTGCAGGCTTTATAGGAACTTTAAAGGATGAAGGATACATTGCAGGCTTTCCAGATGGAAATTTTGAACCATTAAATAATATTAAAAGATCAGAAGTAGTAAAAATGCTTTATAACGTTTTAATGGCTGAGGGAATACCTCAAAAAGCAGATTTAACAGCATACAAGGCAGCATTAGCTAAAGTTAAACAATCAGATTACACAAAAGAAAGCTGGACTGCCTACCAAAAAGTAGTATTAGCAAATGTAGTTACAGAAGAAAATAAACAAGAAGAAATAGATACAGCAACTAAAGCAATTATTTCTGCACAGAATAAATTGGTAAAATTAACATCAGGTGGAACTGTGTATGTACCAACAAATCCTACACAGAAAGCAGACTTAACAGAATACAAGGCAGCATTAACTGCAGTTAAAGAATCAGACTATACAAAAGAAAGTTGGGCTGTTTACCAAGAAGTAGTATCAGCAAATGTAGTAACAGAAAATAATACACAAGCAAGAGTAAATGAAGCAAAACAAGCAATTATTGCCGCACAAAAGAATTTAGTAAAAGTAGAAGTACCAGTTGACCCAGTAGTAGATAAAACAGCACTAGTAGCAAAAATAGCAGAAGTAGGTTTATTAAGTGAAGAAAACTATACAGTTGAATCATGGGAAGCTCTTCAAGTTGTATTAGCTCAAGCAGTTGTGGTAAATGGAAATGAAAAAGCAACACAAGAAGAAGTAGATGCATCAGTATCAGCACTAGTAGCAGCAATTGATGCTTTAGTAGAAAAAACAGTAGATCCAGAAGTAGATAAAACAGCCTTGGCAGCAAAAATAGAAGAAGCGCTAAGCTTAAATCGTGGAGACTATACAGAAGAATCATGGACTAATCTTTTAGTTGCAATAGCAGACGCAATAGCAGTTAAAGAAAATGATGAAGCAACTCAAGAACAAGTAGATAACGCATTAACAGCATTAGTAGCAGCAATTGGAGCTTTAGTAAAAAATCCAATAGAGCCAGCTATTACAAATGTTATGCCTAATGAAGACATAACTATTAGTGCCGGGGAGACTTTGACTGTTAGCTTTAATGCACCGGAAGGTGGTACTGCTTACTTTAGAATACGTTTATTTATACAATCACCTATGAGAAATATGGATGGCATAAGTACTAATAGTATGTATGAAAAACCAATGAATGAGGTATCATCAGGATCTTATTCAGGTGAATGGATTGTAGGAGAGGGTGTAACTGGAACTTTCGAAATTGAAGTCAATTACGTAAAAGATAGCGATAAATTACAAGATATAGCAGAAGGAAAAGTAATAATTGTGAAAAAACCAGTAGATCCAGAAGTAGATAAAACAGAATTGATGGCAGTAATAACACAAGCACAGACAAAGGTTGAAGACGAATATACACCAGAGTCATGGGCACCATTTGCAGAATCTTTAGCATCTGCAATAGTAGTAAGAGATAACGACGAAGCAACACAAGAGCAAGTAAATGAAGCATCGTTAAATCTAACTACTGCAATGAATGGATTAGTAGAAAAAGAAGATCCAGTAGATCCAGAAGTAGATAAAACAGAATTGATGACAGCAATAACACAAGCACAAAC
>DLNM01000057.1 GCA_002479485.1 Firmicutes bacterium UBA7510 | reverse complement strand
GACACTTTTATTTTTTTATAATATAAAAAATAGTTAATAAATACTAATCTCGAATAAAACCTTATAATAGCAATTAGTATAAATATTTATCTAGTGCATATTGTCAAATAATGTCGATTTGTTTATAATGTAAATATTAGTATTAGGTATAAAAATATACATAGGAGTTAATTTATGAAAAAATATATAAATTTAAGTAAAAGTATTATTTTGGTTTTGATAATCGGTATACTGTTAGCAGCTTGCTCTAAAATAAAATATAGTGAATATGGTCTAGATTCGGATTCTCCCATTACTATTACAGTATGGCATTACTATAATGGAGCACAAAAAACTGCTTTTGATAACCTTATAGTCGAGTTTAACGAAACAGTTGGTAAAGAAAAGGGAATTGTTGTGGAAGCATTTAGTCAAGGGGGAGTCAATGATTTGATTAAAATATTAAAAGATTCTGCAATGCAAAAAGTTGGCTCTAACAATATGCCAGATTTATTCGCCACTTATGTAGATACAGCTAAGGAAATCGATAATATTGGACTTCTAGCATCTCTAGATAAATATTATACTCAAAAAGAATTGTCAGAATATGTACATAGCTATATCGAGGAGGGTAAATTTGATGAGGATAAAAATCTTAAAATAATACCAATTGCTAAATCCACTGAAGTATTAATGATAAATAAAACTGACTGGGATGAGTTTTCAAAAGCTACTGGAGCAACAGAGAAAGAACTTTCTACTTGGGAAGATATCGCAAATGTTGCTGAAAAATATTATAACTACAGTGGTGGAAAAGCATTTTTTGGTCGTGATGTTATGGCTAACTATATATTAATTGGAAGCTACCAATTAGGACATGAATTATTTAAAGTAGAAAATGATGAAGTTATTATAAATTTAAATAAAGATGCTATGAGAATAATATGGGATAATTTTTATGTTCCATTTGTTAATGGATACTTTGGAAAGTATGGAAAATTTGCTTCTGATGATGCTAAAACTGGAGATGTTATTGCATTTATAGGTTCTTCAAGTGGTTCTACTTACTTTCCTACTAAAGTTATTCTAGAAGATGAAAAATCATATCCTATAGAGCTATTAGTTTTACCTCTTCCCACGTTTAAAGGGACAAGTAGAATAGCGGTTCAACAAGGAGCTGGTTTTGCTGTTACTAAAAATACAGAGACAAAAGAATACGCTAGCACAGTATTTTTGAAATGGATTACAGATGCAGACAGAAATTTATTGTTTTCATCACAATCCTCATATTTACCTGTGAAAACAAGGGCAAATGACTATGAATATATGATAAATTTGTTAAAAGTAAAAGAAGTAAATATTACTGAGAACGTTGAAAAAACTTTGAATATTGCTATTGAACAAACTAAGACTTATGAACTATACACAAGTAAAGCATTTAGTAATGGAACTGAGGCAAGAAAAATACTCGAAAAATCACTTCTTAATAAGGCATTAGAGGATAAGGAAAAAATTAAAAAGGAAGTAGACTTGGGAGGATTTAAGGAGAGGATTATTGAAAAATACAGTAATGAATCTTTTGAAAGTTGGTTTAATGAGTTAGAAAAAGTGCTTAATGTTACAATATATAATTAAAGCAGAGAGTGGTTATTGTATGAAATTAAATAAGAAAAAAGAGAAAACTATATTAAAAAGACTTATTATACCTATGTTGTTGGTTGTTACAGTTCAGTCCTTAGTTTTTATTATTGCCATATTTATTTTAGGTACTGTAGGAAAGCTTGAAAGTAATGCTATATCTATATTTTATGAAGTGGTAAATTCAAGGAAAAATAGTCTTGAGTCGAACATGGTACATAATTGGACTAATAATAAAAATTTTGAAGATATTATTGAAGAATATTGCAGTAGCATTGTTAAAAATGGGACTCAAATTACTAAACCAATGGTAGAGTCACTTCTTGAATTATTAAGGTACTCTAAAGTAACAGGTGCTTTTTTAATTTTAAATGAAGAAATGTCACCTCAAAATGGATATAAGGCATTTTATATAAGGGATTTAGATCCTACCAATGCTTCGTTTGATAATTCTGATATCTTAGTTCAAGTTGGTAACAGTAAAATTATCAAAGAAATGAAATTGACGATGGATAGCAATTGGAATACAAAGCTTTATCTATCGGAAGAAAATGAAAAAGATGCATTTTATTATAAACCACTGCGTGCTGCACAGCAAAAACCATATGCCTTTTTTGGTGATTTTGGATATTGGAGTGCACCATTTCGTCTCTCTAAGGATGATGCTCAAATTATAACATATACTGTTCCAATTATGAATAGTCACGGCATGATTTATGGGGTTGTAGGTATTGATATAACTCTTGATTATTTAAGAAAAAATCTACCATATGAAGAACTTGTAAAAAATAATGGATCATATATTTTGGCAATAACAGAAGATGGTAAGAGCTTTAAAAATGTACTTCAAGTTGGACCTTTATATAATCATGTAGTTTCAAAATCTAATTTATTTCAATTAAAAAACGACACTTCAATAGACAACATATATTATTTAGAGTATCAGAGTCTATATGATCCGGAAATTACTGCTGTAAGTTATCTAAAGCTTTATGATAATAATACTCCTTTTACAAATGAGAATTGGGTGTTGTGTGGTATTACAAAAAAATCTATCCTATTGAATGAAGCTAACAGATTGAGAAAAAGTTTGTTTATTTCGTTTGTTTGTGCATTACTTATAGGTGGATTAGGTTCATTGATTTTTAGCTTTAATTTTACAAAACCTATTGCAGATTTGGTTGCCGTGCTTAAAAAGAGTAATCCTGAAAAGCCAATAAAGCTCCCAAGAATTCAAGCTAAAGAAATTGATGAGTTATCTGAAACTATTGAAGTATTTAGCAATGATATTGTTTATTACGCATCAAGACTATCTAAAATATTCCAAATAATGGATTTGCCTCTTGGGACTATAGAATACAATAAAATTACAAGAAAAGTATGGTGTACTGAAAATGTCCCGTACTTAATGGAATTCCCTGAAAAATACATGCAACAAAAATATTTTGAAGAAGAAGATTTTTTACATTGTATTGAAAATTTCATTAAAAAAACAAAATGCATTAGTACTAAATATGCACCTCATCAAATTAATGTTTATGAGATTAAAGATAACAATAAAACCAGGTGGATAAAATTGCATATTGTAGACCAAGAAGACAGGATTTTAATTGCATTGATGGACGCAACTGATGAAATTAATGAAAAAATTAAAATCGAATATGAGCGTGATTATGATGTACTAACACAACTATTAAATAGACGTTCGTTTAAACGAAAAATTGATGAGTTGCTAAGTAGAGATATAAGCGGTGTTGGTGCTATGGTTATGTGGGACTTAGATAATTTAAAATTTATAAATGATACCTATGGACATGATATGGGAGATAAATACATAATAGAATCAGCTAATGTAATTGCCTCTTTAAATGAAGTAGGGGCTATAGTTGCCAGAAGATCGGGTGACGAATTCTTAGCATTTATACATGGGTTTCATTCTAATGAAGAAATATTAGAACTAATACAAAAAAACCATAAAAAACTTTATGAGACTGTATTTTACCTTCCTAATAATTATAATACAAAGTTAAGGGCCTCAGCAGGAATAGCTTGGTTTCCTCAAGATGGCATGGACTATGATACTTTAGTTAGACACGCAGATTTTGCTATGTATTCAGCAAAAAGGAACACTAAGGGTAGCATTAAAGAGTTTAATTTAGAGGCTTTTAAACGAGATGAAGTTCTATTTGAAGGTAAAGAGGAGTTAAATTTATTTTTTGAACTTTCATTGGTTAAATTTGCTTTTCAACCTATTGTTGATGTAAAAACAGGTGAAGTATTTGCATATGAAGCACTTATGAGACCTCAAAGTGAAAAATTAAAATCTGTAGCAGATGTTATGAGATTAGCTAGGGCACAGTCAAAATTATATCAAATGGAATATTTGACATGGACAGGTGCTATGAAAGATTTTATATCTCAAGAGGAAGTTTCTAATGATGCTATGTTGTTTATCAATTCAGTTCCTAACACTCGTTTAACGGATATTGACTTTAAGCTATTTGAGGATAATTATAGTAAATATTTACATAGATTAGTTGTGGAAATAATCGAAAGTGAAAAACTCGATAGCGAATGTATGGAAACAAAATTTTCTCTTGTTAACCGTTGGGGTATTAATATTGCTCTAGATGATTTTGGTGCAGGTTATAATTCAGAGTCTACATTATTATGCATAACTCCTAATTTTGTAAAAATTGACATGAGTTTAATTAGAGATGTGGATAAGGATATTGAAAGACAGAACTTGATTTTCAGCATGATTAAATTTATAAAAACACGTCAAGCTAAAGTTATAGCTGAAGGCGTTGAAACTAAGGAAGAAATGTATACATTAATTAAACTTGGTATTGATTATATTCAAGGATATTATTTAGGAAAGCCTGAATTTGAAATAAAACAAATATCTATTGATAAGAAAAAGGAACTGTTAGATTTTCAAAAAAATAATAATTTATTATAAATATGCAAATAAGAGAAGTGTTAAAAGCTATTTCAATTCATGGTTTTTCGACACTTTTTTTATTTTGAACAAAAATTTCATTATGTATAAATACTCAAAGGCTTAATAATTACTGCTTTTTTTAAAAAAGTTAATTTTTTTGAAAAAAAGTGGTGCATTTATCCCACGATGTGGTATAATATACCCAGAAGGTGGTAGATTATGTTTACTGGTGAGTACATACACTCTTTCGATAATAAGGGAAGGGTTATAATTCCATCAAAATTCAGAGATGAATTGGGAGAAGTTTTTTACATTGGTAAAGGCTTGGATAAATGTTTATTCGTTTATCCTATTCAAACATGGGAAGAATTTGTTGGTAAACTTAAAAATTTATCTACCTTTAATAAAGAAGAAAGATTCTTCTTAAGACAATTTATTTCAGGATTTACTGAATGTAGTTTTGACAAACAGGGAAGACTATTAGTGCCGCCTAATTTAAGAGAATTTAGTAATTTAAATGAGGATGTTGCAATTATTGGAGTAATAGACAAAATTGAAATATGGAATAAAGAAAACTGGGAAGCTTACTCAAACAGTGAAGAATTTGATTTTGACAGCATTGCAGAAAAAATGTCTGATTTAGGTATAGGCTTATAGGAGGAAATGTTATGGAATATATTCACAAGTCTGTTTTATTAGACGAATCAATTGAAGGATTAAAAATTAAAAGTGATGGTATTTACGTTGATGCTACTCTTGGTGGTGGTGGACATACATACGAAATATTAAAAAAAGCTGTTAATGGCAAAGTCATAGGAATTGACCAAGATGACTATGCTATAAATAGAGCGAAGGATAAATTAAAAGAATTTGATAATTTTATTGCATATAAGAGTAATTTTAGTAATATTAGTGATGTCTTAGATGATTTAAATATAGAAAAGATAGACGGTATTATATTTGACTTAGGAGTATCCTCTTTTCAGTTAGATATACCAGAAAGAGGGTTTAGCTATAATTATGATGCTCCCCTTGATATGAGAATGGACAAAACACAAAAAATTAGTGCTTGGCACATAGTTAATGGTTATGATGAAAAGGAATTAGCGAGAATAATTAGCGAGTACGGAGAAGAGAATTGGGCAGCTAGAATAGCTAAATTTATAATCGAAGAAAGAGAAAAAGAATTTATAGAAACTACTGGGCAACTAGTTAGTATTATAAAAAAAGCAATACCAGCTGCTGCAAGGCAAGATGGTCCTCATCCTGCAAAAAGAACATTTCAGGCAATACGTATAGAAGTAAATAAAGAACTTGATATACTTGAAAACACAATAAAAAATGCTGTTGATAGACTTAATAAAGGTGGTCGTATCTGTGTTATTACATTCCACTCATTAGAAGACAGAATAATAAAAAATACCTTTGCTGATTTAAATAGCGATTGTATTTGTCCAAAAGAATTTCCACAATGTGTATGTGATCATAGAAGAAAATTAAAATTAGTAAATAAAAAGCCAATTATACCAAATGATATAGAATTAACAGAAAATGCTAGAGCCAGAAGCTCAAAATTAAGAATAGGTGAAAGGGTGTAGGTGATTATAAATGTCAGCATTATCAAAGCGTAATTATAGTTATGGTTATGATAATCAACAAGATTTAGAGCCAAAAATTAAAAAAAGAGTTATAAAGAAGAAAAAGAAAAATAAAATAACCATAGGAGCAATAAAAAATTGGTTAATAGTTATTGCTATATTTGGCTTAGGCATTATGATAATCTATAACTATGCAACAATAACAGAGAAGAAAATGGCAATTACAGATTTAGAGGACGAAATTGTTGCATTAAACGATGAGATTGACGGATATAATATTTACCTTGAAAGCTTAAATAATACCAATATGATTGAAAGTATGGCAAAAAGCTATCTAGGAATGAATTATCCTACAAGAAAGCAAACAGTATTTCTAAATGTTACTTATGATGAAAACAGTGAACTTGCAAATAACGATGATGAAAGTGAAGTAAGCTTACTTCAAAGAGCATTTAGATTATTTCAATAAAGAGTGAAATAAAAATCGATTTCACTTTATGATTTTTGTATGCTACGAAGTAGCATAATGGAGGATAATTATAGTATGAGAAATAGTAACGAAAGCAGTAGTCCTAATTTGCAAAACAAAAGAAGAATACTAGTATTTCTACTGTTTTTCTTTGCAGTAACACTTTTATTAATTGGTCGATTAGGATATATTCAATTAATTAAAGGGAATGAATACAAAAAAGGTGCATATGAACAGTGGTCAAAAGATGTTGTAATTAACGCAAAAAGAGGAACTATATATGATGCTAAAGGAAAAAAATTAGCTGTGAGTGTAAATGCCAGTACAGTTGTTTGTTTTCCTGTAGATGTAAAAAAAGGTTCTTCTGATAGGACAATAGTTAATCGAGAAGATGAAGATGAAGATGCAGGCTTTATAACAAAGTTTTTCAATAAAGTTAATAAAAAACTAACAGGAAATAAAGAAGAAGAGTTATTACAATCTAGTTTAGAAAACTTAAAATCATTGGATGAAATTGCAGAAACACTTGCGGGCATCTTAGAGATGGAAAAGGAGACTGTATATAAAAAAATAACTCAAAACAGCAAGTATGTAGAATTAAAAAGATACATAACTGAGGAACAGGCACAAAAAATTAGAGATGCTAAAATTACTGGAATTAGTATCATTGATGACAATAAAAGGGTTTATCCATATGGAAATTTTGCTTCCTATATGCTTGGATTTACAAATTCAGATCAACAAGGATTATATGGAGTAGAAGCAACTTTTGATAAATATCTTACTGGTGTTCCCGGAAGACTTGTTGTTAATACAGATGGCGTTGGAAGAGAACTGCCATATGGTTATAATGAATATTTTGAACCGAAGGATGGTTATGGCATAGTTTTAACAATTGATGAAACTATTCAACATTTTGCAGAAAAGGCAGCTGAAGAAGCCTTAGCTAATACGCAGGCAAAAAGAGTTAATATAATTTTGATGGAGCCAGAAACTGGTGATATCATTGCTATGGCAAGTAAACCTGATTATGATCCCAACAATCCAAGAGAGCCTATAGATGAGAACATTAAAAAACAGTGGGAAAGTTTATCGGCTGAAGACTTGAAAAAACAGTGGTATGATATGTGGAGAAATCCAATTGTTAATGATATATATGAGCCAGGCTCTACATTTAAGCCTTTGGTAGTAGCCATTGCATTACAGGAAAATAAAACACAGCCTAATAAAACATATTATTGTGATGGATATGTAAGACAAGTAAAAAGTAGTAAGCCTATAAAGTGTTGGAGATATTACAATCCACATGGACAGCAAACCCTAGCACAGGTTTTACAAAATTCATGTAATGATGCCATGGCTGAAATGGGACTTGATATTGGAGCAGAAACGTTTTATAAATATCTAAGAGCGCTTGGTTTTGGAGAAAAGTCTGGTATAGATTTAAACGGAGAAGCATTAGGTATAGTAAATCATTTTAAATATATGCAGGATGTAAATATAGCGACACAGTCTTTTGGTCAAGGGGTTTCTGTTACACCATTACAACTTATAACAGCTATAGCGAGTCTTGCTAATGACGGCGAACTGATGGAGCCACGTATAGTAAAACAGCTAATAGATTCTGAAGGTAATATAGTTAAAAATTTTGACACAGTTACAAGAAGAACTGTATTTTCTAAGGAAGTTGCAGATTCAGTTATGGAAATGATGGAAACTGTAGTTTCAGTAGGTGGTGCAAAACAAGCTGCAGTTCCTGGATACAGAGTTGGAGGAAAAACTGGAACAGCACAAAAAGTTATAGATGGAAAATATCCAGAGGGTGTTTACATAAGTTCCTTTATTGGTGTTGCACCTACCGATGATCCTAAGATAGCTTGTCTTATGACAGTTGATGAACCTCAAGGTACATATTATGCAAGTGTTATTGCTGCTCCTATAGTTGGAGATATGATAGAAGAAACAATGAAGTATATGGAAATTGAGCCTCAATATAGCGAGCAAGAACTTGGCGCAATAGAAAAAGCTACAATAGAAGTTCCTAATGTTATTGGAAAAACAATAAAAGAAGCAAGCGAAATTTTAGAAAGATATGGGCTTCAACATAATGTAACTTTGGATGTAGAAGCTGATGTAGTAATAAAAGATCAATTCCCACAACCAAGTACAAAAGTAACAAAAAATTCCATAGTTACACTAATATTGAATTAAAAAAATGCAACTTCACACTACTAAGGAAATTACTAGATAATATTATTATAATATTATTTTATAATATTAGTAATTGTTGAAGTTGCATTTTAAATATGTTATTATAGTCTGTGGAAAAAGAGAGAAGAAAAAAACTCTTCGCTCTATGGAAGAATCAAAAAACGATTCTTCACCAAATATCGTGGCGCAGTGAAACGGCGTAATGTGCAGAAGTACGTTTAGAAGGAGATTAGCATGAATATATCTAACATTTTAAGTCAGATAAAATATAAAGAATTTATCGGTACAAAAGAAGCGGTTGTCGATAACATTACATACGATTCTAGAAATGTAAATCAAAATAGTATATTTGTAGCTATTAAGGGCTTGATTGAAGATGGTCATAAATATATTGAAAGTGCCATTAAAAAAGGTGCTTCAGTTATAGTGTGCGAATATATAACTGAAGAAATTAAAGATAAATCTAATTTTATCGTCGTAGAAAATTCTAGAAAAATTATGGCTGAAATATCATGTATTATGAATGGTAATCCATCTAGCAAATTAAATGTTGTGGGTGTTACAGGTACTAACGGTAAAACAAGTATTACATATTTACTAAAAGCTATATCTGATGACTTAAATATAACAAATGGAGTTATAGGTACATTAGGCATTATTGTTGATGATGAACACATAAAAACTGAACACACTACACCAGAATCTTCAGATGTACAATTTTTAATGAATAAAATGGTACAAAAGTCAGTAGAATTATGTATGATGGAAGTGTCCTCACATGCAATTGAGTTAAATAGAGTTGATAATTTAGAATTTGATGTTGCTATTTTTACAAATCTTACAAGAGATCATCTTGACTTTCACAAAACAATGGAAAACTATTATTTGGCAAAGAAAAAGCTATTTTATTTAACAAAAAATAATAACATAGTTAATGTTGATGACCCGTATGGAAAAAGACTTTATGATGAACTAAAAAAAGATAATATTAAAGTTTTATCCTATGCAATAAATAATGAAGCAGATATTAAAGCTAGTAACCTTAAAACTACTATAAAAGGTACAGCATTTGACCTTTCAATTGAAGGTATATTAAAAAAAGTGTTTGTAAAGACTCCAGGTAAATTTTCTGTGTTAAATTCATTAGCTGCGTTAGGGACAGCATATTGCTTAGGCCTTGATATAGACGAGGCTATAGAAGCTTTAGGTAACTTTAATGGAGTAACTGGTAGATTTGAAGTTATGGATACAAAGCTAGATTGCACTATAATACTTGATTTTGCACATACACCAGATGGGCTAGAGAAAGTTATGGATACAATTAATGAATTTGCAGAAGGTAGAAAGATAGTTATGTTTGGAGCTGGTGGAGATAGGGACATATCAAGACGTGCACCTATGGGTGAAATTGCGGGACAAAATTGCGATTTAACTATATTAACTTCAGACAATCCTAGGTTTGAAAACCCTTATGATATATGTGAAGAAATTGCAAAGGGTGTAAAAAAGTATAATGGAGAATATAAAATTATAGTTGAAAGAGAAGAAGCAATATATTATGCAATAAGGAACTATAAACATAATGATGTAATATTATTGGCTGGAAAATCAACAGAGCCTCATCAGGACATTGGAATAGAAAAAGTACCTTATGATGAAAGAACTATAGCGAAGAAAATGATTAAGAGGGTAGAACAAGATTTAGGAATATAAAAAATAAATTGGACAAAAGTTTATAGGAGAGAAGAATGCAATTAGATTTTAATATAATAAGAATAATTTTGGTTTCTTGCTTAATAGTAATACTTCTTGGACCGTTAGTCATACCATTTTTAAAGAGATTAAAAGTTGGCCAAAGTATTAGAGAAGAAGGGCCAAAATCTCACATTGTTACAAAGTCGGGCACCCCAACTATGGGTGGAATAATAATTATGTTAGGTATAATTATATCCACGCTTACTAGTGGCAATTTTAGTAAAGAAGTATTTGTTTGTTTACTATCAATGGTTGGTTTTGGTATAGTAGGCTTTTTAGACGATTATATAAAGGTTGTACTTAAAAGAAATTTAGGGCTTAAAGCATATCAAAAGATAATAGGACAGCTATTATTTGCAATACTGTTAGCTATATATGGAGCAAAATATAGCGTAGATGGAACTAAGCTTATAATACCTTTTACCAATATATATTTAGATTTAGGAATTTTTTATATACCTTTTACAGTTTTTGCAGTAGTTGGAATAGTAAACGGCGTAAATTTAACAGATGGTTTAGATGGATTAAACTCTGGGGTTACACTTATTGTCATGGCAGCCTTTGCTCTTATAGCTAATAGTTTTAGTATATATAATAGTTCATATCATGGTATTGTTATAGTTTGTTCAGCTGTTGCTGGTTCATGCCTTGGTTTTTTAAGATACAATGCTCATCCTGCAAAGATATTTATGGGAGATACTGGCTCCTTAGCATTAGGAGGAGTAGTAGCAGCAGTTGCTGTAACAACAAGCTTGACATTTGTATTGCCAATAATTGGTGGAATTTATATAGCAGAAATTTTGTCAGTTATTATTCAAGTAACTTATTATAAGAAAACTAAAAAAAGAGTTTTTAAAATGGCTCCATTGCACCATCATTATGAGATGTGTGGTTGGAAAGAAACAAAGATCGTAGCAGTGTTTTGGTTAGCTTCTGTACTTCTAGCTTTTGTAGGTATATACTCAATATAGCAAACATAAAATAATATGTAATCTTAAGATAAATGTCGGATTACTTTTCAAAGGCAATCTATTGATTATTGGAGGTCAAATTGAAAAATAAAAGAGTTTTGGTAGTTGGATTAGGTATGACAGGTGTGGCATCAATAAAAGCTCTTAACGAGCTGGGAGCGACAATATATGCCTATGATGCACAAAGTAAAGAAAAAATGAGTAAAGCATTAGATGAATTAAAAGGCATTGATGTAATGTACTATTTTGATTCTTTAGATTTTGATACAAGTAATATTGATTATGCTATAAAAAGCCCGGGAATAAAATTTGAAACACCGGTTATGCAAAAGCTTATAAACAGCAATATTAAAATTATTGGTGACCTTGAAGCTGGGTTTTTGACTACTAATAATAAATTTGTTGCTATTACTGGAACTAATGGTAAGACAACTACAACAACTTTAATAGGCGAAATAATAAAAAATAGTAATAAAAAGTGTATAGTAACTGGTAATATTGGCTCTGGTGCTTTTTATGACTCTTATATTTCAGAAAAAGATGAAATACTTGTTGTAGAGGCAAGTAGTTTCCAGTTAGAAAGTACATATACCTTTAAACCATTTGTTAGTATAATAACTAATCTTACTCCAGACCATTTAGATTGGCACAAAACGGAGGATAATTATTATAGGGCAAAGTTTAAAATTGCTGTTAATCAAGATAAGAATGATTACTGTATCCTTAATTATGAAGATGATACAATTAAAAATTACTTAGATTTATTACATACTAATATATTATATTTTAGTTCTGAGCATATATTGGAAAATGGAATTTATGTTGAAAACAACAATATAGTATATAATTATAATGGAGAAAAGTCCATTGTCATGAATGTAGATGATATATTCATAGTTGGAAAACATAATTTAGAAAATGTTTTAGCTTCTTGTGCAGCTGCTAAATTATTAGGTATTGAGAATGATACTATTATGGAGACAGTGAAAGGTTTCAAAGGAGTTGAACATAGATTAGAATATGTTAATACCTATAGGGGTGTAAAATTTTATAATGATTCAAAAGGAACTAATCCTGATGCCTCAATTAAAGCAGTGAAAGGTGTTAAAAAGCCTATAATTTTAATAGCAGGCGGATATGATAAAGATTCTGAATATGATGAATTTATAAATGCCTTTGATGATAAAGTAAAGGCGCTGATTTTACTCGGTCAGACAAAAGAAAAAATTAAAGAATGTGCACTTAAATATGGATTTAAAAATATTTATATGGTTGAAAACATGAATGAGGCAGTTAATTTGTCATATGATATTAGCGAAGAAGGGGATACAGTTCTATTGTCACCAGCCTGTGCAAGCTGGGGTATGTATCCAAATTATGAGGTAAGAGGTAAGGACTTTAAAGAAAGAGTGAAATTCTATGGAGAAAATTCAAACAATTAATAAGAAAACTTGTGATTGGATATTAGTATTTATAGTTCTATTGTTACTTTTAGTAGGTTTTTTTATGGTATATAGCTCCAGTTATCCTGATGGTTACTACAATCACGGCAGTTCTTTGTTTTTTTTAAAAAAACAGATAGTTGCCGGCGTAGCTGGAATAATACTTATGATATTTACATCTTTTTTTCCGTATCAAATATATAGAAAATTAACTAAAGTTATGCTTGTTGCTTGTATAGTTTTATCACTATTGACTGTGCTGTTAGGAGTTGAAGGTAACGGAGCTCAAAGATGGCTATATATAGGTGGGTTAAGTTTACAGCCTTCAGAGATAATTAAAATAGCATCTGTATTATGTATGGCTGATTTTTTAGACAAAAGAAGAAAAAAACTACATAAGCTTGTAGAGGGGTATATTTATACTTTAGCAGCTATAGTTGGTTTTATTCTATTAATAGTAATTCAAAAGGACTTAAGTACATCAGTGGTTTTAGCACTTGTACTTTTAATTATGTTTTTCTGTGCTGGTGCGAAAATGATACATTTGGTCTTGACTGGTATTATGGGAGTTGTTGCAACTATACCTCTTATAGCGATGTACTCTTATAGAATTGATAGAATAATAGTTTTCCTTGATCCATTTAAGTATATAACAGGCAAGGGATGGCAAATAGTTCAATCCTTATATGCACTCGGAACCGGAGGATTATTTGGGCTTGGATTAGGTAAGAGTAGACAGAAATTCTTCTATTTACCAGAAGCCTATAATGATTTTATATTTTCAATAATTGGTGAAGAGCTTGGCTTTATTGGGTGTGTTGCAGTAATAATATTATTTGTTCTATTTGCATGGAGAGGAATAAGAATAGCCATGAATGCAAAAGATTTTTATGGAAGCCTTGTAGCTGTAGGATTAACATCATTAGTTTTAGTTCAATTTTTAGTACATATTGCAGTTGCCACTTCATCGATGCCACCAACCGGAAGAGCCCTTCCTTTTATTAGTGCAGGAGGTACATCCTTATTGTTCTTACTGGTATCAATTGGAATTATTTTGAACATATCAAAAACTGCCGACATATATAATAATTAATTATTTTTCATAATAAACAAAAAAAGAGTGAAGAAAAAACACTAATCACAGTGTGAAAAAATGCATTTCACACTATGGAAGAATCAAAAAAGGATTCTTCATCAATTTTAGAGACGCCATTAAACGGCGTGACGGAGGAAAGTATGAAAGTTTTAATTACTGGTGGAGGAACTGGGGGGCACATAAATCCTGCTTTAGCAATTGCTCAAAAAATTAAAGCATCAGATAAAAATAATCAAATATTATATGTAGGAACAAAAGATGGAATGGAAAGTGATTTAGTTCCTAAGCAAGGGTTTGATTTTAGAACAGTTGAAGCAAAGTTTCTGCAAAGAAAAATAAGCATAGATAATATAAAAACTTTAGCAATTTCAATTAAAGGTGTAGCACAATCTATGAAGATAATAAGTGAGTTTAAGCCTGATATTGTAATTGGTACTGGCGGATATGTGTGTGGACCTGTCGTTCTTGCAGCTGCCTTAAAAAAGGTTCCTACCATTATACATGAGCAAAATGTATTTCCAGGAATAACCAACAAATTGTTGTCTAAAGTTGTAGATAAAATAGCGATTAGCTTTGAAGAGGCTACTAAATACTTTAAATATAAAGATAAGCTTGTACTTGTTGGAAATCCTGTTAGAAAAGAAGTAATAGAAGCCAATAGAATGCAATCAAGAAAAAAATATAATTTAAAAAATGACGATATCTTTATTTATTCTTTTGGTGGCAGTGGTGGTCAAAAAAGCTTAAATGACTCCATCATAAATGTAATAAAGGAAATAAAAAATCGTGATAAAATAAAATTATTACATGTAACTGGTAAAAGACTAAAGGATAATTTTCAAGAATCCTTACAAAAAGAGAATATAAAAATACCATCTAATGTTACAATTGTAGATTATATGTATGATGCACCGAGTGCATTAAGTGCAAGTGATTTGGTAATAGGAAGTGCTGGAGCAATTACAATAGCAGAGATTACTAAAATAGGAGTTCCTTCAATTCTTATACCAAAAACATATACAGCCGAAAATCATCAAGAATATAATGCTAGAGCTCTTGAAAAAATGGGTGCGGCAGTTGTTATATTAGAAAGTGAGTTAAAGGATAATAAACTTTTAAGTACAATTGATAAAATTATAAACAACTCAAGTGAGCTTTCTGCTATGTCATTAAATTCTAAAAAGCTTGGTGAGCTTAATGCAGAGGAAGAAATATATAAATTAATATTGGAATTAGTAGAATAAGTATAAACAACCATAAAACATGCACCGGGTCCATGCACAAATCTTTAGCCTTTTTTAAGAAAGGCTGACTTTCTCGTGTAATAAGCGCATGGGCAAAATAGCTCTGTAACAAGTAAAGGATTATTGCATAAGATAGTTATATATATTTGTTACTTGTTCGGAGGGGTATGATGGAAAGTTTCATTATAAATGGCAACAATAAATTAGAAGGAGTAGTAGAAATAAGCGGTTCAAAAAATTCTGCATTGCCTATATTAGCAAGCACTATTTTGCATGGTAGAGAATATGTAATTAAAAATGTTCCAGATATAGATGATGTTAGAAGAATGCTTGAAATATTAATATTATTAGGATGCTATGCAACCTATGAAAATGGATGCTGTTATATTAACACTAAAGGTTTAGATACATACGATATATCAGATGAACTCTCTAAAAAACTTAGATCATCGATTATTTTTTTAGGGCCAATGTTATGTAGAAATAAAATAGCAAAAATTACTTATCCCGGAGGATGCGATATAGGCTCAAGACCTATAGATCTGCATTTATATGGGTTAAAAGAGCTTGGTGTTGATGTAAAAGAAGAAGGAGATTTTGTTTTATGCACTGCTTATAATACTCATAGTAATGACATAAAACTTAAATATCCTAGTGTTGGTGCAACAGAAAATCTTATGCTTTTTGCAGTAGGTGTAGAAGGAACTACACGAATTATTAATCCAGCAAAGGAACCTGAAATAATTGATTTAGAAAGGTTCTTAGTTAAATGTGGTTATAAAATTAAAGGTGCTGGAACAGATACAATAACAATTTATGGTGAGAAAAATATTGATAAAAATGAAGTAGTTGAATACGGCATTATATCTGATAGAATAGAGGCTGGAACTTTTTTAGCATTAGCTGCTAGTACAAATAGTAAAATTTGTATAAAAAATATTAATAAAGAATTTTTAAATAACATAATAAACATATATAAGGATTCAGGATGTTTAATAGATGATGTTGAAGATTATATTTATATAATTAACAATGATAGAATTAAATCTATTAATAAAGTTACTTCCTGCCCTTATCCAGGATTCCCAACTGACATGCAGGCACAATTAATGGCTTCTTTGTCCATTGCTGATGGAATATCTACAATTGAAGAAACAGTCTTTGAAAATAGATATAAACATGTTAGTGAATTAAATAAAATGGGAGCAAATATTGTTGTAGAAGATAAGTTGGCCATTATTAATGGCGTTAAAAAATTACATGGTGAAAATGTAAATGTAAGGGATCTGCGTGGTGGAGCTGCACTTGTTATAGCTGCTTTGGCTGCTGAAGGTAAATCTATAGTTAATAATATACATCATGTAAATAGAGGATATGAGAAATTTGTTTATAAATTGCAGAATTTAGGTGCTGATATAGTCGAAATAACCGACATTAAATAAATTTAAATAAGAAATAAGTTTAAAGTTTTTTAGTTTAATGAATTTTGTGCAAATAACTGCATGGAGATTAAAATGAAAAAAGAAAAAAAACGCAGGAAAAAAGTAAAAAGAAAAATAAGAAGAGTTTATATAAGTACAGTAGCCATTATTTTGGCTACTGTTACTGTCGTTTTTTGCGCTAACTATTTTATGTATAAAACCGATATATTTAATATAGTTGGATTTAATATAGAGGGGAGTAAGGTATACTCATTTGAGTACATTGTCGATAAAACAGGTATAATTATTGGTGAAAAGTTGTTTTCAATAAATAGAAAGCAAATTGAAGAAACATTGGAAAAAGAAGTATATATTGAGGATTGCAAGGTTTCTTATTACATTCCTAATAAGGTTAGTATTAAAATCACTGAAAGGAAAGAAAAGTATTTGATTTATTATAATGATGATACTATAATTACTGATGGATATGGATACGTTTTAGATGGAAATCACCAAAATAATGAGTTATTTCCTATTGAAAGTTTTGCCTCAGTAATATACAATGTAGGAGAGGAAGTAAAGATTAATGGATTATATTATTTTGATAAGATAAACGAACTATTAAAGTATTCCGACTCCTTAAGTGAGAGTGATAAAATACAAAAAATTTACATATATGAAGATAACATAATATGTGTAGATACTAAATACGGTATGCAAATAAAATTTGAACTCAATGAAGAAGCTAATTATAGTTATAATTTTGGATTAACTGTTATAAAGACAAGACTTCAAGAGGGTGAAGAAATAAAGGGATGTTTATTAGATTTTACAAAAGGAGACAGTCCAGTATTTTCTTATGGAACTAATTAGAAAGGGGAAAAGAATGAAAAAGAAGTACATAAACGCTATAATATTTTGCATAAGTTTAGCTTTAGGATTTTTAGCAATTTCACTATATAACACTTCTAAAAATATTTTGGATGATGATGTTGTAACTGAGAAGAAAATTGATTTATTAAGAGAAGAACTTGATAAGGCTGATGCTGAAAAAAGAACTTTAAATGATAATATTAGTGTTCTAAAGGAAGAAATTCGTGATTTAGAAGAGTTGTTTGGAAAGAATGAGAAAAATTTTGAAGAGTTAACCAAAGAATTAAATAGTTACAAAGTTTTATCTGGCGGTTTTGATGTAAGTGGTCCTGGAATTATTATTAATATAAACGAATCAAGCAATACTGAAGGCGGATATTTTGAAGGTAGTAGTATAGTATATAATTATGATAGTATTTTAAGTGTTGTTAGTTATCTAAATTCAGCTGGAGCAGAGGCTATATCTATTAATGACCAAAGATATACTTCATATACTGAAATAGTACCTGTTAATGATTACTTAAATATTAATGGAAAGCATGTAGTGGCACCTATAGAAATAAAAGCAATTGGAGACAAAAGAACTTTAAACTCAGCAGTAAATTTTCTTGGTGGAGTTTTAGAGCAAATGAAATATATGGGGTTTGAGATTGAAGTTATAGAAAATGATGATATAAAGATTAACGGTTTAGCTAAAACAAAGGAATTAAAGTACGCTGTACCTTTTGAGGCTGAAAAAATTGAGTAGGTGAATTTGTATGGATAAATCTAATATATTTAAAATTCCTCTATTTATCACTATATTTTTAGCTATAATTTTGACTATGCATTATTCAAGCATAGAGTTTAACATAGAAGAACTTTTTGGAGCAAAAAAAATTAGTGAGATTAAGAAGGATTTAGATAATGCATCAAGTGAAATAAGTAACCTAAAACAAGAGGTAAATGAAAGTAACAATAAAATAAAATTAATTAAACAGGATTTAGAAAAGATAAATCTTGATAGCTTAGAAATGTATACCCAAATTAGTGTATTGAAAATATTATGTGGAAGATCAGATGTTCGTGGTCCTGGTATTACCATAAGAGTAGCAGATAATATATCTGATGATGAATATTTTAATATAAATGACAAAATAGTTCACGATCTTGATGTCAGAATGATTATAAATCAATTAAATAGGGCAGGGGCAGAAGCAATTGCTGTAAATGGCAAAAGAATTGTTAATACAACTGAAGTTATATGCATTGGTCCAGTACTTAGAATTAATGGAGAAGCTGTCGCAGCGCCTTTTATAATTAAAGCTATTGGTGATCCAGATATATTGATGGAAGAGGCTATTACATCTCAAGAATCATATGCATATGATTTAAAGACTAATTTCGGTATTGATATAAAAGCAATGAAAAATTATGATATCAATATTTCTAAAAATATTGAAAATATAGAAGTGAATTTTGCTAAATTGTATGAAGAAGGTGAGTAAATGTTATTTGCATTAATAGGTGTAGCTTGTGGAGTTTTATTAGGATATTTTACAAAATTTGGGCTTAATATTGACCCTCAATATTCTATTTATATTTTTTTAGTAATATTAGCGATGGTAAATTCTATATTTACAATATTATCTAAAAAAAATATAGAGGAATTTAAAATTAAATATTGCTTTATATATGTATTTGTTGATATAATAGTAGCTATAGCTACAGGTTATGTTAGTGAAAAATTAGGGTTACCATTATATTTAGCAATTATTTTTGCTTTTGGTAATAATATATATAAAAATCTTAGTTTGATAATGAGTTCCTCAATAAAAAATATAATCAAATAATATTGTTTAACATTATAATCAAATAATATTGTCAAAATATATTATTAAATAATACTGATAAATAGTGTTATCTTGAAAAAAATATATATAAATATTTATTAAAATATGCTATAATATTGAAAATATCTAAAATAGCTCAGCGTGTTTGAGACTATGTTATACTGTTTAATATTAAATTAGAAAAAACTCTTGAGTGGGAGGTTAATATATGTTTGAATTTGACGCAAAAAATGAAGGACTAGCTAATATTAAGGTTATTGGTGTAGGTGGCGGAGGTAATAACGCAGTAGACAGAATGATAGAAGCTGGAGTTAAAGGAGTCACTTTCGTAGCGATAAATACTGATAAACAACAATTGGAACGTTCAAAAGCAGAAATAAAATTTCAAATTGGAGAAAAGCTTACTAATGGACTTGGCGCAGGTGCTAAACCTGAAATAGGTGAAAAAGCAGCTGAAGAAAATAAATCTGATATCGTAGACCTAGTTGCTGGAGCCGATATGGTATTTATTACTGCTGGAATGGGTGGAGGAACTGGAACAGGAGCTGCACCATATATAGCAAGTATAGCTAAAGCACAAGGAATACTTACTGTAGCAGTTGTTACAAAGCCTTTTATGTTTGAAGGTATGAAAAGATCGAAAAATGCAGAACTAGGTTTAAAAAAATTAAAAGAAAATATTGATTCTTTAGTTATCATTCCTAATGATAAATTATTAGAAATTTCAGATAAAAAGACTACAATGACAGAGGCTTTTAATTTTGCTGATGAAGTTTTAAGACAAGGTATTCAGGGTATATCTGACCTGATTGCTATTCCGGCTATGCTTAATCTAGACTTCGCAGACGTAAAATCTATAATGCAAGGACAAGGCTTAGCTCATATGGGTATAGGATTTGCAACTGGCGATAATAGATCAGTTAATGCTGCTAAACAAGCAGTTCAAAGTCCACTTCTTGAAACTTCAATAAATGGAGCAAGAGGAGTTATATTAAATATAACTGGTGGATTAAATATGGGTATACATGAAGTAAATGAAGCTGCAAGATTAATCCAAGAGGCAGCAGATCCTGAAGCAGAAATAATTTTTGGTGCAAACGTAGAAGAGGATATGGGAGATGCTATAAAAGTAACAGTTATCGCAACTGGCTTTGGACATGATGAAGAAGATAAAGTGGTTTTTTCAAATGAAAAGCAAAAAGAAAATTCAAACAAAACTAAAGAAAAAGAAAAAGATCCATTTGATTTTGAGTTACCAATTTTCCTAAAAAAATAGTATAAAAAGGTTATAATAATGTATAATTTGGGATACAGTATAGATATGTATCCTTTTATTATGGTAAGTAAAATATAAAAAATATATAAAAAATATTATAAAGGATGAAAATAAATGATAACAGTAACAGAATTAGGCTTACAGTTTGGTGGAAGCAAACTGTTTAGCGATGTAAATTTAAAGTTTACTCCGGGAAATTGTTACGGAGTTATTGGTGCTAATGGAGCAGGAAAATCAACTTTTTTGAGAATATTATCAGGTGAGATAGATAACTACACAGGTGAAATATCAATACCTAAAAATATTAGAATGTCAGTATTAAAGCAGGACCATTATAAATATGATGAATACCAGGTTTTAGAAACAGTTATAATGGGAAATACTAGACTTTATGAAATAATGAAGGAAAAAGATGCATTATATGCAAAAGAAGATTTTACTGATGAAGATGGTGTAAAAGCCTCTGAACTTGAAGGAGAATTTGCTGAAATGAATGGTTGGGATGCAGAAACAGAAGCGTCACAATTACTTCAAGGCTTAGGAATTGGCTCAGATATGCATTACTCATACATGAAGGACTTAAACGGTGGAGAAAAGGTTAAGGTATTACTTGCACAGGCTTTGTTCGGTCAACCAGGAATTATACTTCTTGACGAGCCAACAAACAACCTTGATATACAATCTATAAAATGGCTTGAGGAATTTTTATTCAACTTTGAAGGAACAGTAATAGTTGTATCTCACGACAGACACTTTTTAAACAATGTATGTACACATATTGTTGATATTGACTTCAAAAAAATTAGAATGTATGTTGGTAACTACGACTTCTGGTATGAGTCAAGTCAGTTAGTACAGCAACTTATGAAAGATCAAAATAGAAAAAATGAGGAAAAAATAAAGGAATTACAAAACTTTATTCAAAGATTCTCAGCTAATAAATCAAAATCTAAGCAAGCGACTGCTAGAAGAAAAATGCTAGATAAAATATCAGTTGATGATATGCCATCATCATCTAGAAGATATCCATTCGTAGGATTTAAACCTGATAGAGAAGTTGGTAATGAAATATTAACAGTAGAAGGATTGTCAAAAACAATAGATGGTGTTAAAGTATTAAGCAATATATCCTTTAGAATAAATAAAGGTGATAAAATAGCATTTATAGGTGAAAGTGAGCTTGCTCAAACTACATTCTTCAAAATTATAACTGGGGAAGTAGAGCCTGATGAGGGAACTTATAAGTGGGGTCAAACTATTACAACATCATATTTCCCTAAGGATAACTCACAATATTTTAATGATTGTAACTTAAATTTAGTTGATTGGATGAGACAGTTTTCTGAAGAGCAATCAGAAAGCTTTTTGAGAGGATTTTTAGGTAGAATGTTATTCTCTGGAGATGATGTATTTAAAGAGGCAAAAGTTCTATCTGGAGGAGAAAAGGTTCGTTGTATGCTATCAAGAATGATGCTTTCTGGTTCAAACGTGTTAGTACTTGACCAACCAACAAACCACTTAGACCTAGAATCAATTACTGCTTTAAATAACGGATTAATAGATTTTAAAGAGGTTATTCTATTTTCATCTCATGACCACCAGTTGATTCAAACAATTGCTGATAGAATTATAGAATTTACTGAAGACGGTATGATAGATAGACTTATGACATACGATGACTACCTAGAAAGAAAAGAAGCAGGAACATTGTAAAAAAGATTGTAAGAAGAGTAAAGGAGAAGAGAGGTTTCTCCTTGTCTCTTCTTTTTTTATTGCCTTTTTTTGTTTTTTGAAGTAGAATTAATAGATGATAATAGTTAAAATTAGGGTAATAGTGTGAAAAAAACATTTCATACTATGGAGGTTAATATGAACGGTAATAAAATTAGGCTTCTTAGAAAAGAAAAAGATTTTACTATTGAAAAACTTGCTAGTCTTACTGGATTTACAGCAAGCTACATATCGCAGGTGGAAAGAAATAAAATCGAACCTTCCTTAAGTGCTCTTAATAAAATTAGTAATGCTTTAAATGTGTCCTTGTATTATTTTTTAGAAGAGCAAAATAATAAAATGATTATTACTAGAAAAGAGCATCGAAAAACTATAATTTCTGAAAATAAAGCTAATATTAACTTTCTAACACAACTTAGTGAAAATGATGGAATCAAGCCTGAATTTTATGTATATGAAATAACCTTACAATCAAGTGAGCGGGATAATAAAGATTTTAATGTTTTAAAATGCCATAAATGTATCGTTGTTAAAAAAGGAACATTGTTAATAGAGTTTAGCAATTCCAATGAAATTTTACAAACTGGAGACAGTATTTATATAGACGCTAATTTACCACATAGATGCTATAATCCTACTTCGTTGGATGTAGAAATATTGTGCATAACTTCGTCACTAGATTTGTCATGAAATTTTTTTAAATTTATATAAGTGAATAATAATAAATAAAAAATAGATAATATTACTAACAATATTAAAATAATATTAAATATATAACAGTTGAGAGGAGATATGTTTGATGCAAAAAAGTTTTGAAGAAATTAAGAGTGATTTTATAGATGCAAGTTTAGACGAAAAAATAAAGATTTATACGACTGCGGAGAATTTAACAGTAGAGCAGTTTAAAGAGCTTTTATGTTATTATCCAATTAAACACCTTGATAAGTTAGAAAAAGCAGTAAATGGAAATTAAGTAATCAAAAAATTGGCCATACCAAATATAAATTGGTATGGTTTATTTTTATTTATAAGTTATACATTATAATAATTTTCCATGAATAAATTTTTCTGCTTTGGGAAATAATGCTGATAGGAGGTGTTTTTTCATGATTAATATGGATGATAAATTTTTAAAAAGATTATACATCGAGGAAACATTGAAAACTAGAAAATATATGGGATTTAGATTAGATATAGCATTAGTAAAAACAATATTAACTATGATTGTACTTACTGCATTATATTTATATACTAATGACTTGATTTTTTCTATAATTATAGGACTTCAATTGTTTTTAATTTTAACATTATTGAACAAGGTTACAATTGATAAAAAAATTAAAATTGGTAAGGAAAAATTATCGCAAAGAATAAAAAAAGAAAAATTTAAAAAGAAAATATTTTATTCTGACTATAATGAATTTGAAAATTTTATTATGCTTTATTTAAATCAGTATCGCTATAAAGATATACGTAAAATCAAAGAATATTGCTATAGCGCTGTAAAAAATGGAGAAACAGTATATGTATATCTCATGAAATTTTACGAAGATACATGTATAGAGAAAATAGATATAAGAAATTTGTTGACTATGCTAATTGATGAAAGAGCTAAAAATTCTATAGTTATTACGTTAAATGACTTAAGTGAAGAAGCTAAGGAAATGTTTGAAAAGTATAAAGATAAAATAAGTGTTGAATTAATAAATTTAGATGATTTATATAGCTTTGCGGATAAAAATTCACTATTATCTGAAGCGTATGAATATAAGGATATTGAAAATTTAGATAAAAAAGTACATAAAAAAACTAGTGACATCATTGGTAATATTTTTATTAATAAAAAAGTTATTATTTATTTATTAGCTGCTGTGTTATTTTATGCAATGCATAGAATAGTGTTTCAAAGTCAAATGGGACTATATATATCCTACTACTTTATAATCCTATCAGCAATAAATATAGCTTACAACCTTTATAAATCATTTTCTAAAAAGAAAATAGAAAATAAATAGTAATTTATCGACCTAGTGTGTAGGCAGAATAAAACAAATTTTATTCTGCCTATATTTTTTAATAATATTATCATAATTCTTATTTTAAAATATTTATGTTGAAAAAAAAGCATTTTTATCTTATAATTTTATTGGTAAATTAAATAAAATGTAATACTAAAAAAGGAGATACAAAATGAGCAAAAAAATACCAGTAGGATTGTCTAATAAACACGTGCACCTTTCACAAAAGGATGTGGATATACTTTTTGGTGAGGGACATCAGTTAACGCCAATTAAGGATTTAGGACAACCTGGTCAATATGCATGTGATGAGAAGGTTGATTTAGTTGGGCCAAAAAGAACTATAAGTGGTGTTAGAGTATTAGGACCGGTAAGAAAAGTATCACAAGTAGAATTATCTTTTAGCGACGGAATAACTTTAGGATTAGGGGATATACCAGTTAGAGATTCTGGAATGCTAGAGGGAACTCCTGGAATTAAATTAGTAGGACCTAAAGGAGAGGTTGAAATACCGAATGGTGTTATAGCTGCTTCAAGACATATTCATATGCATACTTCAGATGCGGCTGAATATGGAGTAAATGATAAAGATTTAGTAAAAGTTCCAGTTGAAGGACAAAGAGGATTAGTATTTGATAATGTATTAGTAAGGGTTCATGATACATATGCTTTAGAGTTCCATGTTGATATAGAGGAAGGAAATGCAGCTGGACTTAAAAATGGTCAATTAGTTGATCTTATAAAATAGTAATAAATATATAATATCTAGAGGCAAAATTTATTTTGCCTCTAGATGCATATATAAATTTAAATGGCTCAACGTAGTTGAGGCTATAATGACTTCAACATAGTTGAGCATATATAAAAGGAGAATTGAGATTATGAAAGATAATAGGGTGCTTTATGGTAGTCAGCATTGTCCTGATTGCGGACCGGCAAAGGAGTTTCTTGAACAAAATAACTTCAAGTTTACATATGTAGATATTACAGCAAACATGAAAAATTTAAAAGAATTTCTAAAAATAAGAGATACTCATGATGTGTATAGAGGTATTAGAGGTAGAGCTATAGTTGGAATACCAATGCTTAAAATAGATGATGAGGCATATATAGCATTAAATGAAGAAAGATTACTTGAAATAATTGAAAAATATAAAGAGGTGGAATAATTGAAATTAAAAGATATTGAAAACTTGCTTCATAGCGATAAAAAAATGAGACTTGCAGTTGTTGCTGCTGAAGAGGAAAATGTTTTAATAGCAGTAGATGATGCATATAAAAATAATATTGCTATTCCAGTTTTAATTGGAGATGTACAAAAAATAAAAGAAATAGCTAATAATGCTAACATTAATATTGACAACTATGAGCTAGTAAACTCGGATAGCTTAGAAAAATCAGCAGAAATGGCAGTAAAGATGGTTCGTGAAGGTAAGGCTGATTTCTTAATAAAAGGATTAATTGATACATCAATTTTAGTTAAACAGGTACTAAATAAAGAATATGGACTTACAACAGGAAAAACATTAAGCCACGTTATGGCTTATGATGTGCCAGAATATCATAAGCTTTTATATCTAACAGATGGTGGCATAATGACATATCCAGATTTAGAAGGCAAAAAGCATATATTAGAAAATGCAGTTGATGTTCTTAAGGCATTAAATTATAAAGAAATAAAGGTAGCTTGCTTAGCTGCTAAGGAAAAATTGAATCCTAAAATGCCGCCAACTGTAGATGGCGATGCTCTTAAAAAAATGTGTGAAGCAGGAGAATTCGCAGATGGCGTGATAGTTGAGGGTCCAATATCCTTTGATCTTGCTATATCTAAAGAAGCAGCTGAAATCAAAAAATACAACAGTCCTGTTGCGGGTGATGCTGATATACTTCTTGTTCCAAATATTGAAATGGGCAATGGCATAGGAAAAACTATGACTTACTTCGGTAATGCATTAAGTGCTGGAATTATAGTTGGAGCAAGCGCTCCTGTAGTTTTAGTTTCAAGAGCTGATTCATATGATTCAAAATATTACTCAATTTTATTAGGTGCTTTAGTTGCACAAAATAATATAAAGTAGGAAGAGTGAAATAAAAAAACATTTCACTCTATGAAATTTTTAGATACCGCAAAGCGGTGTAACGGAGGAAATTTATGTACAAGATTTTATCAATAAATCCAGGGTCAACTTCTACAAAAATTGCAGTATATGAAGATGAAAAACCAATGTTTGTGGAAAGTATATTGCATAAAGATAGTGAATTGGCAGAATTTAATAGAATACAAGATCAATTTGAATTTAGGAAAAATGCAGTTATGAGATTTTTAGAAAATCATAATGTTGATCCTAAAGAGCTCTCAGCTATAGTAGGTAGAGGTGGGCTTTTACCACCAGTTAAATCCGGAGCATACCTAGTAAATGAAGTAATGGTAGATAGACTTATGAACAGACCAGTTCTTGAACATGCTTCCAACTTAGCGGCACTTATAGCTTATGAAATGTCAAAAGAACTAAGTATAAACTCATACATATATGATTCTATTGCTGTTGATGAGCTTATAGATATTGCAAGACACACAGGCTTACCAGAGGTAGATAGAGTTAGCTTAACTCACGCATTAAATATGAGAGCAGCAGCTCTAAAAACAGCAAAAAAACTAGGCAAAGAGTATAAAGATTGTAATTTAGTAGTGGCTCATCTAGGAGGCGGAATATCACTTACAGCACACAGTGGTGGCAAAATGGTAGATATTGTATCTGATGATGAGGGACCTTTTTCTCCAGAACGTTCAGGAAGAGTTGCTGTTAAAGATTTATTTAAGTATGTTTCTTCAGGAAAATATACAAAAGATGAAATGAAGAAAAAACTAAGAGGTGAAGCAGGCTTAAAAGGACATCTTGGAACTATTGATGCGCGAGAAGTAGAAAAAAGAATAGAAAATGGTGACGAAAAGGCAAAACTGATGTATGAAACTATGGCGTATCAAATAGCCAAATCAATTGGTGAGTTATCAGTTGCATTGTCTGGTAATGTTGATAGAATTGTTTTAACAGGTGGTATTGCGTATTCTAAAATGTTAACTGACTGGATAGTAGAAAGAGTTAAGTTTATAGCTCCAGTTGAAATAATTCCGGGTGAAAATGAAATGGAATCCTTAACCTTTGGAGTATTAAGAGTATTAAGAGGCGAAGAGAAAGCAAAAGAATATACAGAATAATGAATGAGCAGATAGTTTTTTTGCATAATGTGTAATGAAATTTATCTGCTTTTTTTAAATAGGGGGTGAATGTTCTGACTTTAGAAATAATTAAATTTGTAAATTGTATTATATATGCATTATTAAATGTATTTTTAATTTATAGTATGGGTAATAAAGAAGATTTATTAAAATTTACTATATATAGATGGATTATAATTATAACAATATCAATTGCCTTTATAATAACAGCAAACTATTTAACTCCTTTATCTTTTAAAATGATAATTATAGTAATAACGACAATTGTTTTATGTCAACTTATTTATAAACTGAACTTTGCATGGAAATTATTAAGAGTCATTGTAACCTTATGTATTTATGGGATGGTAGATACATTTTTATCATTTGTATTCATTTTTATATTAAAGATTGAAATGATACATGTAATGAGAGATACATATTATTATATTTTATATAATTTATTAAATATTTTGTTAGTCATGATGATAGCAATGTTTTTTAAAATTAAAAAAGATAGAGTTTTATTTGGTGGGAATTTGAGTAGATTTACACAAATATTACTTTTTACAATAGCTACACTACAGGTTATAAGAATATGCGTTGAATTTTATATATGGCATTATATTGCTACATTACCACACTTGCAATACATATCCATAGTTTCGTATACTTGTTCTATTCTATCAGTAGGACTATTGTTATATAGCACTAGCGTTATAATAGATAAAGAAAAAGTGATAAAGATATCTAATGAATATAATGAAAAATTAAGTGTATATAATGAAGTTTTACAAGATTCAATAGAAAATCAACGTAAAATTGCGCATGAGCATGGCAATCAGCTTACAGTGTTATCGGGATACATATCAAGTGGTGAGTTGGAGAAGGCAAAGTTGTATCTGACGAAAATCGTAGGCACAAATAGCATAGACAGCGAACAACTCAGCAGTATAAAGGAAAGTGGGCTAAAGGCTTTACTGGTATTTAAAGTAGCCATGATGGAAAAGAAAAATATAGAGTTTGAAACAATCATTGATGAGGACTTAGAAGATACAATAATTCCTTCTGAGGATATGTGTAACATCATGGGAGTTTTTCTTGATAATGCTATAGATGCTGCTTCTCAATCAGAAGAACCTTATATATCTTTGTCTATTTTTAAAAAAGAATACGGTATTATTATAAGTATAATGAATTCAATTAAGGATTTAAACATTGATACAAATAAAATATTTAAAAAGGGATACTCATCTAAAGGGGAAGGAAGAGGCTTTGGTCTTCATATAGTTGATGAAATAGTACAAAAATATGAAGAGCTTGACCTTCTAACAAAAGTAGAAGATGGTCTCTTCATACACGAGCTACATATTACTTATGAACCTACTTCTTTAACAAAGATTTAGGAAGCTTTGGCTCATTCCAGAAAGCCAATGGTGTCATCACTGTTGAACTTTTTGATAATCCTGTTGTAATTTTTAATAGTTTGTTTGCTAAATCTTTTTTAATAGTACTCATAATTTTTGTATCTCCTTTTAAAAATTTTATATAATATTGGAGATATGTTTATGGAATTTATTATCAGGATACAGACAATAGCATTAGACATAAATCCAACATTATTAATTGCTATAAATGAAAAAAACAAAGCTGTAATAAATGAACAAAGCTTTAAAATTGACCTCGTATTCTTATTTAGAAGAGGTCTTTTTTCTGTGTCAGCTGGTGCAAATAATATTGTTGCAATTATTGATATAGAACAAGTAATTGCTATAAATATAAGATTGAAACTATAATTTTTTGCTATGTAAATAGTTCCAAATATGACTAAAAAACTTGATATGTAACAGCTAATTTCTTTATCTGCATGAAATCCAAATGATGTAGATCTTATTGTTGCCAAAATTAGCATAACGATTAAAAATTCCTTATGACATTTTAGTATTAAACTTATTAAAAAGAATATTAATATTTTTGTTACTAAAGAATAAATAACCTCCATTCCGTATAAGGCAATTTCTAACTCGTCCTCTGTAATATTCTCTAGATTATTATTTAGAAATTTTTCAAATCCATTTAATATTTTATTTTTTATGCTCATACCTTATTTTAATATAAAATGATTTCATAAACTACAAAAAAATATAAATATATCTATAAATTGCTATTTTTCGTTCGACATCATGTGACAAAATAATATTAATTTAATTTATAACAACATATAGTAATTAATCGGATAAATATAGTTACACATAGTAGTAAAACAAATAATATTATTGACATAATAGAAAGAATGCATTAAAATATAATCAAGTTATAACTTAAAAAAGGATGTTAATCATTATGGATAATTTAGATAAACAGATACTTAACATTTTACAGAAAAATGGGCGTATCACTCATGAGGAAATATCAAAAAAACTAAACATGTCAAGACCCGCAATACATCAGCGTATAGCTAAATTAGAGCAGCAAGGCATTATTGAGGGTTATAGAACAAAAATAAACTGGAGTAAGCTTGGATATAGCATTAGTGCGTATATATCTTTAAAGGTAAAAACCACTGATTTTTATAAGCTTATGAATGACATAAATAGTATAAAAATAGAAAATGTCATAATTGAAGAATGTCATAGAGCAACTGGTGAATGGTGCATTATATTAAAGATAAGAACATTAACGCCTGATTATATCACAAAATTTCATGATAGATTATTAAAAAATGAGTGTGTCGTTGACACATCTACTGTGCTTTTGCTTTCTTCAATTGAATAATTGGAGAATGGGTATAACAATAAAATATATCCTAACTTCATGCAAATATGTTTCTAAATATTTTGCGCAAAAAGTCGCATGGAGGTATAGATGAATAACGCAATTTTTAAAGTTGAAGAATTTAAAAATGAACCAATTTTAGAATATAATATTGGTAGTATAGAAAGACAAGAATTAGAAAATAAATTAGCAGAATTAAAAAATGGAAATTTAGAGATTCCTATAATTATAGGTGGAAAGGAAATTAGAACTAACAAAACTGCAAAATGTATAATTCCACATGATAAAAATAAATCTATTGGATATTATCATATTGCTTCAGAAAATGAAGTTAAGCTTGCAATTAAAGCTGCTATGGACGCTAAAAATGAATGGCAAAGTATGTCTTATGACAGAAGAATGATGATATTTATGAAAGCAGCTAAACTTGCCTCAACTACATGGAGATCTACATTAAACGCAGCTACAATGTTATGTCAAAGTAAAACCTTCCATCAAGCTGAAATTGATTCCGCTTGTGAACTAATAGATTTTTTAAATGCAATCTGTAAATCTTTATGTGATTTATACGAAATGCAGCCAGTGAACTCTTTTGATAGTGTTAATAGAGTTGAATATAGACCATTAGATGGATTTGTTTATGCAGTAACACCATTTAACTTCACAGCTATTGCAGCAAATTTAGTTTCGGCTCCAGCAGTAGCAGGAAATACTGTAGTTTGGAAACCCGCATCATCAGCTGTATATTCATCATATATAGTTTTAAAACTTTTACAGGCAGCTGGATTACCAGATGGAGTTATTAACTTTATACCAGGTAATGCATCTATGATAAGTGATATTGTAATGTCAAATGAAGATTTAGCTGGTGTTCATTTCACAGGCTCTACAGAAGTTTTTAACAGCATGTGGACTACAGTTGGTAAAAATATAGACAAATACAATAGCTATCCTAGATTAGTAGGAGAAACTGGTGGTAAAAACTTTAGTATGATTCACAATTCAGCTAATGTAGATGAAGTTGTTGCAGCACTTATTAGAGGAGCATACGAGTATCAAGGACAAAAATGCTCTGCAACATCAAGAGCCTATATACCACAAAGCATATGGCCAACTTTAAAGGAAAAATTAATAAGTGAAATGTCAACAATAAAGGTTGGAGATGCTGAGTGCAGAGAAAACCTTATGGCTGCTGTTATAGATAACAAATCATTTACTAAAATAAGCTCATATATTGATTATGCTAAAAATTCAGATAAAGCTGAAATAATATTTGGTGGCAAGTGTGATGATAGCATAGGATACTTTGTTGAGCCAACAGTTATACTTACAACAGATCTTGGCTTTAAAACTATGAAGGAAGAAATATTTGGACCTGTATTAACAGTATATGTATATGAAGATGATAAATTTGAAGAGATATTAGAGGAATGTGCTAATTCGAGCAAATACGCATTAACTGGTTCTGTTTGGGCAAGTGACAGAAATATCATTAATAGAGCTGAAGATTTACTTAAATTCTCAGCAGGTAATCTATATATTAATGATAAGAGCACAGGCTCTGTAGTTGGTCAAAATCCGTTTGGAGGCTCAAAGGCATCAGGAACTAATGACAAAGCAGGAACTATCATAAACATGCTTAAATGGGTTAGCCCTAGAAATATAAAGGAAAGCTTTATACCAGTATTAGATTATAGATATAAAAATATGTTATAAAAAATTAAACTATGTATTATAATGCATAGTTTTTTTATTTTTTGATGATTTTATATAAATATTTTTAAAAGTAAAATGTAGAATAAATTTGTTTTTTAAATATTATTTTTACCCCAAAATACGATATACAACTAATTTTGGCAAAAAACATATTATTTTCGCCATCTTTTGGCACGAAGGAAATATTTGTGATAATATATTATAAACTTAACATAATAGTAAAAAAGTAGTTTATAATTTCTTAACTTATATTATTTGCGTAGTTCCCCGACTTTGCAAATAAGAAAATCTTCTTTGGGGAAAGAAGATTGTAGACAAAGAATTATAATAAATAAAACCTAAGGAGGAAGTTGTATGAAATTTAAATTCAAATTTTTAGGCATATTTATATGTTTCTTTATGACTATGTCATTTGTTTTACCGACAAACGTTAATGCTAATGAATTGAATAAGTCATTTGACAAAGAATACGTATCGAAGTTTATGGAGGTAAAAGATAAAAATATAGTTAAAGTTGTGGAGTTGTATTCAGACACTAATTTTTCTGTAGCCACCTATTTAGAATTTAGTCCGACAGGATATATGATTATCGACAATGTATCAGGATTACCAATTGAGTTTTCTGAAGATAAAGTTGCAAGTTTTATAAGCACTTCAGTAGGAAAAGTATATTACGGAGGACCATTAGAATATTACATTAAAGATTCAACAGGGTATACAGATGAATTTGGAAATAAGCAAGATATTCAAACCTTCGAAAGTAGATATGAAACTAGCTATAAAGAATATTTTAATGATATGTCTATGGATAAGTCTCAGAGTTTAAATAATACATACTCTGATTTCTATGCTCCAGGTTATTCGCTTATACCAAATTATAGCTACAATCCAGATGGAATTTGTGGCTCTACTGCAGCAGCTATGCTTTTAATGTATCATGATAAATATACAAATAATTACTATGTTCCATCTTCATTAGAATCATCAAATGGCATATCATTTATTGAGCATTTGGTTCCTTATATTGATGGAGCAGTACCCGGATCGACAATATCGGATGCTGTAAATGGATTAAACAGTTATTTGAATGATCAAGGATTTGTCAGTACTGCATATTTTAGATCTAGTTATTCTTTAAATAAAGGAGTTGCAATGCTAGGTCTTACTGGTGGAAGTAAATATCGTGAACATTGGGGAGTAGCATATGGTATAAGAGAATATTATGGTATAAATCCATCATCAGCATCAATAATGAATTCTGATACACAACTAAATGAAACAGCAACATATACCACAGTAATAATGGTTGATGTCTGGGGATCGAAGAAAGTATTCATAGATATGCAATATATTGATTGTGCTTTATATCTCAAATGAAAAAGTGGATATCTTTCCTATTAATTGTGTCTATATTACTTATTACTGGTTGCAGTAATACAAAAAAAACAGATGATGATACATACATAAAAATGCAAGTAGTTATTAAGAATATTAGTGCCAATTATATATATGTTGCTGAGGTTATATCTGGTGAAGTTACATATCATATGTACAACATTGAACTTGATGATAGGTTGAAAAAAGAAAACTTTAAAATTGGTGATATTTTGGAGATAGAATATCAAGTCAAGGAGAAGTGTAAACCTCCAGTTATAATATTAAAATCATTTAAAGTATTGCCATAATAATTGAATAGGAGTTTATGTTTTAAGTAAAGGTACTAAGATAGGGCTATTGGAAGTTCTCCGGTAGCTCTTTTTTGTATTGATGAACTCCTTCATTTTCTTAATGACGTTTTCATTACACCGAAAACATCAGATAGACCATTCAACGTATTTGCTTTTTATTTTCAAATCAAAAATATTAATGGTAATATTATTAAACAATATTATTTTTTAGCATTATTAAAGAATATTATGTTATAATATTATCAAACAATATTAGAGCTATGTTTACATGTTTAAAATTTATTAAAAAGGGTAAATATAGCAATATAATTTATTAAGGGGATAATAAAATGAATTCACTAAAATTAAAAGAAAATGTTTATTGGGTTGGAAGTTTAGATCCAAATTTAAGAGTATTTGACATAATAATGTATACTAAGTTTGGTACGACTTACAATTCATATTGTATTAAAGGAAGTAATAAAACAGTACTTATTGAAACTGTAAAGGTTAAATTTTTTGACGAGTATATAAATAAGCTAAAAGAAATTACTAAAATTGAAGACATTGAATATATAATCGTTAATCATACTGAACCAGACCATGCTGGCTCTATAGAAAAATTACTTGAATTAAATCCTAATATAACAATAATGGGCTCAAGAACGGCAATAGACTTTCTAAAGCACATTTGTAACAGAGAATTTAAATACTTAGAGGTTAAGAATAATGATGGGTTATCACTTGGTGATAAAACACTGAAATTTATTGATGCAAAGTTCTTGCATTGGCCTGATTCTATGTATACTTATTTAGTAGAGGATAAGATTTTATTTTCATGTGATTCATTTGGATCACACTATAGCTTGGATACAGTGTTACAAAGCACTATTAAAAATCAAGATGACTATTTAGATGCATTTACATACTACTACAATATGATTTTAGCTCCGTTTAAATCTCATTTTTTAGCAGCTATTGAAAAAATAGAAAATTTGCCAATTGACATGGTGTGTCCAGGTCACGGACCTGTTTTAGATGAGGATCCTTGGAAAATTATTAATCTGTCGAAAAAATATTCAACAGAAGAAAATCCAAATACATGCAAAACAGTTGTAATTCCTTATGTATCAGCTTATGGATATACTGAAGAATTAGCTATAAATATTAAAAAAGGAATTGAAGAACAAGGAGTAAATGTTAAGCTATTTGATTTAGTAACAGCAGATAAAACTGAAGTATTAAATGAAATATATTGGGCAGACGGTATTATGTTTGGTTCATCAACTATTCTTGGAGAAGCACTTAAACCAATATGGGATGTTTTAACTGATATGTATTCTGCTATTCATAAAGGCAAGATTGCATCAGCCTTTGGTTCTTACGGTTGGAGTGGAGAGGCTGTGCCTGATATTATGGAAAGACTAAAACAATTAAAAATGAAAACATTTAAGGATGGGTTTAAAATTAGATTTAAGCCTTCTGAGAGTCAACTTGCAGAGGCATATGAATTTGGAAAAGAGTTTGGAAATGCAATTGTTACAGGTAGTGTAAAATAAACATGGGGAGGTAAGTATGATAATTACTGATAATATTTACGAGTGGAAATGTACTGTATGTGGAGAAATAATTAAAAGCAGTGAAGTTCCTGCAATATGCCCTGTCTGCGGTGTAGATTCTAATTATTTTATAAGATTAGAGAAAAGTGAAGTAAACTTTTCATCTAATGATTATCAAAAATTTATAGTAATAGGCGCTAGTGCTGCTGGTATGACAGCAATCGAAGAGATTAAAAAAAGAAATAAAATGTGTGATATCACTTTGATTTCAAAAGAACCAGTATATGGTTACTATAGACCACAGCTTTCAAAAATGTTAGGTCAAGATTTTGACTATAATAATATATTTATGAAAGATTATGACTGGTTTAAAGCAAATAACATTGAAGTTATGCTAGATAAACACGTAGTAGAAATAAATAGCAGAGAAAAAACTGTTCTATTAGATTCAGGGTTAATAAAAGAGTATGATAAACTAATAATTGCAATTGGTGCTGAGTGTTTTATGCCACCTATAACAGGCAATGATAAAGAAGGTGTATTTACTTTAAGATATCTTAAAGATGCTACTGATATAAGGGATTATGCAAAAAAAGTTAATAAAGCTACTGTAGTAGGCGGCGGAGTGTTAGGACTTGAAACTGCTTGGGAACTTAGAAAATTAGGACTTGATGTAACAGTAGTTGAATTAGCAAGTAGAATTTTACCTAGACAATTAGATGAAACAGCTTCTAAAATCCTAGAAAATATAATACTAGATAATGGTGTTAAATTAGTAATGGATGATTCAGTAAATGAAATTACTGGTGATGATAAAGTAACAGGATTAAAATTAAAATCCGGAAAAGAATTGGCAGCAGAGTTAGTTGTAGTTTCAGCTGGTATTAGAGCAAATGTTAAAATAGCAGCTGATGTAGGAATAAATATAAATAGAGCAATCGTAGTTGATGATAAAATGAAAACTAACATAGATGATATATATGCTTGTGGTGATTGCTGTGAGTTTAATAGTATAAATTATGCACTGTGGAGCGAGGCTATAGAACAAGGAAAAACAGCAGGCATTAATGCAGTTGGAGATGAAAGTATTTATAGCTCAATTGTTCCTTCAACTACTTCTAATATATTTAATACAAGCATATTTTCAGTGGGTAACGTTGGCAGTAATCCAAATGAACATTATGATTCAAAAGAGGAAAAGGATGCTGAAAATAATGCATATCAAAAGTTATTTTATAAGGATGATGTACTTGTAGGAGCTATACTAATAGGTGATACAAGAAAATCAAAGGATTTACTAGAAGCATTAGGAAAAACAAAATAAATAAAATAAAGCTAA